>PBVO01000080.1 GCA_002729015.1 Candidatus Poribacteria bacterium
GGGAGCAGTGAATTATTACCATTATCTAGATGAAGCCCTGAGGTGTCGCTACCAATGCCACCACCCTTGAAACCAGGATAACGGGCGATCATACATCCAGCCCGGAAGTGTATCTGATCTGTTTTGAGCCATTTGCGCCCGAATGTCCAAGCTTGATGATCTACAATACCACGCAGTAAAGAAATTTCAGGGGGGGGGAACTCCACAAGGATTGATCGATTAGCGGGCGGATCATTTTTGACCTGACTCCATGTTGGTAAGATATTTCTTTGGGCTGCTTGCATTTCTTCTAACTGTTTACCCGTGTAGTATTCTGGGATGATGAGATAACCTATCTCTTCCAACTGTTCCAGCATAACGTCAGTCAGTTCTACTGGCATACCAAACCTCCGTTTCACTTTCGATGACTCAACTATATCTTAGCCTAATAAATACCAAATATGCCAATTGAGATGATATCTTGTATACTTCTGATGTATAAAAATTATTGGTTCAGTTTTACTGATATTGGTTGAGCCTCTCGCAGAAAAATATAGGTTTTTTGATCTGTGGGCTTAATTAATTAGTAGTCAATTAGAATGTAATTACCAATTATTAGTGAAAAATCAATTTCGTCTATTTATATCAATTCCAAATTGAAATTAAATTAGTAGATTCTATTTTCATGTTGTGGCTAAATAGGCTAGGAGGATAATTAAAAGTGGGGAAAAAGCTTGACAAAAGGATTTACGAATTTGATCTTGTTGTTTACGGTGCTACAGCAGGTGGTGTAGCGGCAGGGATCCAAGCCACTCGAATGGGTAAATCTGCAGCAATAATTGAACCTAGCCAACACATTGGTGGGCTTACATCAAGTGGACTTGGTGCTACTGATATCGGTAACAAAGCAGCGATTGGTGGTATATCTCGTGAATTTTATCAACGCATCAAAGTTCATTATACTGCCCCTTCGGCTTGGGTGTGGCAAATGCCTGATGAGTTCAGATCTTCACGGCAAGATGGGCAGGGAATGGATGCCATGTGGACTTTTGAGCCGAAAGTCGCAGAGCAAATATTGTCTCATTTCGTACAACAATCAGGGGTCAGTTTATTTCTTAACTTTCGACTAGATCGCAAAAATGGAGTGATAAAACAAAAACACTCGATTATTGAGATACGATTAGAAAATGAAATCGTATTTCGCGGGAAACAATTTATCGATGCAACCTATGAGGGAGATCTGATGGCTACTGCTGGTGTCTCATATATAGTTGGTCGGGAAGCTAATGCTAAGTATAATGAAACACTTAATGGTGTACAAATCCAGAAAGCTACTAAACATCAATTGCAACCAGGAATTGATCCCTATGTGGTAAAAGGCGACTCAACTAGCGGCTTATTACCAGGAATTGATCCTTTAGGGCCGGGGATTGAAGGGGAGAGTGATCACCGGATTCAGGCTTACTGCTTTCGAATGTGTAATACTACAAATGAAGCTAATCGTCTGCCATTCGCTAAACCGGATGACTATTGTGAGATGAACTTTGAATTATTATTACGTAACTTTGAAGCCGGTGCACAGATTGCTCCTTGGCACCCAATTGGGATGCCAAATTGGAAAACAGACACTAACAATAACCAAGGCTTTTCGACTGACTACATTGGATATAACTATCGTTGGCCTGAGGCTACTTACGTGGAACGCGACCGTATATTTCAGGATCATCTTTCTTACCAAAAAGGATTGATGTGGACCTTGGCTAATCATTTAAGGGTTCCGGAAAAAATACGGAATGAATTTCAGCGTTGGGGAAATTGTGGTGACGAATTCATAGATAACGGAGGTTGGCCAAACCAACTGTACGTTCGAGAAGCACGCAGAATGGTATCAGACTACGTCATGACTCAGAAAAACTGTGAAGGTGCAATATTTGCTCAACATTCAGTTGGCTTAGCCGCTTACACGATGGATTCACACAATGTACAACGTTATCTGGATGATGATGGATTCGTACGAAATGAAGGTGATGTGCAGGTTGGCGGATTCTTACCATATCCAATCGCTTTCGAGTCTATTGTACCTAAGCAAACAGAATGTGATAACCTTTTGGTACCTATCTGCCTATCTGCGAGTCACATTGCTTACGGGTCTATTCGAATGGAGCCAGTCTTTATGGTTCTAGGTCAATCNGCAGCAACAATTGCCTGTCATGCCATGGAAGAAGGACAAGCNGTACAATCAATCGACTTGATACGCTTACGAAAAAGATTGCTAAAAGATCAACAAATACTGGAATGGTCACTAAATGACTAATAAAGTGTCGTGATTACCTTTCAACTAAAACTGTGACCTTAACCTGTTTTATTAGGTTTATTAAATTGAAAAGTGAAAGATAAGAGGTGATCTGCTTATTTGATGGCTGTATTTTGCCTTTCTACTCCTGTTCTAATGAGTGAGTTCCTTGTCTGATTCCATCCGAAAATTTGCCGCCGCCTTCCAGTCTATTGGCTGGCGTTTGCTTGTTATCTCTTCCTTTCTTTTCCTGATGGTCTTTTTCTTGGCTCGAATCACTTGGCATTTGGCCCACTGGGGGCAAAAACAAGACCTAGACTCTTTCTCTGAGATTCTTGATACTAATCTGCAGTCTTCTGCACTGTCTAGTCCGACTAGCTCAGATTTCGAACCCTTGACCAAAGACAAATTTGAGCAAATGAAAGATGGTGTTCATACTGTCGGTGAATGGGAACAAAATCGCCATTTTAGGCAAGCACCAATGCTGGATCAACTTTCGCTACCTCCGGTTGCCGAGCGGTTACCTATTAATCCACTGGTGATCTATCCGCCTGATCAAAATGGTCCTTACGGTGGTCAATGGCAAAGATATGGTACCAGCGCACCGGATGTTGGTATTTTTCGGGCTCGGTTGGCTTATGATGGACTGGTTCGCTGGGGACCGATGGCCCAACAAATTTTGCCCAATTTGGCCGTCAAGTGGAAAGTCAGTGACCAGGGGAGGACCTATACATTTTGGCTGAGGCAGGAGGTGCACTGGTCGGACGGTAGACTGTTCTCAGTTGATGATATTCTGTTTTGGTATAACCACGTGATTCAGAATCCACAACTAACACCCACCACCCCGCGTGAATTCCAGAGAGATGGTGTGCCGATGATAGTGGAAAAAGTAGCCGACCATATAGTTCGTTTCAAGTTTGTCAGTCCCTACGGTTTGTTTCTGAAAGCATTAGCTTCGGGTCGTAGTTATCCGATGGTCGAATATCCAGCCCATTACTTGAAACAGTTTCATCCAGATTTTGTGGCAGTAGAGAAACTGACCGATCTAGCCAAGAAAAGATCGTTTGATTTCTGGTATCAGCTGTTTGAAGACCGAGCCGATTGGCAAAACCCGGAGATACCGCGTCTTTGGCCTTGGATTTTAAAAGTGGCCCCGCCTGCGCAGCAAATAGTGTTTGAAAGGAACCCGTATTACTGGAAAGTAGACGGAGCGGGAAATCAATTACCGTACATAGACCAAATGCTATTTCAAATCTACGATGCACAGATAATAAACCTGAAAGCGATGAATGGAGAAATTGGGATGCAAGGTCGGCANCTCCAATTTGATAATTACCCCAAATTTAAGGCTAACAGTCAGAGTCGAGGATATAGCGTACGTCAATGGATCAGTAGCGGAGGAGGACAAGCCTTGGCATTAAATCTCAATCACAAGGATCCAGTACTTCGAAGTATTTTTTCTGATCGTCGTTTTCGCCAGGCGTTGTCACTAGCTATTGACCGACGTGAACTTAATGAAATCGCTTTCTTTGGTATTGGTAAAGCCTGTCAGATTTCACCTCCACCGATTTCCCCATTTTATTCTCCCGCTTATGAGAATGCCTACACGGAATTCGATCCTNGTACTGCTAATCTTTTGTTAGATGACATGGGACTTAAACGACGAAAAAAAGATGATATTCGATTACGACCAGACGGCCAACCTCTACATATTCGGATTGAAATCGCCTCTGTTTTTCTAGGTACTCCGATGTTTGAACTCATTGCAAGACAATGGACGGAGATCGGGGTAAAGACAGAGCTTAAGCTGGAAGCTCGCCAACTATTCTATACTCGTAAGTCAGCTTTACTCCACGATGTCGGTGTCTGGGGATCTGCAGATGAGTTAATTCCTGTTATGGACCCGCGCTGGTTTTTNCCNTACAGCGAAGAATCGATTCAAGGAATTGGGTATGCCCGATGGTTCCANTCCAACAGACTTAAAGGTATTGAACCACCATTAGAAATNAAGGAATGTATGCGCCTCTATCANCAGATCGAGAAAACTCCAGAATCAAGTGAGCAGATTCGACTGTTTAAGCAAATTATCGATCTCAATCAGAAAAATCTATGGATTATTGGTACTGTTGGCCGTATACCATCGATATTCATTGTTAAAGAGACCTTTCGCAATGTACCACAAATAGCTGTTTCNGGTTGGATTTTTAGAACGCCTGGTAGTACTGCTCCTGAATGCTATGCCATTGACAATTCATCTTAAATTAATTCTGAGANAGAGATAGATTGTGTTTCACCTAATTGTCAAACGTATTTTATGGATGTTTCCGACATTACTGGTTATTTCTATCATTTCTTTTTTACTGATACAATTGCCACCAGGTGATTATTTAACTGCTTATATTTCGGCTTTGGAAGAAACTGGAGAAACTGTCGATGCGGATTTGGTTGATGCGCTTCGTCAACGGTATAACCTAGATGATCCTATCTATGTACAATATTGGCGGTGGATGCGTGGATTATTGAAGGGTAACTTCGGTATGTCGTTTGAATGGAATCGGCCTGTGAGTGAGCTAATTTTTGAGCGACTTTTCTTAACTGTTGCGATCTCGATTTCAACCCTGGTTTTCGTGTATACCTTAGCTATTCCAATTGGAATTTACTCGGCAGTGAACCAATACTCTTTGGGAGATTACACGTTTACTTTGATTGGTTTCGTTGGNTTAGCAATTCCCAATTTTCTTTTTGCACTAATTTTGATGTTTGTCTCGGATGCCCTTTTGGGTTGGAGTGTTGGTGGGTTATTTTCACCATCCTACCAAAACGCACCTTGGTCGATGGGCAAGGTCGTTGATTTAATNGCCCATCTNTGGATTCCGGTTATTGTACTTGGAACGGCNAGTACTGCTTCATTAATTCGGGTGGTNCGTGGTAACCTTCTAGATGAATTACGTAAACTTTATGTGGTAACAGCTCGGGCCAAGGGCGTTCCGAAGGTCAAATTACTCCTTAAGTATCCGGTACGNGTGGCACTCAACCCAGTNGTGAGTAANATCGGTTGGGTTCTACCACAAATTGTCTCCGGTTCAGTNATTACCTCAGTTGTATTGGGTATTCCGACTACNGGTCCACTACTATTGAGANCATTAATGAACCANGATATGTACTTNGCAGGTAGTATGGTGATGATGTTAAGTCTNTTAACAGTAGTCGGAACNCTGATTTCTGATTTACTACTAATTTGGTTAGATCCACGCATTCGGTATGATCGGTAATTTAATAAAGATATATCGAAATTGAAGTTCAGCAGAAAATCTTTTTTCTGGATAGCTGGAGGGGTATCTACGTTATCAGGGTTGGCTGCAGTTTACGCCCGTTTTGTAGAACCCAAATGGTTCTGGGTAAACAAAACCGAAATTAAGTTTTCCGCTTTATCTAATGGTCAAAAAATCAAAATACTACACTTATCAGACTTTCACTCTTCGCCTGAAGTTCCTTATTCTCAAATTGAAACTGCTATCCGGCTTGGTATTAGCCACGCCCCGACCTAGTCTGTTTGACTGGTGATTTCATCACACACGAAATTGAGAATTTTGACCGATATCATCGATTATTAAAATTGTTGACCGATCAAGCTCCGACCTTTGCCTGTTTTGGAAATCATGACCGCGTGTATCTAAACAAAGATAACCCCGGAGAAAAATATCACGATAGTCGGCAGGTCGCTCATTTACTTGAATGTAGTGGTGTATTCCCATTATTCAATGAAAAGTTCAATTTGCAAATCAAAGGGTTGTCTCTTACTATGGTCGGTGTTGGTGATTATCTATCTAATTCATGTCGTCCGGTAGAGGCTTTCCAAGGCATAGATACTATGCATAATCGTTACCCGACCATATTGCTCTGTCATAATCCAGATGCTAAGCAGATCTTAACACCACATCATTGGGACTTGATGTTGTGCGGCCATACTCACGGGGGACAACTCAACTTACTCGGTGCACGGCCCTTCTTGACGATGGCTGTCAGGGACAAAAAGTTAGTAGAAGGGCTTTATTCTTGGCCGGATGCTTCCAGTTCTCGATCAATTTTTATCACCCGTGGTGTTGGGAGTTTAATGGGAGCTAGATTCAATTGTCGGCCTGAGGTCAGCGTACTTAGTTTAGTTTCAACTGAATGAATAGCCTACCGGTAAGGAGCCAGATTCATATTAGGGTACATAATAGCTAGGTTTTCAAGAGTTTCTTGACAGTAGTAGTCAGATCCAGGAGCTGGCCAACCGAAGAGTGTGCGAACGCGAGGAGTTGTTCTTTCCCAAAATGGTTTTATGAAGGATTGTTCTGGTCCTACCCAAGGGTTTGCTAACTTTGTCCAGCGACAAGTGTCAGCCCGACTCATTGACAACGTCCAAAATGCCCTCTGCTTTCGTTTGTTCCGAAATGGGACAGCGGCATGAACCAAGTATGAAGAGTAGAAAAGCACACTTCCTGCTTTAGCAGTAGCTGGTACGGGCTTAGCAAATTGACTAATTTGTCGGATGTCATTCATCTGGCTAGCCAAACGGGGTAGGATATCAATCGCCTGCAGATGAGAACCTGGAATCACGTGCATCGGGGCGGATTCTTCGCCTACGTCGTGAAGATATATTCCACTATTAACATAGTCATAACGACCAATATCTGATGTTGGTGGTAAAAAGCAATTAGTGTAATGATCTATATGATATCCCTGCCAAGGATGCTCAGAGTGCCTTTTGTCTGTTGGTCCCGAACGCATAAACAAATGAGCATTACAGTAGTTCATGTCTTTAGCACCTAGGCACTCTGAAAAGACATCCAAGTAGGTATCATTTTCTATTAACCGATCCAGTTCATCAACACCACAGGGAAATTGAGCTCTTCCAAATTCTGTTTCACCATAGTGTGGAATAGCTTTCGTTGTCTTTGGTTCCACTGAATCTGTATTTTTTCCAGCATCGAAACTTACTAGATAGTCTGTGAAGGTTTGACCATAGAAAATTTGTTCCATCGCTCGTAAAGCCAATTCCATTTCATTAGGCTCGAAAAGGTCGGGTACAATGATATAACCGTTTTGATGAAACTCATCCAATTGTGTGGCATTCAACATTAGGTTTCCTCCTAATCCTTAATTCAGTCGACCACTTCGTTCCAAGTGCTTAATCTCAGTTTCCCATTCGACTCTTAGCTGGGGAGAATAGGATTGCGGTAGTAGCGACTTGCGAGTACAGTTGATAAGTGCTTGCAAAGTTTGGTAGCGGCGAATAATACCAACGTTCGGTAAAATTCGGTCTTCAGCCACTTGAATTACTTGATCAAGGCTAAGTTCATTTCCTTCTGCCTGTAGGTCCGAACGGAGCGAGGCATAGCTAGCGGCGGAGTATTCAGCTGTGATTATCTTAAGTTGGTTGATAACATCTGTAGATATTTTTTTTTTGTAAACGCCGGATATAGACCAACGGATAAAAGCTTCCCGATCTTTTCCTTCTGGATCTAAGACTGGAATAATCAGATCACCAACGCGCCCTTCGCGTCTCAAATCGGGAGATAAGTTGTGGATACGAGCAGTCATCAATAACCAAGCAACACGGCCTTTTAGCTGTGGATCAGACATCATAGCCTGAATTTTACCGGTCAATCGGCGTTCAGTTGCGTGCGCATTTTTGTCTATCCCACCAAATTGAGTGTCAGCTTCGTCGACAAAAATCATCACTTTGTCTAGAGCCATTAACAATCGACGCAATCTTTCGAAGATCACATCAGTTTGACCAAACCACTGGCTACGAATGTTTTTCAGCACAATAACTGGCATATCTAAATCACCAGCCAAACCCTCGAAAATAAAGGTTTTCCCACAACCAATTGGGCCTCCAACAGCTGCGCCTGCAATAGCACCATCTCCTGTTGATTTTAGCCGGGGAATTAGTTTCTCACGCAAAAAATTGAGAAGCTTTCGATTTCCTATTACATCTTCCAAGCTATGATTAGGTTTCTTAAACTCCACAACATCTTCACCTAATTGTGACTGAATGAAATCAGAAACCTTATGAACCACTGTTGATGGTTCTAGCTTTTGGTTTAATTTGGTGGTTTGATAACAAGCTAACATCAGTAACTGTCTCAGTGCATGCAAAGTAAGACCTGCAGTTAATGTAGCTAGTTGTTCTTGTGTTCCCCACAAATTCAGGCAATTGCCCGCAGCATTTTGTTTTTGGTTAAACCAAGAAATAAAATGCTGCCTAGCTATCATATCGGGTGCAGGAATTTCAACGGAAATTACCTGTGGCAACCGAGAAATTTGTGAATTTAGCAAGCTTTTTGATTCAGAAATAAATATTACTGCATCTTTTGCATTAACAAATGTAGGGTCTAAGAACCAGTCTTGCACGATACTTATGCGATGCCGATCAGGTACAGATAAACGAGAAATTTCTCCTTCTGGAAGAAGTAAATCAGCTGCTTCGACCAAAATTAGGAGGTTCTCTTCTAAAAAAGGTCTAGCATCTTCGGAACGGGAAAGTAGACAAAGCTGCCGCAANAACTCTAAAGCGACTGTTGGATTNCCAATTGCGTTGTGTAGATATTCNTCAAATTTAGGTTTNTTTTCGNGNAGTAAATTTTCTCTGCNGTTGATACTATNCTTCCATTTATCATANGCTTTNCTGACTTTGTCTTTNNTAACANCCGACAAAAANCTGATAGGNCCATTGAGTTCATAAACCACCAAAATGAATCCATNTATATCCCACTTCTGGCANAAAAAAGGTACAAGTGNTAAATANTCACTCGAAAGANTGTTTTTTCTTNNGTNANCATTTACGTTATCAATATTCAAAAATAGGTCGTGGATGTTACCAGATAGAATGAGACTCCGAGAAATACCTGTGTTAATTAGTTTGCCAGCTTCGGAAAGAAAAGTGTACTCTGGTATTTTTACAGCCATCGTTCATTACTCCTTCCAGCGAGCCCAACGGGTGAGAAAAGCTTGGTTGATGAAGTTATCCATCAGCCAAAGATGCTTTTGCGGATTTCGGTCAAAGAAAACACCCATCATTAAAACTAATAAATCTCTAAAGTCCCTATCTGCCANTTGATTGAAGATTTTATGAGTGCTAGCATGTATAGCTAAAAAATTTAGGATGGCTTGGCCAAATAGTGCCCCGGGATTCCAGTCGGCTTGATAAAGCTCCTCTAGCCGATTTTGGCAAATCTTTGTTGTTATTTGAGCTAAGTNCTCAATGTCATTGTCTTGAGCTTGGGGGAAGTGTTTTTTCAGTTCCGTTGCCATACGATCCGAACCATTTCTAATCCAGTTATCAAAAATNGCCGTCGCTTGGTTAAAGCAACGATGGATATCTTTCAAAGTAAGATCAAGCTTGCCTGGCGAGTCTTTTATATGGGAAGAGCTTGGTAATAGACGATTGTGGTCAGAATGATCAAGAACAAACTTGTACTCAACTAAGTCNCCGAGGGTTTCAGCCAAAACAGGTGTCAATGCTACTACTGACCGTTCATAAATTTCGTAATCAATGAAGTTAATAAAAGCNGATTCATCGAAGTGGATCTGGCCTTTGGCTTCTAAACGAAACGCCGATAAAAATGATACCTGCTCACCAAATACTTCAGCTTTCTCTTGTAGTGAAAAAGGTTGACTAAAGCTCGCTAAAGCAACGTAATTATTCTCNAAATCCAATAAGCATTCTTGCCATTGATGGCCCCAAACATCATGAATCAAAAATTTATCAACATCGTCAATTGGCAAGGTATTTACCATCCGTGTCAGTGTCAAATCGACAGTGTCCGAAGATAAGCCTGATTTTTCTACAATCAATTTTTGCAAATCGGTTTGAGTTTGCTCTCCCTTGAATGGACCAAAAGCTGGAAAATGAGCAAAGGGTTCACCACTTTTGATCTTACGAAGGAAANGCAGGTANTGTTGCTGGTCATGGGGTTTNATTTGTGTCCAATTAGGGATCTTATCAATTTCAAAAGGGAGACAGAAAAAAAGAGCTGATGCNGTCTTTATTAGCTTAACTTGTTCAACCGAAAAAGGTGTATCTGGGTAAAANGAGACAAAGAGTTGATGAATGTTTTTTTGTAGATCTGGATGGCTNGGAGTCAAATCGAACAATTNTTCTAACACTTGCATGATTTTNTGTCGATCTCGAAGTGGTTGCGTCTGATCCAAAATTTCATCTTGTTTTTGCTCAATTTCAGTAGAACTCAGGCCAAAAACTCTCTGTATTTTTTGCATTGAGCAATCTGTGGGATCTGGTTCAAAACAAAGAAATGATTTCGATCCAACAGTGTCTAAATAGTTGATTCCGGGATAATTAACCATTTGATTGTAATGGGGCAGAAGCAGTAATGCCTCAACGAATATAGAATCTAGCTCGTCATCATCTAACTCTAACTTCTCATTGTNTAGTAGGTGTTGACTTGCTTGTTGAATCAATTGGTTATGAGAACATTGTAACTCAGCTAATTGGCTATCTTGAATAAATGNGAGGGAATCCAAATAATCAACCTGCTGATTGAAACGGTATACAGAATCTAATATAGCTTGACAGTTTTGGAATTCTGACTCTACTAACCATGGTTTCACTACGGAAGGTACAAACATTTTTAATACCTAATTGACTAAATAACGAGTNTCTTAGATCGGTAACTCGGAATCTNCATCTGTGTTTTTGGTAGTAGGAGTCTCAACCGAATCCGATTGTTCAGCACCAAAAATCAGTGCATCAAATTCATCAGAAGTTTCACTGCTACGTGCTGCTTCTAAAAATTCATTTTCTTGGGAATTTGCATCGGTTCCAGCTAATTCTTGGGATATTTCAGCTCGGCTTTTAGCTTTTTGGCGAACTTCCCTCATGCGAACTAATTCTTGNTTGGTACCGTCNTTGCTGATTCCCGATAGCATATCGGCAATCTCTTCGGTTTCACGGGCTGAAATTAGATCAGCAACCGCCTCTGATTGTTCCTCTTGGATTTTTTTCAAGTCTCGGGTCAAAGTCTCGAGCTGAACTTTATGTCCGTCAATGTCTTGCTGTGCACGCTGGATGTCTTCTTCTAGTTCACCAATTCGTGCCTCTTTCTCAGCCAGTGTCGAACTGAAATCATTGTAAGCAGCAACGCACTTAGTGTAGTCCACGTCAGTTTTAATTTCCTCTGGGCTTATTCCTTGGCTTTGTAGATCATTTGCGACTTGTTTGGCTTTTGCCAAAGCGCCCTTTTTAAGGTCTTCTAAACGTGTTACTTCCTGTGTNAGTTCTTGTACTGACACTTGCTTTTGCTTTAAAAGTGCCATGAGTTGTCCGACTGCACCCTTGTAACGTTGAATATTCTCTTTTTTATCTTTTATGATATCTTCGTAAGCCCCACGAACAGCTTCGGGGTTTTCCATTATTTTGTCGGAAAGCTCGTGTGCCCGACCAGTAAGCATATACCAAATTGACTTGAAAAGACGTCCGATTGCCATTATAAACTCCCTAGGTGAATTTCTTTAAGGTTTATCCGAAAAACATTACAGCTAAAAGAGAAGAAAATATATTCAACTATTGATTTTCCTNATCATTTACGTATTCATCATATTCATTTTGTTCAAATAGAGCCTCTCTGCCTAAGTTGCGAACATTCTGATCCACGTTACGAGCAAACTCGATATTGGCATCTAATTCATTTCTGAGTTGCGACAAGCGCGATGGATCATCATCGGAAGTAGAGGTAATCAACTCAGCATAAGTTTGTGCAAGCTGGTTGATTGTTTGCTTAACCTCAGATATAACTGACTCACGCNTTTCCAATATCACNGACTTGACAGTTTCTGTTGCTTCTTCAGATTTATTTATCAATTTGATTGTATCTTCTAAACACCTGACTGACTCTACAAATAATTGATCGATCTTGTAGATGATATCTAGTCCCAATTCACCGGACATCAACCCGCCTCTCAAACTGGGAGTAGTTGAATCATTGGCCAGATCATTTTTGAAAGATTGATGAATAGATCGTAAATCAGCTAACATTTGCTCTGTTCTGATGTCCCCATCTCCTGTTAGCTTATGTTGTAGTTTGTCGAGTTCTTCCTCTTGTGCTTTATAGGTTTCTGAATGGAGTTCCTCCAAAGCACGACGTGATAATTGCCCCATACTCGTAGACCACTTAGTAATTACCCCACCTATAGGTCCTAGAAATCCAATCATACCGCTAAGAAACCAGAACATTAGTTGTGGTTCTAGATTAAATACTGATGTTACAGCCGCCAAAGTCACTCCAATACCAAACGGGAGGGTGACCATATTGTCTCCAAACAAGTTTAGCAGGATTTTTTTGCGAAGTTGCTTTTGGTTGATACGTTGCATGAGACGATCAGGTCAAATTATCAACAAAATTAGTATATGTTACAAAAGATTCTATACTAGTACTTAGTATGGTTTTTCTAACAACATAAAGGTTACACTCTGAGCTTGGCCTCCAGTGGCGTTGGCAGGCGGTTGGCCAACGGCAGCCGCCTGAATGCGGGAATTACTTATTCCGTTTTTCATGAGGAATTTGGCGGTCGCATCAGCTCTTTGTTGGGCCAAATCTTGGTTCGCTTTTCGATTACCTTCACTCCGTGTATGTCCAATGACTTTTATGTACCAATGTGGAAATGATTTCAGGTCATCTGCCAAAGCGACTAAAGATCGCTGGCTATTACGTTGAATTCTTGCATTACCACGACCGAACTGGATTGGTCTAACTTTCATTGTTGCTACAGGCTTCAATTTCTGCCAGTCAGATTGACCTAACGCTACCAGTTGTTTTTGAACCCTTACTTTTGGTAAAGCGGTGGCCTCACCACCAAGGTCAATGTCTTCCAGTTCAGAATTAGAAATACTAGGGTGAAAATTATCTGAATACAGTGATCTGAGTATTCCATCGTAATAAATCTGGCCAAAGTTACCCTCAAGAGGATCATTTTGAATAGCGTCTGTTTTATCCAAAACATTAACGATCTTAGCTATCATATCGTCCAGTAGTTCACTATTATTGGCCTCTGTCTTAGAAACCACACCAAAATGAGCGTAATTTTCCATTGTATTTCGCCACTCAATTCCACTTACTAAGCTTTTTGCCTCATCTAGTTTTAATGCCTGTCCGTACTTTTTTGAATCTTCCACAAGTAAATTCACTAACCCGTCAGGTTGCTGTGCATAGTCGTACCTAGCTCGTAAGTAAGCCTCAACAATAGCCTGAACTTGATCAGGATTTTGATTTAAAAAACGACGTTCTGCGACTAACACGTCAACGATATATCCTTTCAGTTTTGAGCTATCCAGTAAAATATGAACATTGTCAAGAGACAAAGCCTGACTAACGTAGGGTTCCCATAAAACAAAGGCTTTTTGCTCGCTCGGCTTCGTTGACTTGAGCATTTTGTAAACTGATTCGGGTTCATTAGCAGGCTTCAACCAGTTATTGGGTAAACTAGGCAAGCTAAACTTATTAATCATTACACGTGCTAGAGTTTCGCTTGGTGAATCTGGTACTAATGTGATAGAGGCGGAAGGAGTGCTTAGTCGAGAGATCTCTGGTACTCCTTGCTGGTAAGCTACAATTGCATCTGCGCCTTTCGTTTCGTCAATAACTAAAACTACTGCAGCTGGGAATGTACCGGTTTTGCTACTAGCTTTAATATAAGCATCGATTGTGAAAACAGCCATTTGGACTTTACCATTTTTCAGTTTGTTCAACCGCTGACTGTAATCTGCTTTATCATCAATAAATGTAATTTTGATACTCTTTTTTTTCAGCAGATTTTGCACGGCGGGAGACCGGAGAATGGCGTATCCAGAAAATGAATCGTGGGCCAATCGAATTTGGTGGTCATATCGAATTTGTGAGCTTGTCTGCTCCATCAACTTACCAGACAACCTAGGTTTAATTACCAGTCCATAGATCGTTAATCCAATTACTAAAATGACCACCCAACCAACTACCATGATGATTCTACTAAGCGCTCGTTGGCTAGAATTTGATGGTTGATCGTTCATTTACTTAATAATCTTGGTTTTTGTTAATTCGGTTTTTGTCTGGAACGAAATATAAAGAAAATTACTCCTGACAATATTAGAAAACCAATTAAAAACAATGTGTTTTTTGAACCGCCGCTTGAGGTCGACTTATTAGTATTCTTGGCAGTTTGAGACACGTTTTGAGGCCTGACCGATTCTACTTTTTCTTCTTTAGTTCGGATCGGCTGGTTGCTAGGTGCTTTAGTCAAAGCCTTAATTAAACTAATAGCTAGCTCTTCCGTCAATGGCTGAAGCAAATCAAATTCACTATTGTTACTATTTTGAGTATCAGTTGATGTCTCCGCTAGGACTTTAGCTACAGCCTCGACTAGTTGTTTAGGGTTATCCGCTTGACGATAGCTATCCACCATCGTAGCCAAAGTATGCTCCTCTGCCATATCGACACCGATGACATCAATACGAATCTGCCGATCCTTAATTGCCGAAGTATAGGTGCTGACCAATTCAGCTGATTTGGCTTGACCGTCAGTGATTATTAATAGACGGTAACTCCCGTAGTTAAATTGGCGCTCTCTTTGAGCTAGTAGTCTGTCTGCCCCAAACTTCATATATTGAGCAAGTGGAGTCCCACCACCAGCTTCAACGGTAGACAAAGCAGACAGGAAGCGAACGTCATCTTTTGTACCTAGGGGATAAAGCCAAGGATCAGAGTGGGCAACGGAAAAGACTAACAAGCCAATATTAACATCTTCAGTCAACTGGTTTAGAACAGTCTCTAAAGCCTCTTTCGCAACCTGAATTTTAGTGATTGCTTCATTATCCTGATTTGTGTCAGAAAATGGATCATTCATAGAACCAGAAGCATCCAATAGTACAACAATATTCTCCTTATGAATTGCCAGAGAAGTCTCAGCTTCTTTGCTTGCCTTAGATTCAGTTGCATGAGTTGAAGGGTTGTACGCAAAAACCAGCATTGACCAAACTATCAACCAAAGAATAGGCCTTAGGTATTGGAAATACACGTTCAAAATTTTTCTAATCTACATTGAAGACGGTCAAAAATCAAAATCCGCTTCAGCCACGGTTTCAGCCGAAACTTTGACTAATGCAAATTCAACTCGTCGATTCTCACTCGCTTGTTCTGGATTTGTTGGTTTAGCGATGACTGGTTCTTTAATTCCCATCCCAATAGGTACAATTTGGTCTGACTCAAGACGAACATTTCTCTGTCGTGCGTAGTTGACAATTGCGTTTTTGACAGCTTCTGCTCGTTGCTCAGAGAGTTCTAAGCCTGCACGCATTACTTGGTATGGACTCTCGATTTCCGTGCCAGATTCAAACTTTTTCTGTTGTATCAGCTTAATAAGTTTTTCTGTGTTTTCCAACCGAATCGATTTTCCATCCATAAAATATTTATAACTTCCTCTTTGACCCGTCCGCTTGATTATATTTCGCTTGATTCCTGTTTTTACTAAGGTCATCAGTGTTTTTGAAGGATCCGTATGTCCTTTTATTGCCACAGCTGCATTACCATATTTGGCTGCGAGTTCAACCACACGATCAAATTCTTCCTTATATTCTATTTGGCTAAACTTTTCCTGATTGGGTTTGAACTGGATTGTAAAAGAAACTAGTGTTTTTTCATCTAGAACATCTTCTTCGTTGAAAGATTCGACCTCTGCTCTAACTGTCTCTTTTTTAAATCGTTTTCGTTGAACTGGCATTTTAACCGTATTGGAGAGTAAGCTAGTGAACCTAGAAGAGCTAAAGTTCAGATCAGAAGGTAGCAAATTATAACGCTTTTCTGCAAAGCCCCAAGAAGTTGCCATATCAATAGCTGATTTATTAAAACCTGAAAATCCCGTAACAACGTTGGTCTGATCGTTAAAAAAAGAAACATTACCAGGCTGACCGACATAAGTGCAATCAGCTATTAACCCGTGTGCGTCTTCTTCTAGAGTTGGAATGATCTCAGGCCCATATATGTCCTGAATCATTTGTAGCAATTTCATGTATTCCTGAGAACCACTTTTTTCATAGCTCTTCTTTAGCTGAATAACTGCCTCTACTCCCTTCAAGTAGCCAGCAAAGAATTTCTCTACCGTTGATTTGTTACTGTCGTAAAAATCTTTCCTGCAAGCATAAACATCCGCAATTGACCGTGATAGCGTGGCCGTACTAACCACTACACGAGCATCATTCACTGTGCCTTCAGCCCCAGTGCCAGTATTATCATATCCACCAGTTAGGCCTATCATGTCGGGTGTGATCACAAAACAACCGGCAACTGTAGGATCTTTCCGAAAGGTTTCAGCGGGACCTGAAGCCCCGGTTAGATCATCCAACCAGACCAAATCGATATCGGATTTAGAAAGGCGAGCCGTTCGGAGCATATCGTACAACATACCGACGTGAGGCCCACCGGTTTGGATAGCGATTTTTTTTCCTCTTAGATCAGAAATTCGTTTAATATTTGACCGTGCAACGAAATGATCTCCAGCTGACCAGGTCATCTGACCGAATACTACGGCTTTGGTCTTTGGGTTGCGACCGATTACCTCACTGGCTTGACCTAGCATTCTAAAAGTCCCGCGCAGAAACGGTGTGCGCCCACCTAGATAGTTTTTGACCTGTCCAACAAAATCATCTCCTGGTACTAGTTTTAGTGTTAGGCCCTGTTGGGCCATGATTGAACCAGGTTTTGTTTGCAAGCCACCATTTGCGTAGAATAATGCAGCTTCCCCTCCCCAAACGATGTAAGGCACTGTTAACGTGGAAGTAGAATTAACAGAACTTACAGGATTAGTACCAATCAAAGATGAAAATTTTTGCTGACTATAAGTCAATGTAATGGTTACGCAAAAAAGACAAAGGAACAAAGGCAGGATAGCAAAGAGGCGTCTATTTTTCTCCATATTATTTGATTTTCCTTCAGATTAAGTCTCAGTTGATGTGCATTTTATGGTTTTGATTGATACCACCCACGCGCAGTATAGTCATGGAATTCTAACAGAAAATACGGTTTGATGTCTAGCTGCATCTGTATCTGTGGATCTACGATATCTTATGGTATAATCCGCACATTTCTGGCTATAGTGGGGTATATTATTCTGCTTCTCAATGGGACTTTATATAAACTAGCCTAATGTTCGCTTATGTTATTCGGCGTCTACTACTCTTAATACCAACGCTACTCGGCATTTTGACCGTCAATTTTTTCATTATTCAGGTAATGCCGGGTGGTCCAGTAGAACAAATGCTTGCACGTCTTGCAGGAAATGCTACCGATGCTACGGAACGTTTTTCTGGTGGTGGTAATAATGGAGAAACACTAAGCAACCAAAGCAATAACCAGAGGGCTAACAGCAAGTATCGAGG
Source organism: Candidatus Poribacteria bacterium (assembly GCA_002729015.1). The sequence continues at coordinate 17,685 of PBVO01000080.1, forward strand.
TGCGAGAGGGCTGTCCCCTGATCTGATCGCTGAAATTGAAAAGATGTACGGGATGGATCAACCTATTCATATCCGTTTTGGTAAGATGCTAAAAAATTATTTAGTATTCGATTTCGGTAACAGTTTCTACCAGGATAGGAAGGTAATTGACCTAGTATTGGATAAGATGCCAGTCTCTATTTCTTTGGGATTATGGACCACTCTACTCGTTTATACCATTTCCATACCACTGGGCATCACCAAAGCTGTCCGAGATGGAAGTCGTTTCGATGGCATAACTAGTACCATTATAACTGTTGGTTATGCCATTCCGGTTTTTCTGTTCGCACTACTATTAATTATCATATTTGCTGGTGGGCGTTACCTGACCTGGTTTCCTTTACGGGGCTTAGTGTCTGAAGGTTGGGATAATTTTAGCATATGGAACAAAATTATTGATTACCTGTGGCACATGGTACTACCCATTACGGCTTCTGTTGTCACTGGTTTTGCAACCTTAACTCTACTGACAAAAAANTCGTTTATCGACCAAATTGGGTTGCAATATGTCATGACAGCTCGTTCTAAAGGATTAAGCGAAANCCGTGTNNTGTANGGACATGTNTTTCGNAATGCTATGCTGATCGTGATTGCNGGTTTCCCNAGTGCTTTTATCAGTATTCTTTTCACCGGAGCTATTTTTATTGAAATGTTATTTTCGCTAGANGGACTAGGCCTCTTAGGCTACCAAGCAGCTATCAGCCGAGATTATCCAATTATGTTTGCNTCCCTCTATTTTTTCTCTTTATTNGGNCTTTTGATCNGTATTATNAGNGANNTAACCTATGCTCTAGTTGACCCACGTATCGATTTTGAATCTAGGGAGGTATAAGGTTTTTTGTCTCCACTCAATCAGCGTCGTCTCGCTATTTTTATCGCTAATCGTCGAGGTTTATTTTCCCTCTTTATTTTTAGTTTCCTGTTTTTTGTCAGCCTAATGGCTGAGATTGTTGCAAATGATAAGCCTATTGTTGTTTTTTTCGATGGCCAGATTTTGTTTCCCATTTTAAAATCTTACCCAGAAACACGTTTTGGTGGAGAATTCCCAACTGAGGCTGACTACCAAGACCCTTATGTNCTAGAGTTAATTCAAGAAAAAGGTCAAGCCATTTGGCCCATAATCCCCTATTCATATGATACGGTAGTTAAGAGTAAAACCGCCGAGCGCCGAGCTTTAGTTCCGCCTTCTCGACAACATTGGCTAGGCACTGATGACCAGAGTAGAGATGTAGTGGCTAGATTGATCTACGGGTTTCGAACAGCTGTCGTATTTGGCTTAGTTTTGACGCTGTTTTCTGGCGTTATAGGCGTGACCGCTGGTGCCATACAGGGGTTCTTTGGCGGATGGGTTGATCTTGGGTTTCAACGATTCATGGAAATTTGGCAGTCTTTCCCTATGCTCTATTTAGTTATTATTCTGAGTAGTGTGATCCAACTTACTTTTTGGTGGCTACTGGGTATCTTGTTGCTTTTCAGCTGGATGCGTTATGTTGGTGTAGTACGGGCCGAATTCCTGCGAGCTAGGAATCTAGATTTCGTTCGAGCNGCCAGAGCTTTAGGGGTTTCTGATATGCTCATTATGTTTCGTCATGTTTTACCTAATGCTATGGTAGCAACTATTACCTTTTTACCATTCAATCTTAGCGCAGCTATTACTACACTTACTGGTTTAAGTGTTCTAAGCTTTGGTTTGCCGCCGGGATCACCATCTTTGGGCGAAATGATTGTTCAAGGCAGAAACAATATTCAAGCTCCCTGGCTTGGGTTGACGAGTTTCTTTACTTTAGGAATTTTGTTAGTCTTATTAATTTTTATTGGTGAAGCCGTCAGAGACGCTTTTGATCCGCGTAAGACTCTAATCGCACCTAATTAGTTTATGGATATTACTCCTCCTTTACTAAAAGTTGAAAACTTGTCTGTGGAATTTCGTACCGAGGCGGGAACAGTTAGTGCAGCTCAAGATATTTCCTTCAGTATCAACCGAGGCCAAACCTTAGCACTAGTCGGTGANTCGGGGTCTGGAAAAACAGTTTCGGCTCTCAGTATTTTACAATTACTGCCTTATCCAATTGCTCAGCATCCAACTGGCAGTATTTTACTGGATAACCAACAACTAATGGGNGCATCTGTCGATCGATTACAGTCTGTTCGTGGCAACCAAGTTTCCATGATTTTTCAGGAACCGATGACCTCACTTAACCCACTACATACCATTGAGAAGCAAATTTCTGAGCCCTTAGTTCTACATCAAGGTATGGATCAACAATCAGCAAACCAGCGAGCAAAGGAGCTATTACAATTAGTTGGTTTAGATGAAATTAGCCAGCGACTAACCGCATTCCCACACGAACTTTCGGGTGGCCAACGCCAACGTGTGATGATTGCCATGGCTTTGGCCAATGAACCTGACCTGTTGATCGCAGATGAACCAACTACGGCATTGGATGTTACAGTTCAAGCCCAGATTCTACGACTGCTGAAAAGTCTGCAAGATCAATTCAAAATGGCAATGTTATTCATCACTCACGATTTGGCTGTAGTTAGAAAAATTGCCGATCAAGTTTGCGTTATGCAACAAGGAAAAATTGTAGAAAGAGGTGAGACGAATAAAATCTTCTANGAGCCTAGCCATANCTACACTAAAGAACTATTGGCGGCTCAACCTCAACCAAAGTCAGCTATAGCTNCTGGCGGTACTACAATTATTGAAACTACTGACCTGAGAGTATGGTATCCGATCAAAAAAGGGATTTTTCGTCGAACTACCGATTATGTTAAGGCTGTAGATGGGCTAAACCTTGAAGTAAAAGTAGGTCAAACACTAGGTGTTGTTGGCGAATCAGGATCTGGAAAAACAACACTGGGTTTGGCTTTGCTACGATTAATATCATCTCGTGGACATATTAAGTTCAAGAAAAAATCGATTCAAGGATTGAAATTTAAACAATTACAACCTTTACGCCGCCAGATGCAGATCATCTTTCAAGATCCATTTGGGAGTTTAAACCCACGTATGTCAGTAGGCGAGATAGTCGCAGAGGGACTTCAAATTCATCAAATNGAGACTGACAAAAGCAAACGAGAGCAACTTATAATCGATATTCTTGCTCAAGTGGGGCTNGANGCTGAAACCAAAGATCGTTATCCTCACGAATTTTCAGGCGGTCAGCGCCAACGTATTGCCATTGCTAGAGCCATTGTACTGAAGCCGGCATTAATTGTCTTGGACGAACCGACATCTTCTTTAGATGTTAGCGTTCAAGCACAGGTCTTAGATCTTTTACAACGTTTACAAGTAGAATACCAGCTAACTTACATCTTTATTAGCCATGACTTGAAAGTCATTCGGTCAGTATCTGACAACTTGATTGTTATGAAGGATGGACTGGTGGTTGAGCAAGGAGAGACCAAAACGGTCTTCACTCAACCAAGGGCCGAATACACGAAATCGNTGATTTCAGCTGCTTTTGAATTGACATAAGAAAATTGCTCAAAGAAGGTACTAAACGTCGAGACTATTCCTACATATCAGCCCAGAAAGTCTAANAAGATATGAACCGATACCTGACCAAAATCAAAGATAATCTATAGCAAACCAAACAAACCAATTTTCAAATTTCTGGTACCAAACACAGCAAATTACTCAGATTGGAAAAAGTTGTANAGGTTTTGACCCCCATCTAGTTATTCACTGTTCAATACTTTTATAATTTCTCTGTATAGAGCCGGTATCGTTCGATCAAAATCCCCTGAGATATGGTAACTCTCTCCACCATCTTTGACGGTACGAACAAGAATAGTTTTTTTNGGCCGATGATAGTAATGAGCTTGGGTTGGGCTTCCCTCATCCCTGAAATCATCAAATGAAACTAGATCAAAATTGGCTGTTAAAAATCGCCGGATTTCCTGCCCCGACTGATGCGCAACGTTGCGAGCCATAGAAAGGCTTTTCAGGTAAACTTCTGGCCCCATAACTGCTGACCCAAGATTAAGGAAAACGCCACCCTCTAATCGGGTTACACTATGGACAAACCTCAGAAAATCTGTGCCGGAGGTTTGCCCCATAGCAGAATAATTCGCCGATGGGTGTTGGTCAATAATGTCGTAACCGATACCTTTGTGAACGGTAATCGGCACACCCAGCCGATACGCATTCGCAAAGATACTCAGTTCCGCATATGTAAAATTGACTTCCTGCTCATTATTAAGGATCATTTTGCCGATGGCTTCACCATAACCAAGATTTGCTTCTGCTGCCTTAATGATTGATTGGTTTAATTTTTGACCTGTCTCCTGCCAATGGCCAAATTGNCCATCTTGAATATAGTCTTCGACATTTTCCAGAGTGGCTCCAATTAAAGCTAGCTCAAAATCGTGAATGGCCGTAGCGCCGTTGGTTGACAAATGCGTTAAAATACCACGATTCATTAGATCAATGATAAACCGGGAGTTTCCCCTCCGCATAACATGTGCTCCCATCATCCAGATCACGGCACGATCTTCCTGGTGAGACTTAACTATCTGATTAGCGATATGAACTAAATCAGGATTACTATACGGTGGTGTTTGGCTGTCCAAATGATAAATGTCCTCGACCGTCATTTTATGTTGTCGATCAGTTAAAGACAGAATCCGAAGTTGAGAACGATCGAAAACTGGTTGACTCAAATTGGTAACCTCTTCAGGTATTGTATTTGTTAGTATTAAAATTATTCATTGAAGGTCGGACCAAAGATATCGCTGCCAAATCGCCAATTCGATTCCCTAATTCAGCCGGCCGAATCTGAACCGTTTCTGCCGGTCTGCGCATTGCCATTTTTCGAACAGTTTGACGAATAGGCTCCAGTAATAATTCACCTGCTGCAANTGCTATTGTGCCGATTAGTACTACTTCCGGATTAACGATGTTGACCAAATTGGCAATTCCCCAACCCATGTAAAAAGCCGTTTGCTGAATCAGGTCTATGGCTAGCGAATCACCTTTTTGAGCGGCTAAAACCACATGCTCTGACTTAATTGCGGAAATTTTTCCATCAGCCAAATCTANGATCTTAGTGTTAGTTTGTTCCTTCACCGCCTCTTTAGCACGACGGGCGATAGATGGTCCTGAACAAATCGACTCTAAACAACCTCGGTTACCACAACCGCATAATGGTCCGTCAGGAATTAAAATTTGGTGACCAACTTCACCCGCATACCCGTTGGTTCCTTGCAGTATACGACCGTCCGATACAATTCCAGCTCCAATGCCTGTTGACATCGTCATAAATACTACATTTTTGAATCCACGTCCTCCGCCAAATTGCCATTCTGCATAGGCCGATGCGTTAGCATCATTTTCTATTACCACTGGAATATTAAATTCATGAGCAATTATTTGTCTAAGTGGTACGGCATTCCAATTAGGAAGATTAGGTGGTGAGTAAACTATACCTGTCTGGGGGTCTAGGGGACCACCGCAACTGATACCAATGGCCTCTATCTGACTTTGACCAACCTGAACAAATTCTCGTGTTTGATTTACCATCTGAATTAACTTTGAGACCACGTAGTCTGACCCTTTTTCAGCTTCAGTTGGTTGGCGGATCTTATGCAAAATNACCCCGTCAATCGTAGCAACAACAGTAGCTAGTTTGGTTCCACCAATATCAATACCAATTAGGTAGCGCGACATGTTTTACCTTTTGTGTACTCGACTGTTTGTAACGTTGTCGTGTTTGGGGTTGTCATATAGGCTAAGTATCACGGCACGCTAAGTGATTGATCTTTAATTTGGGTCCTGATGTCGGAAAATCGTTTTCCAATTATAGAAAATATTCAGTTATAGCTTTGTAATTACTAACCCATCAAGCTCAATAACGTTTGAGTTGGTTTGGCAAGTTTGCTAATCACTCTTTTATGTCAGTAGACTCTATCAACATATCTTCAATCAAATCTACTCTACCACCACAGCACGTTTGTTTATTGTAACTAAAAGCATTCCTAATGCTTGTTTATAAAATCCAACCAGCAGTTTGCCCCTTTTAGCCCAATTTTTTTGCTATTTTACTTTTATAAATGTCTTCTATATCAAAAAAAGATAACGTAGGGCTCAGAANCAACACGAAACCCCATTATAGCCCAAGAATTAAAATATGATGCGGATGATTCACATGTTCGCCTCAAACACTACAGCTACTAAAAGACAAAAAACAAATACGGATTAGTGCTATGCAAATGATTAGAAAGTATGGTACCATTAGGGCTCAGCCGTCGGTAACCGGACAGTTAGAGCGCTGATTTGGTTTCCATCTAGGGCGGTGATTTCAAAACATATAGAATCGATATCTTCTATGCTCTCGCCGACTGAAGGAATTCGGCCGTATAGTGACAGTGCGTAACCACCAATGGTGTCTGCGATTTCCTCATCGATTTTCAGATTTAGTTTTTGGTTGACAGCTCTTGTGCTGGTCCGACCTAAAATTTCAAATACCTGTCCATTATCATCTGCAGGCAAAATGTCTGGCCATTCGTGGACGGAATCGTGTTCGTCTATTATATCCCCGATGATGAACTCGGCGAGGTCTTCGTGTGTCACTAAGCCTGAGACTCCTCCATATTCGTTGAGTAAAATAGCCATTTTTGTCTTGTACTTACTTAACTCGGATAATAAAGCCGATATGTTTTTAGTCTCNGGTACGTGAAGTGCGGGTCTGATTAGTGTCTGATCAGAGTCTTCACGCTTCATTAAAACTTGATCAATGGTGGTGTCCTGTATATTTTCGTTTGACCAGTGTGGNAAATCTTTTACATGAAAGACACCACAAATGTTGTCGATACTTTGACGATAAATTGGAATCCGAGAAACACCTTTTTGGTGCGCGAGCTGGATTAGTTTTTGAATTTTGATATTTGAACGNGCCGAAATCATATCCGTTTGTGGGACCATGACTTCTTTCGCTTCAATTTCGGACATTTCCAAAATTTTGCCAAGTAAATCCTGTTCCTCACTCTGTAAACCGCTACCATCATGTTGAACTAGTGCTTTTAAATCCTCTGCAGTTATATGATCTTCTGTCTTCTTGTTACTACCACCGAATAAGGGTATTAGAAAAATGATAGCAACTCTCAGTACAGCTCGAAGAGGCGAAATTAAAACGGAAAAAGCCCATAGAGGACGAGCTGCAAGTCGGGAAAACCGCTCAGCATGTTCAATCGCATAAGTTTTGGGTGTGATTTCGCCAACAATCAGCAGAAGGCAAGTAATAACAATGGTACCGATGAAAACCTGTAGGCCAGAAGTACCAATGATTGAGGTGGTCAGTATAGCAAACGCCGTGTTAATGAAGGTATTACCAAGCAGGATGGTGATGAACAGCCGACGTGGGTTGTCTAAAAAACGAACAATCGCCAAACTGCTTTTCTTACTTTCGAGTCTAAGTCTTTCAAGCTGTGCCCTGTTCAAAGCGCACAAAGCCGTCTCNGAGCCAGAAAAGAAAGCAGAAAACAGAAGAAGAACCCCTAGTCCAACGATTTGGGGCAGATGATGTCCGACCTCGTCCATGTCTTCAACTTAGCGCAGGATGGATATTAACCAATGACCCTTTGGCTGATTTTAGCATAGNCGTTACCGAAGAACAACGATAAATTAATTAGACTCAATGGAGGAAATAGTGACAAAATTTGAACAGATGGAAAAAATAGAAAACAGTGGCATTGTAGCAATTATTCGTACCGATACCAACCAAGACTTGCTTCAAGTGGTTGATGCAATCCATTCTGGAGGTATAGATGTGATCGAAATTACAATGACCACTCCCGGAGCACTTGATACGGTAGGTTCGATGACAAAACGTTATGGATCAAACTTGCTAGTCGGAGCCGGTTCTGTTCTGGATACAGAAACAGCTCGATTGGCAATTTTGTCTGGGGCTGATTTCATAGTTAGCCCAATAACNAAACCAGACGTGATCGAACTTTGTAACCGCTATGGAAAGGTCGTAATGCCCGGCGCTTTCACTCCTACGGAGATTTTGAGAGCTTGGGAGTTAGGTGCTGACTACGTCAAAGTNTTTCCTGCAGATATAGCTGGCGCATCTTACATAAAAGCTGTTAAAGCCCCATTACCACAGGTTTCGATTATNCCTACTGGTGGAATTGGTTTGANTAATGCTGCTGAGTTTATCACGTCNGGNTCTGCNGCCTTAGGAGTCGGNAGTACATTGGTTAANAAGCAGACAATTACGGAAAAACAGTTTAAGAAACTAACTGAAATATCCCAAAAATTAGTTGTAGCTGTCAAAAAAGCCAAGGAAACACAAGCCCAATAAAAGATTTACATGTTGACATAGTGTGAATTTAATGTTAACCTCACCCCCTGAAGTTCAGGTGGCCAAAGGAAAATCGAGTTTTAGGCTTCAATTAGCGTGCGGATTAATAAGCTTCTTCTCAATAAATATCGAATCGAGAAACTGATAAGTCAGGGTAGCTTCTCAACTGTTTTTCGGGCAACAGAGCAGTTAATCAANAGAACAGTGGCCATAAAGGTCATACCGCGCTCTGTTTATACTGGAAATCNGATTCGGTACTTTTTCACCGAGTTNCGNGCGCTAGGAATGAACTGGGGGCACCCCAATATTGTATCGATCCATACAGTTGAGCCTGGCGACGAAGAGTATGTCGCATATATGGTGATGGAGTTTGTCGATGGCATTGATTTGCAGCGGATGCTGTCTAGTAACCCACCTTCTCTCGGTTTAGCTGTAAGCATTGCTATTGATATTTGTTCTGGTCTATCTGTTGCTCACCAATCGAATATCATTCATCGTGATATTAAGCCTCAAAATATTCTACTAACTGCTGATTTCCAAGCCAAGATTTCTGACTTTGGCGTCGCACGCATTTTGGAAGAAAGCAATGACTTTGCGGCTACGGTTACTGGCACTCGNAAGTATATGTCGCCTGAACAATATGACGGTAACTACGACTTACGGGCAGACTTGTATGCTACTGGATTGATTATCTACGAAATGTTTGTCCATCGTTATCCCTTCTCAGGCCAAAAACATGAAGAGATTAAAAGACAAAAATTGGCCGGCAAGTTGCAGATACCACCGGATTTGGATCCGACCTTAGTTCAATTCCTTAATAAAGCTCTTTCACCTGACCCTAGAAATAGGTTTCAAACAGCAAATGAGATGAAGGATGAACTTTTTCGTATCCGTAGCCAAAAATATACCGAGATCGCTAATCANGTCATAACTAATCAATCAAAACCAGCTGATTGGCACGANGTTTTATCAACNGAGCGCAATACTTGGAAAATTCCTGCAGAAGTTGCGAAAAAAATCGAATTTGATCTTTGGTATCAGAAAACTGATGCTGCTAATAAGTCAGAAACATCTGACTATTCTGAAAAGGTTCATAATCACTATAATCGTGCTAATCAACAAAATTCTGTTAATGCCTTGAAAGANATCAAGCAAGCAGCCTTACTAGGCTTGCATGACCTGGAAACAATAAGAATTGCCAACAAAACTTTCAATAAGCTGCTGGATATTGTCGANCAGCAATCNAAAGAAATAACCAGCGAAGAGTTACTTGAGATTATCCAGAAACAGCCANGGTTAGTTCAAAGGCAAGTAGCCGATCAATTNAGTTCGCAAAAAGAGACTACTAGTGTACCTGAAAATAGAGCCTCTTTGCAGAATCGTAAATCTTTTCCTCCTCGTCAAGCCTTGTCACCTCAGTCACTTTCTTCCAAAACACCACAAGTTGATGAAGATCGAAACCCAGGATATGTCCTTCAGACCATGCATCAATCAGTCCAATACGCACATGAAAATGAAGCTAAGCGGATTTTAGCCAAAGCGATCATCTACTCAGATCAAGGTCGAGTTAGACCAGCACAAAAATCCTATAAAGAATTGGGTGATTTTTATTCACAACAGGCCAGATCTTACTCAGAACGAGGGAATTTCAGTGTTGTAGCCAACTGTTACTCTCGTGCCTACTTAGCATATCAAAGCGCTAGTAAACTACGATTTGCTCGCAGGTCCGCTCATTTNGCCGGAGATCACTATACACAAGTTGCGATTGATTTGGAAAAAGGACGAGAGTGGTTGCCTGCTGGCCAGATGTATGAACAATCTGGTTTACAATATACAAACGCCAATCAACTAGAAAAGGCAAATGATAGCTGGTCGCGCGGTACGATTTGCTATTTCAATTATGCTGAAAATGAGCATAGTAGAGGAAAACTAACCTCAGCTTACAAATATTGCCAACATATTATTTCGATTGGGCGAGAAATGTTGACACCTTCTTACGCGGTCGCTGGAGCTACGCGGTTAATGAAAGATATAAATAATAATGGACAATTTGTGTCTTCACCCTCAACTATGCCTGGTATCTAAAACTTGTCTTACAAAAATTATAAATCCTTTAAGCAAAACCTACGGAGCCACTCCGTAATGGTTGGTACATTTGTGATGGAGTTTGCTGTACCGCAAATAGCTACAATTTTGTCCAGTGCCGGTGCTGACTATTTTATAATTGATCTAGAACATACGATGTTTTCACTCGAAACGGTTGGCGGAATGATTCGAGCCGCTCGTGGCTCAGATATTCCGGCGATTGTGAGNGTNCCGTCTATCGATCGACATTTTATATCTAGAACGTTAGACGCAGGTGCAGCGGGACTGATGATTCCTCGTCTTGAATCACCAGAACAAGTAGAACTGGTCGTTCAGTATGCTAAATTTCCACCTGATGGTGACCGAGGTGTCGCATTTGGTATTGGGCATACTGACTATGGNGACTTTCGTAAATTTGATGGGGTTGATTTAATTCTTCAAGCCAATAGAGACCTCGTTCTAATTGGTCAAATAGAAAATCGTTCTGGTCTCGATAATTTGAATAATATTCTAGATGTTGGAGCCTTAGATGTTATTTTTATTGGCCTTTATGATCTCTCAACTTCGCTTGGTGTGTCAGGTGAAATTGACCATCCAAAAGTCGTTTCTGCTATCCAAATGGTGATTGATACTGTAAAAAAAAGAGATATCATTCTGGGGTGTTACGTCAACGATTTTAGTTCTGGGAAACGTTGGTTGGAGGCTGGAGTGAAGATGGTTGCCATTGGTAATGATGCCTTCCTAGTCACTTCGAAATTTAGCCAAGAAAACCAGAAGTTCAAAACAACTGCTACTTAAACTGTACCTGTTTAACCTATTCTCTCCATAAAGAACTACTAGTTCTTTCTACTAAAGTAACATGATTACCNTAACAGAAATAGAATCTATTTTTGATATTTCTTTGGCAAGCATNNATAGTCTTACGGACAACCAAATAGAAGATTTCATGGCTGCTCTCAATACACTTGGAAGCAAAGAAAAAATTGAAAACTATGTTGATCCACAATGGGTTGTTTTAGCTGGTGGGAAGGGGTCTAGAATAGACCCTTCNGGTCAATTGAATAAGACTCTTGATATTTGGTTTGGTCGGGATAATGTNCTAGATTTATCTCGTCGNNACTTACCAACNACTCGGCCTCATATTGTTGTCGTTAANCCTTCTCTACATCAGCGTTTGGTCAATCAAGATNACGAATCTNNCCNCTCAATNTTCTGTNTTCANCAAGAAGCTAATGGTACAGGCGGTGCATTGAAAGCTGCNTTACCTGTTCTNCAAAAATCATCTGCTGAATTCNTNGGTNTTACTTTNGGCGATGANCCTTTTTTACCNCCTAATATCTTTTGGCTTACTCTNATTTCTCATTTTATCCAAAAAGCTGATATAACTCTTTGTGCTAAAAAGCCTTTNACTGTNGTCGATAAAGGTGGTCTTTTTTTCGATCGAGATGGACATTTCANAGGTACCAAAGAGTGGTANGATATGACCCNAAAAGAGCAAGNTCANATGCAGAANTGGTTAGCNNCNGGTNGCGCCTACACNAATACTGGAATTACCTTGGTTAGACGTGAAGCAATGATTGAGAGACTGAATCAACTAGAACTACATAAAAATGGAACCGAATATCATTTTGTTGATTTGATCAATCACTTTTACCGAGATGGTCTTAAGACCAATGCTTACGTCTATCAAGAAACTGTTTTATCTGGTGTTAACCGTTGGTCTAATGTGCTGGAAGGTGAAATTATGCAATACAAGCAAAACCAAGCACTATTGACGGAACTGGGGGTTCGTGTAGATCCCCAAACTCAATTTACTTATCAATTCAAAGCTGATCAACTACCCCAAATTGGTGTCGGTTGTCACTTTTTGGGTCGAGTCCACCTAGATGCTGATGTGAAAATTGGGGATTACTGCCGTTTAGAAAATACTAGCTTGCTCGGTAGAACAACTGTGGGTGATGGCGTCAGCCTAAAAGATGTAAGAGCCAACGACTCAGCCTTTCTGGGGAATTCTACGACTTTTCCCATTTCAGAACCCGTGTTTGGTTTAAGATGCCAAACCGAAGTAGAACAATCTAATTTGACTGCTGTTCAAATTGGGACTCAGGTTCAGTTAAAATTAGTTAATGCTAATGCAACTGTCATCCCGTGCCGATCTGTATTACAGAAACGTGATCTTGGCATTCCAGCTTTACCAAGATCGACTTGGTGGGATGAGTTAGTGACTGAGCCATATTTACCCGGTGTTTTTACCTTAGGTCAAAAGCAGCATCAAGATGATTGGTTTCAGTTACGTCAGCATATATTGACACACGCTAAAAATGAATTAATTACACGATCTACTAGCAATCACCTGTTATCTAAAATTGCTGAACAGATAGTTGCTGACTTTCTGGACTTGAAACGATGGAATGGCGAATTCGTCATTTCGGAATTAACAGCAGAGCAAATTTGGGGTGCTGTCTTCGAAATGGTGAAGCTTGCTACAGGTGCCTCTGACCCCTACTATTACGACAAGCGGCAAGCTCGTCAAACGGCATTCCAACAATTAAATCGGTTGTCTTCTTCAAAACTGAGCTGGCAGCAAAAACTCAAGTTGGTCATTGCGGGTAATGTCATTGATTATAGTAGTGCGAGAGTTGTAAAAAAATTGGCTGAAAATCCATGTTATTTCGATCAAGCCCTGTCTGCGGCTATAGGAGCAAACTTATCCATTGATTGTTTCGATCAGTTTAATGATCTAGTTATTGATGCTTCACCGAAGTCCATCGTCTGGTTGGTTGATAATGACGGTGAGGCCGTTTTCGACTTGTGGTTAATCGAACAACTTGCCGAAAAGGGGCATCATGTCACAATTGTTGGGAAATCAGAAGCTGCTAGTAACGATGCTACGGTTACAGATCTTGAACAAGTCGCGGATCACTCATTTTTTCAGTTATTATCAGCACAAATTCATACTGGTCAAGTCCGAATTATTTCATCAGGATCGGTAACGATAGGTACAAATTTACATCAGGCCACACACGAATTTGCGACCTCGGTTTTGAATGCGGATTTAGTAATTTCAAANGGNCAAGGNAATTTTTTTACTACTAAAGGNTTGAACCAAGATGTATTTTATCTACTNATGTCGAANGGNGTAACNGCAGAAGTNGCAACTGGAATANNAGCAGATCNGAGCCAATTAATTGATGGCTTGATCNTAGCTTACGTACCAGCAGGCACACACTATCCGAATACTTTAGCTAATTACTACGACTCTTTATGAGTTCAGTGACTCTTTATGAGTTCAGTCCAAACGGATATTACCCCATCTAAACGATTTTAGAAAACACTGACGAATACTTGTGGAATCGTTTATTCTATTATCCTTCAGCTTTTCANTGGTCTGGATTTTGGCGCGGTGCAGAAAAGTACCCGACAGTTAGTCATACAAGCAGTTCAGCAGCTGTATAAAGTAGGGGAATTAATGACCTTTACTTGTCAGTAACATTTCGACAGGGTAATGCGACTTTGGGCAAACTAACCAAGTGGGAGTCCTAGCATTCTCTGTTCTGGAATTTATTTGTCAGGTATTCGTAACCTTCTTATGTAGTCCGAATCACTCGATTCAGCTGAATTATTTCTTGGTTCTAGGATTCGATATTCCCTNATTATTTGTTACGATACAAATTACTACCATAATAAGATCGACGAGATGGAGGTTTTTCCGCTCGTCCTCCAGAGGTCTCTCATTGTTGTTTAGCATCTGGGTTGCATCAGTCCTTTACAAATGTGTGTTCAAGTAGGCAATGGTGTGAAAAAAAGAATGCTATTCGTAAACTGATGAATACTACTNACGTAATGTGGTTAATCCGACTATGTTGGTTGATTTACAATCACAGACCAGGTTGTAGTTTTTAGTAATTTGGCTATCATTCGTAGTCTGTCAAATTAGGCGCACCGAATTCGACGGAGCGTCGATTTGTTATCCAATATACAATGTAACTAGGCATCAGAGATACAGTTAGTATGTTTCGTGTGTTCCAATCTAATCTAAGCCTGATTGAAAGTAAGGGAAATCATTAGCCAAAACTCAATTTTAGATAAAACTAGTCATCTGTGATACCAACCCAATCATGCCACATATTTTCGTTAGGTGGCTCTTCCATTGTCTGTGGTAGATCCTTTTTTTTAAAATCGTATAATATGGCCTGTCGTATGTTATTCGAGTAATTGTGGCTGGCGGTGTGTCCGATACGATGATGCCAGAAAATGATATCACCGGCTTGTCCATGACAATCGACCCCTGGTAATTGGCTAAATTCTCGTCTATGGACTTCGTACTGCTCAGTCGGTTCGTTTTTATATTGAGAGTGAAAGTCGTAATAGAAGGTACGATGACTGCCAGGCCAAACCATGAAGGACCCACCCTCAGGCAGCACATCGTCGATATAACCTACAACCCCTAAATGAAAAGGATGCGCATCGACATGACAACCTGTTGACGCTTTTTTTTCTACATTTCCATAAGGAAGTGTGCAGTAGATNCCACGAATTCGGTCTGGTTCTACCAAGNTCCCTTCTCCTAATAGTTGTTCAGCCATNCCCCAAATTGATGGATTTTTAGGTAGCAAATCAACCATAAATGGTTCACCGCCGGGCTGCCGATAATTCCAACGATATTGGTTTTGAGCATTCATTTTATCTTCTGATCGCTCTAGAAACGGTCCAACCCAAGTTGATGGGTTACGTCTATCCAGTTGTGCTGGCGCGCCATCCCATAAACGGTCCCTAGCTTGAGCCATTAGTTTTGGGTTTAAGATCTGACGCTTAATCAAGTAGCCGTTATCACGAAAAAAAACAATGTCTTCTTTGTCCAAGTTTTGTTGCATTCCATACTCCAATAGGTTAAGTTGCTAATGATTTTCCACAAAATTAACGCTANGGCTCTGTATAATCAAATAACATATTCCTTCTATATCATTCCCANCGACAAGATATATTGACTATTTCCCTTCACTTGTATTTTGATAACTTATTTACCCTCATAATGTTTTAAGTTCGCTGAAAATTACTAAATGGCAGCATACGGAAGCTTACCATGTTTTTACGTTTGTTTGGAAAAATTGTGAGTTTTAATACATTTCATGGAAATGAGATGTTTTTCATAGTATTGACAATCCAGATACATGTTTATGTAACAATATCCCCTTTTTCACCTTTTCAGATATTATCTCATTACTGTATTCTTACAATTGGTTAATTTTAAGGAAGTAAAGAGAATTGTTTAAAATTCATTCTTACCTGTTTGGAAATCTGAAAAGTAAACTCATTTACGGTGTCTGGGCGCTAACTTTAGTGAAATTTATTTCACTAACTAGTTATGCAGGAGAAGGTAAAATTAGTGGCTATTACATAGGCGAATTTTATCATGTTTTGACCTCACACGATGATAGTTATCAAGGAAGAAATGGATTCCAGTATCGNCGTATCTACATGAATTATGATAAGAAAATCGATAACAGTTGGGCGATTCGATTACGTTACGAAATGAATAGCCCGTCATTTAATAGTGGCACCGTTGGGTCAACGAAGATTACCCCGTATATCAAGCATGGCTACTTAAAGTGGACAAATCCAGAANTTCGTTTTACCACTTATTTTGGTTTGTCGGGGACGCCTACATTTGCTAATGTGGAAAAAAATTGGGGGTATCGTTCTTTAGCAAAATCACCAGAGGATCTACATAAATTGGGGTCATCAACCGATTTTGGATTAGCAATCAAAGGTAGTTTCGATAATGAAAAAAAAATCGGTTACCATATCATGGTTGGTAATGGCAAAGGAACCAAAGGTGAGGATAACTCTGGCAAAAAAGGCTATCTGTCCTTATTTACTAAACCAACAAAGAACATACTAGTCGAAGCCTATGGGGACTTCGAGTCTCTAGATGAACAACCCAACAAAATACTGACTCATGTTTTTTTAGGTTATCAAGCAACGACCTTCAGGCTTGGCTTTTTGGCATCCTATCGGCTAGGTGCTACTAAAAACGAAGAAAAAGTAATAGCTGGTTCGCTATTCAGTAGTGTCATTTTAATTGAAAACAAGTTATCATTCGTAGCTCGATTCGATCAATTATTGGACCCGAATCCAAACGGAAATAAAATTTCTTACATACCACACAACACTAAAGCTACCTCAAGTACNGTTTTGTTGGCCCTTGATTGGCAACCGGTTAGTGATGTTAAGGTTATGCCGAATATGGTAATGATTTTTTACGGAAAGCCTGAAGGACTTGAACAACCAGATATCGATCTCATGCCTCGGTTAACCCTCTATTATAAATTTTAGGTGATTTCTTTAACTGACCTTTATTTACTTCAGGATAAACCTCNAAAGTGTGCTCTGGAAATGTTTTTAAATTTGAATTTCCGTTCTTAATAAGAGCACAATACAATTATAAGGGATTTTTATAGTGTTTATTTCATTTGGATCACGATCTTCAAATTTCATTTCATTCCTCTTGGTACTTNGTTTATTCCTAGTTAGTTGTTCGAAGAAAGATGAATCGTCATTGAGCAACGGATCATCTACGAAAGAAGAAAAAATCACTATTCAGAATGCAGGCTCTGACACTATGGTCAATCTAGCACAAGCTTGGGCTGAATCCTATGCCTCACTTGAACAAAAAATCTCAGTTGAAGTTTCGGGTGGTGGCTCAGGAACTGGTATCGCAGCCCTAATTAATGGAACAGTAGATATCGCTAACTGTAGCCGATCTATGAAACCAAGTGAAATAGATAAGGCTGTACAAAATACCGGTAAAGAACCAAAAGAATTTATCGTTGGCTTTGACGCTCTAGCTGTTTACGTTCACAAGGAGAACCCACTAGAAAAAATATCCTTACAACAATTAGCTGATATCTATGGTGAACAGGGGCAAATGACTACTTGGTCAAAGCTAGATATACAATATGCTGCTTGTAAGAGTGATGAAATTATTCGTGTCAGTCGTCAATCTAACTCTGGCACNTATGTTTACTTTAGAGAGGCAATTTTAGGTAAGACTGGAGACTTTAAGCTAGGATCTAGAGACTTGCATGGATCNAAAGATGTGGTCGAATTGGTCGCAAACACTCCTTGTGCGATTGGATATAGTGGTATGGGATATGCNACAGATCACGTTAAAATGCTTNAGGTTTCAAAGAAGGACGGAGAACAANCTGCTGGGCCCAGCGTAGAAAATACCTTGAACGGGACTTATCCAATTGCTCGTCCGCTTTATATCTATTCGCTGGGCGAACCCAGTGGAGATGTTAAGAAATACCTAGATTGGATTCTATCTGAAACTGGTCAATCTATCGTCANCAAAAATGGTTATGTTCCGGTACAGACGAAGTAAGTTGTACCAACTATGTTATAATCGGCTGTGGAAAATTCTTGGTAATTCCGATAGTTATTAGGAAATTAAGTTATGAAGGGTGCACAAACAGGAGTTGATCCAACTAGTCCGAAGCGAGAATATACTACGTTTGAGCNAACNNCNTCAATGGAAAGANTNATTGAAGTTGTCATCGAATGGCTAATTCGCGTTTGTGGTATTAGTGCTATCGCTTTNGTTTTNGGNATTTTCTTTTTTGTTTTTCGGGAAGGCTCNTCTTTCCTATTCAACGGCCTTGATNTNGGTGANTTTTTGTTTAGTTCAGCTTGGTATCCNACGTCGACAGGCAATGTCCGNTACGGTGTTTTNGCTCTTATCATCGGAACATTGAGTGTAACNGTTTTTGCCATGATCATAGCTGTACCATTTGGNCTNGGNGCTGCTATTTTCGTCTCTGAATTTTGCGGACCAAGANTGAAAGAAATATTCAAAATCCTGATCGAACTACTAGCAGCAATTCCCTCGGTCGTTTGGGGATTTATTGGCCTGCAGATTATGAACCCATTAATTATTGATCTCTTTGATGCTCCGATAGGTCTTTCTGTTTTAAATGGTGGGTTTATATTGGCTTTAATGAGTTTACCCATTATAGTTTCAATTGGTGAAGATGCTCTCAAAGCAGTACCGGATTCTTATCGAGAAGCAGCTGAAGCTCTGGGGGCTGGCCGGTGGCAAGTTATTTGCCATGTGTTGTTACCAGCAGCTAAGAATGGTTTATTAGCTGCTGTTTTACTTGGTACGGGAAGAGCAATTGGGGAAACAATGGCAGTTTTGATGGCAACTGGCCATTCCGTTAACATTCCGACTAGCTTACTCGATTCAGTCCGAACTTTGACAGCCACGATTGCCGCAGAGTTAGGAGAGGTGCCTGTTGGTTCAGACCACTATCAAGTCTTATTTATCATNGGCATTTTACTNTTCACTATTACATTTATAGTTAATTTGATTGCCGATCTAGTCATCAAGGGTATTCATGTAGGTGATAGTACATAACAAATGTTATGTTTAATNATATCATCTGAAGTTTTCAACTTTTGAATTTTGCTATTAGAAATCAGCTATGAGTCAATCAAAATCGAATGTACTATTTACCGAAACGGTAACTAGTCGTCGTAACCGACATTGGGAAGCTTTTGTTAAGGGCATTTTTTTGTTGATGACATTGCTGATTATTTTTCCTTTGTTATTGATNATCGGTTTTTTGCTGTACAAATCGATTCCTATTCTTANCTTTGAATTTCTTTTTNCTAACCCAATAAAGGGTATGAAAGCCGGTGGTGTGTGGGCTCCATTTTTGGGTACCATATATCTAGTGATGGTTTCTCTTGTGGTTTCAGCTCCAATAGGGGTACTAGCAGCTGTCTATTTGAACGAATACGCACGTAACAATTGGTTCACGCGGATCGTAAATCTAGCNGTGGTTAACTTAGCTGGTGTTCCCAGTATTGTTCATGCCTTGTTTGGATTGGGAGCATTTGTGTTGTTTGCTAGAATGGGTCGATCTATCCTTGCAGCTTCTTTGACACTAGCTATCATGACNCTACCNGTTATAATTGCNAGTACTAAGGAAGCTTTAGGTGCTGTTCCAATGGCTTTCCGAGAAGCTTGTTGGAATGTAGGAGCTTCTCGTTGGCAAACTATCTGGCAGATTGTTCTACCCAATTCCGTCAGTGGTATCTTAACGGGTATCATTTTACAGGTATCTCGTGCTGCCGGTGAGACAGCTCCCATCATGTTTACTGGAGCCGTTTTCTTTAAGGTTATTAATGAAGGTGATCTATTTGCTTATAATATCCTAGAACAATGTATGGCTCTATCCATGCACCTATTTACCATTTCAACNCAAGTCCCAGGAGTNCCAGAAGCCCTACCTTATGGTACCGCTGTCGTANTANTGGGAACTGTTTTNTTAGTTAATGCACTTGCCATTATTCTTCGTATATATCTTCGTTCNCGCAAAAAGTGGTAGCCANGATGAAGGAACTAAATTTGTCTCAGAAAAAGATCGAAATCTCAGGTCTTAGTGTCAAGTACGGGNACACGATAGCCCTGAAAGATATTAGTTTTGGTGTACATGAAAAAGAGATTATTGGGATTATTGGACCAGCCCAATCAGGAAAAACAACCTTGTTGAAAACACTAAATCGAACTATCGAACTTATTCCAACGGCAGAAGTGGAAGGGGTTGTCAAAATTGATGGTATTGATATTTCGACTATCAAGAATGTTAATCAGTTAAGACGGAAAGTAGGGATGGTTTTTCCTTTACCTGTTGGATTACCTTTATCNATTTATGACAATGTCGCTTTTGCACCACGGGCTGCNGGGTTACGNGAAAAANNCNAGTTAGATGAGCTNGTAGAACGGTGTTTAAANCAAGCAGCTCTTTGGGAAGAAGTTAAAGATCGACTTGATAGTCTTGGAACTAAATTATCNGGAGGTCAGCANCAACGCCTGACAATTGCTCGNGCTCTATCGCATCAACCTGAAATTTTGTGTTTGGATGAATTTTCGATCGCTGTTGANCCNGTCACTACTATGCGTATTGAAGATGTACTCAAAGAACTTCGCTCCCAAATGACAATCGTTTTAGTAACCAATTTAGTACAACAAGCACGCCGGCTGGCNGACCGTACTGCATTTATTTATAATGGTGACTTGATTGAGCTTGACGACAACGAGGTTATCTTTTCTAACTCGCCTGCAGAAAAAATAACTTTTGATTATGTACGNGGTAACTTTGGCTGATAGGCAATATGATTACTAACGATATAATTGACCCACGTAGTGATGGTGNAATACTCAATGAGATAGATGATAACAATATAGAAACCGAAAACCGGATCAGTCTTGAAACCAACAATCTAAACCTTTGGTATGGTGATTTTCAGGCGCTGATAGATGTTAATGCGAGGGTTAAAAGTGGTTTAATTACTGGGCTAATCGGCCCATCGGGTTGTGGAAAGAGCACTTTACTTCGATGTTTTAATCGGGTTAATGAACGTTATGGAAATGTTACTACTACTGGCCAAATCAAAATTATGGGCAAAAATATTTATGATCCGGACGTCTGCTTGCCTGAGTTACGAAAGGCAGTTGGCATGGTTTTCCAAAAGCCGAACCCATTACCAATCTCGGTATATGAAAACATTGTTTTTGGGTTGCGTATTCACAATGAGTACAACAGCTTGTCTCGTGCAGAAATTGATAATCTTGTTGAATTATCTTTGAAAGAAGTCTTTTTATGGGATAGTTTAAAGGATAAACTGAAGACTAAAGCAACGAATCTTCAACTGGAGCAGCAACAGAAGCTGTGTATTGCACGCTTACTTCCCCTTAAGCCACAGATTATTTTGATGGATGAGCCCTGTTCCGCTTTAGATGCTGGTGCGACTCGGGCTGTAGAAGAGTTGATGAAGGAACTTGCCGGTCGATACACTATTTTGATTGTTACGCACAACATGGCACAAGCTCGCAGAATTAGCGAGGAGTGTTTTTTTATGTTACTTGGTAAAATCGTCGAATCCGGCCAAACAGAGCAGATGTTTGTATCGCCCGAAGACCCGAGGACAGACGACTACATCGCTGGTCGATACGCATAAGCAAGCACTTAGAGCAGTTCCTTAATTAAATTAGTTGGATTGATTTCCCGCTATAGCAGATTGATAGTAAGTACTGTTAAGGATCATCACAGCAACATCAGGGTCTTTGATGATATCTTCCCCATTGTAAAATCGCTCTAGAATTCGAAATGAATGCTGGATGAGTTGCACCGCCATTTTTTTTGCCTGTTCGTTAGGAGGAGAGTTAAGTTCAATTTGGCACCATTTTGCAACAATTTCTTCTGTTACATATTTGTCCTCGAGGATACGTCCTGATTGACGTATAAATCGCATGATAGCAGTGACATGCACCTGACTGGTTCGCGTGTCGTCAGGGACTAGAACATCTTCAAAAGTACCGTATCCTCGAGGTTGATCTTGGCCAACTCTTCCGGGAAAAACCCACCAAACAGCACGGCGGTTTTTGTCATACATGTTATGCCAAGAAAAATTGTCAACTTCTTGGAACAACTTTTCAAATTCGGTCTTCCAGTCGGCTTTAAGTGTAGGTTTCATTAACCGAATTTGTATCATTGCAAACGTTTTAACCCAGTAAGATATTTCTGACAATAGGGTAATCTAATTTGTTTAACCGATTTTAACCCACCTTCTTTACAAATTAGACCATGCCTCTTGACTTAAAGTAGTTAAAGCTGATTTCGGCACTTTCCATTGATGGTCGACTACATTGGTCCTGCTCGACAATATACCAACCGGCATTCACTTCTTCACAAGCGGCGAAAATGTCGTCCCAGTCTAACGTTCCATTCCCGACTTCAGTGAAATCTCGTTGTTGATCCATGTCTTTTATGTGAACTAATGGGCAGCGGTTAGGGTATTTTCTGAGATAGGCTGCCGGATCGACGTCAGCATACTTAACCCAAAAAACATCAATTTGTGTTTGCAAAAACCGAGGGTTAGTTTTCTGATAAAGTTGGTCTAAAATGTAAGCACCTTCAATTTTTGCAAATTCCCCAGCATGATTGTGAAAATAAGCTTGAATGCCTTGGTTTATACAAGTTTCACCAATTTGGTTCATATAGTCAACCGCAGCTGACATACTCATAGGATCTTTTGGCATTCCGTCAGGAGACATAGAAGAACCACCGAACCGAGGACAACCAAGTTCTTTATAATAAGTAATGGTTGAATCTAAATCATCGTAACTGACATGGCTCCCAGCACATTTCAAGTTTAGGTCGGCCAGAACATCTCTTAGTTCATCCGCTGGTAAACCATAGGTGCCAGCCAATTCAACCCCTTGATAACCAATGTCTGCTACCTGTTTTAAGGTAGACAAAAAGTCTGTTTCACATAAGTCCCGAACTGTGTACATTTGTAATCCAACCGGAATCTGGCTCATACATTTGCTCCTAGAAGTAGATAAAAAAAACCCACCAACTCCCTTGAGTTAGTGGGTTTAGAGGTCATAAAACTCAAGCCCTGGGCATCAACCCTTCGCAATACTAACAATCTCAGCGAAAGCACTTTCGTCGTTTACTGCCAAATCAGCCAACACTTTTCGATTCAGCCCAACTCCCGCTTGATTCAAACCATAAATGAGCTGACTATAGCTCATACCGTGAATTCGAGCGGCTGCGTTGATTCGTGCAATCCACAACCGACGGAACTGTCTTTTTCGAGTCCTTCGATGAGCATAGGAATAGTTCAACGCTTTGTCGATCGCATCCATCGCTGTACGACGTAGGTTCTTCCGCCCACCTCGGTATCCCTTGGCTAACTTGAGGATCTTTTTTCGTTTCTGTCTTCTCTTACTACCTGTCTTAACTCTTGGCATTGAACATATACTCCGAAGCCTGAACTATTTACTTCGTTTAGTTAGGCAGCAGTTGACGAATCCGTTTTTCATTGGAGGGATCAACAATAGTGCTCTGACGCAAACGACGCTTTTGTTTTGATGATTTGGATAGGAATAGGTGGCCTGTATAAGCTTTGCGTCTCCGAATTTTTCCGGTACCTGTAAATTTGAGTCGTTTAGCCGCCCCTTTGTGAGTTTTCATTTTTGGCATAAGCTCAGCACTCTTTAGCTTTTAGCTATATCGATTTTAAAAAATAGTTAACAGATTTTCTCTACTTATTCGACTTCGGAGCAAAAATAGCAAACATAGAGCGAGATTCCATTTTGGGCGAAGACTCAACCTCAGCGATTTCACTAAGTTCTTCAGCTAACTTTTTTAATATTTCGCGTCCCAAATGAGTGTGCTCCATTTGACGGCCTCTAAAAGTAACAGTAGCCCGGACTTTGAACCGTTTCCCCAAGAATTCTTTCGCATGTCGGACCCTGTAGTCATAATCGTGGTCGCCGATGTCAGGTCGGAACTTAATCTCCTTGACAACGATTTTTGTTTGCTTTTTTTTAGCTTCTTTCTCTTTTTTGCTTTTCTCGTACTGGAATTTTCCATAGTCCATAACCTTGCAAACTGGCGGAGAGGCGTTTGGTGCGATCTCAACTAGATCCAAGCCCTCAGTTTCAGCAATCTGAAGTGCTTCTCTAGTTGGAATAACTCCAACCTGCTGGCCGTCTGCTCCGATTAATCGGACCTCGAGACACGAATCAATCGGTTTATACGATTGCTTGGCTCCTTCTTAACTTGTCCTCGGTTTGGTCGTCGACCTCTATAAATTTCCTGATCCCTCCATCAAATGCTGGCTCCACTCGGCTACCAGCAATAAAGTAAACAAAGTATTTTCCTAATCGAGGCGAGAAATACTCGACCTACTAATACCAATATCTGTCTGAAGCGCCCAATTCTATCACATGATATTGTGTTGATGCAAGCTAAACGGCTATCATACTTTTGACTAAACTAATAAATTATTTAAATCAGGTAGTAACACTATTTTCAAAGAGAAGGTCATGCTGAATCCAAGATACAATGGATTGTAGTCCTTCCCCTTTTCTCATATTACCAAAGACAAATGGTTTTTGGTTTCTCATACGCTTTGTGTCAGCTTCCATCCGCTGTAAATTTGCCCCTACATATGGGGCTAGATCAATTTTATTAATTAACATAAAGTCTGAACGTGTAATTCCAGGTCCTCCCTTACTTGGAATCTTGTCACCACCAGCAACGTCAATAACATATATCGTCGCATCCACTAATTCGGGACTAAAAAACGCAGCCAAGTTATCCCCACCACTTTCCAAAAAGATAATTTCTAGCTGTGGAAACCTGCGCTCAATCAACTCCACTGCCTCTAGGTTAGCTGAGATATCTTCTCGAATAGCTGTATGAGGACAACCACCAGTCTCAACTCCTAAAATCCGATCGGGAGTTAATGCTTCTGCACGCAATAAAATTTCAGCATCTTCACGGGTATAGATGTCGTTGGTAATAGCGGCTAGTTCATAATGATTACGCATGGAACAACAGAGCTTTTCTATCAGGGCTGTTTTACCTGAACCCACAGGACCACCGATCCCTATTTTTAGTGGTTGCAAAATATTACCTCAAGAAATAAAAAGACGATAAAAT
This sequence comes from Candidatus Poribacteria bacterium, assembly GCA_002729015.1. Next base: position 42,643 of record PBVO01000080.1, read on the forward strand.
AACTGTTCGTGTTGCATAGAACGAATATCCAAGGCTGGTGAAAACGTGGATAAATCTGTCATTTCTGCTTGATAAGCGAAATCGACTATGTCAGTCAAATTTTTATGTAAGCTATGGATCACACGTTGTCCTTCGGTTGCACCGATCGGGATTAAACGAACTGCAGCTGAGACTTGACCTGAAATAAATTGATGAACGAAACCAAAGAGAGATGACCGAAGCGGGATAGTTGCCGTTGATAGACCATAACCTACAGCATAATGACCGTCACAAGTACCTGACTGAATGTGTGACAGATAACAGTGCAGAAGGTCACATTCTAAAATCAGATTAGCATTTCGGGCAAATTGTTTACCGGTCTGGATGCTAGATTCACGAAGTTCTTTTGGGTGTTTTATTGCTGATAGAAGTTGGTCTATGTTGACGATTGTTTGCATATCGTTCTGTTGTGCAGCTCGATGAACTAGCCTAACTGCCACTGCATCACTTGTTTTGATCGTATGATTCAATTGATTATCTAATAACTCTCTCAAATCATCAGAACAAGTAATTTTTCCCTCTTGAACGTAAGTTTCTAAACCAAGGGAGTGAGCAAAAGTTCCAGTTGGAAATGCACTATCCACTAATTGTAGTAGAAGTGGTAAATAGTCTGAATTAGTGTGCATGTTGATAATGTGTTAGAGATATTGGAACGAAAACTCGACGATCTTTCACAAAATTAAACCCAAGACGACTCAGTTGAAGACTGATAGAGCGATGATAAGGCAATAGTATTTGATCACCTTGCAAGCTTATCGGTTGATGAAGATTACCAACTTGATAACAAATTAAGCCGAATTCCTGCTGATCTACAGCTGACACGACTAGCACTTGCTCAGGTTGACCAGCGACCATAATTTGTAGGGTCTCATTTTGAAATAAGATGTCCCCAGGAGTAAGAATGGATCCTGTCGGTAGTGCCAAACCAACTTCCCGTCCTGCCGAAGTAGTTATTCTCTGCCTTGAACGTTGTCGATCTTCCCAGTTCAAAGGCACCAAATCGATTTCTTGGTCTCCAGATTGTTTAATACCATTATTGACTAGTTTATTGACAATAATCATAAAATTTTTAATAAAAGGCTTGAAAACGAGACGCTAACTGTGAGTGGGATTGTGCTATAATTCAGCCTAGTTGTTCAGTGCAACTGCATTTGATTATACCATAAATGAATAGATGACATGTGAGAATAAACAAATATACGAGCTAGGTATTTTTGTGACAATACTTGATAGCTATAATGGATAAAACTAATGCTGCATTCTCGTAAGAGTATTACGATAGATGATATACCAAATAATTAGGTNCGACACTGATCATGAGTGAAGAAATCAAGTTCCATCGGCAAAAAGTTTTCTACTTTTTACTTATCAGTTAGCAGATCTTCCCATTTGCTATATTGAGCTTTTAATCAATAAGAAGAACAAATAGTAGATCAAGTTTGATCATTTGTAACTAAGTAACCAATGAGGTCTTTTATTGATCAATTACCAATGGATCGCCCAGTCCGGATTGTTGTTCTAACTGGAGCTGGAATTAGCGCAGAATCTGGGATCCCTACATTTCGCGGAAAAGATGGAATATGGAATAACCAAAGGATTGAGGAACTNGCAACTCCGAAAGCTTGGGAGGAAAATCGCGAAAACGTTTGGCAATTTTATCAGCAACGCCGAAAACGCTTATTGGAAGTGCAACCGAACTCGGCTCATATCGCCTTAGCTAAATTAGAGAGAATACTTAATAACACTCTACTGCTTCAAAAAAAGAATATATTCAGCCATCAGTCGGAATGGGAAGACTTCTGGCTGTCAAACAGCAACCAATTATTCACACTAATTACACAAAACGTGGATGACTTGCACCAACGAGCGGGCTCCCTTAATGTAATTGCAATGCATGGTCAATTGCGTTATCTTCGTTGCCTTAACTGCCAGATACTGCTTGAGTTAATGACTGACCAGTACTTGACAGATAAATTTATTGAATGCCCATCTTGTGAAGATAGGAAATCTATCCTACGACCTCATATTGTTTGGTTCGGTGAAACTCCGTTAGGCCTTCAGGCTATTGAGCAAGCGGTACTAGGTTGTGATCTATTTCTAGTAATTGGTACTAGTGGAAATGTTTATCCAGCAGCNGGCTTATTATCGTTAGCAAATCAAGCGGGTGCTTGGTCGATAGGTGTCAATCTCGAACCGCCAGAAAACACCACTCATCTTGATCAATTTNACCAAGGNTTAGCTGGTCAAATTTTGCCAGACTTAGTAGAAGATTGGGCATCATATTTAATTAGTTAGATTATCTACTTTGTCTTGCATATTTGATTAACCTACTTTAGACTGTAGATGTCTAATCCGACGAAACAAGCCGCTTAGACATTATCCTAACCGAATTTTAAGTATAATGAAACCTTGGTAGATATTGACGGTTACGTCTTCATGTCATGGGTAATTTCCTGAGTTCGGTCTTTATATTAGTTGAACTAGAAGTAAAACGGTTCGGTCTTAGAAATCCACATATTCTAGTAGGCTGAAANTCTGTTCAGATTACTTAATAACTGGCAGATTGCTAGCTGAAATAGTTCGATGAGGTTAAGGTTAGCTAGCTAGTTTCCCCCAAAGACAGAGACTAGTCAGCTTTTTGTGTAATAAAAAATAGATACGGAAGAGGAGGAAAATGATGGAAACCCACCGTAGCTTACATGGTGGTGTTTCGGTCAGTAATTCTTTATGAAATTGTTGAGTTATTCTGATAATGGAGTTACGCTGCCTGGGTTGCTTGTTGATAAGTTCGTCTACAGCCTATCACCTTTATGCCAGTCAATTTTAGACCTGATCGATAAGAATAATACGTCTTTATCATTTGTAGATCAAGCATTCGATGATGGTAACCTACCACAGGTAGGTAGGTTTGAAGAGTTACATATTAAGCCACCACTTCAACCAAGAAAACTACTTAGCGTGGCTGGTAACTTCGTTGCTCATATAGAAGAAGGTGGAGGGAAACTGGAACCCGAACATACCCAAGCTCCTTGGATTTTTTGTGTCCCTCCAACCCAGCTAATGATAGGGCATAAGGAAGAGATTCGGTTGATTGCTGAATCCCGCCAAATAGATTATGAAGGTGAGTTAGCTGTAGTCATTGGAAGAAAAGCAAAGCGAGTTTCGGCTACACAGGCATCAGAATACATAGCAGGATATACGATTTACAACGATGTATCCGAACGGAAACCATACATGATTGAACATGTAGATCAACCTCGCCAACTTTCTTTCTGGTATACCAAGTCTTTTGATACGTTTGGCCCTACTGGCCCATATATTACCACTGCTGATGAAATTGCTGATCCACAAGATTTGACCATTCGAGTCGAAGTTTCAGGAGAAGAGCGTCAGAATTGTAGTACCCAACAAATGATCTTTACTGTCTATCAATTGATCGAGTTTTTGACAAAGTTCTTGACACTCGAACCGGGTGATATTATTACGACAGGTACACCGGCTGGTGTCGGTTCCGCAACAGGTAAGTTCTTAAAAGGTGGAGACATTGTCAGAATTCATATCGACCATCTTGGTACGCTGGAAAACCCTGTAATTCAAACCTAGACTGGTTGCCATAAGGAGATTACTATTGGCTAAATCAATTTTGACGACTACCGTCGGTTCTTATCCCGTACCGGTCTGGCTATCTACAATGCCAAGCGAGCAGGCTTTAATCGATGCAACTCGTGTGGTAATTGACATTCAACGCCAGTCGGGGATCGATTTACCTACAGATGGTGAGCTGTACCGATTTGATGTCAATCATCCGGATACCAATGGGATGATTGAATTTTTTATTCGTCCGTTATCAGGCCTTCAAAAGCAAGTTGGACGCCAAGATTGGCAAGAATTTGTAGCTAAGCAGTCGATGGCATTCCGTTCTAAACCTGCTGGTGTAATTATTGATAAGTTAAACGAGGGAGAGTTAAATTTACCAGTAGCATGTCAACGAGCAACTACCATTGCTGGACAAAATCTAAAATTTACCGTTACAAGCCCATACATGTTAGCTAGAACATTATTAGATAAACACTATGACTGTTTTGGTANTGTATTGATGGAAATCGCTGAAATTTTGGCAACTCAGGTAGCAGACTTANATTGTGCATGTGTACAGGTCGATGAGGCCAATATTCCAGGTAACCCCACTGACGGTCCACTAGCAGCTGAAGCTATAAATACTGTTTTAGATGCCATTTCAGGCGAGAAGGCCGTTCATTTTTGTTTTGGCAATTATGGTGGCCAAGTGATCCAGAAAGGTAGCTGGCGAGCTTTAGTTGACTTTTTAAATGCTCTTCGTTGTGATCACTTAGTACTTGAGCTGGCTCATCGTCCTGTAGAAGACTTACAAGCCCTATCTGAAATTAATCATCGAATTAAAGTTGGTGTTGGGGTCATTGATGTTAAAGTCAATCATATCGAGACCGCAGATGAGGTTGCCAGTCGTATCGAAATCGCTGAACGACAACTGGGGCCCAACAGAATCGGGTGGGTCCACCCGGACTGTGGTTTTTGGATGTTAAAAAGATCAATCGCTGATCGTAAAATTGAAGCCTTAGTAAAAGGAAGAGATCTTTATTTNGGCGAATAACGTTTTTGTACAATTACCGATTTTACATGTACGTTCTATCAAAGAAACTCTAGATCGTCGTGTATGGAAAGTACAATTGGCANATAGTTTCCCTAGCCGATCCAAGTTTAGTATACTNAAACAATATTCATCTAGNCACACATTAGCCTATCAAACTGAGAAAACNGTGTTTTCAACTTTGTCATCTCAGATAGATCACAATCTTCCTGTGCCTGATTTAGTAAGGTATTCAGACAACGAATACCTATTGCTGATGAGTTGGTGCGGAGACCAAACGCTAGAGGATTTGATCCAAAATCAGCAATCAGCAGCCAAATTCAACCGAATCGTCAGTGAAGTACTTTCGGCCTATTCGAGGTTGGAGCTAGCTTTTTCTTCAATTAATGTGGCTGCTACTGCCAACAATGCCTTGTTTGATTTTGATAAAACTAGTCAAACCGGATTCAGGATTTTTAATCTATTATTGACAAAATGTGTTCAACCTTCAGTACTAGCAGGTAGGTGGAAGGAACTTATAGACGTCCTGAAACAATCTCCAATGACCTTNGGCCCTCTCGACTATCAAACAAAAAACATCGTATTGAACGACCAATTGAAACCATACTTCATCGATTTTGAATCGGTGGGTTGGGACTGGCCAACCCGACGGCTAGTTCAGTACCTAACTTCTCTTGGATCTGGGAACTCTAATGGACAATTTTTCTCATTACTAAACCGAAAGGTGTTAGCACAATCAACCGATAAAAACACACTACGTCAATTCGATGGACACGTCATGTTGTTCTATTTGATTATACTTGACCGAATTGTACGGGCTGTCGCAAGACCAGAATCAAGCTTTGCTCAGATTCTCATGAATGAGTGGGGCAATCTCAAAAATCGCTATTATCAGGCTCTTAATCAATTACGTACAATTGTACTAAGCGATTGGGCTGTTACCTGCGATTTGAGACGCTGGCTATCCTAGTGCTATATCTGTTGTTAAAGCTTGTCGAGAGTTCGATCAACTTCTATCAAAACGCTTTCCCAATCACCACGTTTCGGTTGACGAAATAGTTGCATAGACGAATACCACGGTGAATCCGACCGTTCCATCAGCCAACGCCAATCAGGAATAAATGGAATCAATGTCCAAACTCGTTTACCCAACGCACCTGCCAAATGAGCGACAGCGGTATCTACAGTAATAATTAAATCAAGTTGTAAAATGGCCGAGGCTGTCATAGAAAAGTCCG
>PBVO01000081.1 GCA_002729015.1 Candidatus Poribacteria bacterium
ATGAATACAATATTACCAGCACTGAGTACACTAGAGATTCAACAGTTCATCAAGAACGGATTTCTGGTGAAGCGAAATATCCTCGATCCCAAACTTTGTGCTGCCGCACGGGACAGACTGAGGGCTGGAAACATGTCAAGTCATTTACGACGAGATGATCCAAAAACTTGGTTAAATGGCATTCCAGAGTCAGATCGCGAAAGCACACCTGATGGCCTGAATGACCGAACCGGTAGCTATAGCTGGCGATTACGTGAACTCTCTGGCGATGAGGATCTGATCAACTTACTTCCGCACCGCCTATTTCCATGGTTTGAGCAGCTGTTAGGTGAAGGTGAAGTTGTAACACCAGAGGTTAGCTCCTCAGTGGACGACCCAGATCCTCGTGGCAGTCGATTGCGTGGCTGGCCAGTTTGGGGTGGTAAGGAGTTACGTGGTATGTACTGTGTACTACCGAGAGAGCGTACCGCTGATTCAACCATACTAGCTGATGCCGCTCGTGCGGGCGCACACATTGATCCCGAGCCAATGCACCTGGTAGCGAGTGCATACGTTGATCAAGTTCCAAAGGGCCGTTGCGGTATTGCTATCTTCCCAGGTAGCCACAACTTGCTCTATCAAGCAGAGCCGAATTCTGTAGATTTAGCTCGCTATTCGGTACTGCATGCGCCTCACCCAGAAAGCGGTGCCGCCGCCTTTGTTTTACCACAGCCTTCGGGTCTGAAGAATGCACTTACTAACATTGAACCCTTTGAATTTTTTGGTGATGAGGGAGATGTGGTTTTGTGGCACGGACGAATATTCCACTCAGCAACACCGAACTACAGCAATCCTCCGCAAATTAGACAGATGGTCCTTTATGATGTCTATAAAAAGTCTGTCTATGACAGAACATACAACGGTCGTTATGTCATAGACCCAAAACCGTCGCGACCGCCCAACGTGAGAGATCTAGATGAACTCGAACTCGGACCAGAAGTTCCACCGGCACAGCCCCGTTCAGAGGGGCCAGGGCTTTGGGATGACTGGAGTGACGAAGTTCGAGCTATTGCAGTTTCTAACTAACTTTCCANATTATAAAGATCTACGAAAAAATGATAGAAATTTTGGATTCCGCAGCATGTAAGTTACTCTTGGGCCAGACTTATCAAACACCTGTGAAGACTTCATCCTAATTGAAACAATCATCGTATATGAATATTCGGATCATGGATACAATTAAATTACTAGTAAGGAAGAAATCATGACAAACAATGAGTTTGAGAACAGTTATGTTTTATCTCAAGCCGAGNTAGATAGGTTTAATTCTGAAGGCTATCTAATCTTCAATGGTTTTTTTGACGATAATTTGACCCAACTTTTGAAAGAGGACGTTGATCAGTTGATGATCAATCGCTCCACAAATGGGGAAACGAACATTATAGTTTTTCCTGCGTTAGGGCCACTAACTTCTGAGCCGANAGTCGTTGACCGTGTTGCTGATTTGATGGGAACGACCTTTACTCATCATCATATTCATGCTCGCTGGCAAGGAGAAGGCGAATCGGGGGTCTCTTGGCATCATGACTATGAGCANATGCCNCAAACAAACCGTTCNCATTTGATGGTACACGTATTTATATATTTAGATGGATTGAATGGTGAAATCGGAGATCTACTCGTTTTACCGGGGTCGCATCAACGGATTATGGCTCGTGATGCTTTTCGTCAGTTTATGTATGATGATCTGCCTGGGTCAGTCACAATTGATAACNTATCTCCTGGATCATTTATCATTGTTCACTCAGCTTTGCAACACGCTCGACGTCCTAAGCCTGGGGGAAAAACTTTTCGACGTTATTTTATTGACACCTCATATTGTCAGCATGGGATTTTATGGCCTGCAGGTCGACGACTTTGTCATCTTAACCAAATGGCAATAGATCTGGGTTGGGATCGAAACGGAAAATACACGTTTTTATACGATAACAGTTGCTTTTTTGATNCACATGACTACATAGAAAAATTTAATACCCGAAATCAGGGAAGNCTAGCANTACACTTAACAGAANNAGATCAATTCAAAACATAAGNGAANTAAAGCATGANAGTATTGGTCACCGGGGCAACTGGCAAAGTTGGACAAACTTTTATTCATCGTTTTCTTACCGAACGGGATAGCGGTAGCATACGAGCATTTTGTCATAACCGAATGCTGAAATCAAAAGATAGATTAGAAGTAGTTAGGGGAAGTTTAGCTCGTAAATCAGACGTGGATGACGCAATGGACGGGATAACCCACGTTTTGCATCTAGCCACCTGTAAAGAAACACCGGACGATATCATCGATGTTACAGTGAAAGGTCTCTTTTGGTTACTAGAAAATTGTCGCCAAAATTCCAGCTTTCGACAATTTCTAATGGTCGGTGGGGACGCGGCAATGGGACACTTTGTGTATCCTCATCCTGTTCCTGTCACAGAACAACAGAAGCATATGCCATATCAGGGGTGTTATGCCTTATCTAAGGTTCTAGAGGAGGTCATGCTGGAACAGTACTATGTCCAATATGATCTGAATGGTTGTTGTTTACGTGCGCCTTGGATTATGGAGAAGGACGATTTTAGGTTTTCCCTTTCCTTTGGAGANGATGTTTTTGGTGGCCCCCGTTGGATAGACTTAGTTGGCTCTAAAAAAGCCAGTCAATATGTGAAATCACAAACAATACCTATTCTGCAAGATACGGAAGGACAACCTATTAAACGAAATTTTGTGCATGTACAAGATCTTGTCTCATCTATATTGAAGGCTTTAGATCATCCAAAAGCCTTTCAGCAGTTNTTCAACATTTGTATGGATCAGCCAGTTGACTATGGTCAAGTAGCTGAATACCTGAAGCAGACCCGTGGCCTACCGAATGTGGGTATAAAAACCGAGTATCATAGCACTTGGTTGGATAATACGAAGGCTAAATTCCTGCTAGATTGGCGACCAAGCTATGATCTAGCTCGATTGATCGATGAAGCTTGGAATTATCAAAGATCTCCTGATGATTCTAGAAAAATATGGTATCCAGGATANGATTTAATATAGTCATCTTCAAATTTCTACTTGAGAGTTAATTTTTATTATTTGAACTGACAGGTGAAATTCAACTAACCTGTTATAAANTACGATCCAATGNTCAAATGATGTTGATGTTGCAANTTGAGGCAACCAAGTTCTAGTTTAGTTCCATTCTTGGTTGTAGTTTGATGGGTGTAAAGAGATAGTTTATCAAAGGTGGCGCTGTAGCTAAACGATTTGTTGCTGGTTATATTAACCTTATGTCTTGAGATCAGATAATTAATTTTCCAAATCACCACCAAAATTATTCGTTCTGTATCTTCCAGAAACTCAATAAAAAATTTTGGATTTATTGTCTGTTTCCTTGATTTTCGTTAATCAACCTTTCGCAAACGATATAAGTTGTTCCATAATCCTATTGAAGTTCTTTATTCGGATGAGTCTTTCGTGGATGAAGATGGAATGCAAATGATTATTCCTCTTATAACCGGACTAAGTTTCTACTTCCTCTACATATTACTTAAACACAAATAAAAAATGCTGAATAAATTCGTAGCCTCAGAAATAGACACGATCGTACTAGCTCTTGTTGCTATATTTGTCCATCCACTAATCGTCCAAGAAGCTTCATTTATCGTTCGCTATCAGATATCTGCTAGGACTGAGTCTGAAAAAGATTATTTTTGATTCTACGCTAGTCTTGATGATTGCTGGCCTGAGCAGAAATTTTTGGTATTTCTATTGTCTACGNAAGTGAACCATCTATCTAGTAGCTTTCCTCCGGCTTGGGGACCGGATTNGGATGGACACCTCGCACAATTAGGCCTTGTCCTACACTNCCTTNAGGTTCACTTTTTCTATTATCAAGCGGTGATCGTAANGAGAACAGNAACATACGCCTCCACNGATCGGATGTATTAGGTGTCGAACCNTGAACGGTCAAATAACTAAATATTAGCAAATCNCCAGCTTTCATCGGNACNGGANTAGCCTGATCAATNGGATATTCATTCATTGGAAGGTAATGTGAACCCTTGATGNACATGTTTCTCAATATAGCCTTGTTTGTGGNTACCCGGATAAATACACAAACAGCCATTTTCTANTTCNGAATCATCCAAATAAAGCGTTACNGCGATCAAGGTATCCAAGTTATGAGGGGCATANTCGTAATCTTGATGCATCGGNAAAGCCGCNCCAATCTTCGGNGGTTTNGCATGCATCAAAGTGTTGCTTAATTGTAGATCCGTTGTTCCGATTGCGGCAGCGGCTGGATCAACCAAATTTGGGTGGAACATCAATTGAGCTAAACAAGCTGAGTGATATTGGATATTATGAATTGATAACACACTTCTGGCTTGTTTATCGCCCTCAACATCCACATTTTCACGCCATTCTCCCCGCCAATGTGCCTCCATCTGTCTCCCAGATTTAATAGAACGATCGATCATTTGATCAACTTCTTGCTGAATTTGAGACAAATGTTCACCAATGAAAGCTTGATCTATTTTCACGAACCCATTAGCCTCGAACTCTTTCCTAAGTTCAGTTTGTTTGGCTGGTGTAAGTACAGTTGATGCAAAGGTTGATTGATTAGCCACTTTATTTCCGTCAGAAATTTTTGTTTAATATCTAATTCAGTGGGTTGTTTAAAATCCACTTCGAATATGAATTTCCAGCTTCAATTCAATCAGAATGAATCTTACTGGAAACTCGTTTACCATTACCGATCCGACCGTCCAAATAAACGGATTGATTTGTAGTCTGACAATTACCGGCCCGTTTTAAGCCCAAATCAGTTCATCTGATCTAGTTTAAATTGAGAGTATTAGCTACTTCTCAGTCCCAAACCTTATCAACGCCTATCGATCTTGTCTTACCAATCCACTACAGAGCCATCATCAGGATCAAATTGAGGGCCATAAGGACGAGGGTCGCCAACCAGATCCATGAGTTTGTCTTCGTCGATGGTAATGCCCAATCCCGGCTCGGTAGGCAGTGGTCGATGGCCATTGGTCACCGGCGGAATAGGCGTGGCGAGCAACTCCATATATTCGTTATCCCCACGCTCTTGGGCCAGGAAGTTAGGGATAGCACCAGCTATCTGCAAGCTAGCAGCTAAGGAACAGGGGCCCTGTGGATTGTGTGGTGCCATCGGTGTATAATACGACTCGGCCATACCGGCGATGATCTTTAACTCGGTAATACCACCTGCATAACAAACATCAGGCTGGAGGATAGTCGCAGCGCGTTTTTCGAGGATTTCTTTAAAGCCCCACTTGGTGAAAATGCGCTCGCCAGTGGCTAGGGGGATATGGGTCTTTTGTGCCAGCTCGGCCATAACATCGATATTGAGAGCTTGTACGACCTCCTCATAGAACCAAGGTTGGTATGGTTCCAAAGCTTTCATCAACAAAAGAGCTGTGGGCGGTTGTACAGCGCCATGAAAATCGATGCCAATGTCGACCCCAGGACCATGTTGATCGCGAAGCGCCCTAAATCGCTCAACGACTTCATCTACGAACATAGGGGTTTCAATATATTTGAAGGCTGTGCGTGAGCTTTGCGGNCCTACCTTCATAGCATTGACACCAGTTTTCTCGCTGACTTCACCGTAGACTCGGACTCTATCGCGGGTGGGGCCACCAAGAAGTTTATAGATCGGTACGCCGTAGCATTTACCAGTGATATCCCATAAGGCCATATCAATACCGGAAGAGATAGCGGTTTTGATCGGCCCACCACGATAGAAAGCACCACGGTGTATGGCCTGCCAGTGATGAACGACCGGTCGGGGATCTTTACCCACCAGATAGTCGGCTACTTCGAGGGCACCGGCAGCACAGGCTTTTGCGTCGTCTTTGAGCATTTCACCCCAGCCAGTAATACCAGCATCGGTTGATATTTTGACGAAGACCCAAGAGTTTTTCAACACGAAGGTCTCAATTTTGGTGACTTTGATCTCTTCGTTGGGGCCGATGGGCCCTTCACTATTGGACATNACGAATTCCTTTGCAATTATATGCGATTCGTGAAAAATAAAGCTCAAAGGCTACCTACAGCAAGTGAAACCTGATGTGAGTTTTCACTTTTTCCGCTAACCCGGCCTTCACGTTTCAATTATAATTAAGTAACTTATGNTTGGAATACCGTAGCAAAATCGATGGCCTACGTCAAGACTTTGTTGTTCCAATTATTGAATCAATGATCAGAACAAAATTGTCTAAATTCCATCAAGTCTATGATCTAAATTTAACTTTCTACCATCTAGGCTAACCAATCTTTTTTCCTACATTTAGCTTTTACTATTTGCTATCAGCCATCGAATTTATGCTTAAGTTGGTTTCCTAGACAGCCACAATTACTTGTCCTGTAATTTGAATTCGGCTGTACTATTGCCTCTTATTAGTATTGTTTGTCGATGGACGGGCCGAGTATATTTCAGCCTATTTGTATATTTGATCATTCTATTTTCTCAGTTTGTCTCCTTGTGTTACTATGGATTCCGATTTAATTTAGGAAAGGGAAGCAAATGATTTTTTCATCTGATATCACAACACGAAGTGGCGACCCTGTGTGCCGACTCGGACTTGCCACTCGTGGCGACACACACCTAACATCTCAGGATGTTGACCACGCAATTGATCGAGGTATTAACTATCTCAACTGGTGTGGTCACCCAGATGGAATGAGCCAAGCAATTCGACAACTTTCGAATTACCAGAGAGACCAAATTGTTATCGCTACTCAATTCTTTGCTCGTTGCCAAGATCGAGCTANAAGAGAACTGGATCAACTGCTGAAGAATCTAGATACCAGTTGGATTGACGTATTGACATTTTATTATGTGGAAACGGAAGACGAATGGGAAATTATCAGCGGAAAGGAAGGAGCGTTAGGCGTAGTNCTGCAAGCTATGGATGAAGGAGTTATCAGATTTGTCGGCTTAACGACACACCAAAGAAAATTGGCCGCNCGGCGGGCANAACGGAAAGATGTATCGTTATTGATGATCCGCTACAATGCTGCCCATCGAGGAGCCGAGCGAGAGGTATTTCCAGTGACAGTTCCGCTGAGCATACCAGTTGTCGNCTTCACCGGACTNCGCTGGGGGGCGCTGCTGAAAAGTACAGCAGAAGATCCCCCAAATACGGTACCTCCAACAGCTCAGGATTGTTATCGGTTTGTGCTTTCTAACAATGCAGTCTCAGTTGGACTTACTTCTCCTAATGACCGGGTCGAATTAGACGAAAATCTCAATTTACTCAATGACTATCGTTCTTTAACCAGTCAAGAAATGAAACGAATCTGTGACCACGGGGATCGTGTTCACAAAACTTCGGGACAGTTCCTATAATAAAACTATAATAATAGGAGAACGAAAAGTATCCTTACACGCACTGATAATTAGGATTAAGATCTACCTCCATAGAAAGATAAAGGTAAAATTCAGAATCAGGGAGAAAATCGAAGGCATATCTAGGATCCAATGGTAATGCGTAAAAGCAAGTACGACTGATGGACCAAAGGTAATTTAAGGCAATCCTGACACATATCGAGCTCCGAAAGTCTTGGATCTCGTAGTAGGNACCACAACGGNCAGCTAGTCGTAGGCTGATGGTGATCTTAGCCGAAACTCACCCCAGAACACTCGAAATTTTCGTTTACTACTATACTAATCTTGACATTATTTGTAGTTATTATTCGCTATATCATATCAATCATACCCATTAGAATTAAAATTTCCTACTGATTCTATATGAACTCATTTGTCTCTGTCATCAGTACATGAGTGGTTGGTATAATCATGAACTAGANTTTGCCGAATTCAGCGTTTAGTATNTGCCGATCTTATTACCCAAAATGAAATCTCTGTAGGTTATTAGGGCCCAGGTTCTTAAAAGATATGAGTATTATTGTAGTTACTTTTGAAACTGATTCTAAAAAGTATGTTGATAGTTTGTTGAAATATACGTGCCAGGCGAATAATTTTCCATTATCTGTACTAGGAATTGGTCAAAATTCGATTGGGGCTGAACAGAAGATATTTGCTTATTTGGATTTTGTGAAAGGGTTACCAGCTGACGAAATAGTAATTTGTTGTGATAATAGAAATGTCATTATTCCTTCTGAACCAGATGAAATTTTATCGTTATTTAATGATATGGAACAGAAGGTTTATTTTGGTGCTGGAATCGGTTGTTTCCCTATTTGGTCGTTGGAACATCATTTTAAAAGACCTACTCGAAGTGGTTATAGGCCCGAAGCTAAGGTTCTAAATTCTGGTGTATGTATAGGTAGAGCTGATGATTTAGTCGATGTTTTTACTTATGCGTTAAGGTTTTATGATAATTCTTTTGATATGGGAGCTCATTTAATTGGTAATTATTTAGTAAATGAAAAGGATATTGATCAAGCTAATCGTAAATATCCTAAAAGATTTGTTAATTCTGTACTAGAAAGCGACCAATTGGCATTGCAATTAACCTACTTGGAGACCGATTTAATTCAGTTAGATTATGGTTCTGANTTGATTTACGTCGGTTTTGTTTTACCCGATAGTTGGATTCCCAATAAAAAGTGGCGAGAACAGGTTTATCCTGATTATCCTTATGCAACTTTATTTGATGTTACTTTTAAATGGGGCAAATCTTATAGATCTGTATTCAATACTTATAATTGTTCTTACCCANTGATATACCATTCTCCTGGGCCTCCTTTTGTAATGAGTCAGTTAAATAAGGTAGTTAAAGGTTATTCTGTCAGATCGATTGAGCAAATGTATGCTGATAGAAGTAATGCTGATATGCTAGAAACCTTCTCCAAGCTAGACCAATTCATACAAAATAATCAACATGCAGAATCATTTGTTTGCTGGAAAAATGGAAATGTTCCACCACTATATGATCTAATGGATTTGTGCATTGAGTATGATAAAACACTGGTAGTTATTATTCCTAAATTGAAGAAATATTATCAGGATATAGAGTATATGATTTCTATTTTCCCCGAAAACTTACGTCTATTTGAAATTACTGCTTTTGGGTTTGATCAGACGTTACGGGCAAGGATGAGGAATTATAAGAAGCAGTTTGAAGATTGTATCGTTATTCCAGAAGATTTATATGTTGATGTTTCGGTTGAGTGANTTCGTTATAACAAAATCACTTGAAAGNTATTGCCAAAACCATTTTTTGTTTTATATCTTCAACTAAGTCGTTTTATCCTGATTCGCTTCGTAAACCTTGGTAGATCCAGTCTTGATCCGTAACTAATCAGAAGTGAGGTTTTTCCATTAAGTCAACCAATATGGGGTTAAAAAATTTGNTTATTCACTAGAATATATATTAGAACAGCCACTGTACTTTGTCTCGCTTGCCGGCGATATTCATCCTTGACATGAACAGCTACCACCGATAATACAGTGATTAAGACTCCTAAATCATCCGTGAAGCCCAAAACTGGTGTTAAATCTAGAATTGAATTAATTGGACTGACTAGGTAAGCCAGTTACGGTAGAGTAGATAATCAAAGGTGAGGTAGCTGCCTGTATAGAATTGTATTTTGTAAATTTTAAAATGAAAAGTAAGAGGGAATTATCAGTATGAGTAAAGAGAAAAATAATGTGCCTAAGAACAGTAATTTTATGTTGTGGTTTACTACTGTATTTATGACGTGTTTGTATTGGTGGTTCCTTAATCGATAAAAAATATTAAAGCTTTTTCATTTCAACTTGCGGATCAAAAATGATAGATGTATTACTGTTTTGATGAGTTTTCAATATCAATATAAAAGTAAGGAAGAGTTTCCACCGTTGAATATCCAATCCATCACTACCATTAGCTTAACCAATGCCGGTGTATCAGGGGTCAAAGCGTACTATCGCGTCAAGGCATTCTGAATAGTAATTTTTCCTGCTTGTTTGGATATTGAAAGTATCTTTTTTGTTGATCATAATACACTTGCTAAATTAGCGAATCGAAAATTCAAATTTAGATTATCCAGATTGTCANCGTAGGACTATCTGATACAAACTACTAATTTCTTAATGAGAATAAATGTGAGTGCTAGTTGATACTCCCTCTTATCTAACCAACTTCTAAACCTGCAGGTTAACTCTAATTAGTTCTAACTCTACTCTAATGCAGCATAAGCCATAATCTTGAAGTTTCCGCCCACCTGACTATTACTCGGATTAATTTGACTCATTAATACTCCAATCATTTGTTCTTTAGGATCTACCCAAAAGGAGGTATAAAAGTAACCTCCACCGACAAAAGTACCAACCGAGTCCGGTTGATAATGTCCTTTCTCATTCACCACTACACTTACGCTAAGGCCGATAGCAGTAGTTGATTCTGANCCTTGACTGTAAACTCCGCGGGATATTAATTCAACAGTCTTTCGTCCTAAAATTCTTTTTCCGTTCAGCTGCCCCTTATTAACCAACATTTGTAAAAAAAGAGCATAGTCATATGTAGTTGAAATAATACCGGCACCACCCAAGGCGATTTTGTCGGCGTCTAATTTCCACCATTCCTTAAAGTTGTTAGAGGCTTGTTCTGCCATCACTTGTTCGTCAAAGGGTTTCATTTTTCCATTTCGAGTTGTATAAACCGNAACGATCCGATCCTGCTTGTCTTCGGGAATAGAAAACCCAGTATCAATCATTCCTAGTGGCTGAAAGATTTCTTCTCGCATGTAACGAGCAAATGGGCGACCGTCAATCACCTCGACCACTCGGCCCAACACGTCCATATTCATACCGTAGGTATAGCCGTCTCCGGGCTGATGGGCCAGTGGAACACTAGCCAAACGACGGATATTCTCAGCTAAGTCAATACTACCGTCTGGAAATGCGTCCGTGATTTTAGCCTTCATATAACCGGATCTACCCTTATCGGTAAAAATCGGATAAATAATTCCAGANGTATGAGTAAACAGGTGTTTCATACGAATTTTTTTTCTGGCTGGTTCTGTTTGAAAGGTTTGCTTATCTTCGTCCCAAGAAATAAAGACTTCTGGCTGGTCAAACTCAGGTAGGATAGATCCTAATGGCGTTTCCATGTGATAATGGCCCCGTTCATAGAGTTGAAGAGCCGCAACGGTTGTTATCAGTTTCGACATCGAGGCAATACGGAACATGGAAGTCTTACCCATTGGTTTTTGACTATCAATATCAGCAAATCCAAATGATTTAAAGTAACCAATTTGACCATTCTTGATCAAGATAGCCACTGCCCCAGGCACCTCGTTTTGGTTTATACATTCTTGAATCATGGAATCAATCCAGTCAAGCCGATTGGGGATAAACCCAGCTACCTCTGGTTCGACTAAATCTAGAGCGTTAGCTAAAAAAGGAATCGAGATCAGCAATAACAGAAATAGAATGAATTTAGGCATTTGTAAAACTCCTTCAGATCAGACCAATAAGGGTAACTCAATCTTATCAGCAACTGGAACTAAAACATACAAATTTGAAAATGGAATCCGGCCATATTTGTTTTTTAACCGAATCGAAATTATATTTACAAGCATAAAAAAAGCCGAGAAAACTCGGCAGGTCTGGTCCATTGTTCTTTATCTTTAACAGAAGAGACGAAGACTGTCTCACAGTTTGCTTTTTCTGTCAAGATGAGTGGCATTCTCAAATCTGATTGTTTGGTTATGTTGATCGATCGATTGAACANCTATAATCTCTGGACTATGCCCTACAAGGTCAAGAAATAATAGTCTTGATACCCTCAACTTCATAATTATTACCTTCTTAGTTTCTATACATTAACCATCCTGTAATTGACTAAAGATCGATTGNTGATTACTCGATCAAAGATGATTAAATGGTCTGCCTACCATTAATTCATCTTTGATAATTTCAGAAAGGTTGATTTATACTTGCAACTCACGTACAATCGCCCCTAGTTCCGTAAAAACCTTTGCCAAACACGTGACGAAAATTACTGATTTTATTCTTGTATCGGAAATAGGAGATCTAAATGGGAGCTAACATTAATACCGGGTTATTAAAAGAAAATTTAAAAATCCTTCAAAATTCCCGCAGTTGGTCCGATGGACTAATCGACAAATTGGAAGAATTTATATCAAATTCCGATGACTACGACTTATTCCGAGTCAACCCTATTCGGTTTTCTATTGAAAACGATATATCAGAAAGTGATGGAATTGACTTATTCCTTTGGGCCAGCAAANTGAATCTATTTGAAATGAACTGGGAATTGCTCTGNCCAGCTTGTGGAGATCANATTCAAAGTTTTAGACATTTGAATACTATGCAAGACAAGATTTTCTGTTCTCTCTGTCAGTGTGAACGAATTGCTGCTCTTGATGACTGGATTCAAGTGACTTTCACCATCAATTCAAAAATCAGACATATAAGATTTCATCAACCGGAAAATCTGTCGATTAATGAATTTATTTTCCAGTATCATTTCACCAGAGATGCTAAAGCTTACGAAGGTGGACCAGAAAAGAGTAGACTCCTGGGGACTGTCACCAAAGACACTGCATTTATCGCTAGGTTAGAAAAAGAGACTTTTGAATTTGATTTACAAGATGGGCTACTAATTGTTTATGATTTCTTGAATAACCGTGGCCTAAATCTGATGATTTCACCAGAACTATCAATAGACGGGCAAGATGTCGATATAACCTACGTAAAAAATGATTTTGAAATAAATCNACCTCAGATAAACTCTGGTAGAGTAAAGTTTACTGTAGAAAATAAAAGTGATAGTAGGTTAGCCCTAGGGTTATTTTTGATTCCCTCTGAGATATTAGCAAATATGGATGAAGATGCTACTGTGATAATGGACCCATATTTAGATGGGAAAAAGCTTCTGACTTCCCAAACATTTCGTGATCTCTTTCGGAATGAACTTATTCAAGGAAATGAAGGGATTAACGTCAAAGATTTAACTGTTTTATTCACAGATCTTAAAGGTTCAACGGAACTGTACGACAGGGTTGGGGACCTAAAAGCATTTAATTTAGTCAATCAGCACTTTGAATCNCTTGCCAAAGTCATCGTTAGAAATCGCGGAGCAATTGTAAAAACGATTGGCGATGCTGTAATGGCAACCTTTGCTAACCCTTTGGATTCGGTGAAGGCCGCTACTGAAATAGTAGAAGACCTAAACCAGTTCAATCGGCAACATGGGGGCGAAAATATCATAATTAAAATAGGGGTACATAAGGGCTCATCAATCGCAGTTACACTTAACGATCGGTTAGACTATTTCGGTCAAACAGTCAATGTAGCAGCAAGGGTTCAAGGTCTAGCTGATGCAGAAGAGATCTATATNACAGATAGNGTTTATGAGATAGANGAAATTCAAGATNAAATCAGTGATTATACTATAATNCCAGAAAGAGCTAAGCTAAAGGGAATACAAGAAGANATGGATGTTTACAAAGTTTTNNTTGGAAATAGTCAATCCACNATGTCAATTTAGTATNGNTCANTAATNNTNGATATTNNNTNNCTGAANGTGAGACAGNAATANGGNTTTTGTNGANAATGNCCTTTNAGTAANNCNTTTNCAACTATAAAACANCTTNGTATNNTCNGNNCAGTATTNNTTCTATGNGTAAATNTGNCTACTNTAAACGAAGCAAACNNNANTGANTTAACGAGACCAATTCATTGTAATCAGTTCTCTGGTTTTCTAAACCATCGAATAGAGAAATTCATTAAATGACAGATAGACAAAAACTCCAATTAGCCCAACAAGGTTTTGTCTTACTAGAATCCGTGATCTCTCGTCAAAAAACTGAACAGATACGCCAAATTTCCATCCAATTAGCCAATTTGGAAATTACCAACGGTACAGCTCAATTTTATCTAGGCCAATCACAACGAGTTTGGAACCTTGTTAATAAACATCCAATTTTTGCTGAAATAATTCAACACCCACAGATTCTATCATCTATGGAATATTTGTTGGGTGATGACTGCATACTTAGTTCTTTTACTGTTAACAGGATCGCTCCTGGGTCAAAAGATGGGGGCTTGCACATCGATTTTCCACTGAGTACTCTGCCAACGCCTCGCCCAAGTTTTCCCTTAGTTGCTAATAGTATTTGGTTCTTAGATGATTTCACGATTACTAATGGAGCGACTCGCTGTATTCCGTCCAGTCACCATCGCCTAATTGAGAAGCCTTATCCTGATAGCGATTACCTTGATAGTGTCCAGATTTTAGGAAAAAAAGGATCAGTCTTAATTATAAATGGTGCGGTTTGGCATGGGTCGGCGGCAAACTATACGAATCAGGATAGAATTGGTTTACTTGGTTTTTTCTGTCGATCAATGATGAAGCCGCAACAAGATTTATTAAATCTAGCAACCGAGTCTACATTACGATCGGCCACCCCAACCCTTAAGCGTCTACTAGGTTTCGATTCTATTCCAAGCCGTTTTAATTAATAGATTGTTCTTTTATTAGTCGCTAACATAATTTCTTTACGATAAATCAACCTAGTTGAAAGCAAACGAAAACGAATCTTTTGCTAGTCTTTTTCACTACTCAATTAGATCAGGTTCGACCACCTCAATTTTCATATAAATACAATTAACTAATGAGGAGAAATTGATTATGAAAACCCAAGAACTAATTTTCACTCAACCCTATAGAGTTGAATTGCAAGAACGAGAAATAAGCACACAACTATCTGATCATGAAGCTTTGATTCAGTCAGAATGCTCAATTGTTAGTGCTGGTACTGAGGGGTCAGGCTTCACTGGCCTGATTCAGGAAATGCCCTCCATGACAAAGCATGGAATGTATCCTATGAAGACTGGTTATGGGCATTTAGGTCGTGTGTTAGAGATTGGTAAAAATGTCAACATGTGTAAAGTTGGAGATCGGGTACTAAGTTTCTCTAATCATGCATCTTTAGTTAAGGCAGATGCCGTTCGATTTGCATTACCAGTTCCCGAAGATATTAGTGGCAAAAAGGTCGTGTTCTCCCGAATGGCTGGCGTTAGCATCAGCGCGCTTCGTTCTTCAACAGTTCAGCCTGGAGATACAGTCCTAGTTATTGGTCAAGGGCTGGTTGGTAACTTCGCCGCTCAACTGTTTCAGTTAGCAGGAGCCGAAGTTGTTGTATCTGAAATTAACCCACTCCGAATTGAAAAATCCCGGGCTTGTGGCATTGAAAGAGTTATCAACCCAAATGAAGTCGATTTAACAGACTATGTTATGGACTGGACCAAGGGCAGGGGCGTTCGGATTGCTATAGAAGCCATTGGTCTCAGTGAGTTAGCCGCCGAGGCTGTCATGCTTACACAGTCTTATGGAGAAACTATTTTGCTTGGCACGCCTCGTGCCCCATCCGTATTTGATGCTACTCCGATGTTATTTCGAATACATATGGAAGCAATTCGTTTAATCGGTTCTCTAGAATGGAGGTGGCCATCTCACCAAGTTACCCGACATCGTCACAATATCGTTGATAACTATCGCCAAATTGTTAATTGGATCATGGAAGACAAGATCACGGTTGAACCATTATTGACTCACGAAGCTTCACCGGAAGATTGCCAACAAATTTTTACTGGCCTGACACAAGATAAGGACAATTACCTTTCAGCCGTATTTGACTGGCAGAACCTCGCCGATTCGACCTCATAAACCTGTTCTAGGTCGCACAAATAATAATAGAAATTTCAATAAATGAATAAAATCAAATAATGTTCTCTGGAATAATTGGCAAAATTGGCATTAATTTTTGGGTAGGATGGGAAGCTTTATTAAGAAATAAGTTTCGGTCTCTACTAACTCTGCTTGGTATTATCTTGGGTATTTTTATCGTTGTGACCACCGTTTCAATTAGCGGAAGTATTAAGACGTTTTTGGTATCAGAAATGAATCGTTTAGGCGATACTAAAGGTCTGAGTATTGGGAAAAAAGAATGGTATGAAAAAAGCCCAGGAAAATATGAAAGAAGTCCAAAGACGGCCAATTTAAGCATGGAAACAGTGAGTGAAATACGCAAATATTGTCCCTCGATTTCAATGGTCGCCGCAGCTAACGTATTTGGTCGACTTGATACATCCCATCAGGGTAAATCCATGCCTTACGAATTACTAGGGGTAACAACGGATATCAAAGAGTTGTGGAATTTTGAATTGTCTAGTGGTCGATGGCTTCAGAAAAGTGATCTTGACATGAACGAAAAAGTGGTGGTGATTGGTTCAAAGATCAAAGATGAGCTTTTTGGCTCAATTAACCCCGTTGGTAAAGAAATAAGAGCCGGAACAAACCGTCTCACCGTAATTGGTTCTATTAAAAAAAGGCAATTAGGGATGGCTAAACTAATGCCATTTTCCATTGATAATGACATGTATGCTCCGATTACTACAGTTGATAAATATTACACAGGAAAATACATGAGGAACGCTTGGATCAATGCACGGGCAAAAGAACTATCTCTGGTTGAACAGGCCCAAAACGAGATTAAAATGCTATTTTTCCGAAAATTTGGTACCATCAAATTTCATGGTTTTGGTGCTAATAAAGACGCAATTAAAGAAATTGACAAAATGGTGCTTACAATTCAATTGGTGGCCGGTTGTGCTGCTGCGATTTCTCTAATAGTCGGTGGCATAGGAACAATGAATATTATGTTAGTTTCAGTAACGGAAAGAACCAAAGAAATTGGCTTACGGAAAGCTCTCGGTGCAACCAGCAATGATATTCGCTTCCAATTTTTGGTTGAAGCAATTGTAGTCTGCTTATTTGGTGGATTAGTTGGTACATTTTTGTCAATCTTTATTACTTCCGGAGCTGGTTGGGCAATTACTGTATTTTTTCTAGATAAACACGGTTCAGTTTGGGAATCTGAGGTCAAATTATGGGCTGCTGTAGGTGCTTTTATTATTTCAACCTTGGTAGGGACCAGCGCAGGTCTTTATCCATCAAATAAAGCCGCAAAACTTACACCTGTTCAAGCTTTGAGATTTGACTAATTTGTCAAATCTCAACTTTGGTTACATGTCATGATCATTGATAGTATTTTGATGACCTTTCGCATTTTGTCAGCTAATAAATTAAGATCTCTCTTAACCGTTCTGGGAATAACTGTCGGTATTTCTGCTGTGATTGCTATTGGTTCGATTGGGTCTAGCGCCAAGGTAGTTCTAACTACATCATTGAATAAGCAGGCAGGCCGATTTAGTATCCGCCGAAACGATTATGTAAAGGTCAAGGGTACGGAAAAATATATTCGTAACCCATATCGGGAATTTATGACTATGGATGATGTTCAGGCCATCAAAGACAACTGTCCCTCTATAGCCAATGCTATACCAACCGACGAATTGGGCTGGAGAAATATGCAAGCTAAGGAGAGGTCTAAACCGAGTCCCGTTTCCTTGACCACTGAGGAATTTGCATCCTTTGAAAACTGGAAGACAATATTTGGTCGTCATTTTAATCGCTCTGACCTAGAGTTNTTATCCAGAGTTGTGGTAATNGGGTTTGATGTNTGGCAAAGTCTATTTCGAGGCAAAGATGCTATTGGAAAAGAACTNAAATTTGGAGATCAGNGATATACCGTAATTGGAGTNATGGAGAAAACCGGACAAGGAGCAGGCTTTGACAGTAAAGACAATCAGGTNTTATTACCAATGTCNACCGGAAAAACTTATTTTAANAATNCGTCNGTNGGNCNTAAAAATCAGGTNCGCAGTATTNGCATCANNCCCAAATCACCTGAACTACTACAACAAGCTCAAAGAGAAGTAGAGATAGTCNTTANGCGACGNCATAANGANAAGCCATTTTATGAAATCGANAGTGTGGAAGGTATACTTAAACTNGTCAATAATATCCTATTTGCAGTNCAAATNGTTAGTATGCTAATCGCTATTTTNCCTTTGGTAATTGGTGGAATCGGTATTCTAAACATTATGCTTGTTTCAGTTGCTGAACGTGTACCNGAGATAGGCTTGCGCAAGGCTGTGGGTGCTAAACCATACCAAATCCGAATCCAATTTTTGTTAGAAGCCGTAATCATTAGCTTAATTGGTAGTGTTTTTGGATTGTTATTAGGATTATCAGCTGCGACCTTTCTGGGTGATATCCTCAGCAAAATGATGGCTTCGCAGTTTGATACACCTTGGCCATCATCTTTCAACATACAAGCTATCCTTAGCGGTTTAACGATGGGTATGATGGTTGGAATTAGTTTCGGNTTTTTGCCGGCTAACCAGGCTGCACGAATGACACCAATCGATGCCATACGGAACAAGTAATGATTATTTTCACAACAATCTGCTGCTTAATACTACTTTTGATTGGCTGGGCTGGTGTTTCGATCTTTAATGCTGTAGCTCTTAAATCGGATGAAGTCAAAGGTTCTTGGAAGCNAGGAGTTTTTATACTAGTGGTACTAGCCGCTGTGCCTTGTATTATCCTAATAATTATTGGTTTTTTTGTGGCTACTGGAATATTGGACAGNCTTGAATTTGATTTCTTTGGTCTTAGCTCGGTGGAATGAATAGTTTAATAATCTGTAACTGTAAAAAAACACATACAATATCTATGAACATCCGATCTAAAACAGTCTTACATNGNAGCATTGACTTGTTAACTATTTCCCATCTCTGTACGAACTTTGAGTGNCCAACTCTCCCAGGTATTCAGGCCTCTATTCTTTTCAAAAAACTTGGTAAATAGTGTGAATGGTGGCGCCAAAATTTTGATCTTATCCATGGTCTAACCGCAAGAAAAATACCAATACGGTCTTCGTATTTTTCCTACCTTAGTCTTATTATATTCATCTATGTTATGAGATTAATTTAGCTTATGATTAACGATCACCGTAATTATATATTTTCAATTATCGGTAGATNTTCACCATCNGCGTTATCCTACCTGATTGAGTTATACCCTCTACGAAATTGCCACAGCCGCTTTAGAATATGTAGTATCATGATCAAGTGAGTGGGAAAGACAATGGAGTCGGGAATCATGCTTTTTTGAAAAAAAATTAATATTAGGTGCCAAATAACCAGATGCAGAATGCTAATGATCATCAATACTTTATGAAATTACTCGGAGCCAAAGGTCGCCATAGTGCTAATATTGACCAAATCGGCCGCTATAAACAAATCTTCAAAAGACTGGATGCGGACAGGGACGGTCAAGTTACACTTCAAGATTATTTGGAGCGGTCAATATTTAGCGACCCTGACAAAATGCGAGGAATATTTAATGCAACTGATAGAAATAAGGACGGAATAATTACAGAGGAAGAATACATAGAAAACAGGACTATCACAGATGAAGCCAAAGAAATATTCAACAAAATGGATGAAAATGGAGACGGCATTGTGACTGAAAAAGAATTCATCGATAACTCGGAGATCGTGAACCATGATTTGGCTCAGAAAATATTCAGGCAGCTCGATATCANTGGTGAAGGCCAATTATCTTTACCTGCTTATCTGAGAGTATGGGGAAATTGGGCTAGAGAAGATTAAATTTTTTATTCGAATTATAGCAAATAGAACATTCTTAACCGTTTATATAATTTCGGATNTTTCCAATAAATTACTAATGGTGAAATTATCCTTGAGTAAACCAAATCCATATCAAGTCAGACATAGAAAGAATTTTCAAAGGTTTTTAGGTAATGATAATAGTGTTAGCCGGATTTTTATTAACAAGTTTATTTGCAATAGTTTTAATNCATAAATTGACAGGTTTCTTTTAGGGAACAAAAGTATTTACTTTTGAGAAAATAAACATATAGTAGGGCAATGCTTCTATGTTAAATTTCAACTCGGCTAATTCTCTTGAGTTATATGNACCGAGATAAGGAGAGATTACAAAATATAATTGNAATTAGTGATATAGATAAACTCGTAGGCGTAATAGAAGTAACCTTTTTAAAATTAACAATAGTCATTGAAAATCATGCTAGAATACTCAGAAGATCATTATCCCATTTAGAGTTATCAAATAGTATTTGAAAACGTCTTCTATCAACAGTTTTNGTGNTCATCTCTTCACCTAATTTTTGTTATTTTGACTGACCCATAATCATAATCAAATTAGTACTCTAATAATCTAATCTTTGGATTNGNACAATGAATATTGGTTGAAATGAATTGAAAACCCAGTACTAGCTAAANCCTAATGAATTATCAGAAGTCTTTCNTGACCAATTCAGTAAAAGAGGGCAGAGAAATTNAAGCTAAAAATTAGGCAAGATTTGAAAATTCNGCTTTAAACTGATACCACGTCAATGCAAGAGATATATTAGTAAAGTTACATGCCAGTTAATCAAAAAGACATGCTGGTAACGACCGTATTCCCAGTGATTGAATAGAAAAAATGACAAGTGATTTATTATTTGATTTACCTATACAACCTGTATCTGAATACAAGTACATTGATAAACCAACTGAGCTAGAAGATCAACTCATACCTATTCTGTCCGCAAAAGAAATAGGACTGGATATCGAGACTACAGGATTGGATCCTCACCGAGATAGAATTCGATTGATTCAAGTCTCATCTAGGNATTCAGTAAACCTAATAATCGATGCTTATACAGTTAGTAATTGGGTAAGGTTATTNGAACCAATNTTTAAATTAGACATTATCAAAATCATTCANAATGCAAAGTTTGAATTAAAATTCTTTAAGCAATTGAACATAGACGTAAATGGAGTGATTTTTGATACGATGCTAGCCAGCCAATTATTAGCTGCAGGACACCAACAAAAACATAAGCTATCAGACCTATTAAAAAGGTTCTTATCCGTTCAAATAGACAAGGGCGAGCAACAATCAAACTGGGATCAATCTGAATTGCGACCTAGCCAATTNGCTTATGCTAACAATGACGTTGAATACCTGATTCCATTGTTTGANAAACTAAGACTAGAATTGAAACGACATAAACTTAGGAAGGTAGCTAAATTAGAATTTGATACGGTCCATGCCGTTGCCCAAATGGAACTNGCTGGATTTGGATTAGACAAACAAAAATTAAATCAATATCTCAGTAGGTTAGAAATTCGGCACCAAAAGTTAGAAAATGAATTACTTAATCAGCTAGGACCTATAAATATTAATTCTCCGAGACAACTGAAGGAAGCTTTGTTCAATATCGGGGTAATTTTGGATGATACAACTAAGGAAACTTTGAATCATAATGCACAGCTATCAATTATTTCCGACATTATAGAGTATCGAAAAATTGATAAATTGAAATCTACCTATGGGACGAAACTGATCAAATCACTACACCCCACAACAGGTCGCCTACACTCTGACTATTTTCAGTTGGGAACTAACACCGGTAGGATGTCATGTCGTGAACCAAACATTCAAAGTATTGTCAATGGAGAGCTTCGGAGTTGCTTTAGACCAAAAGCTGGCTACAAGCTGATTGTATTGGACTATGCACAAATCGAACTGAGAGTGTTAGCTGAAATNTCAAGAGACTTTAAAATGATCGAAGCTCTCAATCAGGGAGTTGATTTACATAAATTAACAGCNTCAATTGTGACACAAAAAGAAATTGGTGAGATATCANCNAATGAGAGAGAGATAGCAAAAACACTCAATTTTGGTTTAGTCTATGGTGCGGGNATAGANAATTTGACCAAGCACTTACGACAAAAAGGGTTAACAGTACAAACATCAGAAATGGAAAAATTTAAGAAAAGATTTTTAAAAAGATTTATTGGGGTTGATCTTTATATCAAGAAAGCTACGAAAGGACGGAAGTACGAGATACGAACATTATCGGGTAGAAAAAAAGAATTTCCAGTCGATAAATTTGGGAATAGGAAATCAGCTAGTTATACTGAAAAATTAAANACTCCGATNCAAGGTACGGCAGCCGACATCGCGAAACTAGGATTATCTAAGGTTTATCAGGTACTAAACGGNACACGAGGAAAATTAGTAGCGTTCATTCATGATGAAGTNGTAATCGAGGTTCCAAGCGAACATGCTATTGATTTATTACCAAAAGTAGAACTGGCACTAAAAGAGGCTGGACAATATTACTTGCCGAATGTGGAAATTAGCTTGTCTNCNCATATATGCGATTCGTGGATGGAAAAATCAGCCTAAGAACGAACCAGTAAAAATTTCTTCGATAAACTNCCCGAGAACAATTTAAAAAATGTCAATNNACGATTAGGAAAAACAATNTTTTACAGTTTCTGAACGACAGTATTTATTGTGTTATTTACACCGAACTTTTTCTGTCAAGGAATGTGTCATTGAATTTTAAAAAATGGTNGCCAAATAAATAATGGTGAAACAAAAAGCCGCCACCTGAAATATATGAATAAAAANAATCAATCCTCTTGCCAACCAAGTAAATATAAATTGCTGGGAGGGGTATCCCAAACAATAGTTACACCNGACTCAANGGGNACTTTCCTAATTGGTCCTATGCAACCGAGTACTGGTATAAATGACGAATTATGGGCTCGTGTTCTGGTGTTATCTGACGGAAGAAATCAAATTGCAATCTTGACACTTGACTATTTAGGTTTCGATTTTGCATATAATGATGTTCTGATTGAAACCATTTCTCAATCTTCCGGTATTCCCGCCGCAAATATAATGATTAATTGTAGTCACACACACAACGCACCTATTACTATCCCTTGGGGACCTTGGGAAAAGGGAAAAAACAAGTCATTTCACCATTTTTTACCCAAAAGATTAGCTGAGATTACTAAAAAAGCGATTTCTCATCTTGAACCAGTAAGCTTAAGATACTGCCGCGAATCCACCCAAATTGGATTCAATCGACGGCATTTTGATGGACACGATATAAGTATGGCTCCAAATCCAAGTGGTGCAACATTGCCTTGGGTTGATGTTTTACTGATTGAAAAAAGTCAAGGAAAGCCTTTAGCAATTCTGTTTAGTCATGCTGCTCATCCTGTAATTGTACATGGAGCCAGCACTTTGATTACAGCTGATTACCCCGGATTCGCAGTCAAAACTTTAGAAAATGAAATTGGNACTGAAACTCTCTACATGTTTGCTCAAGGTTGTAGTGCTAATATTAATGGATTTCCGCTANGAGGCGGGATAAATGCCGCNAAGGGNGCTGGTCGNGATCTTGGTANAGCGGTCTNNCGTGCATTCAAGTCAATGNGTGAAGAAGTTCANTGTAACAGTATTCAAACAAAATCGATAGAATTAGAACTNTCATTACACCCACCACCTACAGAGAAAGATTGCCAGAAACTGATCGAGATAGAAACAGACTCAAGTAAGCGAAAATTACTCTTGGAATTACTCACCTTTAGCCAATCCAATGAATCCCTGCGGGTCAAATTACCAATACGCGGATTTTGCCTTGGTGATTTGTGTATTCTAGGTTTAGCNCATGAGATATTTGCCGAATATCATCACTTNATTAATCAAATATCTCCATTTTCTGATAATATGGTTTTCGCTTATACTAACGGGGTTGAATGCTATGTTGGCACCCAAGCAGATTATGACCTAGGCAATAATGGCGGTTANGAAACATCACCCATGGGAGCCTCTCTTCTTTACCAACCTAGGCTTCCACTATCTCGAGNTTCNGAGGCAAAAATCAAAGATGGNCTAAAGAATTTGTTAAATCTTTTGAAAAATAAAGAACAAAAAATTGATGGCTAATAACCAATAAAATTATATTCCTTTTCCAAACCAATCAGTAAAATATTCTCCTAGAATTCAANCCCACTATTATGGACATCACAATTCGTATATAAACAAGTAGAATCAGAATGAGAAACAACGGTAGTAAGCTCAGTTAGATCGTATTTTCTTTCAGATAAAAAATTCAAAAAAAATTAGCTGCAAAAAATTTTAGAGNNGGTGGNACAGGTAATATAGCTAACAACGAATTCATAACGGGGTCGCTTATGAGTCAATTCTGTCGTAGAAAGTCGGGAAATCAATATTTAAGCCATTTTTCTAGTTTACAAGTTGGCTTATGAGTACCACTTAAACTGGTTTTGTGGCTCATCTCATTTGTTATATTGACTAGTACAACANAATTGTTCAGAAAATAGCATGATACACAGACCTCAAGCGATTGTTAGGTCATAATCAATTCCAGTACGTACCAGATGAGTGCTGTAAGAGAAGCAACNGTTTCTCTTTGTCTGGATCAATCCTTTTGCACAAGACATTCTTCTGGATAAACTGATTCTTAAATAAATCTTTCAAAACTGGTGTATTAATATGCAAAATTATAATGTCACTATGATCCGGACACATATGGATGANATCCCAGAATTTACTCTGAAAGCTGGGTTTGATATTCGAAAATATCATTCGAATGAATATCATGTTTGGACACGTATTCAGCAGAAGAGTGAAACATTTTTTGAGGTAGATGATCAATTATTCCACAGAGAATTTGGTAATGATTATGATGCTATGGAAGATCGATGTTTTTTCTTAACTACGGCTGAGGGACACGAAATTGGAACAACAACAGCTTGGTGGGATGAAANTTGGCGCGATCAAAACTGGGGCCGAATTCATTGGGTAGCAATAGTGCCTGATTATCAAGGAAAAGGGTTATCTAAACCTATGATGAGTGTCGCGATGAAGCGACTAAAAAAATCACATGACCGTTGTTTCTTAACAACATCATCTCGCAGGTTGATCGCAATCAAAATCTACTTAGAATTTGGATTTTGTCCTGACCTAGAGTCGAAAAATAGTGTTCAAGCATGGTCTCAACTCGCCATGTTCTTAGATCACCCAACTCTTCAAGAATATGGATTTTGATCTCATGCCTTGGGTGAGAAAGAAAGTTCTCAGATAGGAATTCATGTACGAGTTGTGCTATTTTATAAACTGATAGTTCAATCTTGTCTTTCATAATCAGCAAACAATATGTTNGTATTAACCTATTTTTAATTTTACTTACAGAAGGATTTTCTATATNGTATATCATCATGTTTGTTTTGGTTCTTTNCCAATTTTATGTCTTTTGTTAAGCTTAATAATTCCTATAGTAGTTTTCGGCGCAGAAGAACCGCCACGGGGGCAAATCTTACTAGAAATTGAGTTCGAGAAAATAAAAGATAATCAATGGTGCGATTTAGAATTAAAGAAGAGTCAACCAATCGGAATTTATTATGTTGAGATGACATCTGAAAANAAACTGCCTTGGGGAGCATGGGGGTCAAAGCAAGATGTGTATGCAGACGGAGTAGCATGGAAAGATGACCAACCGATAAAAAAAGCAGACCTCCGGCTGAGATATCGAATCAAAAATTCATGGGTGGACTTAATAAAAGTCAAACCACTGGGTGTGATTAATGACGCATGGTTTCCATTTCAGCTGACTAAATCATTAGGCCAATCTTTTTTGGCTAAGGAATCGTTTGACGGAGTTGGGTTGCATACTCCGACTTGGAACCAGAATAATAGTACTGGGAAACTAACTCTTTACGCTGAAAAAATAGCTAAGCCGGTCGATGGGAAAAGACAACTAGCGACGACTTGGTCAGCTTTGAAAGCATTACAANGAGTTAATAAAGAAAATTATTGAAATAATTTTCTTTTCTCTTTTTTATTTGGGTCTTTTTGCCTAAAGATCAAGATAACCAAGAAGTCCTTTTCTTGTTNACATGAATTCTCCCAAACNAGGATTGTAAAAGCNTCACAATTTTTGTTTGGTGATATGCTGAATATCCTTTTCTGCNTATCAATGAAGTATAGCTATATATGTTATTAAGGTAACAACAGTCTAAACCNTCACTCGAAGGTTAAGTAAGAGGGATAGAAGANACAACATCTTCTATTCCATCTATTTCAGGTTGCCTATACCCATCTCACTTATGTTGTACCAATAACTAGTTACTATCCTCCTATTTTTCGAGTTCAAAAAAAGACCATAAAGAATATGATTTTTGGTCAAGCAGTTCTAGTTGACAATTTTAAATCCTTTAATGAAGCCATTATCACCATAGTCCATGGCTTTGATTTTCCATTTTCCCTCTTTATTTTTTTGGTATAGAGCTTTAAATGGTCTTCTTGTTCGGGATTGGTANTCAAACAAACCTTCTACCCGTGCAGTCTGCCCTCTTTTTTCGTCTATGGAAAGAGTTTCAATTTCACTTTTCATGGGCCAGGGAGCACGTCGCTTAAAAACAACCTTCCACGATCCTCTGATTTTTTGAAGGCTTTTACTAGCCACTAATTCGCCAAAGAAATTGTGGGACATTAAAACTGATCCTCTTTCTAGCCAGTGGGCCGTGACTACATTCGGATCTCGGTCCCGAGAATTAATATCCTCAACTAACGCTTGGTGTTCTGTCCTAATTGCAGCTTCTTCAGCAACCAAATCGATTTCTACGACCTGCTCATCTAAACTGAGTTCGTCTTCTTTTGTCGTAGATGAAGAGGAACTCACAGTTTGTGTAGGGCTATCTGATTCACCACACGAAAAGACAAGCACAAACGTNGCTAAAAGTGGAATTAATAGTTGATTAATTGGCTTTTTCATTCTAAACTCCGTCATATTCAAGATGAACTGAACCATANCAAAAAAAAGTAATTCATGCAAAGATCTTAGGAAAATAATTGTAATAGAACAAAAAAGTATGTGTGAATAACTAAATAAAGAGATAATGGATCATTCCCATCGTATAAGTGATTGAGAATAAAAATAGCAGCAAGCGGGAAGGTTCAGTCTTAATTATTTAACGAGGCATAGTTATAAGGCTATATCTTGTTAAGCTCNACTTTTTTATAAAAGAAATGGAACACAAAAAAGTGTTTTCAGGCTCACCAGCATGAAAACGTTAGGATTGAAGGATATCTTTTGATTCCTGGTCTTGTACATCTACGACTTATGTCTATAGAATTAAAAAAGTAATTTAATCATCNAAGATGAGATTGACATAAAAAAGCTAATACCGTACCAACTCAATCATATACTGTTTCTAGATTAAGTAGATAGGAGGAGTTTTACATGTCAGTGATCGAACTACAGGTACGATATTTTCAAGACAGTACACCAAAGAATGTACCTTGCCGTGAAGAAAATTTTGTTCGACGTCAAATCAAAATGCCGCTACCTTTAGCTCAAACAGCATTGATTCTGGTCGATGTCTGGAATGTACATTTCATCGAGAGTTGGATTGAAAGAGCACAAAAAATCACCAAAGAATCGATTGTACCAATTTTGGAAACAGTTCGGAAATGTGAGTATAATGGTGAGCGTATAACCATTGTACATGCGCCATCTCCACCAGTAGCAGCTCATTTTGATCAGTCAATTATTTTGGATCAGATGTCAANTTGGCCCAAGAGTGAATCAGATAGCTGGCCACCAACCAAATTTCGGAACCGATCAGGCGAATATCAAATTTACCGTGGCCCGCGAAGCCAACCACCTGGTATTAGTNTCCATTGGGAAAAATTGGCAGACCAGTTGTCAATTTCAGAAGAGATTATTGTAAAACCGGAAGATGAAGTAATTGCTACAGGTCAACAACTGCATCACCTACTAACTGACAAAGGAATTTTTCATTTAATCTATGTTGGATTTGCCACTAACTGGTGTGTTCTGGGACGAGATTATGGGATCCGTTCCATGGCAAGTAGAGGGTACAACACCATCCTGCTTCGAGAAGCCACAACTGGTGTTGAGTTTCCCGATACGTTAGATGATAGTTTGACTACGGAAATTGCTATTCGTGAAGTAGAACAACAGTATGGGTTTAGTGCTTCCAATTATGATTTTCTTCAAGCNTGCCAACCCATAATCAAAGGATAATTTAAAATAGGCTTTTAATTCTCCAGCCATATTTTATACACGATGTAACCCATAACGAAACAAATAGATAGATGCCAAAANATTCAATCATCTGAAAGAAAATACGACAACTCCTTACCCTATTACATTCATTTGTGGCTAACCGTTCAGTATAACTTAGCCATCTTTTCGTGGNCTCACTTTTTTGGAGAGAAATATTATGGAATACGAAGTGACTGAACCCGTTCTTTTTAGTAAAGACCTTGGACAACCGTTGACGATAAAGCCACATACTTTTCCTGAAACCAATTCCGATGATCAACCAATAATACCTCTGACAACAGAACAGAAGTATATTTTTGATGCGAGAGGCTGGTTGGTAATTCCTAGTGTACTCAATTCAAGCGATTTAGAGGAAATGCGTCTTTTTTGTCAACGCCTACAGCAAGACCCCGAATCAATCCCTGCGGAACAACGATCGACCTATGGTGGGCCTTTACAAAGNTTAATGGACCATCCGGTGGTTGTCGGTTTTGCAAATGAGTTTCTGGCTTCTCCATATCTGTCGAGCCAAGATTGCTACGGTTTCCGAATGGAAATGAGCTTTGCAGCCTTTCGGTCTGCAAACGGTCAAACAAAAACCCCATTTTCACCCCATAATGGTAATGGAATGTGGCGAATGCCAGGTGATTGTCACGAGTACCATTGCATTCCAGGGAAAGCCTTTGCTGGATTGACAAGAGTGNTATGGGAATTAAACGTTGTAGAGGAGGGAGATGGGGGAACTTTATTTATAACCGGTAGCCACAAATCAGCTTTTACAGCTCCGAAATCAGCTTATCAGAACAAATCCTCATTGTGGGATACTTACTCNTGCCCAGCNGGATCAGCNATCATTTTCACCGAGGCTATAACACACAGCGGCCAGCCCTGGNCCAACCCAAATCGAGACCGAATCGCCATCTTTAACGCTTATAATTCCATTGATCGGCGTTGGACAAAATCTCAGCCAAATCCCGATTATTTGGCCACGATGCCACCAAAGCGGCAGAGCCTATTCAGAGATGCCTATGTCAAAGGNAATTTAACAGGTCGATCATTCGAAATGTAGGTTAGGTTAAATTTGTACGTCAACTAGCATGTAAAACATCCATCGAGCTACTGGATTATTAGATAATTTTGTTCATAATCTACCAGTTTTACGAATCATAGAATTTTTTACATTTCTACTAAGATTTTTGCGGATTAGTCGATTTGTATAGCAAGACAAAACACCGTAAAAATGGCCCCTCATTTCATATTCTTTGTTTTTTATTCTTGGAATACAATGTATTAAAGAATTTACACCCAGATGTTATAACCAGGAACCTTTTTCGGTTTAGAAAAGTCGAGGGGGGCGGTCTGGCAATTGTTAATAAACACTGTCAGTGGTTTTAGCCTTCTTTGATAGTCAACACNGTAAAACATGTACTAATTTGTTTCTTGGATTGGGAATCATATCAGCTTTTCTGTTTTTAATCGATGCTCGTTTCTCTGAAATAAAATATAATTTTCTTTAAAGAATAGAGTGATGTTTTTTGCCAGCCATCATNTATAAAAACCCGAACATTAACCGATCTAATCAGTCCTATAGAACGGACNTTAATAACCGATTGGAAGAAACCAATCCACCTACTGAAAACCTAACTGTCAACGAAAATAGNGAGTATCAACTTAGAATNTAGTAGCAACAACTANCNCCAAAGATTCAGTTAAAACTGATTCACTCAGATCAGAAAGTAAACTGAAAAGATGATAATACAGTTATAATGTTTGTTATTCTCTTAAATTTTAACCTTGACCTATTTTTCCACTTAGTATCCGTTAATTAAATTAAACTGGTATATACGAATTTATAAGCAATAAATCTTATGGAACTAGAACAAGAAACAAATCAACCCAAAAATAATTGTTTGACCCA
This sequence comes from Candidatus Poribacteria bacterium, assembly GCA_002729015.1. The sequence goes on from PBVO01000081.1 coordinate 29,784, forward strand.
AAATCAACGGTATTCAAAAACCAATTTGTATGAATTATCCTTGGTCTTGTCTGAAGGGCAGTCGCGGCACAAAAAAGATCGGTGGAACTGTTTTATTAATAATTTGTCTCGTATTTGTGATGAGTTTGCTACTAGTCGAACAAGACAGGATGATCAATCGCCCACGAATTATTTAA
>PBVO01000082.1 GCA_002729015.1 Candidatus Poribacteria bacterium
TCCCCCGGACGGGCTCGAACCGCCGACCTAGTGGTTAACAGCCACCCGCTCTACCAACTGAGCTACGGAGGAAACTGCACCGCTTAGCGGTACGGTCCGTAATTATACCTATTAGCTGGTATTCGTGCAAGACTTTTTTGAGATTACTAGTCGCTTTCTGCTACAATTACTACCGATGTATTCCCGTTTTCTAAAAACATTATCAAACAGCCACACACCGCATAGAATTACAGATTTCTACCTTGCTGTTTTTTTTACATTTTCGGTTCTATTGGCTTGTAGCCCCGATCGGCAATTCGAAGAAGATTTGGCTCAAGAGAAACAGGCCGACGGGTGGCGATCATACCAAGAGCAATCCTTTGCCCAAGCTCTAGTGGATTTTGAACGAGCTATTCACTTATCTCCCGAGCTATCCGATGCGCATAATGGTTTAGGTTGGAGCCATCTTAGCATTTTGAAAACGGCCCAAATCCCAGCATCGTCTATCACGCAAGCACTTTCATCATTTGAACAAGCTATCCGAACAAACAAGCAGAACGCTGATGCCTGGGTTGGGCTGGCTAATACACTATTTTTGCGTCGTCAGAGTAGCTCTGACTATCGGTCAGCTATTCTTGCGTTAGATACTAGTCTAACTGCTGACACCTCATTGCTTTACCGACATGATTATCGGTCAATAGCTGACATTTATGCTCTCAAATCGATTTGTTATCGTTATTTGGGCGAAACTGAATTAGCTAATCAATGGTTAAATCGATCGGAATCAATCGCTAGCGTGGAAAAATAACTTTCGCTTCTCGAAATTATTATTTCATTTAATCAACCGCAGAACTAATAGAAGAATGGCTAAAAATAAATTTACTCTCAAACAAAGTGATACTGAAACACAAGCAAGATTAGGGCAATTGCGGACTGCACACGGCCCGGTTAACACACCAATTTTTATGCCAGTTGGAACTCGAGCAACCGTTAAAACTTGCTCACCTCGTGATTTAATTGAACTTAATGCTGAGATCATACTAGGTAATACGTACCACCTATATCTTAGGCCTGGACACAGAATTGTTCAGCAAGCCGGTGGCCTACATAAATTCATGGGTTGGAAGAAACCTATTTTGACAGATAGTGGCGGGTTTCAGGTTTTTAGTTTAGGAAGTTCTCGTACCATCACTGAGTTGGGGGTCGAGTTCAAATCAGAGATCGATGGACAAAAACATATGATAACTCCAGAACGCTCTATCGAGATACAGAATGCACTCGGCGCTGACATTATAATGAACTTCGATGAGTGCCCCGCTCATACCACGGACCGTAATTATATCGAGCAGTCAATGCAAATGACCTTACGTTGGGCTGAACGTTGCCGCCAAGCACACAAAAACGTCAGCCAATTACTATTCGGTATTGTTCAAGGAGGATTTTTCGATGATCTTCGTCGTTTTAGTGTAGATGGTACTGTAGCTTTGGATTTCCCAGGCTATGCGATCGGTGGCTTGAGCGTTGGTGAACGAAAGGATCTCATGTACGAAATTTTATCTAGTACCGCACCTCTGTTGCCTGAAGAAAAACCCCGATACCTGATGGGAGTTGGAACTCCAGAAGATTTAGTTTTTGGTGTTAGTTGTGGTATTGACATGTTCGACTGTGTAATGCCAACGCGCAATGCACGCAATGGTTCTTTATTTACTACCGTTGGGCCGGTCAAAATTCGCAATGCCAAATACCGAAACGACTTCACACCACTCGACCCTAACTGCTTTTGTTATACTTGTCAGAATTTCAGTAGATCTTATCTCCGCCATTTGCACGCAGAAAATGAGATGCTTGGTCATCGGCTAAAAACCATTCATAACCTACACTTCTACCTTAGTCTTATGCGCGGGATACGCTGTGCGATTGCTGACCGTAAATTTGGCCAGCTAAAAAACAAAATCCCAGACCTAGTCCAATTGGGTCAAGAAAATAGCTCCAATTTTCGTTCCTAAAAGGTTTCATCTCACGGAATAAATATTGTTTGTTAAGCTGGCCTAAAGTTTTGACGATTCAGTTAAGATCATGGTACAAAAAAGGCTGGATCCGAGCTAATATACAGCAAAAATCTCCTGCTTTGTTATCTTATTTCTTCCTCTTTTTATGCCGCTCACTACTGAACCGAAGTGGAATGGGCCGGTCTTGATTCGCTTCCAATTCCCTAGGTAAAACCTGAAATGCTTTTTCTAGTTGGGCATCGTTTCCTTCTACTTGTTTGCCAGGGGATAATCCAACCATGTGGTCCGGTATGGCGCCATTGAGTTCCACGTCTTGGCCTGTCTTGGCTAAAAACCACCCCTGAAATGGCAACCGGAGGACACCTACATCCATAATCTGTTTTCTAGTAGTAGAAATTACATTGCCAACTGTTGGCATACCAACTAATTGTCCTCGTTCCAAGGTTTTAATCGAGTGGCTGAAAATTTCAGTATTACTAGTACTATTTTGGTTGGCATAAAACCACGATAGGCTTATGCCAAGTGGCGTAAATGCGTCTTCCTTCCGGATAACCTGGTTCACTATTTCGCACAGAAGTAATAGCATGAATCCGCTGGGTTAACATGGTAAGTAGATGATTCGTCGTAAAACGACCCCTATTATCTCTAACGTCTATCACCAATGCATCTTTACCAAAGCCAATCTCATAAACCTCTTTTTCAAAACGTTCAAAACTCGACCAATCCATTCTACGGATATACACATAACCTAAACGTGAGTTCGATAACTTTTCTACTATTTTCTGATTATATTCTACTATTTTCTGATTATAATTGACCCATTGTTCGTATAACAAGTTTCTCGCTTGATCATAACGAATTGGTCTAATTACTACTGTTCGTTTTGTCTTTTGGTTGCTTTGGATCGTTAGTTGAACTTCTCGATTTTCTATTACGTTCAAGATGGCTGCCGGATTTATACCAGAATTAATCGTCTTGCCATCAATCTGTAAAATAATTTCTCCCTTATCAATTTTACTATCGACCTGATCTGCTGGAGAATTATGGATAACCCAATTCACTTTTAAATCTAAACCCATAAACCACTGTATTCCGGCTCGAAACGAAGACCAAAATAAGCAGTTATCCTAGACCAATCTTGTACGGGGGTGATTAAATGGTCGGTAATTGGATAAAAACCAAGGTGGGAAGCGTTCAACTCGCCAAGCATCAAATTGATTACTCTAGCTAAATCGGCATTTCGGTCTACCTATCTAGCTATTGGTCGATACTTAAGACGAATAGTATTCCAATCACGATTGCCTAGATTTTTATCGTAAAATTGATCTCGCACTATTTGCCAAACCTAACGAAAGTAATTTTTGATCCATCCGGCGAAAAATTTGGCTGAATGTCCTTCGCCAGATTTAGAGTCAATTGCTTAGCCACATCACCTTCAATAGATGAAATCCAGATATCANCTCTCCAAGAAAAGACAATCTGTGATCCATTGGGTGAAATATTAGGATTGCTCGCTAATTTAATTGATTGTTGNGTTTGAATGTCTAGGAACTGAAAATTGAGATATACGAAACATACAAAACAATATAAGATAACTNGCAAGCACATAAAACCCCCGCTCTCAATGTGAGAAGCATTCAGGTTTCATTAGAAAAGCTGACTCTTAGGTTCGTGAACGTAACCAGCTAATAATCTGGTTNTCGGCTTCTGCGNTCTAGTTAAAAAACTATTTAGTAAATAGATCAAAGACTACCAATCAGGCATTATCAGGTAAAAAATGAACACAAGGACTTGCGTATATGAACCGACTTATGCGCTNCAACCTCTTACTATCATTGCTTCACGCTTTGATCCGTGATCTGGATTTGGCCCAAAATCGGATTAAATATGTCATAATTCTTTCGATTAACGAACCCATTTAAATATTTCTCTTGAACTTTTGGCCTCAAACTCAGGTACGGTAGTTTTTTGGCAAATCAACAACTCAGNTATAATTCTCCCAGTCAATGGTGCTAGCTTAAAACCATGTCCTGAAAAGCCCGCACCAACTACCACGTTGGATTTTTCTGGATAAAAATCAATCAGGTAGTCCTCTGTCTCAGTATTGGTATAAAGACAGTATTCGGCCCGACAAAATCGCTGGATTGAATGTTGGAAATGACGGTTCAAAAATTGTCTCAAATCCAAAATTGCCAGATCAGAAGATTGTCTAANCGAGTCTAGATCAGCTGTTTGTCCCATGGTCACGTGCCGCGCTAGCTTGATGCCTTCATGGCTGAATTGAGGAAGACCATAAAAAGTATTATTCTTCCCTAAACCTAAATAGATCCACACGGGGAACTGACCAACCTGAAACTGGTTAGGCTCACCAGCCAATTCAAAATAACCGACACATTGATTTGTGACTGAAAGCGGTCTGGATAACTCTGGTAATAATTGACTAGACCAAGGCCCAGCGGTAATGGCCAGTCGATTTGTCATCAGAACGCCACGGTTAGTTCGCACCTGAATTGGATCTCTTTTCAGGTCCAATTCCACTACTGCCTCATTTTCTAGTAGGTNTGCCCCTTTTTCTACACATATTCTCGCTAACGATTTGATAGTAGTCTGGGCATCCACTAATGCACATGTAGTATCATCCAGAACGAGATCGTCATTTGTGAAATGGAACATTGGNAAACGACGGCGAGCTGTTCGCACATCAATTTGTTCAACAGAAGTACCAGTTTGCAAAACCGACTTGGCATATTTCTGTATTTGTCCTCCTGCTGGTCCCCAAATACAGCCTGGTGTTGGGTGCAAGAGACGTGCTCCCGTGTCGGCTTGTAGCCGAGGCCACTCTTCACTATGTACTTGATGCATTAGCCGGACATAAACCGGAGAAACATAGCTGCTTCGGGTGATCCGGCTTTGGCCATGAGAACTGCCTTTTACGTGTCCAATCTGAAATTGTTCTACGAGAGCTACCGAGCGACAGCCCAGTCTCAGCGAATGATAGAGGGTACAAAGACCCTTGATTCCCCCACCGATGATCACCATATCGTAAACCATCTTACTTCTGACTCCAGTTCCATTTATTATGCCTGTCTATACAACGCATTGGACTAATCGATCAAGTAATTGGATCGCCGATTTATNCACTATCAACTGATTGCCAACGAAAGTTCAAGATATNATATTATTGATGTGGATGCATCGCAGATTATGTTATAATTCCTTTCTTGCACAGGGGTATAGACCAAATTTGTCATTGTCGCTCCANTAGTAGCAACGGGCGCGGTGTGTCTGTACTATAGACCATAAAAGATGGAGTATGATACCTAATTGCGCCAGCTGTCTGCCAACATCGTCTTAGTGGGTTTTATGGGAACGGGGAAATCAACCGTAGGTCGAGTGATAGCCCAAAAGTTAGGATTCCACTTCATTGATACCGATGATGTGATCGAACAGACCAGTAAGGCCAAGATTTCTGATATTTTTGCCGAACACGGAGAGGTCTACTTTCGTGACTTGGAGAGCCAAGCTGTAAAATCGGTTGCCTTGATGAAAAATCAGGTTGTTGCCACTGGCGGTGGGGTTGTACTGAGGTCAAGCAATATTGATTTGCTGAGGACAGGAGGTCCGATATTTTGCCTGAACGCTACACCAAAAGCCATTTGGGACAGAGTTCGAAGTAGCCGAAGCCGCCCATTGCTTCGTGGGCCAGACCCGCTGAAAAAAATTGAAACGCTTTTGGATAAGCGTGCCCCCTATTACGCATTGGCTGACCACCAAATTGAGACTACTGGTGTTTCTGTTGACCGAGTTGCCAATGAAATTATTTCCTATATAGAATGATTGTATATGGATAACAACTAGTAATCTGTTGAATTTTGCAAATTATAAATCCTCATTCTTTTAGTCGAACAGTCTCCGTTGATCTTGGTGATGATAGTTACCCTATTCGGGTTGGAAAAGGGTTAATAAGCCAAATTGGGGGGATGATTACCAAGCAGATCGATAGCCCAAGTAAGGTGGCAATTATCGCTGATACCAAAGTGGCTAAGCTATTTGGTGATCAAATGGTCAAAGGGTTAAAACCAGTTGTGAATTCACCAATTTGGATTACTGTGCCTGCAGGAGACCAGAATAAATCAATCGAGTGGTTCATGCGGGTTCAGGATGCTTTGATTGAGCATCAACTAGACCGCCAATCAGTGNTTGTTGCCTTCGGTGGTGGCGTAATTGGTGACTTGGCAGGCTTTGTTGCCTCAACCTACATGCGTGGNATTCGTTGGATCCAAGTGCCAACCACATTGTTGGCTCAAGTTGACGCTAGTGTCGGAGGGAAAACGGCTATCAACCACTCTAGAGGTAAAAACTTGATCGGTTCATTTCATCAACCGAAATTGGTTCTAATTGATGTAGAGACACTGGATTATTTACCTGAGCGTGAAGTCCGTTGTGGTTTGGTTGAAATTATCAAACACGGGGTGATTATGGATGAATNCTTGTTTGAACTGGTTGAACAAAACCTATCTGACTTGTTAAGCCTCAAGACTGATATCTTAATCGAAGCTATTGCTCAATCCTGCAGGGACAAAGCGTGGGTTGTTGAAAATGACGAGAAAGAGAGAAACCTTAGAGCGACGTTGAATTATGGACATACCTTTGGTCATGCCATCGAAACCTTAGCCGNCTATCATCAATGTCGCCACGGTGAGGCTGTAGCCATTGGCATGAATTGTGCCGCGCAACTATCTGTCAACCTANAACTTCTACAGCCAACTGACCTTGTACGGCAAAACCGTCTTCTGNAAGCGGTTGGCCTTCCTTTAAATCTATCTGATTTGTCACTAGNCAGTATTTCTGCCGATGATCTACTTCAGACTATGCATTTGGACAAAAAATCCAGCCGTGGTACATTAAAGCTAGTTCTAGCTCAAAAAATAGGCCAAGCAAAAATTCACCAGGACATTTCTGATAGCGAAATTATGAAAGCGATCGAAATGTGTCGGAAAGCTAAATGATATGAATATCTTACTGGTTCATGGTCCAAATCTCCATCTTCTAGGAAGGAGGCAACCCGAAATTTATGGATACCAAACACTCGATGNGATCAATCAGCATNTAACNAAAGTGGCTGAGCGACAGAATGTCAANCTGAAGATCTTTCAATTCAATGACGAAGGGCAAATAGTTAGTGTTATTGGAGAACATATCGATTGGGCTAATGGAATTCTGATCAANGCTGCAGCTTACACACACACTAGCGTCTCTATTAGGGATGCTTTGACCACAGTCAATCTACCGACTATTGAACTCCACCTGTCTAATGTGCATAGTAGAGAATCATTCCGCCACCATTCTTATATTGCTCCTATTGCAATGGGTACTATTGCTGGATTTGGTGCCTTTAGTTACGATTTGGCTTTGACTGCAATGATTCAGCACCTAAGTCCAGCCACAAGTATAGATTCAANTGGTTCCCCCGAGTCTAATATCTAAAACAAAGTACTAAAAGGAAATGCAATGGCAAAAATACACGGTATAGTACCACCAATGGTTACGCCATTTACGGAAGATCAACAAGTGGATGAGTCAGCACTTGAACTAGATGTAAATTATTTGATTGAGACAGCTGAGGTACATGGACTCGCTGTTTGTGGTAGTACCGGTGAAGGACATACCTTAACTACAGACGAAACAAAACAAATTTCAGCAGTAGCAGTTAATGCTGCTGATGGCCGAGTACCTGTTATTACTGGAATCATTACCGACAGTACTCAATCAGCTATTGAAAGAGGGAAAGCACTAGCTGACCTTGGTGTCGCAGCCTTGCAAGTTACACCCGTCCATTATTTGTTTCGACCTGACGATGATTCAACTGTCAGGCATTTTGATCAGATAGCTAGACAGACCAACTTACCAGTAATTATTTACAACGTTGTACCGTGGAGCTATTTGTCTCCCCCACTATTGGCACGTATCATCAGGGAAGTCGATGGAGTCATTGGTGTCAAGCAGAGTGCTGAAGACATGAAACTTTTAGCTGACTTACTATTGCTGGTAGGAGAAGAAGCCACAATCATGTCGGCCGTGGATGCTTTGATGTACCCTTCTTTTATGCTCGGCGCACATGGAGCGATTGCTGCCATTCTAACAGCGGTACCAAAAACTTCGGTGGAGTTGTGGGATGCAGTTCAAGCTGGCAACCACCAAAAAGCGCTCCAACTGCACGAGCAACTGCTACCAATTTGGAATGCCATTTCTGGTGATAATTTGCCAGCAAATGTCAAATTTACTATGGAATTACAAGGCCGAATCGCGGGGCGGCCACGTTCTCCCATGCCGGTAACAANAGTGAATCAAGAACAAGCAATTCGGCNANCGGTAGGCTCATTAATCTAGTANAGTCTAAAATGTTTTCCATTATTATTTAACTACAGCCTCAAACCAAGGAGTGGCTACAGCGCATCAGGTGGTATGTAGCCTACGAAATATTTATGGCATCACTCAATGACTTAAGGAACGGACTTGTCATTCGACTCAACGACACGCTCTATACTATCACTAACTGTGAGCATGTTAAGCCTGGGAAAGGTAGCGCTTTTGCTCGTACAAAAATTAAACGAGTAGTAGATGGTGCAGTTTTAGATCGCACCTTTCGCTCTAATGAAACAGTCGAANCTGTCCGCTTAGAAGGTCGTGAAATGCAGTATATGTATACTGATGGTAATAATTACGCTTTTATGGATAATGAGAGCTATGAGGAAGTCGATCTCTCGACTGAATTAATCGGTGAAGCCAATCTGTACCTGAAGGAAGGAGAGAATGTCACAGTTAAAATGGATGGTGATATACCCATTACCATTGAATTGCCAATTTTTGTCGTTTTACAAATCGTAGAGACTGATCCAGGGCTACGAGGGGATACCGTTAGTGGCGGTACAAAGCCAGCCAAGCTGGAAACTGGCGCTGTAGTACAAGTTCCTTTATTCGTCGAAAATCAGACTATGATAAAAGTTGACACCCGTGATGGTAGCTATGTTGAGCGTGCCTAATAGTTTAAATAAAATCGAGAAATAATGATGGGAAAAGCGAATCGAACCAAATCTACCCTACCTATTCAATATGTTGAGCAAATTTGTGATTTAATGGAAGAGAGGGGGTTGTCTGAAGTTGAAGTAAGTCAGGGTGAAATTTCAATCCGAGTTCGACGAGATATACCCTTAGCTACTACTAATCCGACAATCAATCAAGAGTTAGTTCCTCCTCTAAACATCGAACAATCAAATGAAAGTAATTTAGANTCATCTGAGGCTATTATTACTGCGGAAAACTCTATTNCGTCCCCAATGCCCGGTATGTTTTATTGNGCACCATCGCCAGAGGACCCGCCCTTTGTTCAAGTTGGTGATACAGTCTCGATTGGCGATACAATCTGTCTAATTGAGGCCATGAAAATTTTTAACGAGGTTAAAGCTGAGGTTGATTGTGAAATATTGGAGATCTTAGGTAGCAATGGTGAACCAGTTGAGTTTGACCAACCCTTATTCAGAATCAAAAAAATTTAGCCGCAGGTGAGTGAGAAATGTTCAAAAAGGTGCTGATTGCTAACCGAGGTGAGATTGCTCTGCGAGTTATGCGTGCTTGCAAGGACTTNGGGATTAAGACTGTAGCTATTTATTCTACTGCAGACAGAGAATCTTTGCACGTTCAGTATGCCGACGAAGCTTACTGTATTGGTGCACCACTCCCTTCATCTAGTTATCTGAAAGCCTTCAATATTATAACCATTGCTGAAATTGCAGGGGCAGATGCAATCCACCCTGGAGCGGGCTTCCTATCTGAGGATGCACAATTTGCAGAAATTTGCGAAGCCCATAATATCAGTTTCATAGGTCCTTCAGTCGACCACCTAAGACACATGGGAAATAAAGCGGAGGCTCGCGCAGTTGCAACCAAAGCAGGTCTAAAACTAGTTCCNGGTAGCCGCAATAGCTTTCGTAACCGGCGGAANANGAAGCGGGGTGTCATAGAAACNGTTGAGGAAGCAACNAAGATCGCTGAGCAGATTGGCTACCCAATTGGAATCAAAGCAGTTGCTGGTGGTGGCGGTCGTGGCATCCGAATTGCTCAGAATAGCAAAAGCTTACAGAATCTTTTCCACACTGCTAAATCGGAAGCTGAAGCTGCTTTTGGCAACGGAGATGTATATGTTGAAAAATGGATTCAAAATGCTCGACACGTTGAAGTTCAGGTTTTGGGTGATAATCACGGTAATATCGTCCATCTCGGCGATCGAGAGTGCTCAATTCAACGTAAGCGACAAAAATTAGTCGAAGAAGCGACTTCCCCATCTTTACCTGAAAAAGTCAGAACTGAAATCTGGAAAGCTGCTCTCAAAGCGTGTCGTTCCATTCGGTTTCGTAATGCAGGAACAGTTGAGTTTGTTGTTGACGAAAATGACAATTTTTACTTTTTAGAGATGAATACACGAATTCAAGTCGAGCATACCATTAGTGAAATGATTACTGGGATTGATTTGGTTAAGGCGCAAATTCGCTTAGCCAGTGGAGAAAAATTGATGTACTCCCAATCAAATATCAAATTCACAGGCCATGCGATCGAATGCCGAATCAATGCCGAAGATCCTGATAATAATTTTGCTCCATCTCCCGGTGTTATACAACACTGTTTACTACCTGGTGGTATTGGTATTCGAATGGACACACACATCTATACAGGATATACCATTCCACCTTATTACGACTCACTGATTGGTAAGTTGATTGCCTACGGAGATGATCGTTCGGAAGCTATTGCTCGGATGAGTCGCGCCTTGAGTGAGCTGACAATTGAAGGAATTAAAACTACCACGCCCTTACATCAACGGATTATGCAAGATAACCGTTTTCTTAATGGCACTGTTTATACGAATTTTCTGGACAACTTATAAACTAATACCTAAGATTAGTTCATCTTAACTTGGGTAGTTAAGCCTACACGAAACCCGGTTGCGACATCCCTTTCCTGATCCTGATGAACCATAACTATGCCTGTCGACCCTTCTTGTACTTTTTCTAAGCTGATTAGTACAGCTAAAGGGTCATCGATTTCGTAATGCCAGATGGAAAAACGCACAATCCCATCACAACAATCATATGACAAGCGATAACGAGGATAGGACTGACCATTATCTATCAGTAATTCTCTTTCGATTTGTGTTACTCGGCCGTCAATTTGCAATTTCTGGCCAGATAGTTTCTCAGTTCTGGGGGATTTCAACTGGGACCTTCGAGAACACCAAACGTATATCATGAAGACTAATATTGGCAGTAATACGAGGGCAACTGGAGCTAAAGTTTGCAACATAAGTCTCTAACAACTAGATTTATAAGTTGGAGGCCAAGTCTCAAGAGTAGCACCTCTTGGGCGTGAACCTATAGGCCGAAGGGGAAGTTTTTCATATGACTGATAACTCAAATGAGATAAGTGTGGCGTCTCAAGACGTATACCTCCACGGTGTAGAGATTGAATAGCCATGTCTAAGATACCAGTCGTTAGTACGGTCCGCTCAGCCGGGTACTGAGGCTTGTTGGATAAAAACATTTGTTCAATATTGAGACCTAGATAACTAAAATGACTATAGGGATTATCTTCTTGCAAATAGAACTCTGTTGCCTGAATTTCAGATCCAACTCGGCAAGCATAAGCAAAGCCAATAGTACTTAGCATCAGAACCGCAGATTTGAGTCCATCCCGATGCTCTATCAAAAATAGGGTGGGGTCAGTTGTTGACTCTAATGTGGCTTCATTGTGGCTCTCGATTGTTTTACTAGCTGATCGAGCCAACTCTAAGTCCCATAATCCTTGGTTGCCGGCCTCCCAGACGTTGGAACCACTTAATGTTTGGACTGAAACTACCCCTATCTCACCACCCATACGACGCTCTACCATACATTGTATCGCTTCTAATGCATGGAATCCATAAGATTCTATACCACCGTACCCAATCGTTAATGCATTCGCAATTGGCGTTTCTTTTGGGTGTTCTAAGTATGGGTCCCGCCAACACAGAGGCAAAGATGATCCAGCCATTAACGGAACTTTTAGAGCCTTAGCACGTTGATACATCCAACTTGCATCCGACCAATTATATGATAAGTGTTTGTCACAAAAAACTGGAACTGATCTACCACTAGTGGCAAAAACTCCGCAAATTTGTTCAAATAGATAACGACGTGGATAAAGATGCTGTCCTAATTCATTATATGCGTAGTTCCCATGTTCACCAATCAACAACACACCATCAACTGCTAACTCACTACTATCAAGCGTTAATGCTTGAACGACACTTGGATAAATTGGCACGTCATGTTGGTCAGACAATTCAAAACCCATATCGTTCGGGTGCTTCTGGTCTATGTACATTGAAGCTAAGTGTGTTTTCGGCAGTATCAGGCCTGTATCGGTAGGAAAACCAACCATAAACTTGGTAGCAATCACATCAGCGTGTGAACGTGGGTAATAAGCTGTTATTACGGCGGCAATCTTTAATGGTGAATTCATCAGATCAGTACACCTTTGCTTTTTCTAGGTTGAGCAGTCTAACAATATTTTACAAACTTGTTTTTGTTTAAAGACAACTTCAAATGCTGATTCCACCTCTGTCAATGGTAGGCGATGCGTGATAATTTTATCTAGGGGCAAATCTGGAGCAATCCGGAGAGCTTTTTTGTAGTCTTCCCTTGTATATACTCTAGTTCCGATAACTCGTAACTCTTTGAAATTCACTGCCCTCATATCGACTACAGGCGCTTTTTTGAACACACTAACGTTGATTATAGACCCTCTTGGGCGTACTAATTTAGTCATTTGGTCGGCGGTTGACTGAACTCCAGCTACCTCAAAAACCATATCAGCTAGATTACCCTTGGTTTGCTCATCGGTAAAACACAAAATATCGCTATCATTGCTATTCAAGGCGTTGACTCCCAAGTCTCGGGCAATGTTTAACCGGAATGAATCGATGTCGCTAATATATAGTCTTTTAATACCTTTCTGCTGCAAAAGCATAGCAGTCAGTAAACCTATTGGGCCCGCACCCAAAATAAAAACGGTATCATTGACTTGAACGTTTGACATGCTGATTGCATGAATACAGACAGCTAGTGGCTCAATTAGAGCACCAATCTCATAATCAATGGTGTCGGGAAGTGGAACGATCAGATCCGTCGGTACTGTCACATACTGCGCCATACCACCAGCCCGATCAAATCCAATCAAACGAAGTGTAGAACAAACATGACTAAACTGGTTTCTGCAAGCGTAACAACTACCACAAACCAGTAGAGGAAACACCGTAACCCGGCTGCCGATCTGGAGATGATTATCGTCGTTATTACCAAGTTCAACTACCTCACCGGAAAACTCATGGCCAACCACCATCGGTGGCCGAGCCCTCGGATGTTGTCCTGAAACAATTGCTAGGTCTGACCCACAAACTCCTGCCTTATGAACTTTAACCAATACTTCTCCAAAGCCAGGCTTACTAATTTTGGATGGTAGCGGCTTGATCGAGGAAGGGTTAATAAAGGTAGCTGCGATCATTCCATTTCTTACAGATAAAAAAGTTGGAAGTTTTGTATTTGGCTGATGTAATCATACCAAACGCTTATCCTATATTAGGGGATTGATAACAACATCATTAATTCTAATTCGTCATTGCGTAACCCCACGTAATCCTATCACAGATTATTCGAAAGGAAAAAGAAACTTACTACAGATCAGATCTAAAACTTGACAACCAATCCTAAAAACATAAGAATAAGATAAATTTATGCTAATTAGTTACTATAGGGTCGGTATAAATTCTGTATATCTCAAGGGGATAGCTAATGGTTAAGAGACATTTTTGGCTGATAATGCTTTGCTTTTTATTAATTTTAGTTATTCTCTTGTCTGATAGCATTGCCCTCAATAATGATTCATCCCTAAAGCTTTATTTAGCATTTGATGAAGAGAAAGGTAAAATAGCTAAAGATCATAGTAAAAGCGGGTTAAGAGGAAAACTAAGCGGAAACGCCAAATTTGTGAAAAATGGTAAGTTTGGTGGAGCCCTTTCTTTAGAAGACTCAAATTCCTTAGTTCAGTTACCTGCAACTGACGAACTTAATATTACTAAATCTATTACTATAGCAGCTTGGATTTTTCCTTTAGTGAATCAAAAAGATTCCAATGTGATAGGCCGACGAACCGCTGCTAATGTGGGTGGTTACTGCATGCAATGGAGTAGTTTAGGGGCTGCAGCCAAAATTGAAACTTGGATCGGGCTACCAGTATGGCAAGGAACCCGTAATTTACAAAAGACTGAACCTAGGCTGGAAAAATGGCACCATGTAGTAGCGATGTATGATGGAAATGAAATCAAACAATACGTGAATGGAAAACTTGATGCCTCTTTGAAAATTCCAGGTAGGGAAATCACTAGCCAAAAAGTTGAGCTTCATATAGGAAAAGCTCAAACCGGTCTGCCTGGCATAGTCGGAAGAATTGACGAGGTAGCAATTTATGATCGTGCACTAACTACAGATGAAATTAAATCAGATATGCAGAAGGGCGTCTTTTTCGTCGTAGAGTCTAGAGAAAAACTAGCTACTAAATGGGCCACTCTCAAAAGATAAATAATTTGATTTTGTCTTATATTAAATTACAGTAATAGTGCTACCAAATTTCTTACATTCTTATTAGAATGCAAAAAGCCAAAAAGAGATAAGAATTATGATCGAATTCAAAGCTGTTAGTAAAACAGATATTGATTTTTTTGACCAAAACGGATACTTGATTATCCGAAATGTTCTAGATGAAGATACTATTTCTACACTCATTGAAGCTGGTGATCGATTAATCCATAGTAACCGGACTAAACTTCGGCAGAAAGGCGGGGATCAGTACGATAGTTTTCGAAATTCAATTACGCTAGACGATGCCTTTATTCGTCTGATCGATTGGTCAGAAATTTTACCAGTTGTACTGCAGTTGCTTGGAGCAAACTTACAAATTATGACTTCACATCTTATCTACAAATACCCCGATCCAGCGAACCTCCCGGACACACATCGCCATCCCGGTTGGCACCGCGATTACCTGCAAGCCACAAGAGATATGGGTAACGCGGCCATTCCCCGCCTACTAGTCAAATGTGCTTACTATCTGACCGATCTCAGAAAACCGAAAAGGGGAGCGACAATGGTTGCAGCAGGCAGTAACCACTTGGAAGGTAACCTGAACTTACCAAAAGGACAAGTTGATCCTCCTACTGCTGTTGAGCCAAGCCTGAAAGCTGGTGATTGCTTAATTTTCGAAAACCGAACGTTCCACGCTGGAGCTATTCATCGTGGTCCGAGCGTCAGAAAAGCCATTATGATTGGTTACGGCTATAGATGGGTGGTACCAATGGACTTTGTTACTCAAGCAACAGATTTCCTAGACAAGTTAACTCCTCTCCAACGGTATCTAGTAGGTGAACCCATTGAAGAAGTAGAAGAATTTCTACCCGGTGGAACAAGAAACCCACTTAAAGAATGGTGCCAAGAGCATGGAATTCCTACAACACGTCATCCGCAACCTCAACGTTTATTTAAGTTACCTACTCTATAGCTCCGCTTACGATCGGCGTAAAATACGTCCTGGCAAATGGGAAGTAATTGTTCCTTTGGCTAAAACGATTTCTCCATTAACTAGAACATAATTCAAGCCAATAGCAGGTTGGATTGGATCAGCCCAGGTTGATCGGTCAGCAATGCTGGTAGGATCAAACACGACTAAGTCCGCACTCGACCCTTCTTTGATTTCCCCCCGACCTTTTAACCCAAACCGTTTTGCTGGGAAGCCACTCATTTTCCAAATTGCTTGCTCCAAAGTTAGCAATTTGCTTTCTCTCACAAACTTACGAATAAATTGGGCAAAACACCCATACCCTCTAGGATGGGGATGGGGGATTTCGTATATACCATCACTAGCGACCATCATTCGAGGGTGGACAGCGGTTTCATTTAATACTGACTCGGCTTCATTCGGTGGTATTGGCCAGAACATGATTAAGGTTTCGATTCCTTCTTCCTCTACAACTAAATTGTAGGCGAACTCAGCGACAGGCTGGCCAGCATCTTTAGCGGCTAAGGAAAGCGGCAAACCAACGTACTTGCCAGATTTTGTATAGCCAATAATCGATCGATCAGTTTCTAAATTAGTTTCCAGAAAGCGGATAGCCCTATCCTTAGCCTTGTCCTGACGGAGTCGATTGATCATCTCTGCAGGAGTGCCAATTTGCAAATCCATTGGCAAACGCATTGCCAGATGGGTCATACCAGCAGGATATAGGTAGGACTCGAAAGTCAAATCAATGTTCTCTTGATCGACTTGTTCTAATATATTTCGCGTGGTTGAATCTACACGTTCATGTGAAATATGAACCGGTATATTAGCTTGGCGACTAATGTCAATTGTTTCCTGCCACGCCTTTGTACGACCTAGGAGTTCATAACGGATGTGAGCAGCATAAAGGCCACCATGAGATTGAACTGTCCGGCATAGCGTGACTAACTCATTAATATCAGCGTTTGCACTTGGCTGGTAATCTAACCCGAGACATATGCCTACAGCTCCTACTTCCATCCAGATCTCGGTCAAGCGTTCCATACGACTTAATTCTTCCATGGTAGCAGGGCGATTCTCCCAGCCCATTACAGCTAAACGGACTGCACAATGCGGTACTTGAGGACATACATTAGCAGGTATTCGTCCTCTAAATACATCGAGATAATCTTCTGGATGTGGCCAATTGAGATTTTGCAATTCGGCAGGTAATTCACCGTATGCAAATTGTGTGTAATGCCAGAATTGACGAGCTGCTTTGGGCTTCAATCCCGACCACCCAAAGCCGTCCGGTGCGAGCAGTTGTGTTGTAACTCCTTGCAAAATGCCTGCGTATTGGTCTCGACCACCAAGAAGAGAAATTTCTGAGTGAACATGTACATCGATAAAACCAGGACAAATAACCTGATTAGTTGCGTCTATTACCTGACTGTATCTATTAGAACGAATATGTTCACTCAGATCAGTTATAGCCACGATCTGTTCACCAATAATACCAATATCAGCAGAAAATGCTGGCTGATGACCAGTCCCATCGATTATAGTTCCACCCTGAAGAATAAGATCAAAAATCATATTTTATCCTACTAATTGAGTGATTGTTGCACAACGACTGCTCCATACAAATGTGGAAATTGAGTTTCGACTTTGCGCCAATTAACCCCTAAATCTGTAGTTTCATAAAGTTGATTATCTTCAATAATTACAAGAGCTGATTCTCTACCAGTTACAACAATTTGGAAGGTATTTATGTTACGCACAATCTGACTGGGTAACCCTTTAACTTGTTGCCAATTTTGTCCGTTGTCTGAACTACGATATAAGTTAGCAGAGCCACCACTCGGACCGCGAGAAATCGAGGTCAAGAAAACTTTTCCAGAAGGAAACACGGCACAAGCACGTTGGTAATGGTGAGGTAAGTCTTGACTTGTACAAGCAAAGGTTTTCCCTGCGTTATGACTGTAATAAAACCCGCTTGCCGTGGCTGCAATGACAATCGAAGGATCTTTGGGATTGACGACGACCTGATGCACATCCATTTCTAATCCCACCTTGAGATTATTCCACGATTGACCATTATCCTTCGATTGTGCAATCCAGCCGACGTGAATATTGGCATAGAGTGTTCCATCTGCAGCTGTCGCAAAAGAGCGTATATCAGGTGGTCCTCCCCAGGGCGTTGTCCACAACTTTCGGTCAGGAACGTGGTCAAAGCCAGCCAAAAAATTAAGTTGGTTATTTTTAAGTATTGCAACTCTAGCTTCATTAGTCCCAACAAGTAATTCACCATTTTCCATCCAACAGATACATTGAACTTTCCAATCTGTCTTAGCAATTTGCTCCCAGCGTTTATCCTGATAAACCCAAACTTGATGCCAATCGACAACGATAGCTATTTGATCATTATTGACAGCGCTGGCAATAACCGGCTCTTGAAATGGTACATTGTCGACTTGATTACCCTTCGTGTCTAAAATTCCTTGGTTCGAAAATAACCATATTTTGTCCATTTGTCTTGCCTCATGCATTAGTTTGTATGTCTAAGGTTATATTGTATGAAGTAATTCTAGAGTTAGCTGACAAATTTCGGAGTCCCTTCCCCGTCATTTATTACGTAACTACGAGTTGGAATAGTCGAATTATGGGGAATAATCAAATCAGAAGATACACTGTTTTCAATTACGGCCCCATCACCGATCCGAACTTGATCGCCAATGCGAATCGATCCAGGTTGAACTTCTGAATGGTTAGCTGTTGTGCCGGGCTTTACAGTACCAATCACAACTGAAGAACCAATTCTTACCTCACGACCGACCTGAATTAGACCATATATCTCAGTGTTTGCACCAATTACTGAATAATTTCCGATATCCACCCGACCAAAAATACCAACGTCAGTGCTAATCTGAACAAAATCACCAATTGTCGGGTGCCGAGCTTGATTTTTCACCGATAACCCACCTAGTGTACACGGATAAATCACACAGCCAGAGCCAATGACACCGGTTTGACCTGTAGTGATACCTCGGTGTGTATGATCGAAGAAATTAGCATCACCAATTTGTGTTTCAGGGTGAAGATCGGCTTGGTAATATCGACCACCTAACTCAGAAATTACTCGAGGTAAAAGTGGTACAGATCCAACACTCGACGTAGCCAGTGAGTGGGCGACATCATGATAAAACTGAACTCTCCAACCGGGATAACTACTCATTACCAGTTGCATCTGATAGTCGAAAGCCTGCTGGAAATTTGATTCGGCTAAGAATCGGTTGTAAGAGTGTGGATTTCTTTCCAGAATGGATTGATCTATACGTTTTCTAATGTTAACTTCTGCTAAAGAATCTGACTTTCCGAATTCACAGTCATGAGGATCCAAGTTTTTTTTATATTTTCGGTTTAGATAAGCATCCCAAACTGCCGGATCCTTCAAAGAAGCAAAACGATTCCAGAAAGCCCTTTCCTTCAATTTTGGCAGTCGCCGAAAAAAGTCAAAAGTTGTAGCAACCGACATCTCTTCTGCAACATCAGCATCACCAACGGCTAAAAAAGACTGTACGACCATAGCATAAAGCTGATCAACCATCTCCTCTAGGGATTGCCTAAAGGTAGATTTTAATTTCGTTAAAGCTACAGCATTATGCGACCCTGGCGCTACTAGTTCGAGCAAATTACCTAGAATCGTCTCTAGTATATCTCGATTGACAAACCCTCGCCCCGACAACTGAGACAGAATTTGAGGATCTACTGACTCAATCCTAAGTGCTAGTAGTTCTACTTGGTTATAAGTCTGATAAAGACTCGCTGCGATCTCCTGTAGCCTTTTTGATTTCTGATCTGAATAATGAGAGCTAAAAATTGAAATCACTGTTAATTTTTTCGATTATAGACTTTCTCAGTACTAAGATACACAAAAAACACATTCATAATTCACGGACTTAGTGGCTATCTGTGTTCAAACAGAACTTTCTAGTTGAATTTACCATTATTCCAATCAATTTGACATAAAAAGCAAAAGACAAAACTATTCAAGGCGTAAATCGTTAAACTTCGGTTGCTATTCGTTTCGTTCAGACTTATCAACAATACATACTAGCATGTGCTTAGTGTGCGAAAAACACATATATTCCTAGCATTGGATTTTAATACAGAAAAGTCAAACAACGAAAGCTAAATAGAATAAGAAAAATAGCCTTGGTTGAACTTGGTAAAACTAACATCCCTCATAATCAATTAATTCGGCTAAGCCTGCACATCATAGCACGTTTATCAAATCGATTGGTTCAAAAACTGGATTTTCTATGTGAAATATCATAAAATGGTGATGGGTGGATACCGATGTTGATACGCTGAAAGGTGGAATGAAGAGGTGAAAAATGGCAAGAATGGGAAGAGCAGTCGTTGCAAGTGGACGAGAGTTCGAAATTCGCCACTACCCAGTTCCCGATCCGGAGCCCAATACGGTCCTATTAAAGCAAGAAATGGCAGGTATATGTGGGACTGATCTACATAACTGGCAAAATGGTTTCGGAGAAGAGATTCTGCTAGGCCACGAAAATGTGGGAATTATTGAAGCCATTGGGTCCGGTGTGGAAACAGATTATTTGGGAAATAAAATCGAAATAGGGGACCGTATTGTTTTCGCGCCTGGTGTTCCCGACCACGGTGCGTATGGATTTCGAACTAAACCGGATATCCCACCCTATTTTAGTGGGGGATTTGCTGACTACATATATCTAAATCTCCCGAAAACATGCTTTTTAAAGACAAAAGCTCCACCTGAGGTAGCTGTCTTAACTGAACCTTTCACTATTGGTGTTCACGCGGCGATGAGAGGTGGTATCAAGATTGGAGATACAGTAGTAATCCAGGGTTCAGGTGCGATCGGGTTGGTAACGCTCATCTGCGCCAAAATTAGTGGTGCTAGCAAGATAATTGTGGTTGGTGGTCCTAAAGTAAGATTAGATTTGGCTCATAATATGGGAGCAGATGTTACTATCGATATTGACGATTTTCCATCGGTACATGATCGCGCCGAATTGTTAAAATCACACACTAATAACGGGGAAGGTGCCGACGTGGTATTCGAATGTGCTGGTTTTTTGCCTGCTACACCTGAAGGATTAAGCTATGTACGCTATGGAGGCACTTTTGTCGAGGTTGGACATTTTGTTGATATGGGCTCAATAGATTTCAACATAAACCAACTTCTGATGCGTAAAAATTTGCGTTTGGAAGCCGTATGGGGGAGTACTTACGAGCACTTCGTTCGTGGGTTACCTATTTTGGAAAAAAACGAATTTCCATTCGCTGAAATGGTTAGTCACGTTCTTCCGTTATCTCGGATAAGGGAAGGATTCGAAGCTTTGAACGGTAATTACCAAATAAAGTCGGAAACTACAATCAAAATTGTGGTTCAATCCGAGTTAGAATAGTCAAAATTATGTCCGATAATGATAAAAAAAAGAAATTACCCACACCTAAAGAAATTCAGCAAGAATTTGAGTCTTTCCTCAAACAGAAGTACGGCGACAGTGTAAAATTTTCTGTTTCTTCCCCCAGTGTAGAATCAGAAACCTCATCAATAACACCACCGAAAAATAAAAAACGAACGGCAGCTGACCTAAAATTTGATTATAAACCCAGAGAAGTGAAGCAATACCTCGATCGGTTCGTCATCAAGCAAGATGAAGGCAAAAAGGCATTATCTATCGGTGTTTGCGATCACTATAATCACGTCAAGGCCTGCCTTGATGATCCCAAAATGTCAGAGTTCGACTATTCCAAGCAGAATATGATTGTTCTGGGGCCCACAGGTGTCGGCAAGACTTACATGATTAAGCACATTGCTAAATTGATTGGTGTTCCCTTTGTTAAAGCTGACGCTACACGTTTTAGCGAGACCGGTTATGTCGGAGCCAATGTGGATGATTTGATTCGAGATCTTGTCTCTCAGGCTGAAGGTGATATTGAGTTAGCTCAATATGGAATAGTCTACTTGGATGAAGCCGACAAACTAGCAACCCCTCCCAATATCGTTGGACGAGATGTTAGCGGGCGAGGTGTTCAGTTTGGGTTGCTAAAATTGATGGAGGAAACTGAAGTTGATCTGAGAGCCAGCGGAAGTGTCAGTGCCCAACTAGAAACAATGATGGAATTTCAATCCAAAGGTAAAGTCGATCAGCAAATGGTTAACACTCGACATATTTTGTTTATTATTAGTGGCGCTTTTAATGGATTACAAGATATCGTCAAAAAACGTATGAATCAAAAAAATATTGGATTTGGCGCAGAGATTCAGATTGATGACGCTGATGCTCAGTATATGCATTATGTGACTTCTGAAGATTTTATCGATTTTGGCTTTGAACCAGAATTTATTGGCCGATTGCCAATCCAGGTAGTTTGCGAGGAGTTAGAAGCCAGAGACTTATACAAAATTTTATGCAATTCAGAAGGCTCAATCATCCGCCAATACGAACGGGCTTTTCAAGCTTACGGTATCAATGTTATGTTCGCTAATGAGGCGCTACACGCTATTTCGGCTCAAGCCTACAAACAAAAAACTGGTGCAAGAGCGCTCATGACCGTTTGTGAGAAAATACTACGTGACTATAAGTTCGAATTACCTTCGACTAACATTGATGAGTTCGTAGTTACGGTTGATGTTGTTCATCAGCCACAGACTGAGCTTGCCAAGATCTTATCTGACCCAGGTTATAATAGCCGATTAGTAGCTGTAGAGAAGGTTCGCCGATACGAAATCGCTTTTAAACAAAAACATAACATGCAGATTTCATTTGATGATGAAGCTACGTCTATCATATGCCAAATGACTGGGAAACAGACAGTAGAAGAAATTTGCGCTCAAGTTCTTGAAAGTTATGAACATGGTCTGAGCTTAATCAAGCAGAATACAGGCACAAGCCGGTTTGTCTTGACCAGGCAAGTTGTCGAGGATCCGGATACAGTTTTAGAGAAATGGATTCGTGAATCATATTTGGCAAAATCCAAGGATGCAGATCCGGTTTGAACTTAAACGTATTTAGTTGAATGAGTGAACACTAAATACGTTTACCAGATCTAAATTTTGTAAACGTTAGTCTAAAGACAAACGTTGTATGCCTAACTGTTTATATTACACTATCAAGCAAGTCGATCGGTCACGGTTGATATCGTTAGCCTCTTTAGAATTTAGAATATCTGATGTGCTGGAACGGTTTGTTGTTAAAGAGCCTGAATTTAGCAGTGCTTGTACTGCTCTAACTTAAGCCTCAAATCGAACAGCATTTATTCGAGAGACTAGCTATGTGCCGTCGTCGGAGTATATAGTAATATGAAATTGTGTGCTGTCTTTAGACTAATAAATAGCAACGCTGATTTGCTTATATGTTGAATTCTAACTTTACTTGCAAGTGACAAATACATCCATAATTAAATCGGTTTACAGAAGAATATTAACTAGAATTATGATTTCTGAGGAAGGGAATTATGGATAAACTCTCCGACGAAATGCTAGTGGCTCACTTTCAGGGTGGAAGGAAAGACGCGTTCGATGTTCTAATGGGTCGCTATAAGCAAAAAATTTATGCTTATCTGTTGCGTTCTGTGAAAAACTACGAAGATGCTGAAGAACTAACAATCGAAGTTTTTATCAAGATTTACCGAGCACTTGGGACTTGGGAGCCAAGGGCCAAATTTACCACCTGGATTTATAGAATTGCCCACAATCTGTCAATAGATCACTATCGCGCTAAATCACGTCGGACTACAGCCTATCTGGATGACGAAAATTCTGCCATCGATGAACCAGCCTCAATGGACCGTCGTAGCAATCCAGAAAATGGAGTTTTAGAAAAAGACCGACATCGAATAATTGGAGATGCAATGGAGCAACTTTCTCCCAATCAGCGAAGCGTATTTATAATGAGTCGGTATGATTGTCTACAAATTAGAGAAATTGCAGAAATTCTAGGTATGGCTGAAGGGACGGTCAAAATCCACCTGCATCGAGCTATCAAGAAACTAAAAAATATCCTTCAACCAATGTGGGATAAAGGAGAAATTTAGGTTTGCTAATATGTGCCCGAAAAGAGAATTAATACTCGACTCTTATTCGAACAAAAATGCCGATTTGGACCGGGAATTACTTGTCCATGCTACAGAATGCTTGGACTGTAAAGAATGCTTGGATAGTTTCGGTCAAGTGGCTAAGTTAACTGAAACAAATCTGTTACACACAGTCGACTTGGACCAAATCGAAATCGAAGTTTACAAACGGTTAGCGATTCAGGGAGATACCTCAGCCGATGAGTCCGATACAGTCAAGGGACGGTTCCGAAAATATGAACATCTTGACCTACTAATTCGACTAAAAGAAATCGTTCACTTTTCTTGGATTAACCTAAATATTTACCGTTTGTTGTGGCTGACAGTACTTACAGTAGTCCTGTTTACTGCTGGTTGGAAATACTTAGTACTGGAAAACGACCTAAGTTCATCGGAATCAATTTCTAAACCTAGGTTAGAAACTTTTCGTCAGGAGCAGTTGCGCCAGCACATAGAGGAAGCCAATGCTATGCAATATCTGAAGAATGATAGTCGAACGAGTCAAAGTATTCTTCGTTTAGTAAAAGAACAGGCACAAGGAACGGAATTGGAATCTTATGCAGGACAACAGATCCAGATCGCTCAAAGGCAACGCTGGTAACTTCACGCACTAATTCACTACTACTTTTATTTCATCCTTGTTTAGTTTGAAAAAACTACTGCTTGTCTGGCCTTCAGTAGTTCTCATTTACTATCTTATACCTTTTCAGCTATCAGCGACAGCCCAGATTGAAAATCTGAACTCGCTTATTCAGTCTGGTCGTTATGATAGCGCAGAGCGACTTTTACTTACACTAAAAAATCGTGCCGAACTTCCGGAAGAGATCAACGACATTAACCATCGATTAGGTGAACTCTATTACCAGTATACACATCAGTATTCACAAGCTTTAGTTGCGTTCGAAGAGATCATTTCCTTATCAGGCTCAGGTTTTGCCGATGATCGATTCTTGGCAAAGATCAAGCGTGGAGACGTTTTTTGCAGGCTAGGTCGCCATGATGAAGCAATTCAGTCCTTCCGATCATTGTTAGAATTTGTACCACCAGACCACTTCGCACATCAAACAGCACGGCTTAGGATTCGTAGAATTCAAGATGCCTTGATAAAAAAGCAGAAGTATCATGATCTCCTAAAACAATCATTTGTACCTAGAATCAACAATGCAGGAACTAAATTTCGAATAGCTGACTTGTTTCGACAATCTCTTAATCAACCACAAAAAGCGATCGACTACTATCAACAAGTTCTTTTAGAATTTCCAGAAAGTCAGTTTGCACCAGAATCACTTTGGCGAATTGGCAATCTCTACAACCAGGTTTTGCATAAGAACGATCTCGCAATTACAGCTTACGAGCAAGTCGTAAATCAATATCCTAGCTGCTCTTTTGCCGCTGATTCAATTTACCAAACTGCACTAATTTACTGTCAAGCAAATCGATTTAGGCTTGCGCGTACACATCTGAAGCGAGTGATTAACCATTATCCATCATTTTGGAAAATGTACGCGGTTTTTTACTGGTTAGGGGTTGCTTGTGAAAGTTCTGGTAAGGCTGAAACTGCAGATTACCGTTCTGCCATTAAGGCTTATAAGACCTTTATCAACCTATATTTACCAGACTTGGAACCAGCTAATTTGGGTGAGCTTGCCAAACACCAATTAGATAAACAGGCCATTAGTGCTCAACTTAACCAGAAAATTACCCAACTAGAAGTTAACTTACCAGCTAAAGAATTACACTATTTTGAATCTGTTATTTCTGCGCAAAATTTTTCAGCTGCTCTGAATATTGGTTATCAAATAATCGCTGACTTCCCAAGTACTCAGTATGCTGAAAAAGTTAAAAAACAACTGCCAAAAATTGCTAAACAAGCGGCTATCCAACAACTGCAAAAAACCGCTAAGTGCCCCCAAACATTGCTACAAATAGGGGCGATTTACGAACATGAACTAAAAAACCTAGAACCAGCACTAGATGTCTATGGACAATTAGTCAAGACCTACCCTGAATCGGATTGGGTTGCAGAAGCTCTCTACCGAATGGGCCTCATTTATCTATTTGAGTATAAAAATATTAGTCAAGCCATCCAACTTTACAGCACTCTAACCCACCAATATTCTTCCTCAGTTCAGGCAATGCAAGCAAGTTTTCAGTTAGGCGAAATCTATCGGCACTTACAACAGTTTGATTTAGCATTACCCGCCTATCAGTTGACAACTAAACACATTGAGCAAGAATTATATTTGGGAGACGGATTCCAGGACAGCTTCGCAGATCAGGCTGAGTTTCGAATTGCTGTCATTCACTACCAGAAAAAAGATTGGGATTCTGCACTCACTTCCTTTCAAGACTTTCTACGGAACCGGCCGAACTCTCCCCGTTTTTCAGCTGCCTGCACCTATCTAGGATTGATCTACCAAAGCACAAAACAAAAACAAAAAGCTATCGCCGCTTGGCAAAGAGCGATTAGTTTTATCCAACTGAAGGGACCGATTCAGTCACAAATGGTGGAAAAAGAGCTTAGGCTAATAGAAGGTGACAACCAAACCCAATTTTCACGTAAGATAATTGAAGATAAACCTTTTCTAGAACCCATCACGGCTAGCAGGACATCTACTGAAAATCATAGAAAAAATAAGGTAAGATCATCGGACCAAGAACACCATACTAGTCACCAACAAGTTCTTGAATGGCTCCAAAATCTCAAAAATCGTTAAATTTCAATTGATTGACCATTGACTAAAACTGACTGTACTTCTAAGTTTGGGGTGAGTAAAACTAAATCAGCATCCCGGCCTTCACTTATGGATCCTTTTTTGTTATCGATTCGCAGATTCTGGGCTGGAGTAAGAGTTGCCATCATGACTGCTTTATTTAATGGGATACCCCAGCTGATTACATTTCGTAATCCTTCCATTAAAGTAATTTTGCTTCCGTATAGAGTCTCCACCTCAGTTCCAACATCATTCCACATAGCACCATTCCGAATGTAACGTTCAGGTTCTTTTCTTGACTGCCAAGCATTAATTTCGGGGTGCCAAATGAAGTCTTGCTGCCATTGTTCGGCCGGTATACCTGCAAATTCTAAACAATCAGACACTAAACCTACATTTTCCTCTCCTTTTATTCTAATCAGGTTTTTACCCCAGATTGGAGCAACGTGGTGACCATCGCAAATCAGCTCTGCGTGAATACTGTTGCTTGCAAGCACTGCTTCTAGAACACCCAATTGCCTGTGGTGCATTCCACTCATACCATTAAAAGTATGAGTGGCCCTTGTGATTCCACTATCAATAGCAGATTTTGCCAAATCATAACTAGCATTAGTATGTCCCAAAGCAACGACTATATCATTATAATTTTCTGCTGATTGGTCAGACAAGTGTTTGGTGAAAGCCAAACCAGGGTCCCTTTCAGGTGCGATGGAAATTACCTTCAAGGTTCCGTCAGAA
The DNA here is from genome assembly GCA_002729015.1 of Candidatus Poribacteria bacterium. The sequence continues at coordinate 27,191 of PBVO01000082.1, forward strand.
TGCTCCCACATTCGGTGAAGCTCTTCAAAATTAGGTGGACTCATCGTGTCGGGGTTTTGTGCTCCACATTTTTCTAGACAGCCAAATTTACCTTCTACATAGGACCCCAACACGTTAGCTCCATTTTTTATTGGATTATCGACAATATGAGCAATTGCAGCTAAAGAAACCTCAATTTCTTCCATTTTAGCTGATGAAGTTGCCATCAGCACAGAAGTAACTCCGTGCTTAGCGTGAGTGCGTGCAATATGAGCAATATCTGCCGGATCGCCAGTCATCGTGTGTCGCCCGCCACCACCATGCACCAAAGCATCTATTAAGCCGGGTATTACCAACAACCCATCAGCATTTATAATTTTTGCGTGGTTAGGTGGTTTATCTGTCGAGATTTTTTTAATTTTTCCTCCTTCAATGAAAATATTTTTTTGATCAAGTATTTCCGGAGCATAAATTTGTCCATCGACAACAACTGTTAGTTCCTCTAGCATCTTTTTACCTTCCAAATTAATTTCTATTTTCTTCTTGTGATTTTTTAATAATTACGTCGCCAGTGCCAGCTGGAGCTACCAGATATAATAGGCTGAATTTCCGGCGGTAGTGAGGCGATAAATTCAGGGTCGACCTCATTCCCAGGCCAAGGCTGAAACATAGTCGGTGTATAACCAGCAACTAAAATTGTTCGTTCATTTTCAGAACGAATAGCAGTAGTACTATGAATCAATGATTCAGCAAATAATAATATATCACCAGCTTTGGCTTCAATTTGATAAAGAAGATTATCGTCTGCTAGTGCGGCTTCAACTATATCTTTTTCGGGCCAAGTTAATTTGTGGCTCCCAGGAATTAGAGTAGTTCCACCGTCATCTCGTCCTACATCAGTTAGATAAGCTAAGGTTTTAACAAACACACAGTGAAACTTGTCTTGTTCGATATATGTCCCCCAACCATGTTTGGTACCTCGATGAAAAGCTGTTGGTTGATATCTTTGCAAATTTACTTTAGGAGGGTTCTTTTCTGGGTCTCTTCGGTTAATGATGGCTTCGGTTTCTTCCAGTCGTACTTCGCCACCCACAACATCCTCAACCAATGGAATCAATTTAGGATGAACCGCATAGTCTAATAATGATTTATGGTACTGGATTAAGTTACCCATCAGTATATGATGTTTCCCGATACGATGAGTATAGATAGGAGAAAGTTCAGAACCTTTATCAATCATTGACTTTGCTAACTGCAGCGATTGATAAAGTTCTCTAATCTCATTTTTGGTTAGTACCTGCTTTAGAACGACAAAACCATAAATATCAAAGTGTAGTCTTTGGGAAGAGGTTAAACCTACTTTTGTTCTATTACTCAACGGGAAATCTCCTCGTAATATTGTTTGACAGGGTGACAATACTCAACATCTACTTTACCTGCTAATAGCTGAGATAAATTCTCTCTTCTTCTGATCTTTGCTAACCGAAGATTTAGAAGTTGCTTGACTTAACGGATATTGTTAATAATAAGCTCGCCATTAACGGATAGTTNACTATCTGAATTTTGCCCAAGATCAGATTGGTTGTGGTGTTCACTTATTTTAGACCAGAAGGTTCATAGGAAAAATGTCAAACTGTCACACAATTGATTTTGCCAGACATTATTAATAAATTAGATGAATAGACTATCTAAAATCTATAACTGTATATATTTATAAAGCAAAAAACTCTCTCATATATTTTTATCAGTGCTATAAAGGATCTCTATTTGGTGGCAGTTTTCTTTTTTTCATTACTAAAAGTCTATTACTTGGCCTACCATCCAAAATAACGGCTAAGGCATGCATCCCACTTTTGGGCGTGTATTTCCAGTCCTACCTGGCCAAAGTGAATACTATCGTAACGATATTGTTCACCAATTAAGTCATCTGTCGTAGGTCCTGCTGCGGCTAAACCTCTTCGTACGAGTTTTCTTTGTCCATTGATAATCTCAGTCTGTTTGTGTTGATGATCAGGTCCAATATAAGAGACCTCAGCTATAAACCATGACACGGATTGACCAATGTCCATTTCCGATTGACGAATAACTTTTTCCATCCTGTTAGCATATTCATCTGATGAAGTCCCAAGTATGGTATCCGACTCACCTTGATGCCATAAAATGGCTCTTAAGCCATTGGGCCGGAGTTGTTTTAATACTGCCCTTAATCGCGAATAGAGACCATCTTGGATCGATGGCTGCCACTGATTTACTGTTGTCCCCCCCCAGCCTACCGAGACGAAACCGATTGGCCGACTTAATTTTTGGCTAAACTGATCACCTAAGAGGGGCCATGGTGTGCCACCTTCGCCCGTGGCAATTGGTTGTGGATCGTTGGCCACCTGCCACCCTTCTAACCCCAAAGCCATTACATTACCAGAAGTTGTTTCTTGGCACGGGTACCCATGATTAGCCGAGTTAGATTGACCTGCAGTAACAAAAACTTCACCCACACCAATTTGATCAATTTGGATTTGTTTTATTATAATTCCCTCTTGAATAGCTTTAAAAGTGAGCTTATGCCAACCGACAGGCAGAAGAATTACCCCCGAAAAACTGCCATCTTTCCCAATTTCTAAAGTTTGGTGACAATCACTATCTGACATAACTTCGATCTTAACATCTTCGACTTTATGATGTTTTATGTTCCCATACAAGTCGACACCGGCTTGATTATTTTCATCTGTTTGAACTACTTTTTTTGGGGTTGGTTGAATGATCTGAATGTCCATTTTGGTCTAGTGTTCCAAGTTTTCAAAAATTAAAAAGCTTATGGATTTAGTTACCTTATATACATTCTTGAGCATATCTTATTTGATCTATTTTTCTCAAGTAAATTCTAACCAGCCTACAGATGTTCATAATTGATAAATTGATCCTATGCTATACTAATTCTTAATATGCATATGATAATAATTTAGCTACATCCCTGGTTTTATGAAACTACAGTGGAAATATGCCCTGATCATCAATGTATCTGTTTTAGTGATATTGGGAACATTTTACTTAATAAACGATTTTGCTGGTCAAAGGGACTTGCGTCGTTTACATCTACGGAACGTTGAGAATGGAGCTATGCTACGTCAAATTGCTGATAGAATCCGTGTTCAGGTCGAGCAAGAGATTGAACGACAACAAGGGTTTCATCAACCCAAAATTGAAGAAATTCTACGTCAAATAAAATCAACAGCTAGTGAAATGACACATGTTGTAGACATAAACGTCACTGATGGAGTAAACGCTAAAATTGCTGCTAGTTTGGTTGCGGGAAAGACCCCAGCTCACTTGATGAATTTCACCGAAATTGATTTATTTGAAATTCAACGTAAGGCAATGCAAGTTTATAATATGGTTGAACTTCCTGAAAAAGGCTATGGGAGTGAAATCATCGTACCATATCGAGTCGACTGGCTAAACGAGTACTCAGATGAGAATACCATTTCCGGTGTGATACAAGTTTTATTTTCTTCCCCTGATACTAATCACTACGTTCAATCCATTCGGTGGCGACATTTGTGGGCGATTATTGCGACTATTCTTCTACTTTGCTTGGTTATTGTTGTAACTACAGTACGATTAGTTCTGCGACCGTTGGAACAACTCACACAAATTGTTCGATTTGCCGAGGCTGACGATCTTCCATCTTTGCAATTATCTTACCAAGCAGGAGATATTGGTGAAGCTACATTTGCGTTAGTGAGAATGTTAAAAGAATTAAAAGCCTCTCACCAGAAACGCCTAGACGCTCTAGGACAATTCGCTGCTGGTGCTGCCCACGAAATACGTAACCCATTAAATACAATTGGTATGTCTACTCAGCTTTTGCAAGTCATTTTTTCTCAACCGAATGTTAACAGCGAAGACGTTAACGAAGCTAGAGATACATTGCAAATAATTCACAACGAAACTCAAGTTTTACGACAAACCTGTGATCATTTTTTAGCTTTGAACCGTCCACCAAAGCTAAACTTGGAACTAACATCTATTAACCGCTTAATAACTGAAGTTATCTTGGGGATACGACTAATGTCTGAGGAAGCCTGTGTTAAAATCGTTGAGCAAATGGCGCCATATCTGCCAGACATTAATATTGACGCCACACTTATTCGACAAGTAGTAGTTAATTTGATGCAGAATGGTATTCAATCAATGCCAAGAGGAGGTCGTCTGTTTGTGTCAACACAGTTAAAAAAATCTACTATTGACTCAAGAGTCGTGTTGCAAATTCGAGATACTGGTGTGGGTATTGCTAATGGTGTAAAAGAGCGTATTTTTGATGCTTACTTCACCACACGTGAGAATGAAGGTGGCATCGGTCTTGGGTTAGCTATTGCACATCAATCTATCAAGGCGCACCAAGCTCAAATCGAGGTACAAAGCCAAGTCGGTATGGGCACAACCTTTACCGTATCTTTCAGGGTCCCATCATCCTAAGTTCAGAGAAAATTAAATGACGAAAATTTTAATTGTCGATGACGATCAAAATCAACGTACTATTTTGCAACGAATTCTGAAAAAAGAAAATTACGATTGCATGACTGCTTCAAGTGGTCAACAAGCACTAGAACTTTTAGAGAGAAATTTATTCGATTTAGTCATCAGCGATATGCGAATGGGTAGAATATCAGGTCGCGACTTACTAAAGTCGATTCAAAAAAAATGGCCCAAACTACCCGTTTTAATAGTGACTGCCTTCGCAGAATTACAAGATGCGATTCGATTAGTTACGCATGAGGGCGCATTTTACTATTTTGAAAAGCCAATTGACACGATGGAATTGAAGAAGGAAATTAAGAGAGCTCTGACGAAAAAATCACTACAAGTGCATGAGTCAGAACAGGTAATCGAAGATGAAGACTGTTATCCTAGTGCTCATTTTGGGAATATAATTGGGCAAAGTCAATCCATGCGAGATCTTTTAAAAACAATGCATCGGATTGTCGATCTGGGTGCTAAACAGCTACTCATAACCGGAGAAACTGGAACAGGTAAAGATTTAGTCGCTCGTGCTCTACATGACTACAGCCCGAGAGCCAAAAAGCGTTTTGTAGCTGTGAACTGCCATGCTATTCCGAACGAAATAGCCGAGAGTGAACTCTTCGGCCATGTTCGAGGTGCATTTACTGGAGCCGACCAAGATAAACCGGGCGTGTTTGAAACTGCCCATGGCGGAACATTATTCTTGGATGAAATTGGCGATATTTCCTTGAACATTCAGAGCAAACTCCTGAGAATTCTACAAGACCAACAAGTTTTTCGTGTCGGTTCAGTAGAAGGTAGACAGGTCGATGTTTGTGTCATTGCTGCTACCAACACAGACCTAATCCAAGCTGTTGAACAAGGACAATTCAGGGAAGATCTCTATTTTAGATTAAATGTTATCCCACTGCATTTGCCACCATTACGGGAAAGACGAACAGATATCAACCTACTAATAGACCATTTCTTAGCCAAATTTGGTCAGGAGTATCCTATGGTAAATTCAAAAACAATCAATACTTCTGCTCGATTAGCTCTGGAGAATTGTAATTGGCCTGGTAACATTCGACAACTGGAAAACTGTCTCAAACGAACTTATCTAATGTCAGAAAGCGACCAAATCACCGCCCAAGACCTACCAGATGAGATTTTCGACCAAACCATACCACCTGTCGATTTGAAAATTGATTTGTCGCAAAATGGAGTTTCCCTGGAAGGGATTATTAGGTCTTACATCGAAGCTGCACTTCATCAGACCGGTGGAGTACAAACAAAAGCAGCTAGACTCTTAGGAATGTCCCGCCGACGTCTACAAAGTAGAATGAATCGCTATGGATTAGAAAGCAAAAGTTTTAAAATTCAAATCAACAACCCGACTGAGTAAGTGTTACAGACTCCGTCGGGTTGTTGATTCAGTATCGGGTGATTGTAGGATCAATTTCGCGAGACCATTGGTCAATCCCACCGATTAAGCTAGTTGCTTTCTTGAATCCAAGTTGCCTGAGTAAATAAACTGCATCGAGGCTTCTTACTCCATGATGGCAATACACCACGATCTCCTGTCGCAAAGATAACTCATTCACTCGCTTTGGCAATTCTTTTAGTGGGATTAGTATGGTCTCTGGTAGTTGTACAATTTTGTTTTCCCATACCTCTCGCACATCTAGCAAGACAAAGTCCTCACAGTCATCTATCATTTGTTTTAATACTTCTGGCTCAATAGAGTAATCAGCTGGATTGAAGGGCAAAATAGCCTCCTCAGCACTGGGTGCAGATTTGGGGATGTAGGGTCTCTCGAACGGATAGCCGTCAAGTAAATCTTGAAAAACTTTTTTGACGAGTCTTAGCATTGACAATATCTCTTTTCCAAAATAAGTTTCAATTTAAAGTGAATTGAAAGAATGGCAAAAGATAAAACTGAAAATTGACTGGTCTTCAATTATAACTCCTAAGCTTTTTCTATTTTTGTCGTTCTGAAAAATCTCTACAATGCCGGCTTTAAAAACGGACTTCGGCACCAAACAGTGGCAAAACTGGTAGCAGTGGCTCTGCTTCGACTTGACAATCCAGAATCAGATTCTGATCGTCCCTATAGACAGCAGTCACTGCATATTCGTGAACGTTTTGGTGATTATAAAGGTTTAGTACTTGAACGTACCAACTCAGTGATAGTTTCTGATTACTTTTTGTTCTGGTTAAACGTAGATCCAAACTATGATAATTCGGCAATCTACTAGCATTGATAGGCCCATGAAACACAGACTCACAGTCTTTGAGTTGACCGTTTAGCCAAATCGGCTCAGCTCTCAACTCGGTATAAGGCCTACCTGTATGAAATGACCAGGTCGTATGCAAACACCAACCGTCGGAAAACAGCCAGCCTAAATTTGCTAAAACTGAGTGTCGTTGGTCATAGTCGCGAAAGTAACTAGTATCAGTATTAGCTAAACTGGCTTGAGCTTGCCCATAGGAATAGCCCAGACTAACTTTCAGCCTTTTGGCAACCAGACTAGAAAACAATACGTCGCCACCGATAGCTAACCCTCGATTCGGGTATCGTAGATTTTGGCTTTTTCGGCCTAAATCTTCAACTTCTCCTACTAAATTATCGTATTTTTTCCTGTACAATTCACCAGTAACTAAAAACTTGTCATATACGCCAACTAGATCACCACTTAATTCTACACCAGCTATATAATGGCTCGCTACTTCTGAAGGATTCACTAGTCTAGAATAACGAGCGATAGGAATAGAAGTTAGACTAACCGGCTGATGGTACTTCCCCCAAGCCAATCGAATTACCATGCCCCGATATGGTCGTAGGGCTAAACCTAATCTTGGTGACAGATCAAAACCTAATGGATTTGGTTCATTACTTTTCGTTTGATATTTCCGATATAGTCCCCGAGCACCTGTATTAAGTGCTACGTAGGGTGATATTTGCCACTCATGCTGAAGATATGCCTTGAAATCCCAACCTTCAGCATTTATTTGCTGAATAGACTGTCTTAGTCGGTAATCGTATATACTTTCTGTCCAACGCCACTCTAGGCCAGCATCAAGTTGATGGTTAATCGCTGAGTCTTTGGCTTGAAGATAAGTCGACTCTATTTTACCTCCAACAAAGGTAAATTCTCGTTCATCATAACGGTTGTAGTCGTATCGTCGATCATGGGTTTGGAACCCGGAAAACATATAAGCTTGAGTCCAGAATTTCGAGCTATGTGTCCTTCGAAATTGTCCCCAAAATAGATTATTAGTATATTCTGAAGTCAATTTCGAATTCATTTCTTCCGGTATCATCTGGTTATTATCTAGAGCAAAAATTGCATTTAATGTTATTTGATTTTCATCACTTAGCTCCCAATAGAGCTTACCAAATAAGTCGGCATAGGTTGGCCGCGGTACATCCTCGGCTTCAATCAAATCAAGTAAAAGATCAAAATAACCACGACGAGCCGACAGTAACCAACTACCAGTATGACCACCAATTGGTCCTTCCAATTGAGCTGTAGCATTCAGTAAATCCAGACTAATCAACCCTACACTCTTTTCCGGAATAGATCTATCGGTTTTAATTTCAACCACGCTTGACATTGTATCGCCATATTTAGCGGGGAAACCGCCCATCATCAAATCAAACTGCTGAATCAGGTTGAGATCAATAATCGAAATTGCACCACCGAAATCCCGTAAATGGAAAGGCTCTCGTAGTTCCATACCGTCCAAACGTACTAAAACTTCGTCCCGTTCGCCACCTCGAACATTGAACCTAGCACTATAATCGTGAGAGACTACACCAGGAAAGACCTGTGCTGCTCGCAGGATATCGTTATCGACCAAGGGAAATGACTGAATCTCGGTTTTTGATAGTCGTTGATTAAGGATTGTTCCTGATTGTATAGTAAACTGGCTAGGTGTAACAGTGATAGGTGGTAATCCGATTGGTATATCTGAGGCCCAAGGCTGTAAGCCCAAACAAGCACACATAAAGTAACTCAATATTTGGGCGACAAATTTCATTGACAACTAATCAAGTTTTTTTGGCAGAACAATTAAAAATCGGGAATTCGTATTGTTAAGTTATCCGTCTACATAATACCCAAGCGTCGCTTGATATCCTGACATCATCATTTGATCCTAGTGGCTTCCTCAGATGGCAGTTTATACAGCTGTGTTAACACCGCATAAAAGGAATTTTTACAAGTTTTCATCAAAACTAAGACTACTCAGTACTCATTATCACTTCTAAAGCTAGAATTGCATATGCCGTCGTCAGTACTGTATCCCGTTCCATCCAAAAACTGTTTTGGTTACGCCAGTAGGCCAAATCGACTCTATCACCAACATAAAAAATGGACTCGTTTGAGTTAGCAGGATCAGGAATATTCTGATTTGCAACTACCGAATTAACAATTTTTCTTTTGATCAAAGCTTCTGCTAGTTCCTGAAACCAAAAAGTTTTGGGCTGCCCCTGTCCAAATACAATTTGACCTTTTTTTATCGTTCGTATTTCTTCGTAGGCAGCCAAGGCCAAGGCCAAATTATAGTAATAGTAGTATAGTCCTTTTGTTGCTTGATTTTTACTCATACCCGGATTTTTGTCTAATCGCCAGTTATTGCAAATCCATTCAAAAGCATCTCTTACACGCCCATTCTTAGTACCCACATGCATAAGACTAAGTAGACCCGCGGCTGTCATACTACCGTAAGGTTTGCCGGTGATCATTGTTTTACTCTCACCATTTGGTGAATAAATAAACCCTCCATAATGATTCGAACCAAGATTGGTTCCCCAAGAGCCTTCGTTAACTTCATTGGACTGGCAATTAAATATAAATTCTTTTGCATTACTCAAAAATGAGCTGTCATCAGGCAATGTTTGTTCCATTACTTTTGTCATGTAGTTACGTGTTTCACTCAGGCCGAGTAAAGCTAAGCTCAAGTTAGATAAGTCATAATTCGCCTCTTGATCAATACCATAATTAATTCCACCGAAATATCGACTATTATCTTCATCTTTTCTATCGATCTGTACCATTTGCAAACTTTTGAGAAAAGTTCGACCATCTCGAATTTGCTGATAATAATTACGGCTATTGGTAGCTGCCAGTGCTAAAAGACAAACACTCGTCGTATAACTGGGATGAGCCATCTGTAGTAAGCTCGTGTCACAGATACTACCATCTAAATTTGAATAGTTTGTTAGTGCGCTGACTGACCTCTGCAAAAATGGGTGCGTACGCAGGTTGTATTTTTGTTCTGGGTGTTTTAAGAAGGCTGCTACGACCAAGGCAGTAATACCTACCTGTCCGTGAAACAATCCATCTGGACCTTGTTGAATTTCTAACCACCGCAAACCTTGGTCAATACTGTCAATAATTAACGGGCTTAGGCTTCTCCTGACTTCGTAGTAATCGAACGCATCAGTCAGGCTTGTATTTGAAACTTCACCTCGAACTGCTATTGTTATTAATAGCGTGAAACAAACTAGAATTGTTCTGAACCATCTGGTCCACATCATATGAAGAGAAAGACCCTTATTTCTTATTCTATACTTAAACCAACTTCAAGAGCTAAAATCGCGTAAGCTGTTACTAAGAGTGGGTCCCTTTCCATCCACCGACTTTCTTCATTTTTCCAGTAGGACAATCTTACTAACTCACCTTTTTTGGCCAAAAGTTGGCCGGGGTTCGTGACATCTATAATATCTTCTTTAGCAACGAGTTCATCTTCAATTTTTCGATTCATTAGTTCTTCTGCTAGATCTTTAAACCAGAAGTGGGTCTGCCCTTGTACATCGGTCAAAAAACCACCTTTGGTTTTTTCATAGACAGTCAAAGCTTTAGCCATTGTATGATAGTGATAAAAGATACCCTGTTGGCCCATTCCTGGATTTTCGTCAATTCGATAGTTATTTCGAATCCATTCAAAAGCATCCTCAACGCGTGGATCTGTAGCATCAACTTTTGCATGAATAAAACTAAGCAACCCAGCATAAGTCATACTACCATAAGATTTGGTATCACCAGCCTTGCTTTCACCACTTGGGGCATATACAAATCCACCATCATCGCCAGCCCAAGCCAAATCATTACTTTCACTTCTATTTTGACAGCGTTCCAAAAATTTAACTGCTTTACTCCACACCTCAGCATCATCTTCATCACTGTCCTTCAAGGCTTGAATAGCATATGTCAAATTAGACAAATCGTAGACATCGCTACGACTACCATAACCAATACCACCGTAGTATGGACTTTTTTCGTCTATTTGCTGGTTTCCTTTAATGTACTGCTGTGCCCGACTAATTGCTTCTTCGTATGCATTATTTTTGGCTGCAGAGAGTGCCATCAAGGCAACACTAGTATTATAGTTAGGTAATGCTGGTTGCTTATTAACATCGTAAATGCCCCCGTTTTCTTGCTGCATTTCTAAAAGGGCTGACAGCGATTTTTTGATAAATGGATGAGATGATTCTGAATATACATCTTTTGGATGTCTGAGGAAAGCCGTAATCACCAAACCTGTAATCCCAGGATGGTTGTGAAATAACCCATCGGTACTTTGTTGTAGCTCTAACCACCGTAAACCCTGATTAATAGTTTCTAGGACACGAGAGTTTAACTCTCGGCGCATTTGGTATTGATCGAAAGTAGTATCTAAATCGGTATTACTTAGGTCATTTGGATTTGGTGAAAGTTGTGCTGATGAAAGAAAAGTACAGGTTAAAACAAAAACGAGTACCCATGCAATTTGGTTCACGTTGTAGCTCCAAAAATATATCAGTTTAGCAAGCGAAACATTAAGCAACGACTGTGCCAATGGCTCCCGCCAAGTCAAGTTCTACACTATTCGCCTTTATTAGGTATTCATCTAATGAAGGTTGTTCAAAAAGAGAACGAAACTGTTCATAGTTCGTTTACGGCTTTGACTTGTATTTATTACTTCATAAAGAGATAACCTGACCACTTTCTGAAGATTTCATGGCAGCATCATAGACTTTCATGACTTCAAGAATTTGGTCTGGACGCACGACTAGTTCGGAACCGTGATTTAGCACATCAGCAATATTTTGGTAATAGGATTTCCAAGAACCGCGCGAAGGCTCAATAGTCAGTTCTTCTGTTTTACCACTAGCGACAGTTGTTACCTGAGCAAAATTTTCTCGTACTTGCTCAGCAGCGTCAATATTACCTGCAATCATCGCTGGTTCCTGCGGATCTAGCCCGAATTTAACGAGTCCTCCCAAATTTCCTTCTATATACCATCTTGGTTTCGGTCCATGAGCAAGATTGCTAATCTCAATCTGGTATCGAGCACCATTTTCATACTTCAAAATAAGATTGGCGTAATTACCAATATCAACATTCCAATGATGGTTATAATGTATATCACAAAAAACACTTACAACTGATGAGTCAACCAATTGTAAGGCTTGGTCAACAAAGTGAGCTGGCCAATCAAAAAGAATACCGCCGCTTTGTTCTTTCGAACCACGCCAACCACCTGGTGCACCATACCTCATAATACCGACCTGATAGAGATACGGTTCGCCCAATAAACCATCGGCGATAGCTTTTTTGACTGTTAGGTAATCCCAATCCCACCGGCGGTTATGAAAAACACTGAGCAGCACATCGTTTTCTTTACTTGCGGCGATCATCGCCTCAGCTTCACCAGCATTCATACACATGATCTTATCTGTTACCACGTGCTTTCCTGCTTTCATAGCCTGAATTGCCATTTCAGCATGGACATGATGAGGAGTTGCTAATATTACCAAATCAACTGACTTATCATCCAATACTCGGTCTAAATGAGCGTATATCTTAGCCGCAGGATAATCTGTACTTGCCTGTTTCTGGCGACTTTGATCCCTCGTTGCAATGCCATAAATCGACATTCCTTCTGCCAAATTTGCTAGATAAGTATGGAAGCATCGTCCAGCAAATCCATACCCAACAACTACAACATTAACCATCTTATTCTCCTAAGAAATGTAAGTATAACTAAGTACGAAGCTTAGTGATCATATTGAAAAACTCAAGCACCACGCCCCTGCTATTTTGTCGAGACCTTCTAACTTGAGAACTCAAGATCATTACCGCTGATCTTTGGCTGCTCCATGTTTATTTTTAAATAGATTCTCATTTCCAGATGTAGTGATTTTTGTACTAAGTACTAATCAGATTCACATAAATGGAAATAGGCTTTCGGTATATAATCGACGCAAGATTATTTTACCAAATAGATTCGATTCAGAAATCCAGACTCAATCCATCATGTATTAATTGGTTAAAACTTCGTGATTCACTAGTATACTCTACCTATCTCAGTTTTGCCTAAAACATAGATGCAAAACAATCTAGTTCACAAAATAATAAATAACCAACAACTCAAAATTGGACCAACCAGAAATAACTATCTTCAGAAAATCATTAGTATTCCGCAATATTAGAAGCTTAGATTACTTATGCTCCATTTGAAAGATTCCATTCCAGTTATCAGGGGTGCCAGTTTGCAAATAATGCTGTGATCGGTGCAAATAGAGTTTAGCTACTGGGTCTTCAGGAAAAGTCGACAAGATATCTTTCATAACTTTCGTACTGGTACTAAAGTCGGCTTGGTAATAATGACTGATACCAACTTGCAGTTGGTTATTTGTTTTAGCTTTACTAGCTTTCAATTTTTCTGAATCCGCATCATATATCTCATAGACATTGACTACTCCTTGTCGACCTTTAACTTTTACACGTTCTACAAAACGGGATCGGTAATCATTATCTGAGATAAGTAGCTCAAGGGTCTCTTGGCTAACCAACATTTCACAGTCATATCGTTTCGTCAAACCTTCTAATCTAGCACTGATGTTGACCACGTCTGAGATAACTGTTCCCTCGATCCTTTCACTTTCACCGATAATACCGAGCATTAACTCTCCAGTATGAATACCAACTCCCATTTTAATAGGAGGCTTTCTTGATGATTGGCGCTGTTGATTAAATGCTTTTACGGTTTTTAGTATTTGGATACCAGCTCTGACAGCATCGTCAGCAGATTCGGGGAACAGTGCCATAATGGCATCTCCCATGTATTTATCAATAAAGCCATTTTCTTGACGAATAATAGGTCCAATCTCATTTAGTAAAACATTAATGAAATTAAAATTTTCGGATGGTGACATACCTTCGGATAAAGTTGTAAAATCTCTTACATCTGCAAATAAAACAGTCATATTGTGTTGTTTTTGGGCACTTAGGCTGAGAGAGACAATATCTTCTTCGCCAATATAGTACAACATTTTCCTTGGTACAAAACGAAAAATAGCCTCATTTATCTGGGTCAATTTTTTGTTGAGAGTATGTAACTGTCTGTTATTGATTGCTACTTCTCTTGCTAAAAAAATTGAGTAACAAACTAGGTTAAAAGCGTAACCAGTAGCTACTATCAATTGTGAGTATGACCGTTTGTTAAGTACTCCGAAGTCGATCAATACATTATAGAAAATGGTCAGCTCAAATATAAGGATGCCAAGAATTAAAATCCCAGACCGCTCTTTTTTTTGTTGATAGAGGTTAGCCATTACCCGAAACATCTCAATCAACTGAGTAATCGCAGTTATGTGGTAAATACGTTGAAAGAGCTCGTAATTTTGTGGGGCAACTAAGTTAAGCTGTAAGGGAATTTTACTGATAAAAACTAGTACCCATAAAAAAAGAAATAGGTAAAATTGTCTAGGTAGTGAGCGTAGTGAAACTGAGTAGACAAATCGCAAGGCGGCTAGCCAAGAAATAGCAAAGGAAGCGTAAAATATTGTTACGGGATGGGTGAAGTATGGCTCAGCAGATGAGAACCAAAGAAAAAAAGTGAATCCACTGAACAAGACATAAATAGCATAATACAGATTTTCGTGTTCTGAGCGATAAAATAAAAAAATAAAAAAGTGTAAAATACCTAAGGCTAATGAAAACCCTAGGACTGAAAACTGAAAGGTGGTCGTTTCTCGAACCAAGTTAGATCTCACTTTTGCTTGCATTAGAGGAGTACCTCCAATTTGAAAAGTAAAACCACCGTGGCCTTGTTCATGTGGTATGGAAATCAATATCCAATTCTCTCCAACAGGCAAGTTAACCCAATACTGATTAATCAAAAATTTCGGATTCTTCTGTTTATCAGTTGGTTCTAATACATGTCCATTCAACCAGAGTTTAGCTTCGTCAGTACTACCCAAAGAGACACAGATTTTTTTTTCTTCTTTATTGATTAAATTTTGGTAAGCGTAAGCTGTCAACAGCTGATCTTGTGCCTGTTTTTTATGAATTTTTTTGCCGCCATGCCCCCCAAATAATCTGACAACTGAATCTGGAGATCTATAAAGGTGCCAATTTTTCTGGGTCTCTTTTGAGTCTAAATCAAGCGGGAAATCTTCTAGAATAGGAAGAGTTACCTGGCTAAGATGAACATCTTCTGGGAGGCGTCTATGAATTTTTTCCATAACCCACCAATCAGTAACAAAGTTACCGTTGAGTTCAACACTATTTAGTGCTTCCTGAGATGAATAGGAATAATCTATTGAGCAACACAATAGTAGTATTGTTATCAAAGAGAGTATTTCTATTTTTACGAGGTCAGTAGATCTAAGCTTTGACATTTTAAATCATCTTTAGCATAATTCAATGGGTTCATTTACAGTGAGAAATAATAATGAAGATCAAAATTAAACGTATTGATAAAACACTACCTTTACCCAAATATCAGACAGATGGAGCTGTAGGCTTCGACCTATTTTGTCGCCAAAAGACTCATATTGGGTCACAAACTATCGGATTGATTCCGGCGAATGTAATTATAGAAACACCACCCGGTTACATGCTAGTCATTGCTCTCAGNAGTAGTACCCCTAGAAAAAAAGGCTTNTTAATTCCGCATGGCCTAGGTNTTATAGACCAAGATTACTGTGGTCCATCAGACGAAATTTTGATTCAGGTTTTCAATTTTACTGACCAAGAAGTAATCATAGAGCCAGGTGAGCGGATTGCTCAAGGCATCTTTGTTAAAGTAGAAAATGCAAAAAGCGGTATAGGTTGGAGAGAAATAGATCAAATCGATCATAAGGTACGTGGCGGATTTGGTAGTACTGATTCTGAATAAGAGGAACCATTTCGACTAGACATTCAACTCCACATCGTCGGCACTAGAAACCAGTATGGTAGTTTGGAAGTCACCAGTCATATGCTCAATTCCTTGACGAAAATCTTTTTCATCGTCCTTTGTTGGTGGCTCAAATCCGAGAAAGACTACCGAAGAGTTGTTTGAAGTCTCACGGATTAAAGCTACCGGGTCATCTCCAACTAGAACACTAGGTTTGGCTTCAATTCGGGCTAACTCAATCAAACTGTAGAGATGGTTTGTAGCTTCATCCACCCCTGATTCTGATGTAATGACTCTGAGTAACCGAATTTCATGGCCTCGCCACTGTGGATTTTGACAGAGTAGATGTGCGAGTAAAACCATCTTTGCTCCATTTTTTGAACCATTCCACCATACGTCGATGGNAGAATTAGACGTAATTTCAGGGAAAGANTCAGCATTCATCCAATCCATACTAGTTGTAAGTTCATTATCCGATTGTTGATTAGATAGTTCATTTCTTTTAAAAACAATTAGACTCCGATCAAATTCACCTAACTCCCGCAACAGTTGTAAAAAAGGNGCAAATTGTTCTAGGTCATGAGGCCAACCTAGCATAATAGTGTTAGCGCGGAGACCACCAATACCATGGCACTGAACTAGTGCTTTAACACCATCGGCGTACTCGTGAGAAACTATCACGGCTGGGAAAGCACCCAAGCCTGCATCATGGATTTGTCGACGCATGATTCGCTCTTGNCGTTCTTGCCGCTCTCTCAATTGATCCACATNTCCCGTGATAACATGAGCTAGTGTTAAAATCCCACGTCCAGCTTCCAACCAATGTCCGTAAACTACCAAATGCTTTCGGCTAGATACATTTCCACTAAAAGCTAAAATAGTGGGTCTCCAATTTTTGGGGTGATATCGTTCATCTTCTAAGCGGAGTAGGCTACTTCGAGCTTGCTCGAATGCAAACCCACTTCGGACATCACCCCACTTAGCTCTCAATTGACGACGGCTTACCCACCAGTAGACTAGCCCAAGTGTTGCTACAGAAATTACTGCTGCTAACCAGTTGAACAAGAACATGACTCCATAACAAGCTATTGTTCCCAGGCCTGCAGTACTCCAATGACTCCATCGAAACCGAGGTCGATAGCTCGGGTTCCTNGCCCATGANTCCAAGAATGTGGCAAGGTTGAGNGTTCCATAGGTGATCATAAAAAACATCGAAATAATCGGAGCGATCTTATTTAGGTCTCCNAGCCAAATACAAATTTGACTAATGAAAAAAGTCAAAATAATTGCCCTTCTAGGTTCATTATTTTGACCACTTCCAGTGGCGAACAAGCGGATTTGGTGAATAATTCCATCGCGTGCTAAGGCTTGCAAAATCCGAGGGGATCCCATCATACTAGATAGTGCGGAAGAGAGCGTGGCAGCAAACACACCTATTGTAATTAGTGGAGAATAAACTGAAACTTCTTTGATAATCAAGTTATTACGGATCAGTTCGGTTGATGGTCTAGATCCAGCAAAAATTATCACTTGACTNAGGTAGACTACNGCNGTGACNGCTACTGACCACAGTGTCCCCTTGGGAATGGAGCGGCCCGGTTCTTTAAGATCACCTGACATGTTTGCACCAGCCATAATACCAGTTACTGCCGGGAAGAATAAAGCAAACATGGGGAAAAATCCACTGTTTGGTTGGTAATTACTCGTCATATTNTCCTGTAGCGTAGCCAAGTTGAAATTGAGCAGGCCACCAACGTAAAATGACACTAGGGAGGTCATTAGAATGCCCAAAATGCCGTATTGGAGTTTAATAGTCCAGCCAGCTCCGATCATCACACNAACAAACACCAGCAGATTGACGATCGTAGAAATAGTTCCAAGCGAAAAATTTAGATAATTACCAAATGCTCCCATGAGAGCCTCGGTAAANCCAAAAACGTACATAGCTACTGAAATAGCTTGGGCTAAAAAGAAAACAATACCGATGGCTGCACCGAATTCAACTCCTAGGCTTCGGCTAATTAGGAAATAAGCTCCGCCGCCTTTGACTTCAGTATTAGTCGCAATCGCTGAAAGAGACAAAGTCGTAAGTAGTGTGATAGCCTTAGACAAAACGACGATCATTACAGCTTGNATGATACCCGTCTGACCAACTACATGACCAAATCTTAGGAACATAATTACTCCTAGTATAGTCAAAGTACAAGGTGTAAATACTCCACCGAAGGTATTAAACTTTTGATTGTTTACTGGTTGTTTTTTCATCACTGATTATCGAACAATGGGTATCGCCTAAACTACACTATACTAAGTGTTTGATAGATTCGCAAGCACCAAACTTATAATAGGCCAATTCTTGTTAGACACGATTACAATCAAATCGCCAGATCCTGAAGATTTTGCTACGTTTAAATTCCTGAGAAACAACATAACAATTCATGATACAAAAATATAATTGTCATCAATGAGGGAAAAAATATGAAACACTTTTTTGTTTTGGGAGCAATTTTAGCCGGGTTATCGATTGTGGCAGGTGCGTTTGGAGCCCATGCCCTTAAAAATAGAATCGATCCGAATTTATTAACTATTTTTGAAACTGCTACTCGTTACCAGATTTACCATGCTTTGGGTCTGATTTTGATAGCCTTGATAAGAGAACCATCTACCTTGATTGGAGTGGCAGGTTGGCTATTTTTGGCTGGGATTTTAATTTTTTCTGGTAGCTTATATGTTTTGAGTCTTAGTGGTATTCGATGGCTAGGGGCAATCACACCAATTGGTGGATTAGCCTTTATCATTGGTTGGCTATGCTTAGCTATAGGTTTCAAAGGTTAAAATTTGCAAAAGGAACTTTGGGATATAAAAAAGGCAGCCGCTTAAACGACTGCCACTTGGATTTGGTCTAATAACCTGAGTCTAGAAAGTCATTATTGTTTCAACAGCTATCTCGGTTCCACCACCTTCTGATAAATGCTGTTTCACTTCCAATAACGCGCCCCAGTTATCATTGATTGCGTAGGAAGGACTGACAGTCACTGATGTCAGTGTGTCTTCATCATCCATTTGGATGCCACTAAAACGAGCTGTAACGGCAATCTCATCGGTCAAGCCGACATTGGCCATGCCTAAAAAGTGTAAACCGCCGTGGCCAGAAGCGCCCCAGTTGCTCAGAATATCAACTTCTCCAGCCACTGTGATAGAACCGGTGGTATACATTACCCAAGCATTAATCTCACTTTTCATAAATGTTTCANCTTCATCATGGTCATGATCATGGGCTTTACCTGCTTCCTCAGCATGTGCTTCTTCAATGATGTCTCCAGCAAAACCGACTTTAGCAGTTAAACCTTCGATTGGCATAATAGATACTTGAGCTTCAAAGCCCGGATTACTGAGATCGGTATCTGAACTATCCCAAACTCCAGACACTACAGAAGCATATACACCGATCATATCACTAGGACTGATGCTGAGAGCAACACCATTTTGGTAACCAGGATATGGAATCCCAGTCGAGTAGGAGTATTGAAACATGTCAGTCGGCTCCGCGGCTTCAAAACCGATACAGCTCAAAAAACGACCAGTCGTAATACTTACCATATCCGATAAGGCGTATGAAATAAAAGCCTGTTCTAAAGTGATGGTATCATTCCCGTTAATATCGGCCTGTCCAGAAAGTTTGTCAAAATTGAATTTGAAATCGACTTCTAATTGATCATAGCCAGCAAAGGCGGATATNTCNGTATCNCCTTCGTCATCCTCACCGATGGTTGCACCTGCAGACATATCNAAAAAACCGTCAATCGANAAATTGTCGTTGATCTCAAGAGCCGCAGCAGTAANAGATAAAATNCAGACCGNAAAACATGAAAATATACCAAGGAAAAAACTTTCGCGTAATTGTTTACGAATCATAGAACTCAAGTTAGACCTCCTAAAGTCTAAATTTTCTTTATATTGTTGATGATACTAACAAAGGGTTGCTCTGACTATATATTAACTGACACAAGTTTTAAACAAATTGTACCAATCGATAATTTAACACAAAAGCCGAGCTCAAGTTTTGCGTAACCAAGCGTTCATGGGTTTTAAGGACCATAATCCATTTATATTTGACAGTAAAGACATTTTCCCTAACCTGTGCCTGACCAACCCAACAATGAAAGAACGTAGCATTGCTTTTTAGGTTTCAATATCAAGACACATACTAGGGAAAACATCTTTAGAAAACTCTTGTGGTACCGGCCACTGTTGTTTTTTCTGTCAAACCAGCAGGTTGCGGTCTATTATTCGAAGACCGATACTCCAACGTAGCCGCTCACACCATGTTCGGTAAGATCTAGCCCCTCTCTTTCTTCCTCTTCATCAACCCGCATACCGATGGTCGCCTTAATTACGGAAAACATAACAAAGCTAGTGCCAAAAGCCCAAGCAAAACCTGCAACTACACCAATTAGTTGAGTAACGAATTGAGCGCCACCTGCTGCAGAACTAAAGATACCAACAGCTAGAGTACCCCAAGCACCGCAGACGCCATGAACCGAGACAGCACCTACTGGATCGTCGATCTTCAGTTTGTCAAAGAATACGACTGAACCAACAACCAGAAAACCACCTATCAATCCGGTCAAAGCCGCCATACCTGGCGACATTACGTCGCAGCCAGCCGTGATGGATACTAATCCAGCCAAGGCTCCATTCAATCCAAGAGAAGGATCCGGCTTTCCAAAGAGCACCCAAGTGGCAATCACCGCGCCAATAGCTCCAGCAGCAGCAGATAAGTTGGTAGTCACGGCGATGAAGGCCATGTCACCTCCAACAGCGGTAGTACTACCGGGATTGAATCCGAACCATCCCAACCACAGAATAAACACACCCAATGCGCCCATTGGTATATTATGGCCAGGTATCGGGTTGACGGTACCATCTTGATTATATTTCCCTTTTCTGGGGCCGACAACTATTGCGCCAGCCAAAGCCGCCCAACCACCTACCGAGTGGACTACGGTCGACCCAGCAAAATCTAGGAAGGGAGTCCCGAGATTTTCTAAATAACCTCCACCTGCATATAAGCCACCCCAGCACCAGGAACCAAAAATTGGATAGATGAACGCACAGATAACGATAGAATAGATGAAATATGCAGAAAATTTGGTGCGTTCAGCCACCGCACCACTAACTATGGTTGCAGCCGTGGCACAAAAAACAGTTTGAAATATCAAAAATGCCCAATTAAACCCTTCAGAGGGGTTGGTTGCCTTGGCAGCCTCAGATGAACCATCAAAGAACATCATGCCTCCACCAGAAAAACCATTCCACGTTCCAAACATCAAGCTAAAACCTATCGCCCAAAAAATAATAGAACCCAACGAAATATCCATCAGGTTTTTCATTATAATGTTACATACATTCTTAGCACGGGTGAATCCAGATTCGACTAGTGCAAATCCGGCTTGCATAAAAAAGACTATAAATGCGGCTAAACATGTCCAGAGAATATTAGCGTCATCGCGAAGCGTAGCTAGCGTATCGGTTTCCTCTTCAGCGATGCCAATACTTGGAATTATGCTAAATGCAAGGAATAAGGTTAACAAGGCCAGCGAAAATACAGGACCTTTAGAATCGTGTTTTCTCCGTTTCATGACTTAAATAGTATCCTCCAAAAGTGATAAAAAAACTAACAAAAGGGGCGAAACCTAATTTACGTAATAACATTAGAAATTGATTTTCCGTCAATCCACCTAATGTAATTTGTGTCGATCAATACAGGGCTTGATGTTTGAACCTTCAATTGCTAGAATAAATCGTACGAGGGGACCCTACCGCAACAAGTGTGCCATCAGCGAAACCCTTTTGTTCAAAAGGGTTTCTTCAGCTCGCAATTCAAGTTGCCTTTTTTTTTGTCAGCCCTATGCTTAAAGTCTATGCTCAATATTGTGGCCTCTATTTTGTCATGAATTCAAAATCGACCGTTCGTTCCTATCACTACCAATTATTGGTAGTTATTAGTCTTATTGGTGCAAGCCTACGCCTATGGCAAATAGATCACTGGAGCTTGTGGCAAGATGAAGTCCTTACTGTATTATCTTCTCAACGTTTGGCCTTCGATTCCTTACCCATCAACCCAATTCCTTACTTAGCAGTCAAGTCGTCTATAGCTATTTCTGGGCTTGGTGCTTTTGGTGCTCGATTTATCCCTAGTTTGGTAGGAATCTTAAGCATCCCACTGATATATCAATTGGCAAAGATACTCTATAATAGAAAAGTGGGTTTATGGAGTGCCTTATTCCTATCCATTAATCATTGGCATCTATTCTGGTCTCA
The DNA here is from genome assembly GCA_002729015.1 of Candidatus Poribacteria bacterium. Next base: position 49,166 of record PBVO01000082.1, read on the forward strand.
GAATTCCAGATCTTACATTTTTACTTGTTTTTTTGCCATCCTTGTAGCCATTTGTTTCTATCGTGCTATTGAATCCAATAAACTATATTGGTCAATCTTTTCGCTCATTTCATTGGGTTTATTAGCAATGTCACATTTGCTGGCTGGTGTGATGCTTGGGGCTTTATTTGTTTATGTAGTTGGTTTAATTTGGTTAGAAGGGAAGAAGTTTGTGTGGCGCAGAAAATTAACAATACTTGCTTTTTTTTCTCCTTTTATTCTTCTATCTATTTTCTTTGTACTGCCTTCATTTCGACAGTACTTATTTTCTGGTTGGGGCCATAATGAATGGAATCGTTCAGGTCTATACATCATAATGACATTGGTTCATGGAGTTAGCCTGCCAATTGCTGCTATTGCTCTTTTATCTACGGCTACTATATCAGTCAATCGTCCCCAACTTTTCCTAGCTTGTTACAGTGGCATTCCATTGATATTTTTTCTCCTTTGTTCTTTCATATTGAATGTTGCTGGTTATTATTTGTTTTTTACTTTACCAGCTTATATCATTTTGGCTGCTCGGCTATGCGAACAACTTTCTACTTTACTTCCCAAAAGTGGTCGATTAGTAATACCGTTAATTGTTCTTTCATCTTCAATTTTATCCCTCTACATTTATTTTCAAGTTGAATACGGCGGTCGACCTAGATGGAAAGAAGCTTTTGAAATTATTCAAACTGAAAGGCAGGTCGGTGACCAAGTGGTGACTTCACTTAGGCAAATGACTGACTTCTACCTCCCCCAACTTCCAACCGAGCAATCACTGAAAATTGACCTTGTTAACATGCCGGAGTCCCAATTTAATACTCGAACGTGGTTTATAGTTGATAATGACCGTTTCAATATTTTCGACCCGCAACATAATTTTCGGAAACGTTTACAAAAAAGCGCCAAATTGGTGGCAGTATTACCGGCTATCATTCGATTTAAAGATCGCACGATTTCGGTTTATTTGCTAGAATAAGTGTGTGAAGGCCTAAAGCAAGTTGAAATCTCAGGTAGATCTACTATGAACAAAAATGACGATCAAGAAACTTCTCGGCGCAGTTTTTTTCGCCAAGCTCTACGACAAGTTCTAGAACCCGTTATTGATTATGTTGATGAGCGACAAAACCAAATTAAAAGTCAGCTAGTAGTCAATTCAAATCTAGTTGACGAGTTGCCCGTTTCTCCTTTCTCCTACTATTTACGTCCACCTGGTGCTTTGACTGAATCAGAATTTATACAGACTTGTCAGAAGAGTGGTAGTTGTATTTCAGCCTGTCCAGCTGAAGCGATTTTTATCAATGAATCCGATCAGCTTCCATATCTCGACCCNGACCAGCAACCGTGCGTGGTCTGTGACTCCTTGGCCTGCATGACAGTCTGCCCCAGTGGAGCTTTACAACCTACACCGGTGGAAGAAATTTCTGTGGGACTAGCGGTGGTCAACTATGGCTTATGTCTTAATNCAGAGGGTATTGAGTGTCAAGCATGTGTGGAGTTATGTCCANTAGGCGACTCAGCCATTCGGTTCNATACCGAAAACCAAGAAGTTGAGGTCATAGAGTCCGGTTGTATTGGATGTGGTGTGTGTCAATACCAATGTCCCACCTATCCCAAATCTATTTTTGTTCGAAAAAATTTAGAATTTTAAACAAAGAGAATTAAACGTGAACTCAGAAGAAAAATATCTTTTTGATCTTAATGGATATTTGGTAATTGAAAACGTATTGACGGAAAACGAAGTATTAGTTGCTAATCAGGCTATTGATATCCACCAAAACCAAATTCGGATTAGATCTTCTGATGACACACTCGACGGAGGCTCTCAAAGCCTGTCAGGTCCACATGGACGCGGTGAGCTACATGGGTTGCTAAATTTAGAAACTCCCTGGTGTAATCCGTTTCGAGAGATGATAGCACATCCAAAAATCATCCCTTATCTCAATGAGATTCTGGGGCGCGGCTTTCGTATGGACCATCAAACCTTTCTATTGTCGATGAAGAAAGGTGCAGAGGGATTTATTTTTCATGGTTCTTCCGGGCCAGATTTCGACCCGAATCAGTATTACATTTTTCAGAATGGTCGTATGTATAATGGGTTAACTGTGGTTATTTTCCAACTAACCGACGTAAACGAAGGAAATGGAGGATTAATTGTTATCCCAGGTAGCCACAAAAGCAATATTGCTTGTCCTGATTCAATTCGTCGCTACGAAAATCATACTGAAAATGTGAGGCAAATTACTTCCAAAGCCGGTAGTGTCATAATCTTCACTGAAGCGGTAATTCATGGGACATTACCTTGGACAGCTGATAACCCACGCCGATCGGTGATGACCCGCTACACAGCCGGGAACATGGCCTATGTTCCAGCCACCCCCGTTCCCGACTGTGCCGATGAACGTCAACGACGTGTAATGGAACCTCCGTATCATTCAATACTCAACCGTCCTTTTTTAGAAGATGATTAATACTCAAAAATTTCGTCTTAGTTTTTGGGTAATCAATTGATCGATCTAGGTTCTCATTCTTTTTGCCTGACAGGTATCGCCAACGTAATAAGAGAAGGAAGTTCGTTCTATCCTGTCGATATTCTAGGTTTCGCGATGGAGTTCTTTTTATGGAAGGAGCAGTTATAAAAAGTAAGAGAAACAAATAGATAAATAATATTCAGCTTATATGACTTCAAAACCCCATCATTCTCAAAAAATCTCCTTTGCAATGACACAGAGTACATTGAGCGAGGGAATGGAAATTGTTGTCAGGCTTACGCCTCTTACCNCTTCAAGGGCNACAATGACCTAACTTCTTAGAAATTAGACTAATATGTTGTTTTGATTCAGCAAAAGTCGAGTAACCTCCGCAGCTTTTCACNGGTTTCCTCAAAAGTCTTTTNCGCACATAGGATTTGACGAACTCTAGAAAACCGAAGAAATAGTTTAAACTAAACTACAGGTTGAAGGTTCATTTATTTTTTATTTTGGTTGGGTTACCATTTTTCTATTTACAGATTGAAGATGACTCCATTTACAAATTCCACCGATTAAAACATTTCATTTTAGTTCATCATATACTAATTTTTGTGGTCTTCCGCAATTCCAATGCTACATCCGAGACTACTTTCGACCATTCTCCCAATTTACTTTGTCGAAATAATCTCATAGNGGGGTACCAAGGTGAATCATTTCGGCAAAGCAACCAACGAAAGTCAGGNNTAGCAGGTAGTAGAGTCCAAACTTTTTTTCCCATTGCTCCAGCCAAGTGGGCCACTGAAGTATCCACACTAATTACAAGATCCAGTTGACTAATAGCTAATGCTGTATCTCGAAAGTCTCGTAAATTACTACCTAGGTCAGTGATTTTTTTTCGATAAGGTTGGGGAATACCATTCTCTGTCTTATTGCCAACCTGCAAGCTGTAAAATTCCACTGCTTTTATAGAAAGTAACGGGGCTAGCTGTTCGAAGGCTAAGGATCGGTGCTGGTTGTTTTCATGTCTCGGATTACCCGCCCAGACTAAACCGACTTTATATAAATTAGAGTCAAGAATTACCTCAGTCGATAATTGGTTTGGAAAAATGTAGGGGACCTTACTTGGAATAAGATCTAAATTATAGACTCCCATATAGTATGGCAAACTCATCAGTGGGATACAAAAATCAAACTCCGGAATCGGTTCTCCTCGTTGTATAATATGCAAAATCTTGAGCTCTCTACATAAGGGTTCGAGTAAAGAAAAAGTTGATGTTGACACTCGAAAATCAATCGAAAACTTTTTTTAATAATATGGGAATGAAGCGAAAAAAGTGAATTGTATCCCCAATTCCTTGTTCAGAATAGACCAAAAGTCTCTTGTCGCCGATATTCTCGCCTTTCCATAATGGTTGGCGAAATCCTCGATGGTGATTTCGCCATTCATGTCCGATCCACCCTTGGCGTAGGTCGCCCAGAAGTAAGTGAATAGTACCCAAACTATAGTGGCAATCAGCATAATCTGGCTGAATATTAATTGCTTTCTGGTAAAGATCAATAGCCATATCAAAATTGCCCAATACACGCATCAAATTACCAAAATTGTTGTAGGTGAAAGCATAATCAGGCGCAACCTTTGTAGCTTGACGATATATTTCAATCGATTTGTTGAATTCTCCTTGTTGGTAATGGATAATACCAAGGTTGTTATATGCTTGTACCAACTTTGGATTCAGTTTCAAAGCTGTGAGGTAAGACAAAATCGCAGATTGTACCTGATCAACGGATTCAAGGGCAACTGCCAAATTGAAATGAGCCTCACTATAATTCGGAGCAATAGTTATTGCTTTTTTAATGTGATGAATGGCCAACTCATTCTTTCCCGATTGAAAGAGGGCGACCCCACAATAGTTTTGTATACTTGCGTTTTCGGGATATTCATTTATCAAAGATTGATAGATTTTTACCGCGGCTTCAACTTCGCCGGACTGCTGATAATCTAATGCCTGTTGTAATTGCTGCTCGGGTCTATTCTGCATTAACTTTCACGCTTATTCAGATAATGTTAAATAAAGAAATTTGGAAAGAAAAATTCTAGTATATGTTAATTACTTTTGCAATGCCAGCCATCGTTGGTCAACAGAAGTCCGGTTGTTTCATTGATTGACAAGTAATTTCAGGTTTGTTACCATAACCCGGTCTTTCTTGTGCCAAAATACAAATGTGAGAATCAAGACTCATGCTCTTCAACCAAATAACAGTCTTTTTGTATCGCTGTTGGAAAGTTGTGATCCTTCAATTTATCGCGTTTTTTGTTTCAATAACTTTTTCAACTATTTCTCTTAATCTGGCTTGGGGGCTAACCGCTGAGCTGGCTGAGGCTGTAAGAGTTGGCCGAAAAATTCTAGATACAACAACCGATTTTGCTCCTCACCAAATTGAAAAGTGCTTTACTCCCGCTATAGTCACTCTAGCGCGTGATTGGAA
>PBVO01000041.1 GCA_002729015.1 Candidatus Poribacteria bacterium
CGACGTTTAACCTTGGTTCCACGGTAGTCACCAACAATACCCATATCAACAGACACCTGAGTACTGTTAGACTGAATCATTTCGGCTCTCGCTTTAGGTCGGGTGGCAATGCCTTTGAGTATTCCAGTTTGCATAATTTAGATATTCCTTCTTAGTCCTTAATCATTTTACTTTTTATTGTCGAGACAAACCACAATAATCTAAATCGAACGAGCCCGAAATTCTAACCATATCCTAGAGAGAAGTTGAGACCAACGAACCACCAAGAAATGAGAGCAATTGCATATTTTGCAATAAATAAAAAAAGCTCTTACCTCAGGCAAGTTGCTACTGACTTAAGGCAAGAGCTTCTGACAATCAAGCAGATTATTTGTTGAAAAATAATCTATGTAAGACTTGATAAGTAGCTAAGCTTTGTAGCTACTATAAACAACGACTGTACTTGACAGAATATTTGTGAATTATCTTAACGTTGTTTTTTGAGACTTCCCCAGGTTGTTGTGAGTTTGCTAGCAGGATCAACCGCTGTCGTCGCACCAGCTAACCCCGCACCTTCAGCAATTTCTTTAATATCTGCAGCACTTAACGTCACGTTGTAGACGCCTACTTCGTCAATAGTTCCTGAGAAAGGTAATCCACCACCTGTACGTCTGCCGATTTCTAGTGGATTCTCTCCCTGTTTGGTACCAAGGTTCTCTTTTTCAAAGGTTTCTCCAATCATCATTCCATTAATGTAAACCGTTTCGATTTTCCCATCTAGTGTCCAAGCTAGATGATACCATTTATTCACTTCGAACTCAGGGTCAATCGTGTCTGCCATGGTTACCATAATTCCCTCGTCATAGCCACCTTCTTTCCCCGTATAAGTATGGACAAAACCTGAGTCATAAATTCCTATTTCATACTCTTCATAGAATTTGCCAATAGGAACCTGCCGGTCACCCCATCTGTTTTCCTCAGTCATTGCCTTAGTCGTCATAAACCAAAATACAACACTAATGTTTTCTTTCATATCTAAGCTGTCGCTATCAGGGATCTCGACGTAATTCGCTTCGACACCGTCAAATACTAGTCCATCTCCAAACTTTCCAGGCCCCCACGCCACATCACCCATTATAGTTCCATGGTTTTCTTCCGGCGAACTATCGCTAACTACGGCTCCAGATCCTTCTTCGAATAACCACATACCTACTGGATCGGGTAAGGCAAAAGTGTATGATGTAACAAAAGAGATTACAATCATTATTAAGCCTAAAAAGTTTAATCTTGACTTTATCATTTAAATTGACCTCAAATTTATTTATATGTTTTACTTGACTTGTAAAAAAAGTTAAAGGTTAAAAACAAAAATAGATTCGTGAATCTATTTATAATCACAACTGAAAATTATTACTTATTTTTGACTGCTGACTAGGTTGTTACTAATTTAGATTTGGTTAAAACAGCAAAAGCCCGTTTCAGCCCATTAGCAGCGTCAGTTTTGATATCGTTTTCATCCAGAACCACGTTGAGTAATTCTCGGGCTGTCTTCCCTTATTATTTTTGACATGGTCTCACCGATTTGCATGGTATTGACATAAGCAACTTCATCTTTTCCATTTAGTGTCTGGGCAAAACGGTACCATTTATTCTTTTTCCAATCAGGGCCTAGTCTGACCACTTCTCTCATACTTTTTACGATTTCTTCATCAAAAGCACTAGCTAGATCGCTTGTATAGATAGATGTGCAGAAATCCAGTACTATAACCATGAAGTATTTGCCAATTACAATCTGTCTGTCAAACTATCTTCTAACTTCGTTCACCTTGTTAATTGTATAAAGCAAGAGTATGGTAGTTGAATAATTCCCAACAGGCGAGAAAAGGCCACTGCCAAGCCAGATTAGACTGGCATTAGGTAGCAACACTTAAGAACTAAACGTAGTTTTAGATTAGTGAGTTTAAGAAAAGCAATTATCTGTATATTTTGTTACTAACAGACTAAATTTAGGCACAAACTACTCATCAAGATACTTTTAACGCTGGGTTTTTAAGTTAGCCCAAGTGGTAGACAATTTATTACCTGGCTCTACTGCTGTCATACTACCCGCTAATCCCTCTTCAGCAATTCTCATAATCATACCTGGGCTGAGAGCGACATTAAAAATGGCTACTTCGTCGATTCCTCCTGTCAATGGTAGACCTCCACCTGTCCTCATACCAATAGTTAGTGCATTATCACCTCCCATAGTACCAGCATTATTTTTATCAAACTCACCGATCATCATCCCATTTACGTAAGCAGTTTCTTTGGTACCTTTCAGCGTCCAAGCTAAGTGATACCAAGTACCGAGTTTCCAGTCTGGATCAACCACTTCTGCCATACTAGCAAAAATACCCTCGTCGTAACCATTGTCCCCATTTCCCACGTCACTGGTGTAAGTATGGATTTGACCACTATCATAAATTCCGACTTCGTATTCCGTATACAGCTTACCAAGTACAACTTGCCTGTCTCCCCATCGATTGGCTTCGGTCATCTGCTTGTCGGTATAAAACCAGAGAACGACACTCATTTCCGTTCCCATGTCTAGACTGTCACTGTCAGGAACTTCTATATAGTTCCCTTCATTTCCGTCAAATATTACACCAGAACCGAACTTACCTTTACCCCATGTGACATCGCCCATAATAGTACCATCGTTGCCGAAGTCTGAAGAGTCAGCAGCTATTGCTCCACTTCCTTCTTCAAATAACCACATTCCAACCGGCGCGACATCATCGACTACCTTAGCTGAAAGCTGAGTAACGAATGCTAGTAAAATGACTAGTAAGAAAACAATACTTTTCCGTAATTTGAACATAATCGTTCTATCTCCGATCTTTTAATATTTTTTTGAGGTTAATTTTAATAAAAGCGTGACTATACCGCTTATGGATTATCACGTTGTTTAATTGCCGACCAAGTCGTTGTCAATTTAGATTTGGGTGAAACAGCAAAAGCCTGTTTCAATCCACGAGTGGCTACAGTTTTGATATCGTTTTCATCCAAAACCACGCTGAAGATAGCTATTTCGTCGATTGCCCCCGTCAGAGGTAATCCGCCTTCAACTCGTCTACCAAATTCCAATGGGTGGTTTCCGGGCTCCGTTCCTTTATTATTTTTGACATGGTCACCGATTTTTATGCCGTTGACATAAGCAACTTCATCTTTCCCATCGAGTGTCCAGGCAACGTGATACCATTTATTCTTCTTCCAATCAGGGTCTAGTCCGGCGACTCCTCCCATACTTGCCATGATTCCTTCATCATAGCCGCCAGCCAGATCGCTTGTGTAAGTGTGTAGAAACCCAGTGTCATAAATCCCTACTTCATACTCTTGGTAGTGTTTGCCAACAACAACCTGTCTATCAGACCACCTTGCAGCTTCATCCATCTTCTTACTTGTAGAAACCCAAAACATAATAGTGGTTTGCTCTTCCATATCAAGACTATCACTGTCTTTGACTTCGACATAATCTGAGACTGCACCTTTCAGTTGAAGTGCGTTTCCAAATTTCCCCTTCCCCCACTTAGCGTTACCTTTCAGAGATCCATGATTCTTATTACCAGAACTGTCCTTAGCAACCTTACCTGAGCCTTCGTCGAAAAGCCACATACCGACACAATCTTTTTCAAAATTTATTTTTGCTTCAATTGCTAATATACTCGAAAAAAAGAGCAGAGAAAAAATCAAAACAGTTATATTTTTTAATCCCATCATTCTTCAACCTCAATTATTTGAATTATTTACCCGAATACCATTTAAAACTGTTAACAACCAATTTCCGCAAAGGATTGTACATCGTTTATCAGCAATATTTGAACCAAAATTTTAAAAATCGAAGCAACAGTAAGTAAGGGGTTTGGTAATTTTTCACTTATAGACAATGCAAAGATAATTAGCACTATAACGCTTAAGAAGCAATCAACTTGTTCGTTTTTTCATTAATTGACAAATAGTCAACTTCGAAAAAGGGAACTATTTAGGCACGAAAAATCGTTACAAATATATTTAGTCCGAGATTCAGGACTCTACTATTGAGATCAACATTTCAGAGAATAAAATCATATAATTCAATAGTTCGACTCCAAGGCCGCATTTCATATTTGATGTTTTCTATCTAAACTGCTTTTTCAATTTATTGGGTCTCTGAGCACATTTGTTCTGCTTGAGAGAGAAAACTATAGCTACTTCCAACACTGCTTAGAATAAAACCGTTGATCTAAGCACAGGAATACTGGTAGAATGACAATGATAGTTGGCTGAAGGAGATTGAATTAATTGAGTCGTTTCGTTGCCCTAATTAACGATGATAATCGTGCAAGTAATCAGACCACGATCTATATTAATTTGGATAATATATCAACTTTTGACACTACCTATCCCGTTAATGAAGAAGATATTGGTCAATTTCGGTTGACAGTCCGCACCTTGAAAGAGACTCTTACCTTCAAAGGTGAGGTAGCGAAGCAAAACATTCGTCTGTTAGAGGACGCTGTNAATGANCGAAATTGGTCTCGTGAGCTACGCTANTAATTATATAGCTAAGTATCCGATCCANCGATTAAATCTAACCAATAATTANCTCACTTTCAACTAGTAATAGTCGATTATAGAAGTCTAAGCCTCTAATAGGTTAAGCCNATGAAGCGAGTTCGAAAAGCCAAATCTAGAATATTTGACATTACCGAGACGCAAGAAGAAATTCAAGCAATTTCAGAACGACTCCCTCCAAAAAACGTAACCGTTATTCCAGACACGTTAGTCAACGAAGTTACAGCGTTAAGAACTGAAGTCAAACAAATCAACCAAACACAGGCGAAGTTAGCTGAGGCTGTATCTAACTTGGCTATTCAAGTAACAGAGAGGCAAAACAGTACTGACGTCCAAGTGTCTCAACAAGTGGATTTGAGTGAACCGATGGAAGCTCTCCTGAGCCAGCTAGTCGAAGAACTTCGACAAATCCAAGAGGATGTTCATGTATTGACTTCGGCCCAAACACAAACGGAATTAGCTTTGAGTGACGTTCAACTTAATACAACTGGTGAAGTTCATGCACTCAGATCCGAATTGAGTACGGTTTTAGAAAATTTCTTTCAGAAAGCTCTGAAAGAAGGAACTGAATTACGCAGTCGAACTGAGCAAGAACATAAACCGTTAGAGGCCGAAAGTCCTCCCCTAGTCTCACCTAGATCAAACTCGACTGAAAGATATGGCGATGAAGTCTTTTCGGATGACGTTCTAATCGAAGATGAAGATCTAATCCAAACTGACTAATCAAAATTATAACTATCGAATAATGTGGATTTGGTTTTTCCCTTCGACTTTAGTCGCACTTCTTGATGTGGTTTCCACACATACGATCCACTGCTTCGAGATATCAATTTGGTCATAAGGTATTTGTCCAGACAACCGGTAAGTAAATGCATGTTTATCTACTACAGTACCGTTTTTTTGCAAGTCGAGTACAGTTAATGCATTTGGCTTGGTCTCGTTTGTCCCAGCCTCTCCGTAATCTGAACTTGCAACCACAATATACTCATTTTCTATCTTGATACCTTGTGGCATATTGCCCAATTCCCACTGCCATGCTAATTGTCCGTTCCACTGATAGGCGAACAGTGTCATACCATTGGGGTGTGACATCGGGGGACGACTAACACCAGTCTGCAAATGATAAGGAATGAAGGTATCGCCAGTAACAAACAGGCTTAATTTGTCAGTGGCCAGTACAGTACCAGCAGTAGCTGTTATAGGCATTTGGTTAACTACAATAGGTGTAGTTAAATCAGTTTGCCAAATTTCCCGCCATTCATTATCCGTTTCTCGAAGCAAAAAGGCTCGGCCATCATCTGTGGTGATGTTGACTGACTTTCCATTAGGCGTAATCGACACGCCTCGCCAAAATGTGACTGTCTTGTAGTAAGGTTCAAGTGGTTTAAANGCTTTTTGGAATAGTATCTGCCCATCACTGGCGTTCAAAATAACGATAGACCCGCTCCGAATNCCGGCTGAATCGTACNGCTNCCCAACGGACTGCTTGTCACATACAAAGGCTAANCGATCAACTGAAATATCAAACCACCNGACCAAGACCGGTAAAGGGTTANCNGCTGGAAATTTCCANTTAATTTGTCCACTAGCGGCATCAAATCGGTATAATTGTGATCTNACATTAGTTCCCTGTTTATTTGGCCATACGTGAGTAGCNGCAACTAGTAANTCTCCATTAATCCATTGAAACTTGGTCGCTGTAGGCAACTCNAACCAAGACCATTGAGATGAGGGAGAAGATGGTTTTGATGTTTCGACATCGTTCGCTAATCGGTANCGCCAAGATAATTCATCNTGATCATCCAGAGAATAGCAGGATAACCAAGCGTCAGATGATTGCTCACTGATGTAGATTTGTTGGCCATCTGGGCTTAAACTAACTTGCTTAATAATCGACTCGGAAAATCGTTTCTTCCAGATTACNGATCGGATTGATAANTCCCAGACAGCAACATGNCCTTTGTTGGTACCAATCGATAATTGATCTTNGGCTAGATCNACCGTTGTTATTCGACAATCCCTTGGCAAAAGCGACCAAATTTGCTTTAATCTCAGATAATCGAACAAATATGGAGTGGGCTTGGTTGGTGATGTAGTTGTCTGCTTCGTTACCAAATGTCCACTTGATTTGCGGCGAATTTCTAAGTGGTAAATTTGGCCAAGTTGCCAATCATANGGAGACAAGCAGAATATAGTTTTNTGTTTTCTTTGAGATGAGATCGTTGGNTCAACCACCANNCCATTAATCGAAATGACAACGGATTCTACTAGTTTTGGCTTCAGCTCCACAACCAGACCCGANCGAGTGAATACCAACTTGGTTTGGTNCTGTTGACCTTCAGCATCAGGTAGATTAATAGTTAGACCTAATATTGCTGAACAAAAAAATAAAACAGAAAAAGATGATGAAATAATAGGATAGAGTTTCAGATTTAAAATCATGGCCAATCTTTGTTATTTTGTGTCAGTGATGAAAACTAGTCTGACGAAGTGATCATATTTAGGAATACGTACGATTCTTTTTATTTTATAACCGAAGTCTTCTAGGTCTGAACTGAGATTACGCGTAGACACAAAAGTGGCTTTTGGGGCTAAATGACGAACATTCGCTAGGATATGACGGTCACGTTCAGTATCAGCTACAAGTGCAAACCCATAGGGTAGATCAGTGATAATCGCATCAAACATCCCATCGAACGTATGGTGTGAAATATTCCTTGCATCTGCAGTGGCCACTGTTGCCATTAACCCAAAATGATCCAAGTTTTTTTGGCTAGCGAAAACCATTTTGGGGTTAAGATCTGCCCCGAAAACCGATAAACCCATATTTGCCCCCTCTAGCAAAATTGTACCAGTACCACAACATGGATCTAACAATCGACCATTCGACTGAATAGTTAGATTGATCATCGCTCTAGCAATACGAGCAGGTAACGAGCTAGAGCTCGTATGTGGGCGCTTATTGAAATGGACCCATCGTTTGTCAGCACTGGTTACAAGGCGTCCAAACCAGAAATTATTTGGTGTCAGTAAAAGCCAAAATTCTGTTGCAGGTTGATTCAAATTGACTGATCCACCTATTCTAGCTCCAATGTTTCGAGCTACTTTGAATTGATCAAAAGCCAATTTCATTTTTTTCGGGCGCTTGATAAGGCGAACACAAAAATTATGACTTTGTAAACCCAATTCGCTAATTTGTCTATACAACTTCTTCCTACCAAGTTGATTACCTATTGATTCAAAATCCCCTGAAATCAGGACTTTGATAACTGACGAAATGAAGGCACCTTGTTTGATATTTGCTAAAGTCCCAGAAGTTGTGACGCCTAATTCACTGGGTTCTGCCCCTGTCACGATTACTGATTCAGCCTTAATTAGCTCAGCCTCCCGGCCAATAGGTTTAGCAACAAGATAGACGTATTCAGTACTAGACATTTGTTCCATATCGTTGTATTCTTTAGGCTGGGTCGGGGTTTGTGGTTGGCAAATTACAAGTTCATTATCCTACACTTTGTCTATTTATGTCAAATCAAGTCAGTGGAAATGTCTCACCTCAGTCGAATAGAAATAACTGATGAGACTAGTTGTAAAGCGGCTTTGATTTTAACTAGTGCCATACAAGTTAAGATGTCTTCTCGGTGGAGAACTTAAATCAGTCCTCCATAGCGTCGACTAACAAATTAAAATCAATTGGGACAGGCCCTTGTCTGCATACACAGATTGCTGACATCAATTCTGATTCTCGTTGGTATAACTGGAAATATGGATTTTAAGTCACATTACTTAGAAACGATCAAGTTAAGTTTGGTGGATGGTCTAAACGCACCCGTTCCAAAAACTATCTTGTCCCCTCAAACATTGGAAGAACAATCAACTGACAAGTGGTTTGACCATTTTTGGTTCGGCAAAACCTTGACGATGTGTAGTCAAAAACGGCTAGACAATGTTCAGTTTTGTATTGAATCTTGTATTGGGAACGGTATTCCCGGTGATTTGATTGAGTGTGGTGTTTGGCGCGGAGGTGTATCTATATTAATGAGAGCAGTTCTCGCAGTGCACCAAGTTAACAATAGAACTGTCTGGGTCGCCGATTCTTTTCAGGGATTGCCAAAGCCTGATAATGATTTAGACCAAACAATGTATAAAATGCCTAAAGTACAGGAGACTAATTTTTTTTCAGTACCTTTAGCTACTGTTGAGTCCAATTTTCATCGTTATAGTCTTCTTGATGAACAAGTTCAATTTCTTCCCGGTTGGTTCTGCGACACATTGCCGTTGGCGCCTATCTCAAAGTTATCTGTGTTG
>PBVO01000083.1 GCA_002729015.1 Candidatus Poribacteria bacterium
CCTTTAATACATAAGCTAAGTCTTTTCTTATTTGTCTCAGTTCTTTAACTATGAATATGGTAACCGATAAAAAAGAAGATCCCATGGTAGTTAGAGACGTAATGCGTGAGAGTGGTGATTGTTTAGCTTTTAATACAGCTAGTTGTCGGTCATGCCTATGAACTCGCATTCGGTAAGTTCTTTTGGAAAAGGGTTCTTCCGTATGTATAGGTTTGAGATCATCGCTATATAGCCGGCGGTGACACTTGACACACTTAACCTTTCCAAAAGGGTTTTTATGCGCACAGTCAGGACACTTAGTTGGATGGTAAAACATCTAAAACCTATTGATTCACTCCAAAATCCCTTTAAATCTTATCATGTTTTCCATACAGACTGCAAATTTAGCAAAGCTTGCTTTAAACCGCCTTTATCTTGTTCAAGTCGAATCAATCTGATATAGTGATTCGGATATGCGTGACCTATTTCTAACTTTTTTATTGATTTGTGTAACAGCTATATGGGGTAGTACTTTTGTCGTGGTTCAAGATGCCATTGAGCAATATCCCGTGATTCCGTTTTTGGCCATCCGTTTTATCGTAGCCACGATCACGTTAGCTATTGTCTCCGGCCGACAGGTAATGATTTGGAAGAACTCACTTATTACTGGCACTGGTATTGGTTTGGTCCTAGCCTTAGGTTATTTGTTTCAAACACTTGGCCTACGTTACACTACACCAACTAAGTCAGGTCTGATTACCGGTCTCTGTATTGTCCTGGTTCCACTATGCGATTTTCTCTGTTTTCGTTTAACTCCTAATAAAGTAAATTTAGGGGTCCTAGGTGTTAGCGCGGTAGGAATGATATTGTTGACAGGATTTAGCCCAACGGGACTTGGATTGGGAGACACCTTGACATTTGCTTGTGCCATTTGTTTTGGTTTGCATATTTCACTTTTGTCCTATTACGCTAAGAAACACAACGTCCGCGTGCTAGCACTCGGGCAAATGGCAGCAGCTGGTGTTCTTTTTTCAACACTCTGGATTCTACGGCCAAGTCCTTTGCCAAACAATCAGGGGGTTTGGTCGGCTATTCTGATAACGGGGATTCTAGCCTCCGCTGTTGGTTTTACCATCCAGTCTTACGTACAAAAACGACTATCTTCAATTCGTACCGCGGTTATTTTAACCACTGAACCTGTTTTTGCGGCCATTTTTGGTTACTGGCTAGCGGGTGACCGACTTTCCACCACACAGCTAGCAGGAGGCTGTTTAATAGTAGGAGCGATGTTATCTTCTGAATTGTTACTGAGTNACAAAAGCCAGAAATNATCNTAATNGATNGCTATTCTCCCTCGATCAATTCTCCACCTTTTTTCAAAAATGCTATGGCNCTACGACTTACCTCAATCTTTACACCTTCCGAAATAATCAGCATAATACTCTTCTCATTGGCGGCCGAGATACGACCGTGTACACCACCTTGTGTCACTATTTCGTCTCCCTTGCTCAGATTTTCTAACATTTGTTGATGCTTTTTTCTTTTTACACTTTCCGGTCGNATGATCAAAAGATACATGATCAGAAAGATCGCAATAAAAGGTACAAACTGGACGAGCATTGTCGGTTCCATCGTATAGTTCCTTATTTTTCGGTTTACACTGACTATGAAGCAACGGCCCACAATTTTAACTAACCTCTGGAAAAATAGCAAGCCTTAGCAGTAGCAATATNGCTAACCAATTAGGCATAATGAGTGAAGAAACAGACCAAATGAAACTTCTATGATTTCAAATTTTCCTTCTTAAAGTCAATTGAACAACCAGTTTTTCTGGCCTAATGCTGTAAGGCGTGGTAAAGGCTTGAGGTTTTGAAAAAAGTGCAGGTCAATCAGAAGCAACTGAAAGAAATCTGGAAAGTCTAAAGACAGATTGTGCTTTCGAAAACAGAGTTAAGGAACAATATTACATCCCTCAGTTGCAGAAACTATACTGTACAAGTCAACGTTTAAACTCATGAAACTAATTGGTCTACTAATGTTTTTCTTGTTTTCGCTACTGAAAATAAATCTACAAAAATAATTGAAGGAATAAAAATGATACCTGAAATTACTCTCTCGTCCGGGCTAAAGATACCAGTACTTGGTCTGGGAACGTGGCAACTCAAAGGCGATATTTGTAGATCAGTAATAAAAATGGCTTATCAACTTGGTTACCGCCACTTTGACACCGCTTGGTTCTATAATAATCAAGAGGAAATTGGTCGAGCATTTAAAGAAATACGAGCAAACCGACCCGACATTTTTCTGACTAGCAAAATTTGGCGAGACTCACTCCGAGCGGCTGAGGTCTACAAACAATTCCAGGATTGTCTTGATCAGCTACAAATGGATTATATTGATCTACTATTGATTCATTGGCCTAACCCAGAAGTACATTTGGAAGAAACACTCGGCGCGTTTACTGAACTATACCAAAAAGGAAAAATAAAAAGTCTTGGAGTTAGTAATTTTGATATTGAGCTGATCGAGAAAGCCAAGTCAATTGCCCCTATTAGCNTCAATCAGATTCGATGCCATATCGGGTATCGGTCTTCGGAGCTAATCAAATACTGCCAACGAAATAAGATAGCCATTACGGCTTATAGCCCTTTAGCTAAAAAAGAATTATTCAACTATTCTAGAGTACAGGAAATTGCCAATGAGCTCAGTCGAACATCAGCCCAGGTAGCTCTACGGTGGTTAGTTCAGCAAGAAATCCTAGTCATTCCCAAGGCTAGTTCAAAGCAGCATTTGCAAGACAACCTTGGCATTTTTGACTGGCACTTGACTTCTGCCCAAGTAGATCAGCTAAATCAAATTCAGTAAAAAGTAAATTCGGTAGTGGAAGAACTTATGAAGAGAGGTGTAGCTAGTAGTCAATTGTGTCGTTCAACACCGGTTGATCGACACAAGTTATCGATGCCAGTAATTTTAGGATTGATATCTATAGCAGTTTCGACCATTCGGCGGGCGTCTTGGGTCATACGGCGGTCAAGATAAAATTCGGCCAACTTTTTGTAGATCCAACCCAGGTCACGCTTTGACAGCTTCAACTTTTGAATTTTTTCCAAGTAGATGGGGATATCCCCTAAGGTCCTTGGTTTAATAAGAGCTTCGATGTAAATCTCGGACAAGCGGTCATTGATTTCATCGATAAAATGATAAAAGAAAGGCGTTTCTTGTTCATCGTCGATTAGCTTTTGATAAAGTTCTATTGCTTTCTCGAATAAGCCATTAGTTTGGTAAGCTTCGGCTAGTAAAAATTCGCAGTCCCGACTATCACCATAACCAAGAAAATCGTCGATCAAAAACTCTTGGTTGTTGGTGTTTAAGTCCTCATAAATCCGAATCCCTTCGTCTAAATTGCGATTTAGTAGCTCTTGGAACATCAGTTCGCACTGTTTCTGATCTGCTTGCGTTCGCCGTAAACGCTCGAGATAAGAATTTGGGAACTCAGCTCTTGGGCGCTGGCGGGTTAAATCGTATCGAACACGACGTTGCTCATCGCTTAAGACCTGATAGGCTGTGGTAATTCTTCGAAACATTTGCTCAGAAGATGACTCACGTCCAGGGTTTTTATCAGGATGATATTGTTTTGCAAGTTTTCGAAAAGCCTGCTTGATATCTTCAACACTGGCTTCAGGTTCAACTTGTAAGGTTTGGTAATGGTCTAAAATCTGATTCATTANGTTGACTTATTTTTTACCATCTTCAAAATCGAGATGAATGGACATAAATTTCACACAATTGCCAACCATTTGTCAAGTCTGATTTTCCATTTGACAAGACCGGGGGAAAGAGCGAAAAATTCATTATTTATCTGGTTTAGTCTTATTATTGAGATGCCATCAAAATGTGACACCATTATANATTTAAAATCAGATATAAAATTTACAATCTAGTTACTCGGTAATTCGCCTACAATCAATTCGGAAGTTCAGAAAAATATAAAGAAAGCCAAACCTGCTATTCGATACTTAATCGATCTATTCGATGATAAGCCTATAACCAGTAGAAAATGTGTGTTTAGATTCCTACAACAGATTAATCCGAATGATTCAGGTTTTTGAAGACCTATCGAAAACTATTCTTCTTCTACAGAGATTTGAAAATGGCAGAATTTAAATATAAATTGCCAAAAACATTACTGTTTTAGCAATTTATAGGGGTTAGATTTTACATATTTAACAAATTTTTGTAACTATTAATCGTAAGAACGATAGCCAGAAAAACACGTAATCTTATGCTTTGATCAAATGAGGGAGGAGTTAGCAATATTGTCGGTTCTATAGAAAATGAACAGTTAGTATTTCTATGTCCACAGTCCTTTTGCAAAATGATCTATACACCTGGTGAATCGTCGAAATCGAGGTCGACTTTGGAGCTGACAACTTCAGGGTGGAAGAGCGGCGAATCTGCTTCAACTAATCGACCATCTCGTAGTAAAATTTGATTAGGTGTTTTTGGGTTAACTCGCTTTCGATATTGTTTAGCTAGCAATTGGCTATCTTGATGACGAATAACTTCGACCTGATCAAAGTCAAAATCTTCCAAAACGGCAGATCTTAACTGAATTAATTCATCAGGAATTTGTTCATCCAAAAGTAAATTGTGTTGTTCATCAGGATCTTCAACCAAATCAAATGCAAGGTCATCTGTACCACGGAAAGCAACGTATTTATATCGTTCAGACCTAATCATTCGAAATTCAGTACCTAAGCCCCAACGAGGCGTCAAGGATTCAGTGATAACTCCGGAGCGTTGTATCAACTGTCTTGGTGCCTGCTGCTGACCAGTTATAACTGGAGAAAGATCCACTCCATCCAACCCTTCTGGTGGTTCAATATTAGATAACCCACATATAGTTGGAAAAATATCAGCTAGCGAAACAGGATTTTGAATAGTTTGTGAGGCTAGGGTTCCTTTTCGGTGATTGGGCAAAGAGACGATAAAGGGAACACGAACTGAGGCTTCGTGCCAAGTGTTTTTCCACCATAAGCCGTGCTCACCACATAGTTCTCCATGGTCCGAAGTATAAATGATAACTGTATTATCTAAGAATCCACCATGCTCTAATAGCACTAAGAAGTCACCCAACATCTCATCCAAGAAATCGACAGAAGCAAAATAAGCTGCTCTAGCCTTCATTTCTTCTTCAGGGCTAATGGCTTCTGTCTGAAACCCTTTAATAGCGCCTAAGGTCATTGGATGGTTAATTGTATCTCCACTCCGTCCGATAAAAGGTCGGGTCACCAAAGTTGACTGGTTGGTTTGAAAGTCATAGTAGCGTTCCAAATAACGACGAGGCGCAGTCAATGGGAAATGTGGTCGACTGAAAGAAGTATACAGTAGCCAAGGACGATCAGCAGAGGTATGATGGTTTTCTCGTAACCATGACATCGATTCACGGATGATCATGTTTTCTTGTAATAAAGATTCAGGGATCTCACTCAATCCTGCGTCAGCCGTTCGAGAACGCATAGTCATCCCTGCAAAATTTTGTGAGTTATGGCGACTCAATGGATCATACTGGTGTGAGCACATACCACCGAAATCGCCATAAGGTCTTGCGCTAAATCCTGCATACTGGAGAGAGCCACCAAGGTGCATCTTACCAACTGTGGCCGTTTGGTAACCATTGGATTGAAAGTGCGAGCCCCAAGTCGGAAGCTCAGGAGACAAGATTGACTGATTCGCCCAAGCACCACACCGATGAGCGTGTCGGCCAGTTAACATAGCAATACGGGAAGGTGAGCATAGTGGAAACTGGCAGTAAGCTTTGTCAAAGGTAATGGCCTGTTTAGCCAATCGGTCTAGTGTTGGTGTCTGACAAGGCTCACCTCCGTTTTCTTGGCTTCGATGTGATAGAAACCGGTAGGAGTGTTCGTCGCTGTGTAGAACCAAGATATTAGGTTGATTGAGCATAAAATTACGCCTTAGATAGGTTAGCTAAGTTGGAAAAAATGTAGATCTAACGATTTAACAAGAATTAGACAGTTTTTGTATGATAGTTTACTTCACTCTAAGATTAACAAGTACGTGTTTCATTCAAGGAGTCCACAAATTCCATTCAGCTGAATGAGACCACCGATCGCATAATTGACATGTACATAAATAACGAAATGCGAATCGGGGAATGGAACTGGTATTGGCCGTGCCAGCGTGAGCAAACATATGCTGAAAAAATAATACATCACCTCGTTTAGGTTGTAGCTCGACCGGGTCTCCCAGATTTAGCGTATTTAGATCATTATGTAGGTCAATAAGATAGTGATATTTTTCCTTATCTGATTCAGCTAAGGCACGGATTTTATGATGAGATTTGGGCCAAACCATCGTACCTCCACCTTTATCTACAGTATCACTAAGAAAAGTTAACACCACCATTCTCAGTGGTCCCGGAAGTGATTTTCGGTATTTTTTCCCTCCTAACTCAATCCCATCAATGTGAGCCTTACCACACGACCATTTTGGAGATGGAAAAACATTAATGGTATTAATACCACTTGGATAGTGTGTAGCTACGGAGAGGTCGCTAGTCAGTTGAGAACTAGCTTGCATAAACTTAGGGGTGCAACAGGCTAAAAGATCGGAGTCAGTCGTAGTGATGTCAATCAAGTTTCGGTAAGACTGTACGCTGGCCCATTTTGGAACAGTTTCCCAAGATTCTGGTTGATCTGGTTGCATTTCTAATAGCGACCACAATTTATCCCTAGCTTTTTTCGAAACTTGATCGGGAATTAAATCTTCAGCTAGTAGATATCCTTGTTCTTGATATTCGTCGATCTGTCTGGGGGTTAGCATGTTTTTACTTAACAGTTATTAGGCACTTAGTCTCTTAGCTTTCTTTGTACCCATAACGTATAGCTTTTGCTCTGACAGAGTGAACTCCTTTATTCAAACGAATTGGCCCGGTGACTAGCATCCAATATGGATTGTGTTCGGTTGCCTTTTCGTCAATTGTATAGACCATAGAAGCTCCTTCTGTCGCACAATAAAAAGTTAATCATAGTTGGGAATTTAGATTAGCTGTTTCGTTTGTAATCGTCTTCTGGCCTCGATTGTTCGGTGAATTGGGAACCAGCTAGACCATACTGGTTTTGGGTTGCTCATCAAGATATTGGGATAATTTTGAGCTACTTGTAAATTACTAGAACTTGCGACAGTTGCCAGTGATTGTAATTGACCAGTGGAAAGACTAGTAAAAGCTGCCACCGAAAATTGTAGAAATTGTTGTCGATTCATCACCTTACTAGAATAAATTAGAAATTATGGTAATTCTCGGGAGTCCAGTTAGGTACAGGATAACCAGGAGGCCAATGATCGTGGCCTACTTTCCGGTTAAAGTCAGATCTATTTCCACACAACCAGTAGTACATTTCGGCGGCATCAAACCAATTCCTGTGCTGCTGTTGATGAGTTGGGTGCTGAAACTTGGCATTTTGGGGCTGGCCTGACTCAAAGTTAGGGTCGGAAATCCAATCCCGTTGGGGTGGAGTCATTCGCCAGTAAATATATTTCAGCATGTTTCGCCAGCCAATAGCGGTTGATTTAGAACGGCGGTGCCAAATCGAATAAGCGGTAATAAAAATCGAACCAGCAGGTGCCGCAGTCAATTCTGCACCACGAATGGTACCATAGTGGCCCATCCAGCTCTGTAACGAAAAGAAAAAATGTGAGCCAGGTAAAACTTCGGTTGGCCCCATTTCAGGTGGTGTATCTTGTGGGTAGTAAAATACCTGCAGATGGTTAACTGCTGGCCCGTATCGTGAACCCCCATCCCGGTGCCAGTTTTGGGATTCCATTGGACACTTAACTCGATGGTTAGGTAATTTGATAGGCAATGCAAAGTTAGCACCCAATAAAGAACGAACTGCTCCTGCTGCTTGAGGATTATAGAAAACAGCTTCAATAAACCAGTCCTCGTTGAGCAATGAGTGATGCCCGTTTTTATCAATGTAGTCAGTAGTCTGTCGGTTTATAGCATCATCGACTACACTTTCTAGCATGAGGTAACCAGTTTTGCAGAAATTAAAAACGTCAGTATCATTGAGTGTTGGGGGACAATCATAGGTTCGAGTCTGGATCATAAACTAACCCCATATTTTTCTAGAATGAATTCACAGCCAAGTCCGTAAGTCCGAGATTCATCCATCATTAAAGAAGTATTAGGAAATTGAATTATGCGCCAACCATCTTGTATCGCTTCCAATGGTGTTTGGTAAATAAAGGGTAGTTCTGGTTCAACAATCTTTCCTTCAATTAACATTGACATACCATGTATATTAGATGTGAGTGCGGTGTTACTAGTTTGAATATAGAGTAGGTTTTGCTGAAGGTCGGAGCGATCTGTTTGGGATTCCACTTTCGTTTTTGGGTTCACTAATTGTCCATTCGAAGCGATTTCGGTCCAGTCGAAGACAACTGCTAACCGATCGTTACGTTTGTGCAGCAGATCTTGATAGGCATTTTGTGCATCCGCGGGATGATATTTGTTGTAAATGTTAGAAACACTTACTCGGCCTTCCTGTAACCAGCGCAAGGCCCCAGCATAGTTCTCGAATAGGCTGTTGTGTTTAAAATCTTGCGGGTGGTGAGGTAATTCCCATTCCCAACCGCTCCGAATGTGTGCATAGTTGAAAAATATGGCATTGTGTAATGCATGTAAAGACAAATCAGTGAATTTTTGCCAAGGTGTAGCAATGCAGACGACCTCGCCTCCCTTGCGAATGGCTAATGCAGCATCCAGCAAGGCTTGTTCATGTCCCGAGCATTCAATAGCGAGTGGAAATTGACCGTATAATTCGTCTGATTCAGCAGGTACTTGTGCGAGTATATTGTCAATACCTTCTGTCGTTGCTATTTGGCGGCGAGCTTCGACAGGATCACAGGCATAGACTTGATAGCCTGCAGCGAGGAAGTTTTTAGCGGCTAAGTGCCCAACCAGACCTAGCCCACTGACTAAAACTTTAGCTGGAGGGCGAGCTGAAGTTGTAGTCAGTGTGGTCATACTGACGCCCATTATACGAGCAAACACAGCCAGCTCAGCTGATAGACCAGCCGGTAATAAAACAACATTCTTAGCTGATTGCCTTTGGTAGGAACTATGCGACCCAGAAGCAAAAACGATATCACCAACTTTTAGCCCCGAAACTTCCGCTCCAACCTGATCCAGCCGAAAAACGGCAGCATACCCAACTTGTTTGGGAAAGCTAGATTCAGCCAAGTAGGCTGAGTTGATCTCTGTACCGGTACTGACCAAGGTCGCTAACGTCTGACCAGCGATTTCATCAGGTGCAAGTGGACGAGTTAAATCAATCTCACTCTGTACTAATTCAGCTTTTTGATGATTGGTAATTGCTATACTATAGACTTTATTACTATCGTAGCTACTTGTTGGTTTGAGCATCCATCCCCCATTTTAATTGAATCAGAATTACTAAAAAACTCACCAACTTTTCAAGTTTATAAAACTTTTTCTCATTACCTTTCGACTGGGATATAAGTTTCTGATAGTGCCAGTCTTTTTCATAAGTCTGGTAATCATGGATACAGTAGTTGTAGCTTACACCTAATTTAAACTTCAACTATCATTCAGGCTGGTGAATTTGTAATAAGTATCGTTGGGCTGGTGGCATTCGCTCATACAAAGATGACGTTAAGAAATCCTGCTGTATAAATTGCTGTTGCTCGTGACGTAAACAATAGGATAAATGAGCAACTCTTCTCCTTGCGCCACTGACATTGAGTGTCCCCCCATGCCAAGTGTGAGCATTCAGAATGACTATACTGCCGGCTGGTGCGATGACATAAACTTCGTCTTGATGAGCTTCTAGCGGGTTGTTCATGACATCTTCAGGTCGTAAACCTGAACGGTGTGAACCAGGAACAACCCTAGCTGCTCCGTTATCCGATGTAAAAGGGTCGAATAGAATCAGGGAATTGACAATATGGTAATCACCCATATTAACAGCTCTACCGTAGTCGCTGTGAAGCCTTTGGTGGCCAAATCCAGGTGAAGCGTCTCGAATATTAAAACCGTGTACTTTGAAGGCCGGCTGCAAGAGATGAAAAGCCGTCGCTAACAACGGTTTAATGTAAAGGCAATCATCAAACTCTTCTGTTTTATTTAGACCATTCGATAGCCTTGGAGCTCCGGGTTCAGTATGGACCTCCCAACCACCGCGTTTACCTTCAACTTGCTGAATCTGGTCGAACCGATTCCGCATTCTGGAACACGATTCTTCGCTCAATACGCCTTCAACAACAAAAAAACCATCTTCGTCTAACGCTTGCCTCTGGCAGGCTGTAAGTGTATGTTTGTCTACACCAAGTTCCGCTAATGCTTGCTTGGTATCCACTTGTATCTATAATTTTGATTGACTATCGTCAGTCGTTTGGTCGGTATTAGTCGAATATTCTTGTATCGAACTTTGCACTTTTTCTTGCTGAATCAAGAGGATAGCTTCTTGTAATTGCCGATCATTTTCGCGATCGATCAGCTGGTATATGCCCACGTTATCGTTAAATATTCGCTCGGCCTCCAATCTGACGAGCTCTTCGCTTAATTCAATTTCATTTTCGGCTAATTTTTGCATTAGATCTGGCATTTTTGAAACGAAAGGAGAAAAGTTTTTGGGAATACTGCCCAATGATTTCTCTTCTTCTTCGATCCAATTAATGACAAAATTGTTAACATATCTACCCAAACGCATCTTCTGACGCATTTGAGCTACATCGGTCTCTAATTGAAGTGGTGTGACTTTGATATGTGGTTCGATACCTTTTTTGTTAATAGAGACATCGTTAGGTGTGTAGTAAGTCGAGATGGTTAGCGAAACAGCACCGCCGCTTTCTAGCGAGAACCGTTGCTGTACAACCCCTTTACCATAGGTTTTTTCACCGACTAGCAGAGCTCGCTTATGGTCTTTCAAAGCTCCGGCCACGATCTCTGAACCGCTAGCACTATATTCGTTGATTAGTACAATGACATCAACGTTTAGTGGACAGATCGTGCGCGCACTCGCCCGGTGCTCTCGATTGAATTGTGCGAGTCTTCCTTTCGTAGAAACGATCAAGCCACCGGAAAGGAAAGCATCTGTAACAGAATTAGCAGAAACCAGTAAACCACCGGGATTATAGCGCAGATCTAAGATCAGCGATTTCACGTCTTTAATTTTTCCATTGGGGAAGAATTCTTGCATAGCTTGACGGAATTCTTTATCGGTTAGACCTGTAAAACGGTTGAGGCGCATATAACCAATTGACCCATCGATAATGGTCTGTTCGACACTACTAATCTTAATCTCGGCTCGAGTCAAAGTTACATCGAAAGGTTCCTTAACACTTCGTCTTTGAATGGTTATAGTAATGTCGGTACCAATTTCACCCCGAATTTTAGTAACAATGTCATTAAGTGTAACACCAGTTGTCCCACCGATACTGACGGGGTCTCCTTCGACTTTGACAATATAGTCCCCCGCGTGAAGCCCAGCCCGCATAGCCGGTGTATTCGGTAATGGTCGTGCAATCTTAACCAATCCACTGTCTTCGTATATAGTGATACCTAATCCACCAAATTTACCTCGAATTAACGTTTCTTGCTCATACTGTTGTTCCTGTGGAGATTGATAAAATGAGTAAGGGTCACCAAGAGCAGACAAAGCTCCCTGAATCGCACCTTCATACAACTTTTCACGATCTACATCCTCGTAAAAGTTTTTCTCAGCCAGTCTTACTGTCTCATCAAGAGTTCGGATCATACTCATGGTGGTTCGTTTTTTGAATCTCTGGCTGACAGCTTCTCGCCCACCAAAGCTAAAAAACATAGACACAGAAACAACCACTATGCTCAATGCCAACAGCGGAAAGGCTTTCTTTTTCAAATAAGTTCCCATACGATTCCTCTAGAGTTTAATGTTGCTCATTTGCTAGACTGACGTTTGAACCCCAACGTCGGTTTGAGCCTCTACCATCAGACAGTCTAACATATTTGGTCTTAGGCTGCATTATTGGAATATGGATTTTGATTGGGCTCGTCTGGCGGCCTGATTTTCCATCGATTATGTATCCACAGCCATTGATCCGGGTACTGACGAATATAAGTTTCTAAAAGACTTAACATTCTCTGTGTGTTGAACTGAATATCACTTTCGTAGTCATTCGTAATTCGTAGACTAGTTGGTGGGTGTACATGGATCTTATGCCTTCCGTCTGGTTGGCGGATGGCAATAGAAAATAAAATAGGGCTACCTGTTTTGATCGCTAAAGCAATTGGTCCTTTTACGGCATAAACAGGTTTGCCAAAAAACTCTACAAACACACCTGCGTTGGCGGCATTCTGATCAGCCAAAAAACCAACAATTTCGTTGTTTTTTAAGGATCGAAGTGTTTCACGAATAGCTCGTCTTTGTGGAATGATTTCAGTACTCAATAATTGTCGATAAGACCATACCCAATCGTTGAGTAAACGGTTTTTGAGACGAAAAGCAATAGCTTTGACACGGTTGGGAAAACGCGCGCCATAGGCTAAGGAAAGTATCTCCCAATTACCAAAATGTGGCAAAAACAGAATGACACCCTTTTTCTTTTGAAGTGCTGCCGTTAGGTGTTTTTCGCCTTCCATTTCTACTGATTTCCACAAGCTTCGAGATGTGAAGATGGGAAATCGCAAAAACTCAATTACGGTTTGGCCAACTTGGCGAAAGTTACTCTGGCAAAGCCGGTCAATTTCAACTGCTGACAAATCGTCTGTGAAAGCTGAAGCTAAATTTGCCTTCGCAATAACGCGACGTCGCTTGAACAGGCAATATGCCAACCAGCCGAGCCTGTCACCTAAGCCGATTGCTGTTGCAGGCGAAACTCTTTGAACCAGATAGGAAAGGAGTCGAAGACTATGAAAAATGAGCCAATGGGAACAATTACGCCAGATCGTCGGCTTTTCTCGCCAGCTGAAAATCAAGTTCACTAATTCCATCGACATCGTGGGTTATTAAGTCGATCGATACCTTATTATAAATATTAGACCATTCAGGATGGTGATTCATAGACTCAGCTACCAGTGCCAGTTGAGCCATGAAACCGAAGGCTTCGATAAAAGAGGAGAATTGAAATGTCTTGTGCAATTTACAATTTCGTATACACCAACCATCAAGTTGAGATAACCGGGATTGAACCTGATCAGCGGTCAATTTTCTTCGTGCCACAATACCACTCTAAACTAAGTATTAACAACATTGTCTTGACGTATTCTTCTCCTTATGCTTCGGCCCTAGCCTAGGGCTATTGTATTACGAGTTTGATTTTAAGTCAAGTCAAAAGCTAGGCCATAACTGGATACCTAACACTATCAATGCTAATATAGTACCGCTTGTAATTGAATGACAATTCTAAGTGAGAGGTTTAAGAAATGAAAAAAATTGGTTTTATTGGTGTTGGCAATATGGGTGGGCGAATGGCCAAAAACATTCTAGAGGCTGGTTACGAAGTTACAGCTTTTGATGTCCGGAGTGAACCAGTTGAAGATTTAGTTAAGTTGGGTGCTAGAAAGGCTGAAACTCCTAGAACAGTTGGAGAAAATTCAGACGTTGTTTTTGCAATGGTAATGAATGGAGACCAGATTAAGGCTATTTTAGACGGACCAAGTGGCCTACTAGGCGGCTTACGAGCAGGAGCAACACTTATTTGTACAGCTACTATACTTCGATCGGAAATGATCGAAATTGGCAAGATACTTACCGAAAAAGGGATCAATGTCATAGATTCACCAGTTAGTGGTGGTGCTCCGGGCGCTGAAGCAGGTACGCTAACCATGATGGTAGCTTGTTCTGAATTAGTTCTAGATAACAACCGTGAGTTACTAGAGATTGTAGGACAGAATATTTACCATGTAGGTGAAGATATCGGTATGGGCCAGACGGTCAAAGCCGCTTTGGCCGCCTTAACTGGAGTTACTTATGCCGGCATTTTCGAAGCTCTGATATTAGGTGTTAAGGCTGGTGTTAAGCCAGAAGTCTTACAACAGGTAGTTGGTACTAGTGTAGTTGGTAATTTTCTTTTTCGAGATACCAGTCAAAACATCATCGATCGCAACTTCAAAGGGCAGAGCAACATAGGTACTATGTTCAAAGATCTAGGTATTGCTCGAAGTATGGCTAAAGACTGTGGCGTACCACTGTTTACTACCAGCGTAGCCTATGAATTATTCCAAGCTGGTAAGGCGACGAATCCCGAAGAAGACAACTGGACCATCATAAAAATATTGGAAAATATTGTCGGTGTTACTGTTGGCGCTGACGAAAGTTAATTTTGACAAAAACATACCAATTCCAAAACACCTAAAAATCTATATCTCTCTTGGCTAACCTAAGATATCGATTGAGTTTTTATTAAGTTATGAACTTAAAAGTCTAATTCAAGCTAGTTGATTCGATGACAAAAATCGAGCTCAATCGTTCTTCGGCAGTCGTTTCGCTACGATCGGTTGTATTGGGTAGTTTATTGATTCCATTAAATAATTATTTCATCATGTGGAATCATCTTAGATACTGGAGTACGCTACCCACTACGATTTCGTTGATTTACAACGTTGTAATCACTGTGGTCGTTTTAGTAAGCCTGAATATTGTTATCAGAATCATTGCCCCCGAATTTGTTTTCCAACGAGGGGAACTTCTGACAATTTACACAATGTTGTCGATCGGGTCTGTACTAGCAGGACACGATATGATACAGACGATTATGCCAACAATATCGGATGGATTTTGGTTTGCTACTCCTGAAAACGAGTGGCAAAAACTTTTTGGCCACCATCTTCCAGTTTGGCTTGTCATAAACGATACTTCAGTTTTACCTGCGTTCTATTTTGGCGAAAGTACATTCTACACTTTCCATCATCTTTCTACTTGGTTCCGCCCAATAATGTGTTGGGCTATCCTATTGATTATTTTGACCGGAATTATGATTTGTCTTTCGGCTTTGTTGAGCAAACAGTGGATTCGAAATGAACGTCTCGCATACCCTGTTATCCAATTACCCTTGGAGATTACTTACCCAAATGGACGTCTATTCAAGTCCAAGATGATGTGGCTGGGTTTTGCCATTGCCGGAAGTATTGATCTCATTAATGGCGTACATGTATTTTTACCAGTTCTACCACAGATCCCTGTTCGGCAAATCGAAATCGGTCAGTATGTGACCGAGAAACCATGGGCTGCCATCGGTTGGACACCACTCTATATTTTGTCTTTTGCGGTCGGTCTGGGTTTTTTGATGCCAGTCAGTATGTCTTTTTCCGTTTGGTTTTTTTACCTTTTTTGGAAATTTGAACGCGTTTTAGGTCAGGCAATGGGTCTTGGTGCCTTACCTCGTTTCCCTTATGAGCGCTCACAAGTTATGGGTGGTTATTTGGCGTTGGCCATAATGTCCATGTATCATGGAAAGCGATATTTTTGGTCGATCACCAAGTCAATATTAACTACAAAGCCTACTATAAAACATCCAAGATGGGCTATTTGGGGTTTAATTGGTGGATTAATTTTATTATTCTTTTACTCTAACCAAAATGGTATGAGCTTTTGGGTTTCCCCCCTATATTTTCTATTTTATTTTCTTTTGTCTGTTGGTATCACCCGTGTACGAGCAGAAGTTGGTCCACCAACTAATGAGGTAAGTGCTACTCCCCATCACTTTTTAGTTGATCTGTTTGGTAGTCGCCGTCTGGCACCACCTACACTGACCGCAATGAGTCTTTACGGAACATTCAACCGAGGGTCTCGAGCACATGTAATGCCTCATATTCTAGAAGGCTTCAAGGTAATAGACAACGCTGGTGGTTCATCAATGTATCGTATTGTTTTTGTCATGCTATTAGCAACGGTCATTGGGGTTTTTTCCGCTTGTTGGTCTTACCTTGACGTTGGTTATCAAATCGGTGTGAGTAGCGACATAGGAGTTAGCCAATATAATATGCTTCGAAATTGGCTCTATTACCCTACAGAAATGGATATGGTCTCTGTTTCTTTTATGGTAGTTGGCGCATTAGTTGTCAATTCACTCTGGTGGCTAAGAAACTACTTTCCACTCTCACCTTTTCACCCCGCTGGCTATGTCATTGGAAGCAGCAACTGGACTGGTGGTTGGCTATGGTTTTCTATTTTCATGAGTTGGTTAATCAAAATTACTGTACTTCGTTTTGGGGGAATTCGCCTATACCGCCGAGTTTACCCTATTTTTCTAGGCCTTTTATTAGGAGAATTTATTGTCGGTGGTAGTTGGGTACTATTTCGTCTTTTTTCCGGTTTAACTGTCTATTCTTTCTATCGATAGCTATGAGTTTTTATTTAAATTTGGTAAAACTAAGTTCTAGGTCGAATCCAGAGCATCTTCACTTAAATATAACTTAAAGAACGATAATTTTTACATTGAATCGATAGATAAAATTTGCTAAAAAGAAAAAGCTAATTCGTAGTCTTTCTATCATAAATCTGACTTGGATCAATAGCCTAGTTCCGCGTTATATTTCCCCTTTCTGAGGAGAAGGAGTATTCGGAAGATGAATCAAAAATCACATGTTATGAAGCGTTTCAGCAATCGGGTAGTGCTTGTCACGGGTGGAGCCTCTGGTATTGGACGAGCAACCTCAGTTCGTCTAGCGAGCGAAGGGGCACAAGTAATTATTGCCGATAAAGATACTGAGTTAGGGGAAAAAGCTGTCTCCAATATCGAGCAGAATGGAGGACAAGCTATTTTTATACCCGTTGATTTAGCTAATGATGATTCGGTTAAATCAGCTGGGCAGGCCGTAGCACAAAGCTATCTTTCTCTGGACGCAATTGTTAATAATGCGGCCATTTTGAGACAAGGCCGAATCGAAGATGGTTCTTGGCTGGAGAACTGGGATCCAGAAACACGAATAGGTTTACGGGGCTGGGTACTAATGACGCAAGAATTGTTACCATTGATGAAGCAAAGAGGTGGTGGGATTGTTAACTTATCATCTGAAGGTGGGTTCTTAGGAAGAGCAAACCAATGGGTATATGATGCCATCAAATCGGGGTTAGTTTCACTAACCAAGACCATGGCTGCCGAATTCGTCAATTATGGAATTCGAGTCAACGCCGTTGCTCCTGGTTGGATTGTGACAGAAATGCACTTTGGTAATCACGAAAATCCTGAAAAACGCAAAAAAGAACTGGAAACATCGACCATCAAATCTTGCATCATGGGTCGACTAGGAACCGCGGAGGAGATAGCTTCAGTAATAACATTTTTACTCAGCGATGATGCGTCTTATATCACAGGTCAAACCATCCATGTTGATGGAGGCCGGTGGGGTATGTCAGTTGGAAACTAGCATTTAGGCTGTATTTACATAACATATAAACCTACAGAAACTGGAATTTTGACTCCATCGGAAATTATAGCGTATTCGGAATGACACAAACGATTGACTTCCTGACGATTCTCTTAAGTCAGATCGACCTGAACTGGCGCGTTTAGTTCAGCTGATTTCCATGCAGCTTCGGTTAATTGAATTACTCGCAACCCATTAGCCATATCAACTGGATTCTCTACCCGCTGCCCCCGAATCAATTCTATAAAAGCTAAGTCTTTATTGGTACCAGTTGGCAGGTCTGTTTCTTTTACCTGTAAGCGACCTGTTCCCTGTTCTTCTCTGTAGATTACGCCTTGACGAACGAAAAGTGTACCTTCCTCTAACCAAATGGTGAAATCTTCGGACATTCCACCGACAGCATGCCCGACTACACTTATATTACATAAAGTACCAGTGTCAAACTTGATGGTCATAGCCGTTAGAATATCTACCTCACAATCCTTATAATCCATCATGGCATAGACTTGACTGGGGCTGGCTTCCAAAATCCACAGTAAAATATCGATTAAATGACTGCCAGAATCATTAAGCTGACCGCCACCGCTAAGAGCCTGAGTCATACGCCAACGTCCTTGCTGGTTACGATACCAATTTTGACACTGATGTGCCGTCACAAAATTAACTTTACCCAATTCACCACTCTGAACAACTTGGCGACAATACATATAAGCCGGCTGTAAATGCCTTTGATAACCAATCATTAAATGTAAACCAGTCTCTTTTACCTTGTCGATTACTTGTTTAGCATGATCAACAGTACAGACCATTGGTTTTTCTGTGTGGACGTGACAGCCTGCATCCAAAGAATCCATGATTTGCTCAAAATGAAGAGTGTGTGGTGTACTGATAATGACCGCGTCAGGCTGAGTCTCAGTAA
Organism: Candidatus Poribacteria bacterium; assembly: GCA_002729015.1. The sequence continues at coordinate 18,291 of PBVO01000083.1, forward strand.
GCATAACCTTATGGTCATTATAGGCAGGTATATCATTTTTCAATTCAACTGATGACTTGAAATTACTGATTGCCGAGGAATTAACATCGACTAAGCCGACGATTTCCGTTCCCTCTGCGCTAGCGACGCTTCGCCCGTGTCCTTTTGAGTTTCCACCACATCCGATAAAAGCGATTCGGGTCGTATTTGACATGATTTTCTCCGCAAAATAGTGCTGATTATGGATTGTTTAATGTGAAATGGTTAGCGTTGATTACCAGAAAGTTCTGTCATCGAACGTAAATTAAGTAAAGGTGTCCGAATTCCGCCCGAACAGGGAATAAGTACTCCCGTATCATACAATGTCAAAGCTGCAATAGTGGCTTGAGCTACATCTTCGGGTTGCCCAGGGCGGTACATAAAAATGTAACCTTTATCTGCAGCCTCAACGTAATCGGGAACTCTCACCCTAGCCAAATCTGTGTCAGTAACACCAGCATCAACACCATTGACTTTGATACCTTCTTCGGCGAGCCGCCCTGCGAAAGTTCGCATACTCATTTCTAAACCTGATTTAGAGATACAGTAGGCAGCTCGATTGTCAGAGGCCACTTGGCTAGAAATAGAAAGAGTGAAAACAATCGCACCTCTTATACTGTGATCAATCATATAATTGGCTACACGCTGAGTGAGAAAATGAGGCCCCCTCAGATTGGTATTCATTACAATATCGTAATCTGCAACTTTTTCCGCTAATATGTCAGAAACTCTAGTAATACCAGCATTATTAATCAAGATATCAACTGACCCCAATGTTTCAACTGTGTATTGAACTAATTTTTCGTGATCAGAAATCTTACCTACATCGGCCTGAATAATTTCAGAACGACGTCCCATTTGATGAATAAGCCGCTGAACTTCGATAGCCGCATCTCGGTTGCTATTATAATTGATCAGCAAATTACAGCCTTTCCGAGCAAGTTCTAAGGCGATGGCACGGCCAATGCCACGGCTACCACCAGTCACGATGGCATTTTTCCCGGAAAACGACACAGGATTTGCAAAAAACCCCAAATCACTTGACATATAATTACCTCATCTGGGCAGAATTTCGACGACGACCCGTCGATAGTTATACAGGCAAGGCTTTCCATTATCCTTGACTTCCAAGACAATATGTATCGTCTCAGGTTCTTGAACGGAAGGTGCCATAAAGCTAGCCTTAATTTCGGAGTGATTTTGAATGTCAATCTTCTGCTTCAGACTACCAACTTCTTGGTATTGAAACCAACAGGCGGCAATGGCATCCCCATCTGGATCAGCCGAGCCTTCAGCACTTAGCTCAACCATTTGACCTGATTGAACTGTCAAGTGAACTACGCCTCGACTAACATCACCAGCGAAACCTGCGATTGGGTTATGGTTCGCTGATTCAAAATTATCAGTGTTACTCCAATCAATACGAGCAGCAAAATCGTGTTGGTACGCTTCTCTCCAACGCCAGATGGTAGCCTGGTTGGTTTGGTATATTTTACCGTCGTGGCCAAGTACCTGATCAGTGGTATCCGTCCATATAGGACGAGTTTCTTTCTGGTAATGCCATGGCATTTGATCAGGGGTATACAGTTCATAACGCCCTCCCCAACTTCCATAATTAGGCAATTCTGGTACACCTAAACCATTTGGAATTAGGTACAAAAAAGTAGGAGTATCCCCTTCCATCAAAAATTTGGTCTGTGGGTGTAAGGCTCCCAATGGTCCGTGATTATATCGGATATGTTGATCTAGCCAGAGGTTATCGACAAGCTCAAAGTCAGCACCAGAAAAACGTCCATGAAATTTATCTCCGGAGATACCCACCCAAGTTGAATGATGATAGCCACCTGCACCATTTTCTTCGTAACCTGGGCTAACTATATAGAACAAATTAGGAAATTCTTGCCGAATCCAAGGCGCACTATTATCTTGATCCGAGATCGTATAAACTCGTAATTTAGCAACAAACTTGTCAACTTCTACAACAGATCGTGTTTGACGAATTTCCCATAACGCCTGGGCTAAACAATTAACTCCTCCCCAAACACAAATCCACACCGGTCGTGGATCGGGTTTATCGACTGCATCGATTATCAGTTGAGAACCTGCTGATGATTTACCTTGGCCAACTCCATCCATACCGTAGATGGGAATTCCCGTCGTAGTGAGGTTTAACAGGGATGAGGCTGTTGGGTAATATGGAGCATGGTGTAGCAAATTGTCTCTTACTTGCCCATAGGCTTGAATTCTCTCTATAATTTGCTCTGGCGCAACTCGGTCCCGAAGCCAACAAGATGTTGTGGCTACCAGCCCCTCAATATCAAACTCATTGGAGTAACATAGGAAGCGAACCATAGATTGTTCATCGTCAGGTTCATTAGTAATGTCAGTTAAGACAATTACCCTAGAGCGTTGGGTTTGTTGAATCTGCATTTTTAAATATTCTAACACTCTCTTTTGGTCCTTGGATCACTAAATTAGACGACGAATGTTCTTTCTACTAAACTCATTCAAAGAAGTAAAAAATACAGATTTAGGGATAGAGGTCCAAGGTACTTAACCAACGGGTTTTATGATCATTTGTGATACTTGACCGAGATAGATCCAGCGGTCGTCCGCGTGTATCTACCACGAGTCCAACAACTCCACCTGTAACTACTTTTTCCACGGCTACACCTCCACCTGCACCTAGGTCAAAATGTCTATCAGGTTGTAGGTGTACATGCGCAGTTTCTCCAACCGGCAGTGGATAACAATGGATTTCGTTGGCGGAAATTTCTTCTTCCACTTTACCACTCGGTAAATCAACCATGATTTTCAGCCTACCTTCCGAACCAATTGGGGCAATACAAGATCCTAGGTGGATTAGGCAGTCTTGCTTAAATACTTGTGTTGCCGCTTCGGGGTTCACTTGTGCTAATACACCCAATTGAGGCATCATAAAGATACTATCTACGGCTAACTGGGTAACTCCTTCTGGTTGGAAGGCATCCATCATAATGATCATGGCTTGTTGCCTACGTGGCGCGTGAGATAGTACACCACCGCTACCTACTAACAGATCTAGCGCCATTAGATCAACTAATGTTTGGCCTGACTCAGTCTGGTCAAATGCATCAGAGATGGTCCGTTGCTGCTGAACTCCCCGGAGTTCGACAGCTAAGTCTTTATGTTGCTCAAAAGCTAGGCGTAGGGCCTCTCTAGCTATAGCTTGTTCCAAAATCAGATCAGAAACGGTTTGGGGTATGGTAGTCGGTCGAATCATCTTGTTCTTAATTTGGTTGCCAATTTCAGTAGAACCCGCTTCGACATATTGAACTGGTAACCAGCGCAGGATTTGGTCTAGTCCTGTCTCAGCAACCACATTAGAAATGCTGTAACTCATTCCCAGATTAGCACTAACTGTTCGATTGAAAACGGGAACATCATCACGGTTACGGAAAACCGAGAATACGTCAGTTGTAGCACCACCAATATCAACTCCAACCACCTGAATGTTATCTTGCTCAGCGATAGTCTGCATGATTGAACCAACTGCACCTGGTGTGGGCATGATCGGCACATCAGCCCAAGACATCAGCTTTTTATAGCCAGGAGCATGTGCCATTACATGCTCCAAGAATTGATCTTGAATCTTCATACGAGTTGGCATCAGATTTTCTTCTTCCAATACAGGTCGCAGGTTGTCAACCATTTCCAAGGACATCTTATCTGACAAACTTTCAGAGACAATATGTCGGGCATCTTTATTGCCGGAGTAAATAACAGGCAACTGATAAGAGAGACCTAATCGTGGTTGCGGATTAGCCGCTGATAATATTTCTGCCATTTCCGCAACGTGTGTGGTAGTGCCACCGTCGGTCCCACCTGAGAGTAAGATCATGTCTGGTCTCAACTGGCGAATTCGTTCAATTTTCTGGTAAGGCAAACGTCCATCATTGGTAGCGATTACATCCATTACAATGGCACCGGCGCCTAAAGCCGCGCGTTCTGCGCTCTCAGCTGTAAGATTGCGAACAACCCCGGCGACCATCATCTGTAACCCTCCCCCGGCGCTACTGGTAGAAATGTAAAGATCTACCCCTTGGTCTGCAATTTGCGGTTTAATAATCTGTTGATTGTCATCAAGTATTCGTCGACCAGATAATTCTTGTACTTCGGTTATGGCATTGATCACACCAACAGTCACATCTTCTACCGGAGATTCGACTGTGGTGGGGGCCTCACCGCGAACGGATAATTGGTAATTACCATTCGCCTGCAGCTCGATCAGAATTGCTTTCGTCGTTGTACTACCACAATCAGTAGCTAAAATTGACTGGATGTTATGGTTCGTGGACACTGTGGGTTTGATTTCTGGATTTTACGAACTAGAAGAATCAAACTGATTTTCTCTATCGCTTTCTTCAATCAACTGAATTAGTCGTTCTATATTATTGTCTTGCTCAATGATAAGAGCAAATTTTTGAAAGTCGGCGGTGTTAAATATGGCTTGCACAAATGGATTGAGTGCGATCATCATCTGGCCTCCAATTAGGTGTAAGGGTTTACACATCTCTAGAGTCAGAATAGCAGGAGCAGTGAGTCTGCGACGAACAACAAAAGTTGCGACTTTTTGCAATATAGCCTGTTGTTCATCTAGTGGGATTTCGTCAATGATGAATGGAGTTTCCATTGGAATCCTATTTTAGGATAATCATCTTTTTCAACCGATTATCTGAGCTAGAATTATCCAGACCCATTGAGGATGGATAATCCACTACCTCAATTTGGTAAAAATACAAGCCACTACTAACTTGTTCGCCCTGACCGTTGCGACCATCCCAGTGAGCTGCTCGATCTCTATTGTAGTAAGTTCCTGCGACTTGATGCCCAAGCCTAAGTTGTCGGATCGGATCTCCATCAGAATTGAAAAGGTTCATAACCACAAAACCATCATTAGCTAATTGATAAGGAATCCAGGTTTCTGGGTTGAACGGGTTAGGATAATTCTGTAGTAGACGAGTCTGATCAGGCAAAGGCTGCCAGCTTACGGAATGGTAACTGACTGCACGTTGTAAATCTTGATCTGACAAAATGACTGTAACCGGCTCGAAAGCCGTTCGACCGTCATCGGTTAAAGCGCGAAGTCTTATTTGATCTCCAATTGCAACTACGGGGCGTCGATTTAAATCAACAAAACTTGCTAGAGCACGAGATCCACTATCAACAGGCAAAATCAGGTTTTGGCTAGTTCTTAAATTGGTAACCTCAATGGCTGACGCAGACATTAAAACGTTTGTGTCCAATGCCATAACAAATGCCCAAAAAGGTTGACTAAATTCTTTGTCTATCCAAACTGGAGCTGCTGCCGGTTTAGTAGAATTATCCCAAACCGTTCCGGCAAGCGTCATTTCTTGTGTAGCTAATACGTTGACAATGTAACCAACACCACCTTCTAAGTCAAAAGACTCACTAACTGACAAGCCGGGGATATATGGAACAAACGTTTGGGCATCCACATCAAATCTCATGATCAGAGTTGCATTGATTTTTTTTGCTAAAATCTCAGCCGTCATACCATCAATCGGTTGAACAGGAAGGGATATAAAATTTAGCCCTTTTTGTAATTGAATAGTAAACTGACCAGTTGGCTTTGTAGTAAAATAGGATTCCTCAGAGAAGGAAGACCACATACCTTCAGCATCTTGATAACGAACTCTCCAGTAATAAGTTTGATTCAGCTCGATTAACTTCTTAACGCGGATCTGAACTAAATTTTGAGTATCTCTGCCGCTATCGAAAACGAGGACCTCGTAGTTGCCAGGCATAGACGTTATTTGCCATTGAGATGCTCGGTGTTGGTTGAGTGGGTTCGGGTCAGAGAAATCCGACCCTCGTAGTTGAACGCCCTCACCACTTTCTAGTTGTAAGCGGGCTACTTGGTGGTCCCTGAAGGGCAGGCTGATCGGCCTGTTAGGTGGTCGTGCTAGCTGAGCTTCAGCTGGCGTTTTAAACAAATTCGTTCTCTTAACTGAAGTCGTTTGGTCATTTGCCGTAGCCCGTAAACGAAGGGTATAGTTGCCATCCGGCAGCTGATCTGTATCCCAGATAGCTAACGGAATATCTGAAGAAACATTAGCATGTCCATCAATAATAGTAGTCCAACCATCTGTTGCATTAGAACCAGGAGCAAATTCCAATAGCCAATTGATTACACCTTGGCTCACCTCAGCTACTCCCAGTACTTCGATTTTTCCCATTAGTTGGATGTCATCAACAGGAGCAACTAAATTTACAGTTGGCAACGAAGTCATATATTTGACTGTTTTACTATCAGATATACGAATATTTCCAGCGTTATCTGTAGCACGTGCACGGAAATCTAGCAAAACATCGTCAGTCGGTGGAGTGAAAGCATACTGCCAATCAGTTAATTGTGGATTGAAGTTGGGATTACTAGTATCATCAACTAGGACCCATCCAAATCCACTATCGATCTCAATCCTTCTCACACCAGAAAAAGTGTCCGCCACTTTGCCCGACAAGTAAATTTGACCTTCATGAAAGTTTGCTCTAGAGGCTGGGGATAAAATTTCGATTCTTGGGGCATCATTGTCAATAATCAATGTATTCGAAGAAACTGTTGAATAGTTGCCAGTTTCATCCCTAATCTCTAGGTTAAGATAAGTACTTGCNACACCTGTAAAGTCNCGTCCTGGGATATAGCCACTAATAGTGCCATCAGCTAANACTTCAACTTGTTNGGTAAATTTAACNGCCAAGTCTCCTGCGTANAATGTTATCGCTGTCACNTCAGCTCCAACTTCTGTANTACCACTTANCATCATTTTTGCATNATTTCGGATAAAACGAACACCTTCATCGTCGAAATCTGACTCTAGGCCCGCACCAGAAATAATTGCTGAGGCCTGAGGTGGTGTGTTGTCAACCTTGACATTGATACTTTTCACGACAGTTATGACATTAGTGTCAGTTACACGGAGTCGTAGCTGGTAGTCTCCATCTACAACTTGAGTTGTGTCCCACTGACCCAATTGACTCATTTGAGGCGGTTGGTTGGAAAATTGAATCGGGGTGAAATTTGCTGGTTCCAATCCGGCCACAGAATAGTCAAGCGTCCAGCTTTGAAGATTTGATCCTTCAGCCCTTCCAAGAATTGTGACTACACCGAGAATTCTCCGAATTTCTGTTGTTTGTTTCGCTTNATCTTCGATACTTTTCTGATCAGGCAGACGAATTTGAGATTGAATGTGATTGGCTAGGACGACCGGTTTAGAGATAGCTGTATCAGAAAGTCGAGGTAAAATNTAGGCTTCTACCGATTCTAATACGGCCTCATCAGTTGAACCGCCAACTGCGTAGATAGTACGACCAATNGAAACAAGGCCATGATACCGTCGAGCGGTCGGCATAGGAGCTGCTGTTGACCAGGTATCAGTAGCGGGGTGGTAGACCTCAACGGTGTTCAACACCCTCGTNCCATCATGCCCACCAATAACGTATATTTTATCNCCAACGACTGTTGCAGCAACTCCGTATCGTGCTGTGGGCATTGACTTGATTGTTCTCCAAACATCCCGGTTGGGGTCATACATTTCCACAGTTGCCAAATAACCATTGCTGTGTCCGCCGATAGCATAAATTTTTTGCCCCAAAGTTACAGCTGCAAAAGATTGACGNACCGTATTCATTGGNGCTTTAGTTTCCCAAAGGTCTTGTGCTATATTGTACGNCTCATTGCTGCGAACCAGCGAGCTNCCATCATCTCCACCTAGTGCATAAATNACATCGTTGACTANAACTGCGGACAANGCTTTACGAGCGGTCGGCATGGGTTGTACCATCTNTACCGATTCAGGTTGGAAAGATACAANCTCGTTAGTTGTTAGTCGGGTTTTTCCATCATACCCACCAATCAAGTAGATGCCGCTATTATGAGTAACGGCAGCCAAATCGATCCGAGCTGAAACAGGCAAGGCTGTTGCTGGCTGCCAAGTATTTACTGTGGGGTTGTATTCTTCACTGTTAGCCAGTTTGCCACGATTATGGCCACGAATAGCAATTATCTTTCCGTTCCANACAACCACATTAGGNAATGCNCTGGGGTTTTCTAGNGNCGCTACGGATTGCCAAGTCCCCCCCAAACCAATTTCTGTATCATAAACCTGCATGCGAAATAGTAATGCAGGAAGGTATGCTCCAGATGGACTGTTGAGACCTAAGCGTGTATCCCACTCTAAGATATGCTGACCCGCTGGCTTCGGCGCATTGTTGAAAATAGCAGTTTCATCGATTAGTATCCAAGTAGCACCGCCGTCAGTACTATACTTCCAACTTCCTGTCGACAACTGCTTTCCTTCTGCATCAGCAGTTGTATAATGGATTTTCAGGATCCCATTATTTCCTTCGATACGATCAATAGTCAATAATGGCACATCCGAAGCATCAGCTTCCGGAGTGAAAAAGAAAAAAAAGAGTCCTATGATACCAACAGTAAAATAGAGCCAAATTGTAGTTTTTGCAGAATTGTCCGCCCTCATCGGTTAAAAATCCCCAAATTTAGAGTCAGTTCGCCAGCAAATTGCATCGCCTTTAATTAAACTTTCTGTCGGAAACATACGGGCCTACAATAGCATAGTTGGTTCGTTTTTGCAAGCCATTAGCCTCTCCACTGCCCTCGGTCTTTTTGTTGATATCTATTACTTGTTTAGAATGTGAAACAGAAAAATAGTTGGCCTGTAGCTTGGGAAAATATTAATTAAAGTGGAGAGTTACACGAAGGTAAATGCCCTGAGCATAACATGAGATAGGTAGTTATTTGATGCAAGATTGGGAGTGGCTTTAGAATAAGAACCTCAATTTTAATGTGATTCTGATTGGTCTGGTGAACTGGTACAAGTTAGTGCCTCTTGAATTTGAGGGAAACTTTGAGGTCGCCCCCGATCGTTTAGCGAAGTCGCCGTAAAAATAGAACTTAGTATCAAACGCTGATCGTTACGATTGTAAATATCTTGGTGAAATTGGTAGCGGATCTTGGATGTTTGATGTATATTGAGGCCAATCCAGAATTGGTCTCCGGATTTGAGTGGCCAACGATAATCAAGCTCTGCGCGGGTGACTACCAAGGTAATGCCTTGTTGGAACAGAAGTGAAAAATCTAAACCAACAGTTTTAAGAAATTGATGTCGAGCATGCTCTAGGTAGTTTTGATATACTGAATTGTTTACAATACCTTGTAAGTCACACTCATAGTCTCGAACCAAGAAATCGATCTTAAATAGGTAAGTTTTCATTATCTAAACATCCATCATTAAAATCTAATTTTCTCATATTTAGGCTATATCTTGCCAGACAGAAAAAGTAAATTTCGAGCTATGCGTTTGCGGGGTGTTAATCACTGAAAAAAATAGCCTTGGTTATTGAGGGGATTTATCATATGAAAACACACAGACTTACTTG
>PBVO01000042.1 GCA_002729015.1 Candidatus Poribacteria bacterium
CCTCTTATCGGAGGTCTGGGTCGTTTTGTTTAATCTTTTTTTTGACCCTGGTCTCCGTGGCTTAGTCAGTGGCGATTGTCGCTTCAACTGACTGGCTGATTCCTTATCGGTCAGACTAATCAATTTGTTTAGCCGTTTGGGTTATTTTTTTCACTTTTTTCACTCAATCCCTGTCACAACCTGATTTTCCAGTTCTATATTTATTTGACAACCTAGTAAAGATGGCTTAGAATGAGCCAACATTATTTAGGCGAGGTCTGGTCAAATGAAAGACAGAAAATACGATCAAGCACAGAGCCGGCGTCTCTTTATTAAAACGGCTAGTGCGGCAACCTTAACAACCGTTTTCGCTCCAACTATCCTTAAAGCGTCAGATAAATCGGGTCGAAAAAATCTGGTTATTGGACAAGGCGAACATCAGTATGAAGTTTTTCACAAATGGGCTAAATTACCTGATCAGTTCAGGTGGCAAACCACGCATAATGTGGCAGTAGATGCAGATGGGTTACTGTATGTAATTCACGAAGGAAGAATTGAAGAACCAGATCATCCATCAATTTTTGTCTTTGACCAAACTGGTAAATATGTGCGCTCGTTTGGTAACCAGTTTCAGGGTGGAGGCCATGGGATTGAAGTGCGAACTGAAGGAAATGAGCAATTTCTTTACGTTTGCGCGTACCAACAAGTTAAGTCTTTTGCCAAAATGACCTTAACTGGCGAAGTCGTCTGGGAAAAATATGCACCTATGGAAAGTGGCGTTTATCGGGCAAATGAAGATACTGTTAGAGAGAAACGATGGGGACGAGACGCCTTCATGCCGACTAATTTTGCTTTTCTTGAAGGTGGTGATTTCTTACTAGCCGATGGATACGGCTCGTTTTTCGTTCACCGATATGATAAAGATGGTAATTGGATTTCCAAGTTTGGGGGGCCAGGAGATGGTAAAGGAAAATTTTCTACTCCACACGGTATTTGGGTTGATAATCGTCCTGGAAGAGAGCCCCAAATTGTTGTTTGCGACCGAGCTCACCATACTTTGCAATATTTGACCTTGGACGGTAAGTACCTAGAAACCTTAGAAGGGTACGGTCTGCCTGCTAATATTGATACTTGGAATGATTTGATGTTAGTACCAGAATTACACGCTAGAGTTAGTATTCTTAACAAACAAAATGAAGTAGTAGTTCGTTTAGGGGCTGATGTAGAACGAGTTACTACTAACCTAGACGATAAAACAGTGAAAGAGAAAATTCGCCAAAGGCCTCAAGAATGGATGGATGGTAAGTTCATTCATCCACATGACGCTTGCTTTGACGCTGAAGGTAACATCTTTATAGCCGAGTGGGTTGCTACCGGACGGGTGACAAAACTGCAACACGTGAGCTAGGCTGAAAGTGTAGACAATATTGTTATAACAAGTATATGTATAGTAGGAGCCCAAAATGAGCCAAAATCGAAAAGACAAGATCGAATTAAGTGATCAAGAATGGCGGAAAAAGCTAACTCCTGAGCAGTATAAAATTTTACGTAAGAAAGGTACAGAGCGTCCATTTACTAACGAGATGAAAGGTTTAGGTGAAGGCTCTTTTGTTTGTGCCGGCTGTGGTAACCCTCTATTTGTATCGGAAACAAAGTTTGATTCTGGTTGTGGTTGGCCTAGCTTTTATCAAGCCATGGATTCGGACTGTATCGATACTGCTGAAGATAACTCCCACTTCATGAAGCGAATAGAGGTTCTGTGTGCCAAGTGTGATGGACATCTGGGACATGTTTTTCCCGACGGACCTAAGCCAACAGGTTTACGATACTGTATAAATGGTTTGGCTATCGACTTTGTAGAAAAGGAAGAGGATGAATGAACCAAAGTCCTAACGTTGTCTTCATAATTACTGATGATCAGGGATATGGTGATCTGGCCTGCCACGGGAATCCAGTTATTAATACGCCTCATTTAGACCAATTGCATGCCAAAAGTACTCGTTTAACGAACTTTCATGTTGGACCAACTTGTGCCCCGACCAGAGCTGGGATTATGACTGGCCGGTATTGCAATTGCACCGGCGTTTGGCATACCATCGGTGGTCGGTCGCTATTGCGTAACGATGAAACTACTATGGCTGACATTTTTCGAGCCAATGGTTATCGGACTGGTATGTTTGGTAAATGGCATCTCGGCGATAACTATCCTTTCCGTCCACATAATAGAGGCTTTGACGAATCCCTCTATCATGGTGGTGGTGGCATTAGTCAAACGCCCGATTACTGGGGTAACGATTACTTTGACGATACTTACTGGCGTAATGGTGTTGAAGAATCATTCGAAGGCTATTGCACCGATATTTGGTTTGAGCAAGCCACCAAATTTATTCATAAACATCAGGATCAGCCATTTTTCTGCTATATTCCGACTAACGCCCCACATGGACCATTTCGCGTTCCACAGAAATATGCCACACCCTACATTGACCAACAGGTANCAGAATCCAGAGCCAACTTCTATGGGATGATCACCAATATTGACGAAAATATTGGTCGATTGCGGCAGGAATTAGAGCAACTAGAGATCGCAGATAACACTATTTTCATTTTTATGACCGATAACGGTTCAGCTGAAGGTTGTCAGTTAGACCGAGATCAATTTGTGATTAATGGTTTCAATGCTGGGATGCGAGGTAAAAAAGGATCTGAATATGAGGGTGGTCACCGGGTGCCTGTCTTTCTACATTGGCCGAATGGCGGACACACCAGTGGAGATGAAATAGATGACTTGACTGCCAATATCGATTTGTTGCCAACACTGATTGATCTATGTAATATTGACTCACCAGAGGCTGCAGATTTTCATGGTACTAGTTTAGCCCCACGGTTGAGATTTGAAATCGATCAACTGGCTGAAAGAGTAATTGTTACTGATTCGCAAAGAGTTGAACATCCGATTAAATGGAAACAAAGTGCAACGATGAATCAGCGTTGGAGACTGATCAACGGTCGAGAATTATACGATATTCTCTTAGACCCAGAGCAACGTCAGGATTTAGCTGATCAACACCCCGAGGTCGTTCTGGACCTATGTCAACACTATGAGGATTGGTGGGACTTAGTCTCACCTCGATTTGATGAAGACTGCCCCATTATTATTGGTAGTGGACAGGAGCAGATATCTCTACTAACTAGCCATGATTGGCATGGCCAGCAACATGCTTGGAACCAAGGCCAAATTCGACAAGGTTTGGTCTGTAATGGTTACTGGGCAGTCGATTTTGCCCATGACGGTGAATATCATTTTGAATTGAGACGTTGGCCCAGAGAGGAAGATCGCCGACTTACAGAAGGTATTCCAGGCGACAACATCGACTTGTATAATGGTGGAAGAGCCTTAGAATTACAATCCGCTACCATCAAAATTGGTGAAGACCAACAGACACAAGCCATATCAACATCCGATAAAAGCGTGTCTTTTACTTTTCAACTATCTGCTGGTGAGACCAGATTGCAAACCTACTTAACTGATTCAGATGGCTTAACAATCGGAGCTTACTACGTTTATGCCAGTCGCATCTAATATTGAAGGAACTACTTAAAAAATGATAGAAACTTTACCTAATTACGTCAATCAACAGTGGGTTTATCCAACAGCCAGTGAGAAAATTGATGTCCTTAACCCAACTACTGATGAGGTGATTAGTCAAATTCCAGCCTCATCTTCCACTGATGTTGATAGTACGGTTCAGGCGGCCCAGAAAGCCCTTCAAGAATGGAGACAAACACCTGCCACCGATCGCATTCAGTATCTGTTTAGTTTGAAGCAACTGTTGGAAGAAAACCTAGACTCATTAGCCCAGACTATCACAATAGAATGTGGAAAAACCTTAGCCGAATCTAAAGGTGAACTCCGTCGAGCTATTGAGAATGTCGAAGTTGCTTGTGGAATTCCAATGCTAATGCAGGGTTATAATTCAGAAGACATTGCCCAAGGTATTGATGAGACGATGATTCGTCAGCCAGTCGGTGTTTGTGCGGCTATTACACCTTTTAATTTCCCAGCTATGATTGTGTTCTGGTTTTTGCCTTATGCTATTGCCTGTGGTAATACAATCATAGTAAAACCATCCGAAAAAGTACCAAATACCATGCAACAAATCTTCCAGCTATTGCATCAAGTTGGCTTCCCCAAAGGCGTGGTTAATTTGCTTCATGGTAATGTAGAAGTGGCGGAAGCTTTGATTGATCATCCTCAAGTTAAGGCTATTAGTTTTGTGGGTTCTACCCCAGTAGCCAAAAAGGTTTATGCCAGAGCAACAGGTAATGGCAAGCGGGCCCAATGTCAAGGCGGAGCTAAAAACCCAATTATTATCATGCCTGACGCTGATCTTGGGATGACTAGCCAAATCACAGCTGACAGCGCTTTTGGTTGTGCAGGCCAACGTTGCTTAGCTGCTTCGATTGCTGTAACCGTTGGCGAAGCTAGATCCCCGTTTACTGATGCTATTGCCGAACAAGCTTCTACACGTGTGGTTGGAAACGGATTAGATCAATCAGTCGAAATGGGACCAGTTATTACTGCTGAAAGTAAGAACCGGATTGAAAACCAAATTCAGTTGGGTTTAGAAAATGGTGCTGAGATTTTGGTGGATGGTAGACAAACCAAAATTGAGAGGTTTGAAAAAGGACACTTTATCCGACCTACTATTCTGGAAAAAGTTTCACCGGATAGCGACATCGCGCAGACGGAGATTTTTGGTCCCGTCTTGAGCCTGATACATGTTGAAACTATCGAGGATGCTATAGAATTAGTCAATAGAAGTCGGTTTGGTAATATGGCATGCCTTTTTACTAGTAGCGGTGCTGCCGCTAGACAATTTCGTTACCAAGCCCATGTAGGCAACATCGGTATCAATTTGGGCGTTGCAGCCCCAATGGCATTCTTTCCTTTTAGTGGCTGGGGAGACAGCTTCTTTGGTGATATGCATGGGCAAGGAAGAGATGCAGTCGAATTTTTCACTCAGAAGAAAGTAGTTGTTGAACGATGGTTCAGTAATTGGTCAAGAAAATTTTGATTCGTCGCTATCATCACATAATCAGGCAAATCTACCTTAGACTAGACCCTGCGAACTAAAGTTTTTCTGATTTTAATTTCGTTTCACATCATGTCTGGACAACTGCTATTGCTCGATAATTGAGCGTGGTCGTCCCGCCTTTGCTATAAGTATTTTCATCCCGTTTGTAGACTGACATTTCCAAATAATTAGGTTAGATAGTTTCTTTATCTATCTATATTTTTCAGCACATTATTTGATAAGACTCTGAACTGTATAGCCTCTTCGTGGTATTAGTTCTGGTTTTAAAATAATGGTTTTCCATTGCAAATACATCGGTCATTTAAAATCTACACATTAGGTTGAAACCCCACCTGTAGCGTGTTAAAATTTAGCCTTTTCATTTAGGAAAACGATGAAGAAACCCCTATCCAGATTTGACCCCGAAGTATTTGAAATCGCAGTAGCCGACCTGACTCGGCAGCAGAACTACTTAACCCTAATCCCATCCGAAAATTTTGCTAGTCATGCGGTGATGCAGGCACAAAGTACAGTTTTTGCTAACAAATATGCTGAGGGCTATCCGACGGCCAGATACTACAACGGCTGCGACCATAGTGATCAAATTGAACAGCTGGCGATTGATCGTGCAAAGGCCTTATTCTCCGCCGAACACGTCAACGTACAACCCCACTCTGGATCTCAGGCTAATCTAGCTGTTTTTCATGCTTTACTCTCACCTGGGGATGTTGTATTGAGCATGAAATTAGATCATGGTGGACACTTGTCACACGGTTTGCCACAAAACTTTTCTGGTAAGTACTATGAAATAGTCCATTATGGACTAGACTCTGAGACTGAGCGGATAAATTTGGAAACTGTCTCCCAATTAGCTCAAAAACACAAGCCCAACCTGATTATTGTGGGTGCTAGTGCGTACCCGCGTGAGATTGATTTTGCGCCATGGAGGGAAATCGCTGACTCAGTTGGTGCTTATCTTTTGGGTGATGTTGCTCATATAGCCGGTCTGATTGTAGGCGGTGTTCATCCCGATCCAGTCCCTTATTGTGATGTTGTGACCACAACTACTCACAAAACATTACGTGGACCCCGAGGCGCTATTATCATGTGTCGGCAAGCACTAGCCGACGATATCGATAAATCAGTCTTCCCTGGCTTGCAAGGTGGCCCATTTATGCATGCTATTGCAGCCCGGGCTGTGGCATTTAAAGAAGCCGCACAACCTGAATTCGCTGATTACCAGAAACAAGTCGTTACTAATGCGGCTGCTCTGGCTAGTCGCCTGACCGAAAATGGTTTTCGTTTAGTTACCGGTGGTACGGACAATCATCTAATGCTAATCGATCTGACTTCTGTTTCCGAGAAGCTAAGTGGTCGTCAGGCAGCCAACTACCTGGAAGATGCCGGTATTATTGTCAATAAGAATACGATCCCATTTGACCTTCGATCAGCCAATACAACCAGTGGTATTCGGATTGGAACACCGATGATAACATCACGTGGTATGAAAGAAAAAGAAATGATCCAAGTAGCTGATCTCATCACTGAAACTATCAAAAATCGTCGGCGTCCACCCGCTCGCCAAAAAGTCAAAACCAAAGTTGAAAGGCTGTGTCGTACTTTTCCTATTTACGAGGGAATTGACCAATTGCTTTGGTCATGACAGAATGACCACTTACCTGTCCGCTTTAGCCTATATTGACACATTTTTAAATACTGAAAAAAGCCCGAATTTTAGCCAGCACGCTCGTCACTATAATTTAAAGCGTATTACCGAACTTCTTGAACGTCTTGATAATCCACACAAAAAACAGAGATTTGTTCACATTGGTGGAAGTAAGGGAAAGGGATCAACAGCTACTTATATCGCAAGCATTTTGACTCAAGCTGGTTATCGCACCGGCTTGTTTACCTCTCCTCATTTTGTCTCGCCCCGTGAACGGTGCTGCATTGACAACATTCCTATTTCTCAGAATGATTTTGCACAATGTTTATTCGACATTCAACCCGCCGTTGCCTCTGTTCTCAAACAACAAGACCGGTGGGGTCGTCTCTCTTTCTTCGAGCTTTATACTGCCTTGTCCATTTACTATTTTGCCCAACAGGAAATAGATTGGTCTGTGGTTGAGGTAGGCTTGGGTGGACGATTGGATGCGACCAATATAGTTCAACCAGAATTGTCAGTTATCACACCAATAAGCCTAGAACACCAGAAAGTTTTAGGGGATACAATTGCCGATATCGCTGACCAGAAAGCTGGTATTATTAAACCGCGAACCCCGCTTGTTTTAGGCCCACAAACTGAATCAGCTGACTCTGTATTTGAAAAAACAGCTAAACATCATCAGGCGCCTATTGTTCGTGTCCCACCTGATCTGAAGATAAAGGAGCACGATGTAAATGGTCAACTATTTGATTTCGGTAGTTATTCCAACTTGTCAATTTCAGTACCTGGTCCATATCAACCGATCAATGCCGCAACTGCTGTTACCGCTGTTCGGAATTTGAAACTGAATCAAGAATTGTCCCCTCTAGTGATCGAGAAAGGATTAGCCAAAACAAAGTTGATGGGACGTTTTCAGGTTGTTTCTCTAGAAAATCGATCTCAAAGTTTAGTTAATCAAGTGATTCTGGACGGAGCACACACGCCAGATTCCATAGAGGCATTATTTCAAAGCATCACGCATTTATTTAACAAACCGAAATTAATTGTTATCGTTAGTTTGATGCAAGATAAACAAATTACCTCAATCGGTCGATATATTTGCCAATTTGCTGATCTAGTTATCACAACTCAACCATTTAATAACCAAAGAGTGGCTGCAGCGCAAATGCTAGCCGAAAATTGGAAGACGTTTGGGACTGAAATCGTGTCAGTTCCAGATGTAAGAAAGGCATTTCAAATATCTATAGAAAGTAACGCTGATTTAGTCTGCGTTACCGGATCTATTTATTTAGTTGGAGAAATTTTAAAACAACTCAATATTGCAAACATTGATATAAACCTGGAACCTGAGAATTAAAAGTAGCTATGTTCAAATTAGTAAAAAAGGAAACCTAAATGATACTACCGTTACCATTTGCTTGGTGGATCGTACCCGTCGGTTCTATTATTTCTTTGTTGTTTGCCTACATTTTCTATCGCGAGGTGATGAAGCAAAGTGAAGGAACACCAGCCATGGTGGAGATAGCACAAGTCGTTCGAGAAGGAGCTATGGCCTATCTCAATCAACAGTATAAAGTCGTTGGTGTGGTTTTTTTTCTACTATGTGTCATATTTCTAATTATGGCTTTTGGTCTAGAAGCTCAAAATAAAGTTGTCCCCTTTGCATTTCTAACGGGTGGTTTTTTCTCAGGTCTTTGTGGCTTTTTAGGTATGAAAACGGCGACTAATGCATCAGCTCGAACAGCTTGTGCAGCTCAAAGCAGTCTCAACAATGGGCTTCGAATTGCCTTTCGAGCGGGAGCTGTTATGGGTCTAGTTGTAGTCGGTTTTGCATTACTTGACATCGCTGCTTGGTTGTTGATCCTTTATTATCTGTTTCCAAAGATTTTTCCAGGTTTTCTAGCTGAGAATCCTCTACCACAAATAACTGTTATCATGCTGAGTTTCGGAATGGGAGCTTCAACACAAGCTTTGTTTGCTCGTGTCGGTGGTGGTATTTATACGAAGGCTGCGGATGTAGGAGCTGATTTGGTAGGTAAAGTGGAAGCTGGTATTCCTGAAGATGACCCTCGTAACCCAGCCGTTATAGCTGACAGCGTAGGTGATAACGTTGGAGATGTGGCTGGTATGGGGGCAGATTTATACGAATCTTATGCTGGGTCAATACTTGCCACCGCAGCTCTAGGTGTGGCAGCTGTAGCAGCTAAAGATTACACCAATGTTGAATTACAATTAAAATATCTTTCCGCCCCTATGATTTTGGCGGGTTTAGGAGCCATATTATCAATTATTGGTATTTATCTAGTTCGTACTAAAGAAGGGGCGACGATGAAGCAACTAATGAGTGCTTTGAATCTTGGTATTAACTTTAGCTCAGTTGCCATTGCAGTAGCTGCTGCACTAGTTCTTCACTATCTCGATTTACCCAATAAGTGGCAGGTTTGGGCAGCTATTGTTACTGGATTAACCGCAGGACTAATTATTGGAAAAGTAACTGAAATTTTCACCTCCCACGATTATGCACCAACCAGGGGCATTGCCAAACAATCAAGCTCTGGGCCAGCAACGGTGATTATTGAAGGAGTAGCAGTTGGAATGGAATCTACTGCTATACCGGTAATCACCATTGTAATTGCAATTGGACTTAGCTTTTATATTCCTGGTGGGGCAACTGAACCGCTAATGGGTCTTTATGGAGTAGGTATCGCGGCCGTAGGAATGCTAGCTACGTTAGGAATTACGCTAGCAACTGATGCTTACGGTCCAATTGCTGATAATGCTGGTGGAAATGCTGAAATGGCTCAGCTAGATCCTGAAGTCCGTCATCGTACTGACCAACTGGATTCACTTGGTAATACGACTGCTGCTACCGGCAAAGGCTTTGCTATCGGATCTGCTGCTTTGACGGCCTTAGCCTTATTAGCAGCCTATATTGAGGAAATTCGTTATGGCCTAATCCACTCAGCGCATCAAGATGTATTAAACATTCCGGGTGTTGGTCCAGTCGAAACCTTGAAGGTCACAATACCACAATTCATGACTTACTACGACGTAACGCTGATGAATCCCAAAGTATTAGTCGGCCTATTTTCTGGTTCGGTGATATCATTCTACTTTTGTGCTTTGACTATGAAAGCTGTTGGACGAGCTGCTGGAGCTATGGTGACAGAGGTTCGTCGACAATTTCAGGAAAAACCCGGTATCATGCAAAGAACTGAAAAACCAGATTACGCTAGGTGTGTCGAAATTTCTACAGTTGGCGCACAAAGAGAAATGGTCTACCCAGCATTAATTGCCCTTACAATACCAGTACTTATCGGTCTCTTTTTGGGTGTAGCCGGAGTTTTAGGTCTACTAACTGGTGGATTGGCAACGGGTTTTGTTCTAGCAGTTATGATGGCCAATGCCGGCGGTGCATGGGACAATGCTAAAAAGTATGTCGAAACTGGAGAAGTAGGAGGAAAAGGTTCNGAAGCTCANAAAGCGACTGTTGTCGGTGATACGGTTGGNGACCCGTTCAAGGANACTTCNGGTCCTTCGCTAAATATCTTNATTAAGTTGATGTCNATGGTATCAGTTGTCTTTGCTGGGNTAATCGCTAANTATGGTGANCTACTGGGCCGNTTCCTACAAAGTATAGGATCATAAGAANTTGCATTAATNTGTGNATCAGAGGCCTGANAGTGAGTAATCAGNNCNATCANGTCGNTTTNGATCNTTNGTANCGGCNATAATTCGNTCCTGNAGNCGNGCNGATAAGTGNGTATTTCTATNAGTAACNTTGTTATTATGAACACAAATGTTCAATGCNCGTTTNCTNCCGATTAGGACNACTATNTTTTTGGCTCTTGTGATTCCNGTATAGAGCANNTTTCTCTGAAGCATNATNTAGTGCTGNGTCACNAGNGGTAGTATNACNGCTTGATATTCACTGCCTTGGGATTTGTGNACNGTTGTAGCATAAGCNAATACTAATTCGTTAAGNTCAGCCATNTCGTAATCAACAATCTTGTCTGGGAAACGGATCTGAAGNACTTTATCNANTTGGTCAANNNCCTCTACTCGACCAATATCGCCATTAAAAACATCATATTCATAATTNTTTCNGANTTGCATTACTTTGTCTCCNACACGAAACATACTNCCACTNTTTATCATGCCNGAATTAGNTGGNTTNAGCAGNTTTTGNAGNAACTTATTNAGATTCTCCGATCCAACTACTCCTCTNCGCATNGGACATANNACCTGAACGTCATNGAATGGATCAAAACCATAATGNTTGGGNAACCNNCTTTGTACTAANTGACCGATTTGNTCAGCGACTTGATCAACATCATCAACTTCTATAAAGAAAAAATCTCGACTTGCGTCNCCNGTCANGTTTGGTCCNTNNCCTGAATTAATCTGATGAGCGTTAGTAATAATCATGCTTTCCTGAGCTTGACGGAATACTTCGGTCAGACGAACTAGATCGACGACTTCGGAAGCAATCATATCTTTCAGTACATTACCAGCCCCGACTGATGGTAGCTGGTCAACATCACCAATTAGAATTAGTTTGGTCTTTTGTGAGACAGCTTTTACCAAATTGTTCATTAAAACCAAATCAATCATCGATACTTCGTCTACAATTACCACATCGGCCTCTAAGGGATTATGTCGATTACGTTGAAAGCCACCTTCGTTCGGTGAAAACTCCAGCAATCGGTGTACTGTTTTAGCTTCCCGANCGGTAGCTTCACTTAATCTTTTAGCAGCTCGTCCAGTTGGAGCTGCCAACAGTATTCTATAACCTAATTTTTCTAACAATCGAATCATACCCAGTGTCGTTGTTGTTTTTCCCGTTCCAGGTCCTCCTGTCAAAACCATTACCTGGGAATTAACCGCTGTTTGAATAGCTTTCTTCTGACCATTTGCCAAGTGAATGGCAAGCGAATGCTGTATTTGGTCAATCGATCGATCAAAATCTGCCTGGCTCAAAGACGCAGGTGGAAATTGCAACATTCTACCAATGATATTAGCGATACCAACTTCTGCGTAGTAAAAAGGAGCTAAAAAAATTGCTTCTTNTTCCCGAATTGTTTCGGATATTATGTCTTCGGCTGCAATCAAAGCTGAGATCCCTTCAGAAATCGCGGATTCCGATAATTCTAGTATCTCTTNGCATGTAGAGATTAGNTCGGTCCTAAATAGAAATACATGTCCTTCTTCCGCTTTCTGGCTCAACACATATTTTAGCCCTGCCTGTACTCGGTATGGTGATTCATTGTCTACACCTAAATTTTGGGCAATAGAATCTGCAGTTTTGAAACCTATACCGTAAATGTCATCGGCTAAACGGTAAGGATTTTCTTTTACAACAGGGATAGCTTGGTCTTGGTAGGTTTTGTATATTTTTGTAGCGTGAGTTGTACTAACATTATGCGACTGCAGAAAGATCATCACATTTTTGATCTCACGTTGCGCAGACCATGCCGATTTGATAATACCAATTCTCTTTTTTCCAACACCCTCAACTTGGCTAAGTTTTTCAGGTTGATTCTCGATGATTTCTAGTGTGTCAGGTCCGAATTTATCAACAATTCGGTTGGCCATTACAGGGCCAACACCCTTTATTAGTCCGGAACCCAAATACTTACGTAAGCCAATAATAGTGGAAGGAAGGACTGTTTCGTACTGCTCGATTTTGAACTGGCGTCCGTATTTAGGGTTGTTGACCCACAATCCTTTTAGCAGNAAGCTTTCCCCAGGATTAATTGAAGCCAAGTTTCCAACAACGGTGATGAGTTCTCCAGGCGAGGACTCGGAATTAAGGCGAGCAATTACATAACCATTATCGACGTTTTCAAATACAACTCTCTCAATTGTTCCTTGGAGAACTTCCACTCGGATGCCCTTTTGCGATAAACACTCTAAAATCTCTTACCCGCAACTACAAAGTTACGAATATCAAGCTGATATTCAGAGAAATTATATGTCGTTCATCAATTCTNTGAAAGCCTTCAGCTGAGGAGCAATCTGGTGAGAAAGTGTAACTTTACCATCTAAAGCTTCAATAGTTTTCATACCATTGCCAGTGATTGCAACTACTACACTATCCTCAGGCTGGATTTGTTGATTCTGAATTAATTTTTTAGTTACTGCCAGCGTTACTCCTCCAGCCGTTTCAGTAAAAATACCCTCAGTGGTAGCCAATAATTGTATCGCATCAACGATCTCTTCGTCGGTAGCATATTCGCCATATCCTCCGGAATTTTTAACGGCTTCTACAGCATAGATTCCATCTG
This sequence comes from Candidatus Poribacteria bacterium, assembly GCA_002729015.1. The sequence goes on from PBVO01000042.1 coordinate 13,011, forward strand.
CAGGGTTACCAATTGCTAAAGACTTGGCTATAGTATCAGGCCGAACTGGTTTTACAAAATCGTCTCCCGATTTTAATGTGTTAACAATTGGGGCGCAACCCTTGGCTTGTGCTACATGAATGTGAACAGGTTTTTCTTGTACCAGGTCGAGCCCTCGGAATTCTTTGATAGATTTCTGAATTTTGGTTATCAGTGAACCACCAGCGGCGGGGGCGATAATATGATCCGGTGTTTGCCAGCCTAATTGCTCCATTACTTCATAGAAAAGTGTTTTAGAGCCTTCAGAATAAAATGGGCGAATATTGATATTAACAAAAGCCCATGGATAAACGCCAGCAATCTCGCTACACAGCCGGTTGACGTCATCATAGACACCGTGAATACCGACCACCGTTGGATTGTAGACTTGTGTACCAACCACTTTACCTAACTCTAGATCCGTGGGTATAAAAATGAAACAGTTCAAGTTTGCACTGGCTGCGTGAGAAGCTACCGCGTTAGCCAAGTTACCAGTTGAAGCGCAGGAAACAGTCTCGAAGCCAAATTCTTTGGCCTTGGTCAAGGCAACTGCGACGACTCGATCTTTGAAGGAAAGAGTTGGTTGACAAACCGAATCATCCTTGATATAGATTTCGCGGATACCCAANGCNTCCCCTAAATTTCTTGCTCTAACCAGNGGTGTAAAACCNGAATGCAGNCCACAGATTGGCTCTCCATCTACCGGAAGTAGATCTGANTAACGCCATAANCTTAGTGGGCCAGATTCAATTGATTGTCTNGAAATCGATTTGGATANCAACGAATAGTCATACTCNACTTCNANTGGNCCAAAGCATATTTCGCAAACATGAATTGGTGNCTTNTCGTATTTCTCGCCNCATTCNCGGCATTTCAGACCAATTACTTTTTNCATCTTGACGCGTCCCTCTCCNAACGCACTTNATATANAGNGGGTCTCCCATTACTAATNGAATNNNCTATCTCTTTTTCTTTTCGCCCGCGTTCTNCTGTAATTTATTATGGATGACNTGATTATNAGGGGCTAGTTCAATNGCTCTTTCCCAANATTCGAGAGCTTTTTTTACTTTTCCACTTTTCANATATGCATCACCTAAATGNTCTTGAATTTCCCANCTATCTGGTTCNTACTTTACAGCTCNTTCTAATTGNTTGATNGCTNGTTTAATCTGCCCTTGNTTGTAATATNCCCAGCCAAGGCTGTCTANGTATGCACCGTTTTCAGGNTCCTGTTCAAGNGCAAACNTGATCANCTCAACNGNTTCGGTCAAATTTTTGTTTTGTTCAGCNAACAAATAACCCAANGCGTTATAAGCNGCNGATCTCTTNGTCGTCTGAACTACTAGTCGCAAGTGGTNTTCNGATNGATCAAATTTNCCAACTTTTTGATATGCTAANCCNAGAAGATAGTTNGTGTCGCTNTGNTTCGNNTCNGTNTCTAAAATNGGTTNNAAAGTTTCTATNGCTAGCTTTGGNTGNTCNGCGGTTAAATACAANCTACCNANTCGTGAACGAAAGGTCATNATACCTTGATCATATTCGGCTAGCTTTTCNGCTTTNATNTGNTTTTGCCTTAATTCTCTTACTTGGCNNTATGCNGNNATCGCTTTNTGCAGAGCAGATTGAGCTTTTGAAATAAGNNTTAATTCCAATTCNGCTGATCCATACACTGCAGTTTCTANTTCNTCATAATANTCAATATATAGCTCACCNAGTAGCTCGTGAGCATCNCTNAATAAAGGNTCGATTTTGACCGCACGTTCCATAGCCTCAATTGCATCTANNTTNTGGTCACTCTTTTGATAAGNTTNTCCNANTCTCATNTAGAACTGNGGCTGATANGGCATTATTCGGGTCAGGGACTTAAAAGCTTCAATTGCCAGCAAGTAATCNNCTTTAAGTAGAGNNANTTCACCTATATAACGATGCGCATTGACATGATCNGGNTCTATTTTTGTAACCTTCTGAAACTCGNTGATTGCCCGCTGCCAATTTTGTNCAGNTCCCGATCTAGAACGTTGTTTTAACAAAATTTGCCCGAGCAGAAAATATGGCTCTGGTTTTTCCTTTGTTTTATCNTTTTGAATTAACTCGATNGCTCGGAGTGCTGACTTTTCAGCCGTCTTGATATCTTGGATTGCCAAACTAGTATTAGCAATCTGCGTATGCAAAAAAGCCGATTCAGGATAAAATTCGGCCACTTTCAAATAGAGTTTACGTGCTTTTGGAAATTGACGTTGCGCCCGCAAGTAGGTGGCCCAACTTAGTTTCAGGTAATTTTGATGAGCTTCCTTGTACCTAGGCACTAAAGAACGATTAGTAACCGAATTTTGTATTAGTGCTAAACTNTCTGTCGAACTAGCTAGCCCAACAGTGGTTAATATCGACTGAACAGTTAGCAATATCAAAACTAGGTTGGTCGCTTTAATCACCACTTTCTCCTTGATTTTCCGTAACAATCTTACCTAAATCAACCACTCGCTCATCATCGGCCAAAGACATTAGACGNACTCCTTGTGTGTTGCGACCAATGGTTCGAACATCTCCCACTCCCATACGTGTAATCATACCCTTAGAACTGATGATGATAAGTTCATCATCGTTGTTTACAACCTTCACTGCTACTACAATCCCATTTCGCCGAGTAGTTTTAATGGTGATTACACCTTTACCACCACGTGACTGTTGTCGATACTCTTCTAGAGACGTTCGTTTACCATAGCCGTTTTCAGTAACNACCAACAATGTTTCAGTTTCGTCTTTGGATGTTACCATTCCAACTACTTGGTCTGACTTCTCTAAACGGATACCCCTCACACCACGCGCAGTTCGTCCCATTTCTCGAGTCTCACTCTCATCAAACCGAATTGACATNCCATCTTGTGTTACCAAAACTATCGCATGATTCCCATCAGTCAATGATACGCCAATTAATCGATCGTCTTCGTCCAATTTAATTGCAATAATACCGGCTGAATANGGATTACTAAAAACACTGAGATTACACTTTTTGATCGTTCCTTTTTGTGTCGCCATAAATACTGATCGTTGGCTATCAAATTCTCGTATTGGCAGGAAGGCCGTTACTCGCTCGTCACTCTCCAAACGGAGAAGATTGACTAATGAACGACCCCTTGACTGGCGACTACCTTCTGGTATTTCAAAGACCTTTAGCCAATAGCATTTCCCTCGATCCGTAAAAAAGAGGATATACTGGTGTGCAGAAGCAACAAATATATGCTCTAGAAAATCATCATCCTTAGTTCCCATCCCAATGACGCCTTTTCCACCACGATTTTGACGTCGATAGGTTGAGATCGGTACTCGTTTGATATAACCTAAATGAGAAATTGAAACTACCATTTCTTCATCAGCTATCAAATCTTCAATTTGGAACTCTCGGACAGCGTCAGTTATCTCGGTTTTTCGCTCATCTCCATAATTTTTTTTCAATTCTATTAGATCTTGCTTTATGATGTCAGAGACCAAAAAATNATTTTCCAAAATCGTCCGGTATTCCTCAATTTCCTCCAATAAATCGGCGTATTCGTCATTAATTTTCTGACGTTCTAATCCTGTTAATTGGCGCAAAGTCATGCTAAGAATTTCATTAGCTTGCAGTTCGGACAGCTGATAGTTAGCTATCAGTTCCTGACGAGCTACTGCAGGGGATTCTGCTGTTTGGATGATTTCGATTATTTGCTCAATATTGTTGAGTCCAGTTCGGTAACCTTCCAAGATATGGGCTCTTCTTTCGCTTCGCGTTAATTCGAACTGNGTACGACGACGAATTACATCACGCCGATGCTGTATATAGTAGTATAAAATTTCATATAAGCTCAGAACTTTGGGCATACCATCAACTAAGCACAACATAATCGCACTGTAATTTGTTTGCATCTGAGAATGCTTATACAGAAGATTTAGAACTACCTGAGCGACTTCACCTCGTTTTAACTCAATAACCACTCGAATTTCTTTGTCTGATTCGTCCCGGATATCCGAAATTCCTGTGATTGTCTTATTTGTAACAAGGTCATATATTTTTTTAAGTAATTGGTTTTTCTTGATCTGATATGGAATTTCGGTTATGACAATTTGTTCACGACCATTATTGAGTCTCTCAATAATGGCTCTCGCCCGAACAGTCATACTACCACGTCCAGTTTCGTACATATTACGAATGCCATTGCGGCCTACAATAATTCCACCCGTCGGAAAGTCCGGGCCCGGCATAGTTTCTAATAAATCTGAAGTTGTAACGCTATCTTCACCTCGTTCAAGTATTAACATGAGCGCATCAACAAGTTCGACCAAATTGTGGGGGGGGATCCGAGTTAAGTAACCAACACCGATTCCAGTTGTCCCATTCAGAATCAGGTTAGGTAATCGGGCTGGCAATACGGTTGGTTCATTGACAGACTCCTTGTAGTTCGGCTGCATGTCAACCGTGTCTTTTTTGATATCAACCAACATTTCATTGGCAATTTTCTCTAGNCTACATTCCGTATAGCGCATTGCACCAGGCGGATCGTCATCGATTGAGCCAAAGTTTCCTTGCCCATAAACCAATGGATATCGCATGACGAAATCTTGAACAAGACCTACCAGAGTAGAATAGATCGGGCCATCACCGTGGGGGTGGTAATCTTTCATTACTTCCCCCACGACTGCAGCACATTTATCGGTTGGCCGATCACTNGTCATGTTCAGTTCACCCATGGCGAAAATGATTCGGCGTGTNCTTGGTTTTAATCCGTCACGAACATCAGGAATCGCNCTATTGGTGTTAACACTCATCGCATATGTCAGATACGATTCTTTTAGTTCTTCTTCAATATAGCGAGTAACAATCTGTTGATCGCCGTGTCGGTCTATTTTCATAAAGTATTCCTTACTTCAGCTCTAAGAACCATACAGGTCAAGCTGAACTTGCTTACCATAACGTTCAATGAATTGCCGACGGGGTTCAACATCATCTCCCATTAGCAGAGTAAAAACACGATCTGCTTCTATTCCATCTTCTAACTTAACTTGGAGCAAAATGCGTTTATCAAGTGCCATTGTCGTCTCTTTGAGTTGATCTGCATCCATTTCGGCTAACCCTTTATATCGAGTGATGCTAATTCCTCTCCGTCCAATTCCCATCACATTTTCAAGCATATCCCATACATTCGTAGACTTGGTCGGTTGCCGTTCGGTTTTTCCGCTGGTTTCTTTCAAAGAAAATATATGCGGAGAGCTATCTCCATTCTCACCATTATATCCATCACTTTTTCCGCGATCTTTTAATGGACGTACAAAATCTTGTGCCAGAACGTCTAAATCGGCTAAATCTTGGATTAAGTTGTCTAATTCTAACAGTTCAGGTATATCCTCAGCTTCTTGTACAACAACTGGAGGCACAACAGCTNCTATGTCTCCCGATTCTGGCAGATCTAATTGTAAATCAGACCCATTATTTTCTGTCAACTCTTCCTGAGAAGGTAGTGCATCTTCAAAATGGTAAGAAATACCACTTTTCGTCTCGACTTGTAACAGACGAACTCGTTCAGTACCTGCGAAACGTTGATTAAAAACTCTTTCAGTATCAATCCCTTTGTGTCTCAAACTGGATAACAGTGATTCAACTGCGCGTACTGCTTGTACTACTTTTCGAAATTGATTGTCATTATAAAGTTTTCCCCTTCGAATATTAGTTAATTGTGCGGATTCGAATGAAGCGTTCAACAAGAAATCGTCCATATCAGAATCATTGTATAGGTATTGTGCTCGACGGCCGCGCCGTATTTGGTACAGCGGCGGTTGAGCTAAGTAAAGATGACCGTTCAAAATTAGTTCTGGCATTTGACGGAAGAAGAAAGTCAAAAGCAGTGTACGAATATGTGCGCCATCGACATCAGCGTCAGCCATAATGACTATTTTCCCGTAACGTAGTTTGTCAAGATCAAAGTCTTCATCCCCAAACCCAGCCCCTAAGGCAGTGATAATATCAACAACCTGGTCATTTTTCAGAATTTTGTCAATGCGGGCTTTGGCTACATTAATTCCCTTACCTTTTAGAGGAAGTACAGCTTGTACCCTTCGGTCTCGTCCTTGTTTTGCAGTCCCACCAGCAGAATCACCCTCTACTAGGAAAATTTCACACAATGAAGCTTCTTTTTCTTGGCAATCGGCCAGNTTACCCGGCATTGATGCACTGTCTAGTCCACTCTTTCTACGTACCATCGCCCGTGCTTGCCTAGCGGCCTCGCGGGCTTGGGCGGCCTGTACACTTTTTTGGACAATCTTTTTGGCTATTGATGGGTTTTCTTCTAGAAAGTTTTTCAANCCATCGTTAACCAGAGCTTGGACAATCCCCTCAACATAAGTATTTCCAAGTTTAGATTTAGTTTGGCCTTCAAACTGAGGGTCAGGTACTTTAACACTGACTACAGCCGTAATCCCTTCACGNATATCGTTCCCACTCAGAGCAATTTTGGCAGTTTTGAGCAAATCGTTATCTTTTGCATAGTTGTTGAAAGTTCGGGTAATCGCACTTTTGAAACCACTTTCGTGGAATCCTCCTTCAGCCGTACGTATGTTATTTGCGTACGAACTGATACTTTCGTTNTAGCTAGTCGTATATTGTATAGCAATCTCGACTTTAACATCATCTTGCTCACCTTCAATGTAAATTGGTTCAGTGTGGATGACTTCTTTACTCTGATTTCGATGCTGGACAAATGTGGCAATTCCTCCTTCAAACTGAAATACATACTCGGCTTTTTCGTCACTACCTGCNAGCCGCTCGTCCCGGAAAACAATCTTTATACCCTTATTTAGAAAGGCTAGTTCTCTCAAGCATTCTGCGACGAAATCGTGNCCAAACTCGATAGTCTCAAATATTTCATTGTCGGGCATAAAGACCGTGGTTGTACCTGTTTGTTTAGTCTGCCCAATAACTTTTACTACGTCTTTGGGTACCCCCCGCTGGTACTGTTGATGATAAATATTCCCGTTTCGGTGGACATGAACACGTGTCCATTCAGATAAGGCATTAACACAGGAAGCACCCACACCATGTAAACCTCCAGCGGTTTTGTATCCAACATCATCCCGACCATCAAATTTACCGCCCGCGTGCAGGACCGTCATTACTACTTCTAAGGCCGATTTTCCACTTTCATGTTTTTCGACTGGAATTCCTCGACCATCGTCTTTAACACTAGCCGTTCCATCAGCATGAAGAGTAACTTCTACTTCAGAACCAAACCCGGCTGATATTTCGTCGATTGAGTTATTGACTAACTCCGTAATTAGATGATTGAGTCCTGATGGCCCTGTACTACCGATGTACATGCTTGGTCTTTTTCGTACCGCCTCTAATCCCTCCAAAACCTGAATACTGTCAGCAGTATAAGTAAGTTTTTCTTCAGTTTTAGGTGCCCCAATTATAGTTGATTCTGCCATCTGAAACTCCTGTTGTGAATGTATCTANGGCACGAGATCCTATGTCTTTGTTCGTCCCATTTCATTTAGTTGATAAAAAAATTTGTTTTAGTAATAGTCGGCACTCAGGATCTTGTATGCTCGAAACAGCTAACTCTGCGGTTTCTTTTCGAGAATGGTTATTCCTAGGCTGTATTACTTTCTTATATTCAGTGTCAGTTTGAGATATTTGCCGAATGTCAGGTGGTCGTTCAACAATTTTTGTTGAAATCTTAACGGCTAATTGTTTAACCATCTGATGGCCCAAGTGCCGATTTAGTTGTTCAATAATAGATTGCTGCTGATAATGCAACTCGGTAAGCCAACTACTGTGAAACACAATAATACTCAGAAGACCATTCTGAAATGAAAGAGCTTTTGAAAATTGCCCAAAAGGTCGAATTTCTGACCACACTTTCAATACACGTCGCTCAANAAGCTTAGGTCCATATCCATTCTGGCCAATAACCTCTTCCAAGGCTTGGTATAATGTCACTGTTTTTTGACGAACATCACTCATTCTATCTCAGGCTACAATTTTTCCCTGCTCCACTACAATCCGTCGATAATGTCGGCTGAATTTGGCAGGAAGGCTCGAAACCCAGTCTTCTTCTTTTGTAGCAGTAATAAAAGTTTGGGTGCTAAGTTTTTGGAATGTTCCAAACAACAATCGTGAACGAATATCATCGAGTTCGGAAAGAACATCGTCCAACAAAACAACGGGCGAGTTCCCTGTCTGATCATGTATTAATTCGACTTCACCCAACTTGAGGGATAGGGTTACCGTTCGCTGTTGTCCTTGAGAACCATATAATTTCACCTCTCGCTTGGTTCCACTCAGAGCACTTGGTTGAATAAATAGCTTGAATTCATCTCGATGTGGGCCAACCGATGTACTCCCATAAACAACATCGCTAGACAAAGACTTTTGTAATTTAAGACGAAAATGATCNCCTAAACACAAGTAGCCCTCAGATTGATCATCCATCTTCTCGNCTTCACTTCCCGACTCCAGAGAAGGACAATAGCTGATGTATAAGGTTTCTGTCGACTGAGTTAGTTGAGAATGATAGTCTTGGGAAAATTGTTGAAGTTGACGTAATATCGAAGCGCGAGTTTGAGTGATGTAAACGCCATCTTCTACCAGCAATTCATCCCACACTTTCAGCAAATCAGTTGATTGCTGCTGTTGCCGGATTTGTTTTAGCAATTCGTTTCGCTGTTTCAAAGAAGATTGATATCGTTGGAGTTGGCTCAAATAAAAGGGGTTGACTTGGCAGATAAGTTGGTCTAGAAAGCGTCGGCGATCTCCCGGCGAACCTTTTACCAGTATTAGTGATTCTGGTGAAAAAAAAACCACCTGAAACTGACCGACCCACTCTGACAGCCTAGGGAGAAGATAGCCATTCAGTTTAAACCGCTTTTGAGTTGGAGCTTGATAAGAAGCTTCAACAATTAGTTCTTCTGTACCCGTAGCTTGATTTTGTTGAAGTGTTGATTTGTCTTTTACACTGCTATCATTTATTAAATTGATAGCAATTTTAGCCTGAAGAAAAAACCAATCTGAATCATGGTGGACCAACTCTCGGTCAGCGTTTGTTCGATGTGATTTAGCAGTACTAGTGAAGTAAATGGCTTCCAAAAGATTTGTTTTCCCCTGAGCATTGCTACCAACTAGCAAGTTGACAGAATCGGGAAACTGAACTTCGAGATCAATATAGTTTCGGAAATTACGGAGAGTCAAGTGGTTTAACCACATTAGATCACCGAACAAATGGCTAGGTGTTCAGGCGCATTGGCATAATTAAACATAGGTGAGAGTCGTCTTCCACTGGTTTAATTATTGCAATGCTGACACTGTCTTTAAACCCCATTATTACCTCATGGGCATCAATATGTGACAGAACGTTTCTCAAATAGCGGGCATCCAAAGCTATCTCAAGCCCTTCGATTTCACCTCCAATGTCCAACGTCTCTTCACCTTCTCCTAGTTCCGGTGTCCTGGCTGATAAACGCATTTGATTGTTTTCTAGTTCTAAACGTACTGAATGGGTATTTTGGTTAGCGAGTAAGGACACACGACGAACAGTACCAATTAACTTTTCCCTTTCAACCACGACCTGAATGTCGTTATTATCAGGGATGATTCCTTCGTATTTGGGGTATTCACCATCGACCAACCGAGAAACTAGGGTCGCACTATCATCAGAAAATAAAATTTGATTACCTTTGACCGAAAATTGAATAGACGACGAATCTGAAAAAGTTTTAAGGACTTCACGGACAGCTTTCAATGGAACAATCACACTGATCGGCTCGTCCGGTTTGGGTTCTAAACTTTTTTCTGTCACAATGGATAAATGATGACCGTCAGTTCCTACGATTTGAGTAGACTCTTCCGTTAGGTTAAAGAACAATCCATTGAGATAGTAACGAGCCTCATCTGTGGAAGCTGCGAATTCAGTTCTCTGAATCATGGATCGCAATTCTTCTCCACTAATGGTGAATGAACTGCCATCAATTGATGGAATTGGCGGAAACTCGTCACTAGGCAAACCAATAATTTTATACTTTCCGGAGCCACAAACGATTTCAACACGATCGTTTCCAACAGTGGATATTCGAATATCTTCTTCTGGTAACTCACGAACAATTTCACCTAATTTGCGAGCAGAAACGGTGATTTCACCCTCTTCTTGAATCTGTCCTGCTACTTTCATTCTAATTCCGACTTCTAAATCAGTAGCTGCAATCTCGATTTGACCAGCACCAGCACGAATCAATACATTAGATAAAATGGGCAAAGTGTTACGACCTGACGCTACCCCTTGCAAAATCTGTATCGCTTTCGATAAATCTTCTTTTTCAAATATCAGTTCCATCTCAAACCCTCTAGTTGGCGACTAGCTAAAAGAACGTGCTTCAAAATGACTACTAAATCGCTGAAAAACCTAAATAAAACCTGCCGGATCATGTCCCAGAAATACCCCTAAATTGTACCACAAAAGTCATTTTTCGACAACCACCAACTTAACGAAGTAAAAAAAAAGTCAGATTCCGGTGTTTAGCCAAGATTTTATTGTCAGATAAAGCTTTCTGGTTGCCAATAGGGATTCTCTTTCTTATAATTTGTTTGTGGTCTCGTTGACATAAACTTTAACAAATGATAAAAAAATGATAAAAAATAATCTCGATTTGGGTTGGTACAAACTGTCAAAAGAGCCAGGAGGAAAGGTGTGAAGCAGCTGATAGCTTTTATTTCTTTTGTATTACTTTCAATTTCAAACCAGGTTTTGCTAGCACAAAAAACTGACACCCACAATCAAGAAAAGAAAACTGAAAACACTCGTTATCATTTCGGTCAAGCTTCACCCGATGGTATCGGCAAATTCTACATGGGAAGGGAAATTTCGCATGTCATGGGGCATTTAGCTGCTGGATGGTTGGAACGACCTGAACGAGAGCAAGAAGAACGGGTTAGCCTGCTAGTAGAAGCATTAAATTTAAAAGTTGGAGATAAAATTGCGGACATCGGGGCTGGTACTGGTTACATCGCTCGCCAAATGGCGGCTCCGATTGGCCCTGAGGGCATTTTGTATGGGGTTGATATTCAGCCAGAGATGGTCGAATTATTAATAGATAACATGAAACAATATCAGATTACTAACGTAAAAGGCATACTTGGTAAGATAGATGATCCAAATCTACCTATCAGCAGTATTGATTTAGCAATAATGGTTGATGTTTACCATGAATTTTCTCATCCTTATGAAATGATAAGAAGTATTTGCAAAAGCCTAAAACTTGGTGGCCGATTAGTCTTTGTAGAATATCGATTAGAAGATCCTAGCGTACCAATCAAGCGCCTACACAAGATGTCAGAGCTTCAAGTACTGAAAGAAGCCAGCCCACACCCACTGGAATGGGTCGAAACTATTCATACCCTACCACGTCAACACATCATCATTTTTAAGCGCGTTAGGTAATAGAAAAATCGTATCTCTGACCGTAATTTAATTTGTTCTAAGAGAAAAACACGAACGAATCGAAGGAGTTGGGTATGCCATATTTCGCTTATTTTTCCATCGCTAATGAGAAAAAAATTTTAGTCCACAAAATGGACATTGACACAGGTGATTTAACACTTTGCCAAACAGTAACTGTCGACGGGACCCCGGGTCCACTGACCGTTGATGGGACAAAACGACATTTTTACGCAGGGCTTCGCTCGACCGAGCAAGTTGCCACATTTTGTCTCGATGCTCCCAGTGGCAATCTCAGCTTTATTGGCCAAACCAAGCTTCCTTCTAACCCTTGTTATATCGCTCTAGATCGCACAGATAGATACTTATTGTCTGCCTACTATGGTGCCGGTGGAGTTGCTTCCAATCCGCTTAATGACGACAAAACAGTACATGCTCAACCGGCTTGCTGGATTGATACTGCCAAACATGCACATTTTATAATTACTGATTCTAGTAATCGCTACGCCTTCGTGCCTCATACTGTCGAACCTAACTCGATTTATCAATTTTTATTCTCTGTAAAAACTGGCCAACTTCATCCTAATCCTGTTCCCATCATAAAAGCTGGCGACGGGGATGGGCCTCGTCATTACTGCTATCACCCCGATAAAAATGTAATCTATGTAGCAAACGAGAATGGTTCCAGCGTAACCACTTACCAGTTTAATCCTGACGATGGAAGTTTGAAAGCCAATCAGACTCTTTCGACCCTACCTGATAAATTTGGAGAAGAGAACACATGTGCTCAAATCCACCTTCACCCAAGTGGGAAATTTCTGTATGTTGCTAATCGAGGGCACGACAGCATCGCTATTTTTTCGGTTTCGGATGATGGCGAAAATTTAATAGCTATTGGTAGGCAAGAAACCGAACCCATACCCAGAACATTTAACCTCGACCCAAGTGGTCGCTTCCTTTTTGCTGCAGGTCAAGGTTCTGGCAAATTAGCCACCTATCAAATTGATCCCGAAACTGGTCTGTTAACTTTTCTTCGTAGTCAATACTTGGGCAAAAATCCAATGTGGGTAATGATTCTTGAGCTTTAGCCAAATTGGTTTTTAGATTGGAATAATAAAAAAGGAACAGATGATGTATCACGAACTACAGCAGCTAAAGTTTGATAATCGGTTCACCAGAGAATTACCCTCTGACCCGGAAGCTGATAACTTCTGTCGTCAAGTCGAAGGTGCCTGCTTCTCTTATGTGAAACCGAAATCAGTTACAAACCCCCAATTGGTTGCGTATTCCCCGCAAGTAGCAAACTTACTCGATCTGAGTTCACAAGCCTGCCATTCACCCGACTTCGTGCAAACTATGTCGGGCAACCGATTACTATCAGGTATGCAACCTTACGCTACCTGTTATGGCGGCCATCAATTTGGAAATTGGGCTGGCCAATTAGGTGATGGGAGAGCGATCAATCTCGGTGAAATAGTTAACCAAAGTGGAGATCGTTGGGCTTTGCAACTCAAGGGAGCTGGACCCACACCATATTCCCGTCAAGCAGATGGTTTGGCTGTCCTACGATCTTCTATTCGTGAATTTCTGTGCAGTGAAGCTATGCATCATCTTGGTATTCCAACTACTCGAGCTTTGAGTCTGATTACCACTGGGGAAACGGTACTTCGGGACATGTTTTATGATGGAAACCCTAAAATGGAGCCAGGAGCAGTCGTCTGCCGGGTGTCTCCTACATTCACCCGATTCGGCAGCTTTCAAATATTTGCAGCTCGTGGCGAAACTAATATTTTGAAACAATTGGTTGACTACACAATTCAAACTGATTTCCCCCATTTAGGGAGGCCATCAGCGGAAATTTATATTGATTGGTTCAAGCAAGTTTGCCAATTAACAGCTGAGTTAATAATCGAATGGATGAGAGTTGGGTTTGTGCACGGAGTAATGAATACGGACAATATGTCAATTTTGGGTTTAACCATCGACTATGGACCCTACGGATGGTTGGATAACTATGATCCTAATTGGACACCAAATACCACCGATGCACACGGCCGACGTTACTGTTTTGGCAATCAACCGCACATTGCTCATTGGAATCTCGCCCAATTAGCCCAATCGATTTACTGTTTAACTCAGGAAAAAGAACCGCTATTGAACGCACTTGATAGTTACAAGCAGATATTTGAGTCAGGCTGGGAATCAATGATGACCCGGAAACTGGGTTTAGACCGGCCAAACAAAAAACTAATAACTCAACTCCCAAAAATCCTGGCCCTAGCTGAAACTGATATGACTATTTTCTATCGCCAGCTAGCCATGATTGACGCTGAGAAGATACCGGTTCCCGATATAAACTATCGAGAACTTATGGAACCACTAATTAGTGCCTACTACCAGCCCGAAGAACTTACAGACGACATTGTACATGAAATTGGTCAATGGCTTTCTGATTACATTAAGCAAGTAAATCAAGAAGGAGTGTCTAATAGAGTTCGGCGAGATAAGATGAACCGTGTTAACCCGAAATATGTTCTAAGGAACTATCTGGCCCAAACGGCCATCGAAGAAGCAGAAAATGGAAACCACGTGTTTATCGAGGAACTCTTGAAATTGTTACAGTATCCATACGATGAACAACCTAACCAAAACGACTACGCCACTAAACGGCCAGAATGGGCCCGGAACCGACCTGGGTGCTCGACCTTATCCTGCAGTTCTTAACTGGCTCCGCTTAGAATTTTATTCAACTCCAATCGGTTGAATTCGATTAACTCAGGAAAAAAACTAGAGAATTCATTTCGATAAGCTGAATAATCAGATTGCAGATCATTTATCGATCGTTCCATTCCTGACTTGTATCGAGTCCGGTTAGAAAGACCACCCAAAGCTTGGCTGATCCCTGATAGTTCAGCGTAACTAACCAACCAATTTCCTTTTTGCATGTAGAATAGGGTACGCTGGCCACGAAGTGGCATTAGCGCTTGGTAGCTGCCAAGAGTTTTGTAAGCTTTCTCAGCAAAACTAGCTAAAGGAATCGGTGAGTAAGTGTGCCAATCAACAGCCAGTAAGTGATCGTAGAACATATCTACAATAACTCCTGCATATTTCCGATACTTCGGGCGTAAGCGCTTTTTACTAAGTTGAACTGTCGGGTGGCTATCAGTGAATTTATCAATGCTTCTATGTATTCTAATACCTTTGCCAATAGTACTTGGGTATCCTAAAAAGCTGTTTCCCTTAACCATGTCAGCGATGAAGTTACCGACCATAATTTCGGGGTCTTCTTCAGATAGAAATAGGTGAGCTAGAAAATTCATTAAAGATCTCTTCTGGCCTATGCTTTAAAAAATTTAGCCTATTGTATCACGTCTCCTCGAACTCTAGCCCATTGTCAGTAAAAAGACAAAAAACAGGCATCGGTGGAAAAATTATGCTAGAATTAGGGCCGTTCTGAGAACAGAGGGCTGTTGTAATTATTATGGAGATGCTTGTCGATCTAAACCAAGAAACACAAGAGCTTTTTCGACTTCCAACCCGCCACGCAGAAATGTTATTCCAAAGCTATACTACTGATCACCAGTTAGCTTTGATTTCCAATGCCCAGACCCCCCGCGAGAAAGAGTCTTTATATGAGTTAGTTCCTGATTGTACTGAGCTGGTTCAGTCTAGTTCAGCTGAAGACATCTTACAAGTTCTGAATTTACACTTAGGAACCGGCCTGTCTTCGGTTATGTTGTCTTGTGTTTCTGCGGAACAATTTGAAGAAATCATGGATGTCGCCCTATGGAAAGATGGACAACTAGATGAAGATGCACTTGATTTTTGGCTGTTCGAAATGATGAATATTGATTCAGAAGAATTAGCTGATTTCCTTTACCAAATCGATGTAACTGTTTTAGCTGAGATGATACGTAGCCGAGTCGAAATTGAGGGTGAGTTTCGAGCTTTGCAAATACAAACCGGCTTGATAAATCCGACATCTGAACTAATTAGCTATGAAGATGAGCGAACGCGTGGAATATGTTATGCGGTTTGGGAGGCTGACTATGAGTTGTTCATCCGCTTGATGAGCGAAATATTTGATCTCAATCAATCCGACCCCAGAAGTTCGAGCCAACGGCTGATACAAATTCAATCTGAAAGAGAAGTAAGAGTAGAAGATAGAGATCAATCTACCGGGATCAGAGTCACAGAAGAACAACTGCAACAACAGGTTGATCTAAATCAGCTAGATTTGGTTGATGTTGAGCCAGAATCAGAATAAATTAGAGTCATTACAGTTGCTTGAGCCAAATGACGGTGACTCGCTTTTCCTCCACCGTGTTATCCGCAATGGTGTTCTGTCGGGGCAAATCTCTCGTTCCCTCGCTGACCAGATTCAAGATCAAGTGATCCAAATATCTCACAAATTGATTAAAATGCGAACAACCGACTTTGGGGCTCGAGGTCTTCAAAAAGCTGTTGAGCAGGGCATTCGGTTTCTAAGTTTAGGTTTGGACTACGCGACCAACCAGAATATTGATAAAGCGCCTGACCTGATAAGTAAAAATCCGTTGGTGAAATTTTTTCAGATTGGTAATACTTTAATCACACAATTAAAACAAAGAGCGACTAAAACCATTGAGTCTTGCCGGCTTTGTCCACCAACCCTAGAGGAAATTCCAAAAACCATTATCGATCTAAAACCGATCCTTTGCTATAATGCTTACGAAACCGATTTTTTGGAAAATTTAGAAGAAGAACAGATTACTATTCAGAAAGCGGAGGTAGCTCTGTGTGGACTGCAAATCAGTCCTCGGCCAATTTCTCATTTATTAGATCTTAATGTTGCAAATCAACAAATAGATAACCTCTTTCATAGACTGGTTTATTTTAGATCATTACCAAAACTACAGCTTTTTTCTAGCCACCGAATAAGCGACGGTGAACTCGATGAGCCTAAACGAATTACTTCATCGTTGATCATCAATCTTTTATTATTTGAAGTTGTGGATTTCGATAACAAAGCTTCAGAACAATACCAAAAGACTCATTGTTCCTTATCTCTACCGGAGAAGCGATCAATCGAAGCTGAAACCGGAACCGAACTATCGAAATGGGTAGATCATCTTTTCTCCGATTTGCCAGCTCCCACCCAAGACTATATCAAACAATATTGGCAACATTGCTTACACTGCTTGCTTGATAGCTAATCGTAGTTTTGCACTAATGGGGATTGCTCGGAAAGAGAAGCCGAAGTTCTGGCTGAGATATAATTTGAGGTATGTTCGTGGATAGGCTGTCGCTCTCGGTTGGCGTCTGGGTCCGCTCGTCGTGCCAAACCAGTGATTTGATCAACCGACTCATCGGCTTTAAAACGTAAGTAAAGCTTTTGTGCCGTCACAGCCTCGATCTTGTTTCCGACGGCTCGGTAACACAACATCAGATTATAATGAGCATCTAGGTTTTCAGGGTCAACTTCCAAGGTTTTCTTCAGCTCAATTATAGCCTGATCATATTCTCTCTTCAGATAATATAGTCGGCCTATTTCATTCCTTACTTTTTTATCTCGTGGGAATTGATCTGCTGCTTTTTGTAAGTGCTCGAGTGCTTCGTCGTACAGGCCGTGCGGCTTCAAAGACAGAGCATAAAAATAATGAACTTTAGCTCGATTTGGGTCAGTAGAAGCCAAGCCTTTTTGAATGACAAAAGCTTTTTTCAGCATTTCCTTAGCTCCAGCAATATCACCCTCTGAAATTCTACAGCGAGCGACATTGACCCAGCCATCCATATAATCGGGTTCAAGTTCTGTTACTTTTATAAATGCTTTTTCTGCGTATTTCAGATCTCCTTGCAGTAAAAGACCAATACCATAATCGTTCCATCGTTCACGAATGTTGTTTGTAGGTGATTGATTCAAGCTTGGCGTTGTAAATGTACTTCCCACTGGAATTGAAATCTTATCCTCTGCCATAACTACAATTGGTAAATTAGGAATCTGTTTGATTTTACCCGCTACTTTGGATGTGTCTCCAGTGAAGACCCATTTCCCGTCATCGTAGGATTTGTCTAAATCAAAATCAGTATCATTGGGGTCGCGAATACCTGCGTAAGCCCATTGAGTGTGCCACCAGTTGAATTTTCGATAATTCAATTTAGCTTGAAAATTTATTTTTCCTGTACTATTTTCTGGCACTTTTAGCTTAAAACGAACTGTATCCGCCGCACCAGGTGGAATAGTTCGATTGTACAAAACTGTTCGTGTAGCCCAAGCATTTCGTTTGTTAATCGGGTTTCCATGAGCATCAATCATATAAGATTTGTAAAAATGAGCACTGGAGTCAACCGGACCATTACCATCTTCTGCCTCGATATAACCGCTCCAAAACACTACCACTCCATTCTCGTCTATTGCTTTCAGTTCTAACCAAATGTCGAAAGCGTCAATCGTACCAGCTGGAAAGCGATGACCGACTTTTCGAGTTCTGACGACCACATCAATTCGTATCTCCTCTCCAGGCTGCAATACAGCTTCTTCGATTTGGGTTGTCTTGCCTTTACGATTAAGAGCAAAAATATCTACTGTTACCTGATCGTCCTTTAAGAATGCAGTTACAGCTTCTAATTGTTCTTGGTGATGATTCACAAAGGGTAATGCTGTATTGGCGGCTGGGAATCGGTGGCTATGGATTCTACCTTTAACATTACCAGCATCCTGTGAATCAACTAAAGGCATGTGGCAATCTACACAATCCAATGCTTTCTCGGGATAATAGAAAGACAAAGCACCTTGATGAGATACGCCACTAGTTTGCCATTGATCATAAGTATTAAACCCACGGAACCAGCGGAAATTATTCACTGGTTCATCTAAGTGTACTTTATGACAAGTTGAACAAAATTCAGCTGAGTTTTCTCGATGAAATGGTTTTAAAAAGCTACGGCGATGTGGCTCAGGGTCGAGTCGTATTAAGTAATTATGTAGTTTCCGGACAATTGGGTTTTTACTTGCTGCTACCTCGTGCAAAGGTGGATACTTAATTACATAACCTCCATTTCCCATAGTGTCCTTAACTCTTTCAATCGAATGACAGGCTGTACAGGCTAAACCTGCTTGAGCTTCAGGCCTGTGCAAATTTTCTCGGATTGGTTGATCCATAACACCATTGAATAAAACCGCTAGATCGTGGCAACCAGCGCACCACTTAGACGATTGAATACCATTTACATCTTGCATATACGTGATTGACTTCTGATACCATTGGTTATTAAAAGACGAAAAGTGATGGGCAGACTGATGCCACTGATTATATATGTCGGTATGACAGCCTTTGGCAGAACAAGTTTCTGAAGTCAAGAAAAAGTTGGTTGGAATTAATTGCCCCGTGTCAGTTTCTGCAGAAGAAGGAAAAAAAGGACTGCTAGAGCCTCCTCCTTCTTCATACATGCTAGTTGGTATATTTTCAGTCGGATTTTTGACTAGATAGTCTGGGTTAGGCAAGTATTGACGGAATAACAACATACCCAACGGAAATAATATGGAAGTTAATAGAACTATTGTAGATGGTTTTACCCAAAACTTCAAAATCAGGATGAGGTAACTCAGTAGAAATAGAACACTAAACGAAGCTGTGATGATGTGGGTTAGTAAAAGCCAGCGATTGGGGCGCGTACCACCGACAATCATCAGCCAAACACCAGAGATGATTGCAACTGCGAGGAGTAAATGACCAAATCGCCAGAAGCCAAAATGCTTACGAACATAAATTGGCCACCAGTTGATTAGCAGTAGTGATGAAATAATAGTCAGAACTAGACCGAGAGAAATATGAAGTAGCACGTTACCGATATAAAAAAGGTTAGGGCTACCAAAGCTGATCAGGTAAGCACTGTTCAGAATTAACAGAAACAGACCGACAAGCAATAATTTTATCCATCGACTGTTGGTTAACTGATTATTCTTCATACTCTATCTAATAGTATCTTGAATTACATGGATTCATATGTCAGTCTGAATCTAAGATTTACCCTACTACGCGGATTATGTGCTCCAGCAGTTACAAGCTGAGTAGTCAATTTATTATAGTTTTCGGCGTATGTCTGCTCATGGAACGACATTATTTTGTGCTTGGTTTTTATAAGTCAGTCCGAAAAGCCCAAATAAGTTACCACAGAAAAAAACTAAAACACACAATTTTACTTTCTGAAGGATACATGGGCAAATTCGTCAAATCAAATCGTAATCACGAAGATGACAATATTATCAGTTATTTTATTAAGGTCTTTGATGCAGAATTAGTGTCTGCCAACTTGTTACCACAAGCTTTTCGGTGAAACTAATCGTACAAATTTGGTCAGTAATCAAATTGACAAATCTAGATTCTGTATCAAACCAGTGAGCCAATTCAGAAAGGTCAACTTGTCTTTTCTCATCGTGGCCATTGATAATAACTAGTACTATTTCTTCCTCGCTGATCCGAAGATACTTGTAAACATCGTTATGATAATTGGGCGGATAGTGAATTAGTTTGCCGGTAGTCAGAGGAGAAACCCTTTTTCTAACTTCCAATAACTTTCTCAAATATGTAAAAATATCGTTTTCTGCTTCCGTTCGGCCATTTCTATCAAAAGCGTTTCGCATATCATTTGGGAACCCTCCTGGGAAATTAGCTCGTAGTTGTACATGGCTCTCGCCACCAACCATATTAATTTCTGTCCCATATAATAGCTGTGGAATGCCACGTAGGGTCAACAGCATTGCTATCACCTGTTTAGTCTTTTGAATATTTTCTTTGGCAATAAACACACCGCGAGGCATATCGTGATTATCAAAAAAAGTGAGCAAATTGTTGGGATCTGAGTATAAGAAATCTTGGGCAAGAACCTCGTAAACATTTTGTAACTTACCGGTCCCCATCAAATATTGACGAAATGCCTGACACAGAGGGAAATCCATCACACATGGTAGATTAGTCTCTTTTTGCTGATGTAACAAATTTCCTTTTTGAAACATGGCTACAGAAGCTGGTGAATTAGTCCAGATCTCTCCCACAATATTAAAACTTGGATATTGACTCAAAATTGTTGCAGCCCATCGGGATAAAAACTCCTGATCCGCATATGGGTAAGTGTCCTCACGGATTCCGTCAATCCCAGTGAACTCAATCCACCATAAAGTGTTTTGGATTAGATAATTTGCTAAATATGGGTTTCTTTGGTTAAGATCTGGCATAGAATCGACAAACCAAAAAGACTGAAGCAGTTTCACTGTATTAGGATCTGCATGTGGATCATTGATCGATGATATGTAATGCTTATCACTACTATGTTCAGTGATATTTCCATTCAACCAATTTTCGGATGGTAAATTTTGAACCCAAGGATGCCCAATACCAATATGGTTACTAACATGATCAAAAATAATTTTGATTTGGTGAGCATGTGCCTGATCGACAAGCTCTTTATATTCAGTATTACTCCCTAAGCGAGGATCAATACGATATAAGTCAGTAGCGGCATAACCATGATAACTATTAGTTCCATTATTTTCCAAAACAGGATTTAGCCAAAGTACTGAAACGCCCAAATCCTGTAGATATGGCAGTCTATCAATAATACCTGACAAATCGCCGCCTTGTCGTTTTGATATGCTGTTTGGATCAAAATCACTGACGACTCCATCAGCTAGATCGTTAGTGAGATCACCGTTGGCAAACCGATCCGGCGTAATTAAATAAACGACGTCCGCATTATTAAAACCCTGGTGTCGGTACGGACTGGTGTCTCTCGATAAAATGGGGAAATCAATTACGGCCTTTTGGCCCAATGCGGTGATTTCAAGAAGATAGGTTGCGGGAGGTAGGTTATCTGGAATTTTCACTTGGACAAACGCGTAGGAATTACTGGATTTTAAGACAGTAGTTGCGAGCTGATCATTTTGAAATTCGGCTGATATGTTAGTTAACCCTTTTCCATAGATCATTAGCTGAACACAATTCCATTTCATGTCTACCCACCAATTGGGTGGTTCAACTTTATCAATAGAAAGATTGTGATTAGATTCGCAAATTAAACTAAACATAGCGAAAATGCAGAAACAAAAGATTACAGTTCTAGGTCCCATTTATGAAAAAAAATTTAATACTTTTAAATCAAGAATATTGTATCAATTCACTTAGGACTTAATTCTACCATACCAATTGCACCTTCCGACTGAATCGGTCCACCTGCGTAGAAAAGATAGATGCGCTTATCAGTATCTACAAAAACAAAAGGGTCACAAAGGCCCTTCAACTCCCAATATTTTTCTGCCTTCAATATTTCTTCAATCCTAATCTGGCCAGTGTCTTCTCGTTGTATTTGCCAAGGTTCACAACTCAGATCATAGACGACTCTTAGAATCTTTTCTGAATCATCTGGAGGCCGCCATTGCTCAAAATTACCTCCTTTTTTGAATTTTACGCTAAAGAAAACTTCTAAATGATGGTCCTCAGGTAGTCTTCTAACACAAAGGTGGCGAGGAAAAACCTGTCCCTCTAAATCAACCTGTTTGAAACTTGGTTGATTTAGTTCGCTACGATAATGATTAATTTTAGGCAAATAATATTCACGAAAATACTGAGATAGTTCTGTTTCTTCTTGAATTCCGCTGGCAGTCCATGTCGACTCGGTTGGAAAATCAGGATCTGGAAGGGCTAGTGGATTACGAGGTGAAATATTAATGAGGGCCGACCGTGAAAATCCGTATGTTTGGCCTCGATAGGAAAACACTCTCATGTAAGCTCGACCGATACAAACAGGTAAAATACCATGTTTAGTTTGCCCACCTAGATCAGCAGGGTTAAAATTTAGACCGTCAACCGATGTAGCAACATAAGTGTTTTGGTTGGCTGGGTAGGGTATGCGTTGACCGTTTGAATTTCGTCGAAAAGCTACCCCACTACCGTTTCCGTGAAAATACATGACTATTCGTTTCTTCTGATGATCAACATGAACATCAGGGGAAGCGATGTGCCCCGATTTCCCATTGGGTTTGCCTAAATAAATAGACCTTGACGAATTTAGATGGATCCTTTGTGGACCATTAGCCAAATCTAATACACCTCGTCCAGGTATTTCAGCTACATTCAGTCCTAAATCTGGCCGGTTAAATTTGAACCAGCACCCGGAGTCAATTTTATGACTCCAAGCCATGTGGATGAATTTTCCATTGTGGTTTGCGTAATATAGGTAATAGTTGGCGATGATTTTTTTGCCATTTTGGGTTGTAAATGGGCGCTGGTCGACATCCAACCAAGTCGGCACCTTGATCACTGATGGACCATTAGTATTATGACCATCTGAAACAAGGGGTTGGTCATTTAAACGTTTAACTTGATAGTTTGATGCGCTCATTGCTGGACTATTTGGTTGATGCTATAATTGTGGCATTCTGCCACAGTATAGTATTACTTTCAATAAGTATAAATACTCAGTCGTGAGAGTCAACAGTATTCACTAGTTTTAACAAAATGATCAATAATTTTGACTTCATGAAGAAAAAGCATAGTCGTTTTATAATGAATACTATAAGCGAACACCTATTTTTCATTACCAAAGCTAACATAAAAACTAATTTTGGATTGTGTCATCGTGATGGTCGTTATACATCAGTAATGTAATCCATTTATCAATAACCGGAACAGAATGCCATTATACACATGAAATTTGGTGTATTACCTAGTGAAAAGCTCTGCAACCAGAGTTGCTAATGCATCCCTTTTTGTATTGCCTAAGTTTTGCTAATTTTGTATTAGTCGTGTCACGCTTCAAACCTACATTGATAAACTACATAATGATTGGTTTGAAAGGATTATGTGTGGAGTGTCGTGAAGCAAACATAACTAAAGGTTATTTTAGGATAAAGGAATATTGTAAGGCTTGTGGCGCAAAAGTTGAAAAAAACAATGGAGATAGTTGGGCATTTTTGATATTTATTGATCGAGCAGTTTTCCTATTTCCCCTCATCGTTGCTTTGTTCTTTCGCCTAAATCTAAAGGTTTTTATAATTTTATCGATTTTGGTCACTGCTTGCATGGCTTTGTTTACTTCGAAACGATTATCTTTATCGATTGCAATTGAACGATGGTTGTCCGGTAAATTCAAATACTAGGGATTTGACATTGAACCAAAATTTTAGGCATACTTCATCTACACGTCTTTTACCATCGGTGATGGAATCAAATGATTGAATTTACGACCTCAACTGGTATAGGTGTATTCTTTGATTATCTTAATAAGTATTAGAAATGGTTTTTCATTTTCTATTCATATTCAAAGTAAAATATGTAAAGGCTTTTGACCCGTATCCTTACATCGACTTGTGTAGCAGGTAAAAAATCTTCTCAACTTTTACCAGAGCTCATATATTGATATATCTTTTTAGTTTCCAGTACGGTAATTTCTTTAAGTAGGAACAAAAAATAAAATGAATAATCGAATTCAGATTTTGACGTCCTTATTTTTTTTAGTTTCACTAACATGCTCAACTACTTTTTCGGCAGAAGTAGTGATTGTGACTTCATTTCCCAAGGACCTTTTCGATACCTATCAAACAGCATTTGAAGAAAAACACCAAGACATAAAACTGGTTTTTCGTTCCAAGAAAACATCAGCTGCAGTGACATATATCCGAGAGACCGCTACGAAACCGAATTCCGATATCTTTTGGGCTAGTGCTGTTGATGCGTTCGCTTTACTTAAAAAAGAAGATTTATTAGCTCTTTATACTCCACCCAAAGAATTAATCGACCAAACTGCAAAAACAATTGGAGACTACCCTATCCATGATCCTGACAGCTACTTTTTTGGTTTTGCTTTGAGTGGATATGGAATGATGTGGAACAATGAGTATATGAAAGCTTATCAACTTCCATTCCCCAGAGAGTGGATTGATTTAACCAAGTCTATATATCATAATCATCTTTCTATGTGTTCTCCTTCTCGTAGTGGGACCACCCATTTAACTGTAGAATCAATTCTGCAGGGGTATGGGTGGCAAAAAGGCTGGGCTTTGCTACTACAAATGGCTGGCAACATGACGGTTATTACCGAACGGAGTTTTGGAGTCCCACAAGGTATTGCGAGTGGTGAGTTTGGAATTGGTGTAGTCGTCGATTTTTTTGGTTTATCGGCTATATCAAGTGGCCAACCTGTTGGTTTTGTTTATCCTTCTATTACACCGATGGTGCCAGCTAATATTGCTCTGATCAAGGGAAGTCCGAACACTAATGCTGCCCAAAAATTCATCGATTTTGTAATTAGTCGAACCGGCCAAAATTTACTCTTTACTGATAGTATCAGCCGTCTACCGATTATTCCTGATCTGTATGATCAAGCACCTAATGGCTTTCCTAATCCGTTTCAGATCGAAAAGTCAGTCCCATTTGATGCCGACTTATCTCAGAGGCGTTATGAGGTTCTTAACTCCTTATTCGACTGGTTTATAACTTTTCGGCTTCAAGAACTTCAACGGGCTTGGAAAGAAATTTACAAAGCAGAGGCAAAGTTGGATAAGAAACGTAGCCGAGGTAAAGACGTGGAACAAATGGAAGAAAAACTCAATGAAGCGAGACAATTAGTATCACGGTTGCCAATTAATGAGGATTTGGTCAGTTCAATAGAGTTTAACCAGAATTGGTCGGGATCATCTAATCAGTATCAACAAACATGGGACCAAAAAGCAAAGAGTAACTATAACCTAGCAAAGAAAATTGCCAAGTCAATTAAATAAATATTGGCTTCTATTTTGGTATATTGTCGATACAAGTTGTATAACCATTAGATGAAGAATTCATCTAAGAGGTCATTTGGGGGCAAGTCGATAATTTTTCACTACTTTTGAGCATAAATGCAAACTACAATTGTCGTCGTTCAAAGCTAAGGAAGCCTATCACCAAAATTTTGTCCTATAGATATAATATAGGGGTTGTTGCTGTTTCTCTATTTCAACACAACAGCGATTTTTTTGACTAAACGAATATGAAAAATGTGAGCAACAGTCCCCTAACAGAATGATAAACGAAAAGACGAAATAAAGTAAACAGTTTACGGTCATCGTAACTATCAATCAATCATGAACTAATTACGAAGCCAGACAATTTACAATTGAGCCCTAACCTCCATTTCAGCTCGGTGTTCTGTTTTTTGGACTTCGGTTGCCAAGACGCGATAATTAAATCGCAACTGTAAATCAGTATATTTTTCTACACGATAGTTGACAGTAAACTTAGCTTGATGACTAAATCCTGAATAAAAATTGTAACGGATGAAAGGTTGCCCACCTCGGTTTTGTCCATGCGCTAACTGATAAGACATATCAAAACGACCTTTTCCAACCATTGAATAAGTTAACCGATTTTCAAGAGATAAGGTCTGGGTATAAGCCGTTGCGTCATTAGTTACGCTGTCCGTATCTTTGGTCTGTTGATATATTCCGACCCAGTTAAGACGAAATTTTTGATTCAATTCATAACGAAGATCGAGTTCGTTTCTCTGTTCAATCTGATCCAAGTTTGATAGTTGCTCTAGAGATGAATTTAATTGGCCAATTCGGTCGAACAACTCCAAATCGTACCGCCATTCTGATTGCCAATTTAGAGACAGCCTAACGGTTGGGTTGATAGTAGTCCTTAGATTCCAATTTCGCCCTTGATGTTGACGCTGTCGATTGTTAACTCGACGGTTTAGACTCCGATTTTCCACATAGTTGAAGTCCAAAGTGAATTTGGGTGAAGGAGAGACAGTGATTTGGTAACGTTGGTTATGCCGACCGTAAACTGTACGCTGAGACTGCCTTTGTTGAAGAAGATAAAAGGCCAGTTGGTCAGCGTCTTCTTGTTCTTCTGTTAGGCTGTGTCGCATCGAAAAGCTAACCCATTTCAACCAAATGGTCCACCATCTTTGTGATTCAATAAATGAAGGTGAATTACCCAACGAAGAGGAGCTTTTCCGATTCAGTGATTTAGGTGAAATTTGTGGTCGATAAGACCTAGGTCGCACTCGCAATTGTACTTTGGTGTCAATTGCCGTAACGGGTTTATCTGCTAGATTTTGGATGATTTTGATAAACTGACCTTTTTCATAATCTTCGACATAGTGCAATTCGTCAATTTTGACATAATGACCTTCTCCTGGCCGGATTTGATGCCCAGTATAGGGATTAATATCAGTATAAACCTCTCTTCGTTTTGTCGCTAGCTTTTTGTCAAGTTCGTAGGTGAATTGAAAGTTAATGGCTCCATTCAGTGGTGTAACTCGACAGTTAATATCAGCTAATTGTGTTGTCGTGTCGGGAGGTACGGTGCTATCTGTACGGCCGTAATTTTTAAATCTTCGGCGAGACAAATTACTGGAAAAATTGACCCAACGGCGTACTTGAGAAAAGTTGCCAATTGACCAAGTTTGTGCCTGAGAAGTTTTTAACCAGTCCGAAAGCATCAAAGGCCGGTTATCGACGGCCAGTAAAGTTTGTCTCGTTTGTGACCTCTCTTGTGCATACTTGTAATCGAGAGTAACTAATTTGTGGTATTGTAGGTCGACTTGAAGACGATTGATTTGTCTTTTTTGTGGGGACATAGGAGTCCCAGTACCGTTAATAGTTGGTTTAGAAAAAAGCCGCTCAATTCCACTATGAAGCCTTAATTCAGTATCCTGTGTAAGTAATTTCCGATATGATAAGTTTCCTTGTTGCCGGTATTTTTGGTTAGTGGTTGAAACGTTGGCAGATAATTTGCTGGAATTTTGGCTGTTGTATTGACTGAGATATAGGTGAGGAAGGCTTTTAGGAACCAAGTCTAATGCGAAATTATGAAACTCAGCATTTGTTTGCTTAGTTCTTGTTTTACCAAGCCCCCCAGTTAAGTTCATCCAAGTAAAAGGTAATAACTGAAGTTTTGCTGACAGTTGACGCTCATCAGTGCCAACATCTTCCTGCACTATCTGGCTGTTGGTTGTTGATTGACGTGTCCCTAGATACTGGTCGTCAAAATTATGATTTTGGTATTGTGAACTGTATTGATATCGGTTTCGACTTTGGCTCGAGGCTCCAACCGGCCGATAATTAGACGTTAAATCATGATAGGTAAGATTAAAAACCAATTTGGGCTTTTCGCTCGAGGGATATTGAGTTGTTGAATGTAATTTCCAAGATCGACCATGCAAACGTGCGTCTTGATTTGACAGTGTATTGGTATCGGTTGTGCTAAAAGCCATTAGCCCATCTAGTGTAGCTAGATCGGATAGTCCTAGCTGGGTTTCAATTCCCCACACAGTATGTTGCTGAGGTGCTATCAGGCTACGACTATCATGTTGATTCTGCCGTAGGTCTCGCAAATCTTGGGCTGATAGAAGTACAAAATTATCATCCAGATTGTCGTGGTCAGCTTCATTTGCATAGGAAAGTCCAATTATTGCTGTTCTATCAGGTGTATGAAACAAACCCCGAAAGCCTTTTATACTACGTTGGTAAACTAAATCTTCAGGGATGTACTCAAAGTCAACTCTTATCAGGTCATTATTAGTAATAATATGTCGATTGGTAAATTCTATGATTGGATCGCCATAATCTCGGATTACATAATCGTTAGTTTGTCCCCGTCTCATCTTTTCGCCATTGAGCCAAACTATTTCGCTGTCAGCCTTGGCTACTACGAATTGCCCCTCAACATCTAACCTATACTGGCTCCGTCCTTCCTGGCCTTGTATAGTTTTACTCGTTGATAGGCCTTTGGGTACAGCACTTGGAATCAAACGAAATGACCCATAGCGAAAATCCCCCTCAACAAATACACCTTCCAAAGCCATCGGGAATTGAATTTCGGTGTTGCCAATATCGGCTATTAAGTCTCCCAAAGTACCATTGATAGTTGGACTAGTAATGCGAATTAGTTTTTGGTCAAAGTCTTGGATATTTTCAGTTGTTCCTTCAGGCTGAATGGGTAGATTTTGATCGGATAGCATAGCCACAACTTCTATGTCTTCCGAAATATTACCGAAGATATTAACCCGCAGTTCCTGGCTTTGGGACAACGACTGAGCTGTGCCGACTGAAACACCAAAAGTTTGTGAGCCTGCAACCTGTAGAGTTGGTTGTTCATTGATCGTTGTTTGTGAATCGGCTTTGAGTAAGTCTATTGGATCAGTCGCATTAGATTGATTTAATTCAGGTGAGGACGTTGTAGCTGGTGCTGACAAAAAATCTCTTTCATAAATGGGTGAAACTGGAAAAGGTAGCGTTTGGTAAATAACGGTTACTTTCTGGTTATTTACTAGGACAAGATTGAATTCGACTAATCCTTCCTCGTAGTCAATTCGGTAATCTTGGTTACGTATTAGTATTTGGTCGTCAAGCAAAATTTGCTCAGTTTCTTGGATAATTGGAACCGATTTTAACCGGATTTTTTTCGTCGATTCATCAATCTGAAACTGTTCATGTTTTTGAGTCAAAGAAAACACCTGCGACCATTTTTCTTGTTTTGACCAATTATTTGCTAAAAAAAACAAGATTAGCAAGGTAATGGACGGCATGGTTTATTGATCAGAAGGTATCGATTTTAAATCAAAAACAGAGATCGTATTACGCAGTAAGTCAGTAACGTAAAGGTAACGATCTTCGAAAGTTGCTACACCTGCAGGTTGATCAAATGGGCCGATCTCGGTTACGTAAGTACCTGTGGGTGTAAAAACTTTCACTGACTGCTTGTCTGTAACATAGATGAAATCGTAAGCTGCGATCCGGTTAGGATAGTGCAAGTTTTCAGACCATTGCATAATAAAGTTACCACTAAAATCATATTTTTTGATTCGCCCGTTTCCTGAATCCACTATGTATAAATTGCCGGTACGATCTGTAGCAACATCAGTGGGCTGATTAAATTGATTAATACCGTCACCATATCGGCCACACTGAAACAGTAAGCGTCCGTTGGTATCAAATTTTAACCAGCGATGATGGCCTTGATCAACTACNTAGATTTCGCCAGCTGGTGATCTGCTGATTCCTGTTGGTTGATCAAGCCAGTTNGTGTCTGTTTGTAGNGGGTGGTGTNGGCTAAATAACTGAAGTTGGGAATCAATTACTCGGTAGGTTTGCACCCGATTATTCCCNCCATCGGTACAGAAAAGCGTTAACTGATCACCAACTACAACGTCAGTTGGGCTGTCAAATTCTCCAACTTGCCAGCCTTGGCAACCAAACTCATACTGAAAATCACCCTCAGGAGATAATACTTGGATACGATTATTACCCATATCAGCTACATAGATTAGTCCATTGACATCAGTAGCCAAGTCCATTGGATACAAGAACTGACCAGCACTTTGACCTATACCACCAAATTCACCTACAAAGTTGATCATTGGCCGGCTATTCTCTAATTTCTGATGAATTCGACTATTCGAATGAACCAACTTTGGCAGACTACGACACGAATAGGATGCGACGAACAGAGGTATGCAAAGGAAGAAACACAGGCTAAAATTGGTTATAGGCGACTGACCAAGACGGCCGAAAGTCGCATTTGGCAAGGTCGTTACCCTTTTTTTACCCGGAACTTGAATACAAAAGTGGTTTCGCTCTGATCATATTCACTGTAGATTTTAGGCACAACAACTCGTAGGTTTGAAGACTTGATACTACGGGTCCGGAAATAGAGGAAGAATTGAGATTTTTGCTTTGGCATAATCCGTGTCGTTTCCACATCCTCAGTTGGTAAAGCCGCAGTGTCTCCATAAATCCGAATAGATCGGTTCCAGCGAAATACTTCAGACTTAAATTCTGGTGGCAGTGTGGGTTTATAATTTTTTCCCAGAGTAGCTGTATACATTGATCGATGGATGGGTTTAGTCTGCCCACCAGTACCATCTAGCATCCAACACTCCTTCCGTTTCAGTGAAACGAAATGGTCAGTTCCGTTATAAATAATGACCGCAAAGGCATCTGCAGCCTTAACATCGTTGAGAGGAACTGCCAGAGCGACTATTCCATTTTTAGCGTAGGCGATTGTACCAGAACGGGGTAGAACGGTTGCTTCTGGGTCAAAAATCGGTTCAATCTTCGTAGTTTCGAAAGCAGCACATCCACAAAGAAAAACTGACACAACTAAAATTAAATAAGCAAGATTTCGGTATGATATTCGCATAAACTCCATGGTACTCTGTGGGAAAAGGATTATAACCTAACAAGCCTTAAGTTGCCACTTGCCAGAACCTAATCCCGGGTAGACTGGTTACGAGATGAGTAACTATAATTCTGGGGAGAGAGAGATGGTGTACGATTTCGTAGTGGTCTTGAGCCAAATACTGTCCGAATAGTTGCACTAACACCCAATGCACTCACTAACACAAAAGTTGGCAAACTAAGCAATGGCCAAACACGAAGAGCTAGTTGATAAAGAATATAGCCAAAGGCAACAGCCCACAGTAATGATTTATCTCTAGGTATCAAACTATATCCAAGTGAAGTAAATACAGCAGCCTTCCCGTATATTGCCATTGGTACTAACAACGAGAAAAGCAAAATTAACAAGGGAATACCAATAATAGAAAAAACAGCGAACCAGAACAAACCCGTTAAAAGAAGAAAAATTAACAACCCAATTATTGTACTACCAATAATTCGACGAGAGATGGCCTCTTCCATAGTTGTCATTTGAGTAGGTAGAATACCAGCAATCATCAAATAAACTACGAACATTAAGCTAATGCTAGCAATAGGCCAAACGGTAGACGGGTATGAATTACCAAACCAAACACGCTCGGGGTACTGAATGAACTTGATGACTCCCAAAACTAGTTTAAAGCCATTAGTCTCTTGGAAGGTTCCAGCACTAAGATTTTTTTTCCCTATAATGCGGCCCAAATAAACCTTAGTTTTTCCTTCTACCCTAGCAGTTTCAGTTACTGCTAGATTGCCTCCGAACACAAACACATCCCCTCGAACATGACCATCAACGGTAGCAGATCCCAGAATAAGTTGAATTTGCTCTACTGTTTTATCAGACTGAAGCTGAATATCTTGCCCAAAGTGGAACCCACTTGATGGCCCAATTAAGTTTGTGTCAAGAGAGGAACCACCAGAAGAAAGTGTAGAGGGCGTGAATGGCTCCGCTGAAGGAATTGTTATTGGCCTATCAGGAGAAACGGTCATTCTCTTTTGGTCGGTGGATTGTGCTAACAACTTCAACGGTGAAAGTCCAATCCCCGCCCACAGTACCAATAACATAATTATATTGGGAATCCGCATGACTGAACCTCAATGGTAGATAAGTCGTATAGTTTCGAAATATCTAACAACCATGGGGCCAAACTATAAATCATTTTGCTATATTTGTCAAGATTGACGTAAAATATAGGAAAGGCGAAAATGTTTTAAGTGGAATGTATATCGACACAAATTATCAGTTGATGGCTGATCGGTCCTAAAAATCAGATCCATTTTACTTCTTGACTAGTAGCGGACCTATCTTATTTACCGATTAAATTGGAAGGTGAAATATTTTGTCAATTTTGCTGTGGGAAGCAATTGCTGAGCCGACTGAACGCTATCCTAGTTGTCATTGTTCAACTATGATTGAATTGAAAAATGGAGATCTGTTAGTTGGTTATTATGCTGGAGAAGGTGAAGCCCGGCCTGATGCTGCTTGGGTCTTAGCACGTCGTAGCCCAACAGATCAGAAATTTCAGCAGCTTGTTTCCATCGCAGACACCTCAGGTAAACCTGAAGGTAATGGCGTTCTGCTTCAAAACAAGGATGGCATACTTTCACTAATTTATGGAACGATGCATGGAAAATTAGAGGGGAAGGCCGGTCCCGGTGTACGCTGGGTAACTTGTGATTTGCGAATAAAAAAGTCAACTGATAATGGCTACACTTGGTCAGCTGTAGAAGTAATCGAAGAAGATTGGGGCCATGTCCCGAGATGCCAGCCGATCCATCTTCTTAACGGTGATATCTTGTTTGGTACTGAGTTTACGACTTGGCATTCGCAGGTGTGGGCGAGTCAAGACGACGGACGAAGCTGGGAAGTTCGCGGGCAAATACCAGGCGAACGAAACCAACATCCTGCTCTAATCTCACTTCAGGATGGTTCAATCCTAGCGCTAATCCGTCCTTCTGGAAAGGATCCGAGGGTACTCAGGAGCTTATCTCAAGACCAAGGTCGTACTTGGTCCAAGGCAGAAATAACTGATAATTACTGCCCATTTTCAGCTTTGGATGCCATCATCCTAAAGGATGGTCGGATTGTTATGGCTTGGAACAACCATCCCGAAGATAGAAATCCTTTGACACTTGGCTTAAGCTACGATGGAGGACAAACCTGGCCACATAAAAGAGATCTGATTCAAGGAGAAGGGTCTTTTCATTATCCGTCTATTATTCAAAGTAATGATGGGTTAATACATGTGACGTTTACCAACAATCGCCGAACCATCGACCACGTAGTTTTGACTGCAGATTGGATTGAAGGAAAAGGTCTACCTTTGACCGATTGGTCTATGTCATTAAACCATCGTCAGTGGAGTTAGTGGCTTAAAATCGAATCGCTGAACCAAAAAAATGCTGCCCTATTGAAGTCGTTTTACGTTGCCAGGCATAATTCCAGGTTGATCCGCCTAAGGCTATTTGGACACCTAATGAAGGGGTCGTTTCTCTATTTTGTTGAATACCGAAACGTACTGCTACACCTCCATTAAATCCCTTTTCCCAGCTTGTTCCAACCTCCAGTCCAAAATTGAAGCTAAAACGCTGGGCACCTCGGAATATATCGATTCCACTTAGCATCCAATTGTTGGGCTGATAGCTGATACCAACACCAAATTGAGTGAATGACTGTTGAATTAACTTACGTTGCAACATATTTTCTACCATTATACCGACACAAAAATCATCAACTTTCCGAAATGAGAAGTAACTTTGGTATCCAAAATCTAAGTCGTATTTAGTAATCTTCTGATTAATTCGGGAGTCGTCTAGCCTTTCTAAGTATTGGGATGGATTAGCAAAGTCGAGGCTATCAATAACAGCTGGAATCAGTGCTCTTGGGTCGTTGACATTGACGTCGCTGTTATGTTGAGCATCGAGGTTTAGAGATGATAAAATTTGGCCCACCTTGGCTTCTTGTGTTGAAGCCTTTATACGGAACCCTAAATGATTAGTACCGATCTGGCGGCTAAGTCCAAACGACCATGCGGATTGCCATAGAAGGTCATAAGTAGAGACCAAGCTTGCTTTTGCCAAGAACCTTTGTTCATTAATGATATATTCTGAACCTGTATGTTCCATACCAATTTGGGTTTTGTTTTTGAATCGCCCAATAAATCCAATGTGGAGATTATATTTACCAAATGGTCTAGCGTAGTAAAAGCCAGGAAAAAAATCTAGGCTAATCCGGTTTTGGGTATGAAAACCAGCTTGAGGAATCAGGGACTGGTAGTCTAGATTGGCAAGACCCCATTGGAATGAAAGATTATTACCATTAATCGAAGCTGCTGGATTGCCAACCAAACTACCACTTTGGCGGCTGGTAGCAACACGCGTATTACCCAAGCCTGCTAAGCGAACTATCTCGTTCCCTTTTACCCAATCGGCTTGAATCGCTGGTAAAAAGACTAGAACTCCTAAAAACCACAAGCCCCATTTTTTTTGCATCAAAACTGCCTGCCGATCTCAAAGACGAAGGGTGATAGAAACCAAATGAGACGATGTACCAAAATGGCCATTAGCCCAACTATAGTCGATTTTGAACTGGTGAAACTTGTAGCCAAAGCCTGCACAAACTCCTTGATCTAGTCCACCATTGTATCGATAACCAAACCTTAAACAACCATTCTGTACTTCTGATTCCAGTCCTAAGGAAAAACGGCGACCTGCTAATTCAAGGGCAATTACCGTTTTTTTCAGCGTGGGAGTAATGAATCTATATTCTGGAAAATGTAATTGACTGAACAGCAAGTCGAGACTCATAATTCCACCTAAGCGAATATGAGGACTCAATTTTTCAGTGTATTGGCGTGATTTAGTCCCCTCAATTTGCTTACGATCATAATCAATATAAGAAAGCAAGTGAGCAATAGAAGCACCAACCACAACTTTTTGATTAGCCAATCGATGCTGAATTCCGACATCCATAGAAAATCCTCGACCGGTACCAACTTGAATAATCCCTAAATTAGCCTGAGATGTTAGATAAGAAAATCCAAAACCAAGATAAGTCAATGAGGAAATTTGCCGTCCTACTGCACAACCCATCTCGAGTTCTTGATATGCACCAGATTTGTCAGTAGAGCTAGTTAGGTGAAGTCCAAGGGCTGATTCCTGCCGATTGTTTGGCAAAATAGGGATAGCTGCAAAAATTGCATTGTAGTGAAGTAATCCATACAATTCTAGGTAGCTCAAAGCCAGCTCGGGGTCGTATAAATCTACCGTTAGTCCAGCTACATTTTGGGAAACTGAATCAGCTCCAGAAGTCAAGGCAACACTTGCGCCACCAATACCAATCGAACGTGCAGAAAGCTGGATACGTTCAAAAGCTGCATCGGACAGTTGAGTCGTACAGATGAAAGTGATTAGTAGGAGGGAAACAGTACGGCACATGGACAGTTTACTTTGTTAGCATTGGTGGGAGCTGTATCCGAGCTGAGTATAGCACTTTAGGAAGACAGTGGCAACCTCAAACTAAGAGATCAGATTCTTGACGCTCTTTCTTTATACGATCTATAGGAGAATAGAATAATAGACTGGTTTCCTTTGTTTTGCACCATTTTGTATCCTGTGTTAAAATAGGTGGCTACATTCTTAGCCGTTTTTTGTTAAAGAGATATAGTTTCAAACGGAATAATTCCAAATTATACTGAGTATATTCGTTGAGAGAAAATTATGAGTCGTGAATATCGGGTGGCCCTGATGGGAGCAACAGGAGCTGTCGGAACTGCTATGTTGGAAATACTGGAGGAACGAAATTTTCCAGTAGCCTCGTTAAAATTGCTAGCCTCGCACCGGTCTGCAGGTGCTCTAAAGTCTTTTAAGGATGAAACGGTCGTTGTTGAAGAACTAACACATGGTTCATTCGGAGATATTGATTTAGTACTGGCTTCGGCTGGGGGGTCAATAAGTAAAGAGTTCTTACCTACAGCAGTCAAAAATAACTGCATTTCTATCGACAATACGAGTGCTTTTCGCATGGACCCGGATACACCTTTAGTTATTCCGGAAGTCAACATGCATGCTGCTCATGATCATCAAGGTATTATCGCAAACCCGAATTGCTCAACTATCCAGATGTTGGTCGCCTTGAAACCAATTTATGATGCGGTTGGTATAAAACGGATCGTTGTTTCTACATACCAAAGTGTTTCGGGTAAAGGTGGTGCTTGTATCAATGAGTTAGTTGAACAAACTACTTCTGCTCTCAACGGTCGACCAGTGCAGTGTGAAAATTTTCCTCACCAAATGGCATTTAATGTTTCATTTGATTGGCCATTTGCTGAAAACGACTATACCGAAGAAGAAATGAAAATGGTGCATGAAACGCACAAAATTTTTGAAGATGATTCGATTGGTGTATCACCAACGACAGTTCGCGTTCCAGTTTTTTACGCTCATTCAGAATCGATTAATGTAGAAACTCGAGAAAAGTTAAGTGCTGATGATGCACGTGAGATTCTTCAGGCTTCAGAGGGTGTGGTAGTTATGGATCAACCGGCTGAACGCCAGTACCCATTAGCAACTGATGTAGCAGGTTCGGACAGCGTATTCGTGGGTCGAATACGAGAAGATGTTTCAATCGAGAACGGTCTTAATATGTGGGTAGTAGCTGATAATTTGCGAAAAGGAGCAGCATTAAATGCTGTTCAAATTGCTGAGCGACTGTTGAATATTCCCAAATAAGTTCACGGAGCTAAATAGATTGTGCGAGACTATTACCAAGTTCTTGGTATTAGCAAGAATGCCACGTCAGACGAAATTAAAAAAGCTTACCGTAAAGTTGCGGTTCGTTACCACCCGGACAAAAACCCCGGCGATAAGGCGGCTGAGGATAAATTCAAGGAAGCATCCAATGCTTACGAGGTTCTGTCCGATTCCCAAAAACGACGGATTTATGACCAGCATGGTCATGCGGGTGTACATAATAGTGGTTTTCAGGGATTCCATAATACCGACGATATTTTTTCGCACTTCTCAGATTTGTTTGGACGTAGAGGGTTTTCGAATTCTGAATTTGGACGTCAGGCAGGATTTGGCGACTTTAATGATGCGTTTGACGATCTGTTTGGAGGAGCTCGTAGCCGTCGTAGCGAACCAACAGGAGATCTCCGATCCAAGTTAGAAATTTCTTTATCTGAGGCGGTATACGGAACAGAAAAACATATTCAGGTTCAAGGTCGAAGCATTCGGGTAAAAGTTCCACCGGGCGTTCAAGACGGAAACAAGCTTAATTTAAAAGGTCAAGGAAGCCAAAGACAGGACGGAAAAAGGGGCGCTCTGTTCTTAGAGGTCAAGATTAAACCTCACCCCAGCTTTGAACGGCAAGATCTAGACCTAGTTACGCAAGTTTCAGTTCCAATCCCTACTATTGTTTTGGGTGGTAAGGTTAGAATACCCACCTTGAGTCAAGATGAGGTTAACAGTGTAGAATTGACAATACCGCCAGGTACACAGCCCGGTAATCAACTAAGAGTACGAGGGCAAGGGGTTGTTGATCGTACTGGTCGTTGTGGCGATCTGCGTATCAAAATCCAAGTCGAAATTCCAAAAAAGTTAACACAAAAAGAAAGAAAGCTGTATGAAAAATTAGGCCAACTCTTGTAAAAGTATAGTTATTCGAATTAAACTTAACTTTAAAAACTAAAAGGACATTGTAGAACGTGATTTCAATTTCTGATAAAAGCAAACAAGTTGCCCCTTCCTCTACCTTGGCTTTGACAGCAAAAATCAATGCCATGGTGGCTGATGGATTAGACGTGGTCAAATTTGGTGCTGGTGAACCCGATTTTGACACCCCAGACCATATAAAATCGGCGGCTATTGACGCGCTAAATCAAGGGTTCACCAAGTATACGCCAGTAGCAGGTATCACGGAACTTAGAGAAGCTATTGTGGATAAATTTGAACGTGATAACGGCCTTAGTTACGAAGCTAATCAGGTTATCGTTTCTTGTGGGGCTAAGCATACCATCTACAACATTCTACAGGCTATCTGTAACCCAGGAGATGAAGTTATATTTGCCGCTCCCTATTGGGTTAGTTATATCGAAATGGTGAAATTAGCCGATGCTACACCTATTGTAATTAACACTACTCCAGATCAGAATTTTGCCCTGACACCAGATCAGATCAAGTCGGCAGTTACTGAAAAAACCAAGGCAATAATTATTGGTAGTCCGAGTAATCCAACTGGTACGACTTACTCAACAGAAAGTTTACAAATGATCGCAGAGTTGGCTGTTGAACACCAATTCTATTTAATTTCTGACGAAATTTACGAAGCTCTGCTCTACGATGGAGCGAAACATCAAAGTTTAGCCAGTTTTGGTGAAGCTGTTAAGTCTCTTACTTTCGTTGTCAACGGTGTATCTAAAGCTTACTCGATGACTGGCTGGAGAATCGGCTATACGGCGGGACCAGAAGATGCAATCAAAGCCATGTCAAAGATTCAGTCTCATAGCACATCTAATCCAACTTCTATTGCACAAAAAGCCGCTTTTGCAGCTATTACTGGATCACAGGAGCCAGTAGTGGAAATGGTAAAAGCTTTCCAAAAACGGAGAGATCTAATCTGTCAAAGGCTGGACGATATCGATGGTATTGTCTATGTTAGACCACAAGGGGCGTTCTATATTTTCCCTGATTTTTCAGCTCATTATGGTCGCACGATTAGTGGCCATTCGATTAATAGCTCGCAAGACTTGGCGACGTACTTGTTGGACGAAGCTAAAGTTGGAGCCGTACCTGGCGACGGCTTTGGTGCCGATAATCATATGCGTTTTTCCTTTGCGACCTCAGAGACAGAAATTAATCGAGGTTTAGATCGTATTCAGAAAGCATTGGAAGGATAGCTAATGAAAACGGAAAAAACACTAGTTCTCATTAAGCCTGATGCAGTTCAACGTGGCCTAGTAGGTCAGATTGTCCACCGGTATGAACGCAAAGGGCTAAAACTGGTCGCACTAAAACTGCTTCATTTGTCGGAACAGATGGCTATGGAACTTTACAAAGTACATCTTGGCAAACCGTTTTACGAATCCCTAGTCAATTTTATGACTACTGACCCAATAGTTGCCATATGTTTAGAAGGGCAAAATGCTGTGGAGATTGTACGTTTGCTCAATGGTGCTACGAACCCATCTGAATCGAGCCCAGGTACTATTCGCGGTGATTTTTCCAATCACTTGGCTCATAATGTAGTGCATGCATCTGATTCTGTTCAGAACGCTATACAAGAGATAGAAATCTTCTTTTCTGAAGTAGAGATTCTTGACTATAGAAGAATTGACACAGCTGTATTGTATGAATAAAGCTGAAAAGGAATAAATCATGAAGCTGATCCAATATCATTTACCGAAAAAAGGCAAGCGGGTAGGTGTTGTTACACGAGAAAATGAGATCGTGGACGTGACTACTGAGGAATCTTCAACAGTACTTGATTTATTGAAAGTTTCCATTGAAGAAGGTATTAGCCTAGGAATCATCTTAGCTGATATTCAGGAACAGCTATCCGTCAATTCTCCGCAACCTTCCATCGCTTTGGATCAGAAAGAAACGAGTACAAATGGTAAACTAAAGCTCTCGCAGCTTGATAACCCTCCTAGTTCCGATCTACCTCATCTCCTTGCTCCTATTGATGCACCAGAAGTCTGGGCCTTTGGTGTTACCTACAAGCGGAGCGCTGATATGCGAGATGATGATAGCCAATCAGATATCTACAGTCAGGTTTATAACTCTGATCGACCTGAGCTATTTTTCAAGGCTACATCTGAGCGTTGTGTTGGCTCTGGGGGCACAATTGGTATTCGTAGTGACTCGACCTTCACTGCAACAGAGCCTGAATTAGCATATATCCTCGGACGGGATGGTGAAATCGTCGGTTATACTATTTGTAATGATGTTTCAGCTTGGGATATTGAACGGGAAAACCCACTTTATTTACCTCAGTCCAAAATTTATGCTGGTTGTTGTGCCTTAGGGCCAATGCTATTAACGGTATCTGAAGTAGATAATCCATATGATCTGGATATTAAATGTCGTATAATACGGAACGACGAATTGATTTATCAGGGAGAAGTCAATACTAATCAGATCAACTGGAAATTTGAGCAATTAACTGAATACCTCGTGAGACATAACCCGGTTCCTGTGGGTACAGTCGTTTCTACGGGAACCGGTATCATAACTCCATCTGACCTGCCGTTAGCAGATGGCGATTTGGTACAAATTGAGATTGCTGGTTTTGGTACCTTATCTAATCCTGTGGTCCAGCTTTCCGGTTAGATTTAACCAGCCGAAGGGGTATTTTAGCCCTGGCACGTAAAATCAGATGGCGACTGCCGACTATATTCTTTCTATAGATCAAGGAACAACTGGTACAACCGTACTGGTAGTTGACGTTAATGGCCGAATTGTCGATCGGGCTTACAGTGAATTTACACAAATCTACCCACGGCCTGGTTGGGTAGAACACAACCCAATCGAAATTTGGCAAATAACACAGAAACTGATTATTCAACTAACTCGATCTGATAGAAATTTCGTTGGCGTTGGAATCACTAACCAAAGGGAAACGACAGTGGTTTGGGATCGTCAAACTGGGCAGCCAGTCTACAACGCTATAGTCTGGCAATGTCGGCGAACTACTGACATGTGTTCTCAGCTAAAATTGGATGGGCACGAGGGGTGGGTTCGACAAAAAACCGGGCTAGTAGTAGACCCATACTTTTCTGCAACTAAGATTGCTTGGATTCTAGACCAAGTGGACGTTAATCGCCAAAAAGCTCATCAAGGACAGTTAGCTTTTGGCACAATCGATACTTGGTTGCTCTGGAACCTAACAGATGGATTAGTTCACGCAACAGACGAAACCAATGCTTCTCGTTCGTTACTGTTTGATATTGATCAATTAAAATGGTCTCCTGATCTCCTTGATTTGTTTCGAATTCCTGCTCCTATGCTCCCTGAGGTATATCCTTCTAGATGTCAGTTCGGTACAACAAAAGGTGTTGTTGGTCTACCTGACCAAGTTCCTATTGCAGGTATAGCAGGGGATCAACAGGCAGCCCTTTTTGGCCAACTTTGTACACAAGCTGGTAGTATCAAAAACACGTATGGAACTGGTTGTTTTTTGTTAATGCAAACTGGTAATCAGCGAATGACATCATCGTCTGGATTATTGACGACTTTAGCTTGCTCTACTTCTGATCAGAAATCGTACGCTTTAGAGGGAAGTGTTTTTATAGCAGGTGCCGCTATTCAGTGGTTGCGAGATGAATTACAAATCATCGAGACCGCTCAGGAAACGGAGCAAATAGCTAACAGCATAAAAGACACCGGTGGTGTCTATGTTGTGCCCGCTTTTACTGGTTTGGGAACACCCTATTGGCAATCGTCAGCTAGAGGCGCAATTGTTAATCTTACTCGTGGTATTGGGAGAGCAGAGATAGTAAGGGCCACACTCGAATCAATAGCCTATCAAACAGTCGATGTTGTACAGACAATGGCAGCAGAAGCTAATCTACCTTTCGACTACCTGAAAGTAGATGGCGGTGCAGTTAATAATAATTTTCTCATGCAGTTTCAAGCAGACCTGCTAGATCGACCAGTTGAACGCCCTCAGCAGGTTGAAACAACGGCTCTTGGTGCTGCTTATCTGGCCGGACTAACCGTCGGTGTTTGGAGTGATGTAGCTGAACTCGAAAAGTACNGAAAAGTGGACCAAGTTTTTACGCCTTCCATGAGCACATCTCTTCGACAAGAGAAGTTGGCTGGCTGGAAAACTGCGGTTGACCAAGTAATAGAAGGTGCAGTAAATTGATCTAAATTTAAATACTGGAGAATTAAAANATGGTTGATACAAATTTACCCCCTATTAGTTCTGATGACTTGTTCACTGATGAGCAAATGCGTGAGTTTTTGACTAATGGCTTCGTGATTATTAAACCAGATTTGCCTAAGAGCATTCATGACACAATTTATCAAAAACTAGATGAAGTTGTCGATATGGATGGNAATCCCGGTAATAATCTACTGCCGCGAGTACCAGAAATTCAAGATGTGTTTAACCACCCAACTGTACGTGGAGCTTTCACCAGTGTCATTGGGCCTAATTATATGATGCATCCACATCGACATCCACATACGAATCGCTCNGGAAGTAGTGGTGGTGGTTGGCATAAAGATAGTTACTGGGGATACGGCAAAGTNCGTAATCATCGTACTTGGTGGGCCATGGCATTTTATTACCCACAAGACACACCGATTGAGATCGGTCCGACAGCTGTCATGCCGGGAAGTCCGTATTATCTTTCTCGACAACAAGACTCATCTGAAACTAAGTTTTCGGCCGTTGGTGAAGCTGGCACCATGGCAATTATACATTATGATTTGTGGCATCAAGCCACAGCAAATCAAACTGACTTGACCCGTTACATGCTCAAATTCGAATTTATNCGGATGAAACCGCCAACGATTCCAACTTGGAATAATCAGGATACAGACTGGNGCCCACCATCCGATTCTCAGTTGTTAAACGATCAAAGTATTATGTGGCAACACNTATGGAATTGGTCCAGTGGACGAGGTGAAGATAAAACTGTAGCTTCGGCTACCGAAGTCGAAATTAGTAAATGGATTAATGCTTTGCGTATTGGTACCCAACCAGAACGGATAGAAGCAGCTAATTGTCTAGGTGCATTAGGAGAAAATGGAAGTGAAGCGATCTCGACTTTAATCCAATCTCTAAAGGATCCATCTGAACCCGTTGGTTTGAATGCAGCCTATGCTTTAGGTGCAATCGGTACGGAATCTATCGAACCATTAATCAATGCTTTGCAAGACGAAAACGAAACGGTTCGACGTCATGCAGCTTATGCTTTAACCGCAGTTGGTTCGGTAGTAGAAGAAAGAGTAACTGAATTACTTAATCA
The DNA here is from genome assembly GCA_002729015.1 of Candidatus Poribacteria bacterium. The sequence goes on from PBVO01000042.1 coordinate 55,637, forward strand.
CAAATCAGCTGATACNAGAGGTTATGCAGCCTACATTNTAGGCGAAATAGATGCAGTTGACTCGGTACCAAATTTGGTTTCTTTGTTAGACGACGAGTCAGTGAATATTCGTCGNAATGTGGTTGAAGCACTAGGTATTATTCAAGGAAACACTGANANATCAGTACCNGCTTTAGCCANGGCGCTTGTTAAAGATGAAGATAAGCAGACTCGGTTNACCTCAGCTTTATCCTTAGCTCGAATAGGTCCAGTTGCGGAAGAGGCAGTCCCCGCACTGAAGGATGCATTNAAGGATAATGACCGCTACGTACGTGGGTATGGAGTTGAAGCGTTGAAGTATATTGGTACNCCAGAAGCCAAAAGNGTATTGATTGATCATCTGATGACCATGCGGTGGTGTACTTCTACTAATAAAGCTAGTACTTTCTAAGTTTGATTTACGAATCAANNGACTNANTTTCNTCTAGTTTGATTTCCTGTATAACGGTNTCGTAGACGGTTCGCAGTGGGACTTGATTGGCTTCTGCNAGCCGTCTACAATCTTCGTATTCGGGNACAATTTTCGTGANGGANTCATTCGAAAANCCACGCTTAGCTTTNACTATCCCCCATTCAGTTTCTACTTCAATAAAATCTCGGGAGAGNTTNTGACGATCTGCTAAATAAGAGCGAACACCAAAAGTGGTGCTTTGTTGTAGNAGTAATTGAGTTAATGCAGATTGTTGTTCTATTGTTGAAAGGACTGTTATTTTAGTGGCGGGTCTACCTTTTTTCATTAGTATGGGCGTTAAGAAAACATCTAAAGCTCCAGTTGCGAGCAGTTGATCCATAACCCAGGCCGTAATTTCAGCTGACTGGTCGTCTACGTTCGTTTCGATGACCACAATCTGATCAATTAGAGACGACATTTGGGTTTTTCCCGGGATTAAGCCGTTTTTTTTTCTCCGATAATGACCCTAAGGAGATTTGGTGTATCAGGTAGATCCCGACTACCAGCNCCGTAACCCGTTTGCATGACNGTCAATTCTGGCATTGGCCCAAAACCAGCAGCTAATGTAGTAACAATTGCTGCNCCTGTTGGTGTGACTAGTTCTTTTCGGATTTGGGTCTGTCGAATTGTAACGTCCTTCAACAATTCCATTGTTCCTGGCACTGGAACCGGCATTAGTCCGTGAGAGCAACGAACGAATCCGGTACCAACCGAAATCGGTGAAGCAAATACTTTTTCAACATTCAATATATCTAAAGCGATAACCGANCCAACAATATCAACAATTGAATCGATCGCGCTAACTTCATGNAAATGAACTTCTGACTTGGGCATCTGATGAACATTAGCCTCTGCTGTAGCTAACCGATCAAAAATTTTTTTCGACTGACCGATTATTTTTTCATCTAATTTGCTTTCGTCCAATAAGCAAAAAATATCAGTCAGATGACGACTATGATGGCAATCTTTCGTTTGATTCACCGAGGCTTTTGTACCGGAAATCCCCTGTTTTTTCGTATGTTCAAAAGTCAAAGTAAATTCATTATTTACATTGAGTTTAGTTAACTCTTCTGTAATATGTTGAGGATCAACTCCAACATCGACTAGAGCACCTAGTGTCATGTCTCCACTAATACCAGAAAAGCAATCGAAGTAAGCAATTTTCAAAATTTGGTCTCCGTTAGTCAAAAACTAGCAATGTATAGAGGATAAAGTCGTGAAAATCAAGCATGTTCGCCTTTTTATTATAGGCATTTTATTGTTGGTTGTTAGTATTATCTCTCTGATAATTAGGCTCAATTTGAACAAAAGCAGCGAATTGATAAGCACTCAATCACCAAATACAAACGAAGTAGAGAGAACAACGAATCACCTTCTCCCAACTAATTCCAAATCATCTAGTAGCTTACCATTAGCACGGAATGAAGGGTGGGGAACTCACTATCGCCTAGCTGACTGTGATAAATTACTGACGTATTTCTTTGAAAACCCCAATAATTATTATGGCATCTACGATTTACAAGAAGACTTAGGCCAACCAGGAAGTCCTGATTGGACGTCAATGCCTTGGAATGAATTACGTCTTCGCTACATTCAAAGGTACCCACAAAAAGGGGAGGAGTTCNTAATTAACGGAGAGACACCACCAATTCAGTTGTCTACTAAAGATCAATTAGCCTATGACACAGCGCGTTATCGATTGGTTCTTCAGCCCAAAAGATAATTTGGNCTGAAATTAGCTGGAATCTGGGTTGGCTAAAACAGGCCGTAAAAAGCCATTTTCCGCCTCTAATAATCCGGTCGCTATTGACACATCGACTCCCCGAATCAAGCAGACAATCGCTTCCTTCACACGCCCATCAGCCTGATTTAAAGCAGACTCCGCTGTTGGTCGTTCACAGCCAGTAACACTCATTACAGTCCGTATTGCCCTATCTCTGATTTTACTATTGCTTGCTTGCATATTGACCATCAAGTTACCGTAAACGTGCCCTGTTTGAATCATAGCTCCGGTCGTCAACATATTTAAAACTAACTTAGTGGCTGTTCCTGCCTTGAGACGAGTTGAACCTGTAATAATTTCTGGACCAACCTGGGGTCGAATATAATGGTCAATATAATTAATATCGGCATCACTTGGACTAGAGGGAACACAACATATAAGAATAGTTTGGGCTCGAAGCAGATGAGCTTGTTCTAGTCCACCCAAAACGTAAGGTGTCCGTCCACTGCTAGCAATGCCTACTACGATATCAACGTTAGAGACTGAGTTGTCCCGGATGACCTGGCTCCCCATTTTCTGGCTATCTTCGGCTGTTTCTACTGATCGGCGTAAAGCTTGGTCCCCCCCAGCAATTAGTCCTTGGATTTGACCTGGTTCAGTATTGAATGTTGGTGGACATTCTGAAGAATCTAATACACCTAACCGGCCACTAGTTCCTGCTCCCATGTAGAGAAGTCGTCCACCATTTCGAAAGGCCATCACCACCATATCAATAGCAGTCGCAATAGCGGAAGCNTGCTCTTCAACAGCAGACAGCACCTTTTGATCCTCTTTCTGGAAGATTGAAACAATTTCAGTACTCGATTTTAAGTCAATGTCGACTGAATCTTCATTTTCCTGTTCAGTTAAAAGAGAGGAAAACGAACTNGTAAATGGCGAATTCAAAAGACTTAGTTTTCTTCAGCGCGCTCTAGCAGTTCAACCTCGTATCCGTCTGGATCGTCGATAAATGCCATTTTACGTCCTGTAGGGAAGGTCTGNCGCCAATCGCTAGGCCAAATTTCTACGTCTTCATTTTCTAATTNGTCGCAGAAAGCAATCAAATCAGGTACACCAATTGCAAAGTGCATCAGGTCTTCTGGCACATNTACGTCATAATCTTCGGAGTAAGTTAGCTCTAGAGTGTGGTCATTACCAGGTAANTCTAGGTGAACAATTTGGTTACCTGCGGGTGATTTATCACTTCTACTAATCACTTGAAATCCAAGATGGTCTTGATACCACTTGATAGACTGGTCTAAATCACTAACGCGAATACGGGTGTGGAGGAAAATAGCCATAAAAACTCCTGAAATAGAATTGAAAAAATTGATTGCCGATTCAGTCGAAANACAACAGTGAACGGAATGATATCACATAGCTTTGTCACTCTTCAATTGCTACCGCACATCGAGTATCACTCGATTNCATAGCNCCATCTAGCATCTGCATCAACATNACNGCTTGATCNGCAGAATTNAGTGNTTGATCTTNTTCTTTAATTGACCGAATGAATTCNCGGGTTTGTAAAGTAACGGCATCACCACTATAGGCTGANGTGTCGATAGGTTTCACTTCAACCCCCTGAGCAGTNCCGATTAACTGNNNTCCATCNTCTAATCCACCCTTTGTNCCATGTAAACTAACACGTTGATATTCAGTTGNNATTGGTTGATTATCTTCCGANGTTTTTCCGTCAGCCGTATTAAGCGAGAAAGCNACAGTAAAATGTAAGACACAATTATTNTCGAATCGTATCAAACCACAAGCTGCATCATCGGCAGTATAAGTTTGTCCATCTGGTGCTAAATCTGAAAAAGCGTTGTACAACCCCGCAGTAACTTCTATCGGTTTAGGACAACCCATCATAAACCAAGCATTATCGATAGCATGAATGCCTAAATCTAGCAAAACACCTCCACCTTTCGCCTTGTCATGTCTCCAACCCTTAGCTGAACACCACCGAGTACGAACCCAACGAGTATCTACATAATAAACATCGCCTAATTCACCACTGGCAACTAAACGTCGCCCTTCCATCAGTTGTGGAGTAAAGCGTGATTGACGAACGAACATACAGGACAGATTTTTATCTGATGCCAATCGAGCCAAGGGCTTCATCTCTTCTGCATTATTGGCAGGTGGTTTTTCACAGAGGACATGTAAGCCAGATTCTAGTGCATCCTGAGTCGCAGATGCATGCATCCAGGTTGGCAGACCTATACAAACCGCATCAAGCTGAACTTTTTGTAACATTATCTTGTAGTCATCAAAAGTTTCGACGCCTTGTGTTTCGTCTAGAATACGTGCTCGGCGAGTTGGGTCTGGGTCAGCTAGCGCTACTAACTCCGCTTCTGTCTCATTCGCTAAAATTTTAGCTGTACCACCAATAGTACCACCAATGCCAATAATACCGAATCGAATCTTATTTTTCATGATAACTTTGTTCCTTAATTATTTAACAAATGACCAGAAAATAGGGTGTTAGTAAAATGGTTATTGCACTCAAACTGAATTTCTTCAATCTATCAAATCAACCACTAAAATAAATAACTCCACCAAAAATATCACATGCAAAAAAGTCACTATTCTACAGTAGTCTCCTAGCAAACTGTCTCAAGTATTATCATAGAAAATGATTCACTGGTGACAGTTTAGCTAAATTAACCCCCAATTAAACCAGGCCGAACTTTACTCCAACTTCATTGGAACAACTTATTGATAAACACGAAAACTTCCNTTCNAGNANAGACNGNCTNGGTNCTACCAAATTGANNAAATGNANNNTAATCTANCTAANCANANCCCNAACNNNTTAATGTAAATANNAANAAGATCNGAACCNNTTACTACNNGTTTCATTTCAACCAACGANCNTGGTCAGGTNCNANTAGTNAGCCTGTGTTTTNANATANCNCCAAGTTGTAGNTGNTTTTCCCNTNGGNTGAACTGGNAAAAATTCTTTAGGGTNCANAATTAACTCNTCTGGNTTTTTNTGATGGTCGGATAGNCGNACTTCGTCAATGANNCACTTGGAAGCAAAATTTCCGACTTTTTCTGGCTCTACATTGTTNATACTAAAAGTTTTTGCAAANTGCTTTGGNCCACCNTTGAACTCATCTTCNGCGGCTAGCTTCCCATCTANGTATAGCTTTATACCATCNGGCCCCCANGTTCCAGCCATGTGATGCAGTTCTCCTTTTTTCCATTTGACGGGTTTGCTGTACGCATCATGCCAACCACCACCACTTTTGATCCTCATTCCGGTTGTACCCGCTCCCTTACGACCATCGAATTGTAAGAAAATAGCATCAGTTCCTCTTTTGTAAGTGAACCAAAAGAAAATTTCACCGGTCATTTGTTTAGCATCAACGCCCATTTTAACAAATAATTCAACAGTACCCTCTTCTAGTTTGGTAAAACGATCTTCAACCGGAAAAGCAACTACATCTTTTCCTTCAGCNGCTAGAAATCCGTTTCCCCATTTGGCCTCAACAAATTTAGCGGTTCCTAAAACTTGCCCACCCTCTTTTTCCACTTCGGCCTTACTTTCCAAAGCTGAATAAAAAGTCTCCTTAGCTAAGGATAAAGAACACGNCAGGGTGAGAATGAGACAAGCAAATTTCACTTGTCTACTCAATATTTTTATGATCTGTTTCATTTTGTTACTCCCGTATGATAGTGATTAAATTCTACTTTAACAATTCATTGAACAGCTTATATCTCAGCTAGACTACAATTTTCACCCCATGGGAACTGAGTATTTAGATACATACGTTGTTACAAATTCTGGTTGACAATCATGTTTGTGCGTCTGTTCAACTTTATAATAATGTTCATTGTTGGCACTTCACTAATTGTAAGAAAAAAATCGAATATGACTTATATCATTTTCTAAGATCAACTTAGCTGACTGATTTCATATTCTCGATTTCAGTTAGATAAACTGGCCGTTTCTCAGTTAAAGAATGTTGTGCTGCCAACCCAATGACTACTGGCGCTCTTCCATCTTCACCTGTTACTAGTGGCACACGATCGTTCTGAATCGAATCGATAAAAGATTTAATCTCGTCTACGTATGCCACGCGATATCGTTCAATAAAAAAGAAAGGAGGAGAAGACCGTTGGATGTAGTCAGTTTTACTCACGGCTACTGTGTGTTTCTGGTCATTTTCAGCTTTTAGCATGCCACTACTACCTAGGACTTCAACTCGCTGATCATAGCCATAGACGGCTTGCCGACTATTATCGATACTTCCAATGGCCCCATTTGCAAATTCGAGTGTTACAACGGCCGTATCAACATCACCGACGGAGCCAATATTTGGATCAACCAGAACCGCTCCACTGGCGTAAACTTTGACGACCTCACTCTCTGTAATGAAACGTGCCATATCAAAATCGTGGATCATCATATCCAAAAAGATACCACCCGAAAGTTTTATATAGTCGATGGAGGGCGGAGCAGGATCGCGACTGGTGATACGTAGCAAATGCAATTGCCCTACTTGATCTTTCAATAGAAGATCCTTCAAATGTCGAAAATTTACATCGAAGCGGCGCTGAAAACCGATTTGTAATTTTACACCAGCTATGTCAACGATCTTCAGTGTTTGGTCAATCCGTTCTAAATCAAAATCAATTGGTTTTTCGCAAAAGATATGCTTACCGGCTTGTGCCGAATCTTGAATAATCTGAGCATGAGTATCGGTAGAAGAACAAACAACAACAGCTTCAATATCTGACCGGTCTAATAACTCGTGGTAATCAGTTGAGACAGTTGGAATAGTAAACCTTTGTGCTATGCGTTCAATTGATGAAGGGTTAACATCAGCAATTGCAATCAACTCTGCTTCGGGTATATGACGAATAATGTTTTCTATATGTAGTTGGCCAATTCGGCCTGTTCCGATAACTGCTACGCGGACTGAGTTTTTACCGCTCACCTAATTTTGCTCCTCCAAGTCCAAAAGTTTTTGCAATAATTGCTCTTGTTTGTTGTTGACTGTCCTTGGCACATCAATACTGACAGTGATCAAAAGATCTCCGGCCTGTTGATCTTCTCGGCAAACACCAAGCCCCTTCAGACGAAACGTGTGTCCTGGTTGTGTCCCTTTGGGAATTGAAAACACGACCGATTCATTGAGTGTAGGAATTTTTACCTGCCCACCAAGCACAGCTTTGGCGAAACTAATAGGTACTTCGGCACGCAAATCATTTCCATCTTTCTCAAAAAATGGATCGGGTGAAATCCTAATCTCAACTATTAGGTCGCCACTATTCCCACCCAATGGACCAGAATGTCCCTGCCCCGCTAGCCGNAGAGATTTTCCCTCCTCAATTGAATGTGGGATTTTGACTTTCAACTTCCGTTCTTTTTCGGTGACTCCCCAACCACTACATGTAATACAAGGCTGATGAATGATAATGCCAGTTCCTCGACAACGAGGACAGGTATCATTTTCTTTTACCTTACCAGTTCCAATACAACGAGGACAAGGAGCTTTGGTTGAATCTGATTTTATTCCTTCTCCATTACATTTTTGACATGGTTCATCACGATTGATTTGGAGCACCGCTTCACCACCCAAGATTGATTCGCGAAAAGACACTGTAATGTGTCTCTGAAGATTAGAGCCTTTCTTTTTATGATGGGTGGGAGTATTACGATTAACTGATGATTCTTGTTTTTTTGCGGAGCTGTTTTTATCGTTGAACTTTCGGCTGGGTTTATTTTTAAACAGATCATTAAAAATATCGTTGATAGTAGATTTCGAATTGACTGGGTCCATATTTCGTCTACTACTGGATGAAATATTAGAAAAGCCTTCTAACCGATCATATTCGCGTCGTGTATTCGGGTTGCTCAAGACACCATAAGCTTCCGAAATTTCTTTAAACTTATCTTCCGCTGTACGGTCGTTCGGGTTTTTATCTGGATGATAACGAACAGCCGCACGNCGGTACGCTTGCCGTANCTCATCTGAGGTTGCGTTAGGTGGAATACCTAGTATTTGGTAATAGTTCTTTTTTATCAATTTGGTCACCCATAATTGGGCTAATTATCCACGAATCTTTTCTAAAAACTTGAGTGCCAGACAATGCCAAATAATGAGCTAGAAATTGAGATGTAGGTAGNAGAAAAATTAAGATCGTGAGGTTTGGAAATATGATTAAAAAAAATCTTTTCTTCAATATTGGAAATATTGGAGCTTAAAAATTTTTGATAGCTGGAAAAACCTAACAGGCTGGCAGCAGTAACACCAAAAATCAATCGATTTCTGTGATATTCATTNATCTTAGATTTCGCCGTATCCATTTCTGCCAATTTTCCCTCATTCATGGCATCATTGTAGGTTCCAAGTGATTGTTCCATCGAACGATGAGACTTTAAGGATAAGTAACCTGCAGCGAGGCCTACACCAACTACCCCCCATTGCTTCCAATTAATAGTTGAAATTTGAGGTAATTTTCGAGTTCTCTTTAATGTTTGATTTTGGGCAACAGGCGTCTTTATTNCTCGAACAGTATCTGTCAGTAAGGCCGAAGCTTGTGGATGAAATACCATCAGGTCGCCAATTTCTGGTGCAAGTCCGCTAATCTCTTTCAGTTCACCTTTGGAAACATCGGCGTAGGTTTCGGAGACAATTATCCAACCTTTTTTAGGCAGATCCANCTTGTTTTCTACATCGTTAGTCTCACTCAGAATGTCAAATCGCATTCCTTTTTTGACGCCTTGCTCGAAACCTAAATTGAAGTAAATAATCGGTCCAATGACATCAATAACGAAAACCTTATCGGGAAGTGAACTATCAATCGGTGAATGCTGATCNGTCAACTGGNCACTTTGACCGACTGATACCGAGAAACTGGAAAAAGCCAGACCCAATAGTAAAATTAAAAGCTTCATATGGTGAAATAGAGTTTTTTGGATAGTCAAATGTCTTGTTCAACTCCGTTTTTCGAGTTCTTTCAAGATTTTGCTTGGTGAATCTTCAGGTTGCCAGCTAAACTTCGGATTTAGTTGTTGAATTTTTTCAACTGACTCTTTGTAGTTGCCTAAGTGAAAGTAGCTAATAGCTAGCAACAAAGTCAGTTCTCTATACCCAAAATTAGGCTTTCCTCTGGTAAACCGATAACCATCTTCAATCTGTTCACCATACTTAATCGCATCCTGATATAGCTCTAATGATAAATTAATACCAGCTAGACCAGCACGAGCATCGTTGAGCAAATCCTGGTTACCATCTTGGTCAGCTAATAATAAAGCATTTTCTAGCTGTTCCTTAGCTGTTTGCAGATCTGCCGACTCTACAAATGCTAACCAACCTAAACCTAATGAAGCCTCTACGCTGTCCTGATTTAACTGCTGAGCTAATTCGAAACTGCTTTTGGCATCATCGTATTGACCATTCTTATATTGACTCCAACCTTGTTTGGAATAAAAATCGGAGGTCGGTTCAGGTAAGTCGGGACTGCAAGCTGAAAAACCTAGNCCAAAGATTAAACAGACCCCAACTGACTTTGTTGCAATAGCTGGCAGTGAAAGACTCATGGTCAATGCAATGAGCCGACAGAAATTATCTAGCTTATACGGTATCAATGTTCCGTTCCTAATCCATGAAGCTTTGAGATACCTCAACAAGCGTGAGGATTTCTTCTTCATGTTCACTCGGATACATCTGGTAGAATTGANATCCCATTAACTCATCTTCTGAACTTGTTCTGACAACAAGTAGCGATTTTTTTCTGTTTGAGTTCCCACCCATAGTTTTTTGAACCATTTATTTGCTAGCAATGCTGGTACAAAGATACAATGTATTNCAGATCTTATTCTATTTCCTATAATCCAACAGCCGTATCTGCGGCGCGGGCAACACGAATCCCCTCTTCTTCATCAACCAGACTCAAAATAATACCGCCTAATACAAAGAAAATAACCAAGGCAACAATACTCAGACGGCTAGAGCCAGTGACCTGCCCTACGATCGCAAAGAGAAGTGGGCCTACGATTCCAGCAAACTTAGAACTCATACCATAAAATCCAAAAAATTCAGCGGTTTTTGCTTTAGGGGACATNGATCCAAATAATGATCGACTCAAGGCCTGTGTTCCTCCTTGAACCGTACCAACCATAAACGCCAATATCCAAAAGTGAAGAGCCGTTGATAGGAAGTAACCAGCGATGGAAATAAGAGTATAAACTGCTAAGCCAACATAAATACTAGGTTTAGTACCAACAAGCTTTGCTAACTTTCCAAACCCGATAGCAAAAGGAATCCCAACAAATTGGGTTAAGAGTAAGGCTCCAATTAAATCCGTTCGGCTAATACCAACTTCGGCACCGTAAATTGTTGCCATTTTGATTATCGTACCGATNCCATCATTATAAATCCAGAAAGCTGTTAAGAATAACAACAGTTGACGGTATTGTTTTAGTTCGTTAAATGTTTTTCTCAACTGTTGGAAACCGGCTCTCACAGGGTTGATTGAAGAATCTGCTTGATGAAATATCGCTGGTTCTTTAACATTAAGCAAAAGCGGAATGGTAAATACAGCCCACCATGCTGCAACGCTCAAAAAGCATAACCGAGCAGCAAATTCGCCTCCNATTAACTCAATCATAGCGACATTAATGGCTAATAAGATNCCTCCACCGAGATAGCCNANTGCGTANCCTTTNGTAGAGATNTGGTCAATTTCATCNGGCGAGGCAATNTGTGGNAGGAGTGAGTTATANAAAAGATCTGCCCCACTGAANCCCACACTNCTNAAAATAAATAGAAGTGANGCAAANAGCCAATCCCCATTTNTNATAAAATAAAGAAGAGCNGTAAAAAAGATNCCTAANGCNGCNAATGATAATANGAGGCGTTTTTTTAAACCTGAAAAATCAGCGATAGCACCTAAAATCGGTGCTAAACATGCNCTGATTAACAAAGCAATTGTNTTNGTATANCCCCAATATGNACTAGCNAGATTACCTTCAAGNGTTGCGCCAGCCACTTGGCTNTAGTAAATGGGTAAAACNGCAGCCATCACAGTTGTGGCAAANGCAGAGTTAGCCCAATCGTACATATACCAACCAAAAANCATTTNCTTNTTANTACTGGNCATTANTGNTTTNCTATTTGAGGATTACCATTTTTTTCGTTGACTCAAATTCCAGAGTTTTNAANGTNTAAAAATANACCCCACTNGCGGCTAACTCACCGTTTTCGGCTCTNCCATNCCAATGATAAGTGTGAGTACCNGCAGGTTGNTTGCCCANNTTAANTNGTCGNATTNNCATNCCANTAGTATTATGGATTGAAATTNNCGTTTGGGTTGGGTCGGCTAAATCGTAACAGATCCACGTCTCCGGATTAAAAGGATTAGGATAATTACCTAGTAATTGTGTTTTCGATGGTAACTGACTATGATGAAGTAGCAATTCTAAATCAATCGATCGATTGATCAACTCAGTAGCTGTTACAGAGTGGTAAAAATTATGAGTGGAACCGTCAGTATAGAATATCTGGATTTCCAGTTGATCGCCGACTTGTGTTGGTTGATGAATTAATCTATCTGAATCTAATTTGTCGAACTGTGTATTTAATCCAACTAATGTTAGCGAAAAATCCATTGACTGTTGATTAGGATCCAGAGCAAACTTATTACCCAATTGAGAATTTGCAACTAGGTGGTTAGATCGATTAACAACTCTAACACTGTCTACTACTAAGCTCCGGCCCGAAAGGAAGGACACTGTCGGTAAAGCCCCCCTCAGTAGAATCAAGTCACAAACAGGTTCAACAGACAAAATGGTGGGAGCAGCCTTTGAAGACAATGTATCTGTTTTACTCGGCCAGGGATCACCTTGAACGACAATCGTTTCTGGTTCGCGAGTAATCATTACCAATCCTTTTCCAGCTTGAATAGGTTCATTTCGTACGAGATTAATGGTGCCATCCGAATCAGGGAAAGCAACAGCCAAAAAACGACGAAAATGCTGATCTTTAGCTCGATCAGCAGGGTCTACTATGTCCGACTGAACAATCAGATGCGTGATGGAATCACCCACTGAATCTAACTGTATCAGGTCGCCTACTTCAGTTAATCGTGGATCTTGCCTCGGTAACCCGATAAGGTTCAACCCCCCTTTCAGTCTGAGTCTGTGGTCTATTACTTTTCCGGTCAAGAATAATGTCACTGGGCGCTTCATGACAGCGATTATACCAGTAGTATTAGTAATCGGTACGTTCCCTCGGAAACTGGCTGGATGATCCCCGAAGTAACTAACCCAATCAGCTGTTTCGGGCTGGTAGGTAACTAAAAAGTTTACTGCTGGGCTAAGCACCTCATATAAATCCGAAACCTGACGAATCGATTTTTTTTGTTGATTGACTTGATCAACAACCAGGGGCAGGTAAATGAGACTTACATCTTCGGGGATATTTAATTCAAATGAGACTTCATTTTTGAGCTGAACTCGGGCTAACATCGGCGTAGCCGGATCACCTTGCGGGTCAGTCGCGGAAAAACGTACAGCCTTACTACCATCACTGGCCTTTGTCTGATAACTAATCGTGTGCGTAGCCGAATAGATATATACATCATCTACGTCACTCTCCTCAGTTATTTTTAGTAAAATTGGCTTTGATTGTGTGGTATCAAGATTTGAAATGTCGGCTATAACCCGTAAACCGGGTCGATTGGCGGCAACTGATAATTGTATTTGTTCTCCACTCCGAGTTTGTGGATTGATTTGTGGAGACAATAACCGAGGTTCAGTTATGAGTTCGATCGAACCAGCTAATTTTTCTTTGCTATGGCCAATCTGGCCAACTACATCGTATATACCTTTCAGATGCTGGTCTAAAATGGGAGTAAAGTATCCAACATAGTGAGTAGGCTGATCTTGACTGGCAGTTGCAACCACATCTTCAACTAAGCCCAGGATAGAAAAAGTAGCAGCCGATTGATCCTCACTTGGTTTACCAATTAACGTGATAGTTGCTGTCTGTCCGATATCTATTGGGCTACCCTCCACCTGAATTCGTTCAAGTGCGGTAACGACCTGTAAACTGTGGGTAACAGGATTTATTTTAGAGCGTTCATCGTTCGCAAGATGGCTAATACGAATTAGGTTTTGTCCAAGTTGATGGGTAGAAAAAAATATAGTAGCTGAGTTTTGATCAACGGGTATGACCAATTCGGTGGCTGGTGGGTTCATGACATTACCTATCATAAAGATACCTTCAGTATCTGAGTCCAATGCCAGTCGAATCGGGCTCAGTGGTACTGTAGGTTCACCACGTATATTTAGTAAAGTTAGTTCAATCGATATGGGTTTCCCTTGATAAGTTTCTATAGAAGCCTCGGCTTGAAGGTTCACCGGATAACTGACCGTAGTAGTGGTAATGAGATGATCTTTTTTAATTCTTTCGAAACTATAGCTTTCAACTGGACCAACAGAATTACCATCAACGAATATGTCAACCAGTTGATATCCAACTTGAGTTGTGAACTGAAAATTCTGATTCTCCAGTCGTCTTACTGAAATTTCGCCTGAGGGCGTAATGGTAGACCCAATATCCGATTGTGTCTGGATTAAATGCATCTCCGGTATGTAACGGCCAATTTCGTAAGCACCAATAGTTGGAGAATTGGCTCTGGGATTTCCTTCAAAATCGATAGCAACCGCCCAATCTGGACTTCCCCCACCAATAAGAGGGCTCTGATCTGAGACGTAGTATTCATATTGTTCAATATCAGCCAAGATTGGTATCGCATTGATATTACCAATGTTAGGAAAACCGCCTTCAACAGCCGAATACCTGATTTGCAAAACATCGCCTAAAAATTCAATAGGATTGTCTCCATTTAACCACAGAATTGAGTTGTAGATTCGAGGGGAAGCTGTTTTGTCAGCGTATACAGCACCACTGGCGGCTTTTAATGTTGAAGTATCAATGTAATTAAAAACAACAGTACAGTGGATCAGTGTAGGGAAAGCGTAGAAATTTGCGCTTAATCCACCACCTTTAGTGGCTACATTGTAATCAATTATACAATTGACCAAATGTGGCTGAGCATCCCGACAGTATAACCCACCACCAGAATAACCAGCTCGATTACGACGAATGACGGTGCTGTCAATTTGAATGTTCGATTTATGGCAGTAAATTCCACCACCATCACCAGCTGTTATATTCCGCTCGATCAAACAATGGCTAATTTTAGGTGAAGCGTCCAAGCTGTAAATGCCACCACCCTTATTCTGCAAAACGTGGCAATTCTCCAAAATTGGTTCGGCGCTTTGACAATAAATTCCACCACCATATTGATTAGCTACGTTTTCGATCACAATACAATCACGAATAATTGGTGAAGATCCAAAACAAGCAATTCCACCACCCTCGTCAGCCTGGCCATTAGTAATGGTAAAACCTTCGATAACTGTTTCATTAGTCTCCGAAGTTTGAAAGACAATTCCCCTTCCTTGAGCTTGACTGTTAATAATGCAATTCTCAGCGCCGTTCTCAGACTGCAACAGTAATGCTTTTCCCTTCATATCCAAATTGCCATAGTAAGTCCCGTCTCGGACTACAATTCGGTAGCCATTAGGTACATCATCGATGGCCTCTTGAATAGTTAAATAGTCATCTGGAACTCTCACGAGAGGCTGACCCAACATCAAAATCTGGTCTTGACCATAGCTACGCCCTCTTTCATAGACTACTACCAAGCGAAAGTGATACGTAGTGTTTGCTTGTAAATTGGTCATTACCTGTTGGATTTCTATCAACTCGTCGAGCGTTTGGAGGGGGATCAATTGAATAGGTGTTTTCAATCCATAGTTTAGAGTAGGTCCATACTCAAAAAAAGCTTTCAGTTTTTTATCGACTCCTTGATCTATTGAACCTCGAAACCATATTTGCCCCTTACTTAATTCACTTGGCAATGTATTAACTATAGGAGTCGGCCTCCATTCGTAGGCCCCAATATCCGGTTGTGTTCGGCGGTAGTAAGTTAGGTCGGTTATTGGTGAATTTTTTGGGTTACCTCGGTTGATACACGGTGATTCAGCTTGCAAACGAAGGTCAGTCTTGGATATAAAAAGTGGGTCGGCATCTATATTATAGTTATCCTTTCCATTTTCATCGTTTAAACAAGAGTACATGGGGATTGTACTATTGTGTATCTGCCCATTTTTACCAGATACGTTACCCCAAAGAATGCAATTTTGAATTAGGCCTGTGCAATTACTAATTCCAGCACCGAAAGTATATCCATCCAGCGCCGACAAGGTAACAGTACGATTGTAAGCAATCGTATTATTAATGATGTCTGCTTGACAAGTTGAGATTCCGCCACCACTGGCGTTCCATAGTACTGAAACAGTATTACCTGCGATAATGTTATTGACAATGGTTCCATTCGCTTGATAGATTCCACCACCACTGCCACTAGCCGTGGTTGATTCAACCCAATTACTCAGGATTTGGTTGCTTGTGATTGTTCCGTTACATTGAGCTATCGCTCCGCCATGTGCTTGACCTCCGTCATCGGAAATAGCACGATTACCAATGATCCGATTGAGAGCGATAGTCGCTGCTGACCCATTACCTGAAATGCCAGCCCCAATAGCATTTCGTCCATTAGTCAAAGTTAATCCAGCAATTTGACAGTCTGAGGTTTCATCTCCAGACAAAGTAACAACAGCCGATATTCCACCGCCATCAACCACTGTTTGTTGAACGATTTCTAGATCGTTTGGATTGGTTGAACGCAGAATAATATCCTGACCGTTGAACCGTAAGTTTTCTTGATAGTGGCCGGGTGCGACGATGATTTGATCTTTGTTCTGGCAGTTTTCGATAGCCGTCTGAATCGTGAGAAAATCTTTCGGCACATAGATGATTTTACACCAAACTGGGTCTACCAAACACACAGTTAAGAAAACGATCAAGTAAAAAGGAGGAGATTTTAATGGCACACTAACACTCAGCACAATGTCTGGATTATATCAAAACCCGACAATTCAATCAATCCAAAACCTTTGCGCCTGCAATGGTATAACTAATTTGTTATCTGCTATACTTGGAAAATAGGCTGAGTCTAAGTTTAGACGAAGAATGAAAAACTAGAAAGGAGATTAACAGTGCAAATTTCACCAAATGAACGAGAATCCAGTCAATTGGATACTAGTAGCTTAGAAATAGCCTGTCGGCAACTAAGAGAAGTCGGTTATGTAGTACTGGAGTCGGTTTTTGATCCTGGTTGGATTACCGAATTGTTTGACCAATATCTGGATCAAGCAAAGCAAGAATACGGCGAGCAATGGCCCAACAATCATGGCGGTATTAGTCCTCCAATGAAGGAACCATTCTTAGATCCACTAATTGTACAAAATCCGTTTGCTATGCAGATTCTGCAAATGACATTGGGGGATAATTTTTTTAGCTATTTACCTTATGGTAATAACACCGCTTGGCCGAATTGCTCAATTCAGCATATTCATCGGGACGCAGGCCATCTATTTCCAGATACACCGTATGTTCTACCTATGACCAAAGCTGTAGTTAACATTCCTTTAGTCGATTTCACTGAAAAAAATGGTGCGACCGAAGTTTGGCCTTCATCTCACCTAATGGTTGATCGGCCTGAAGACAGTCAGCTAAGTTTAGAAAAAAGAGCCCAAGGTTTAGCTTCAGTGCGAATGCTAATACCCGCGGGGTCATTGGTGATTAGAGATATGCGTTGCTGGCACCGAGGAATGCCCAATAAAACAGCCCAACCTCGACCAATGTTAGCGTTAGTATATTTTCGCCGATTCCATCATGAACCGGATAATTCAACTACTTTTCGATACACTTTGCCCGAAGATAATTGGCAATCTTTACCTGATATCAGCAAAAACATCTACCGTTTTAATCAACCTTAAAAACTTAATTAAGCACATTTTTGATATCCCGAAAAGTACAAATGATTTAGCAGCGTTGAAGCAAACTACTAAGTGAACGATGAAATATTTGTTATCCTTTCACCTAGTAAGCACAAATGGTTTGTTTCATAAGGACCTTGGTATTATATCTCTTGTATACCTACAGCTAGGTTTATAGGGGACGGTAAAACAAATCAAGAATGATAGAAAGATCGATATTCAGAAAGTATAATTAGAATATCCAGTTTCGAACTGTTTATAAATATTTGGAACAAGACTTATGAAGGATTTTATGAAAAAGAAACGTTTAAGTCGGGAAGACTATTTTCAAGCATTAAGCTTGACACAACTGGTTTCGATCGATTTACTCATTTTTTTTCAAAACAAATTATTGGTCGGTGAGAGAAGTAACAACCCAGCTCAAGGCAGCCTTTTTGTCCCTGGTGGAAAAGTATACAAAAATGAATATTTATCAGAAGGCTTAGAGAGAATCTCTACACAAGAGATTGGGTTTCCATTACATACTAGTCAATTACGATTAAAAGGTATTTACGACCACATCTATGAGAACAATTTTCAAGATGACAGCTGTGGCACTCATTACGTTACCATTGCTTGTCAATTTGAACTTCCTCTGTCTCAAAAGGAAAAAATTGCCATTATTGAGGATTCCATGTTAGAGCAACATCATCACATTGAATGGCTACAGTCAGAGAATATTTTGGACCACCCAGAGGTTCACGATAACGTGAAAAGTTATTTCCAAAATAGACCAACTAACATTTTCCTTTAACCCAATACTAATCTAATCTAAAAAGATATGATCTTCTCCCAGGGTCTGTAATCTTCATTCCTTCACTCGACTCTGCTCACTGTAATCTGTGTTGATACTGAAAAAATATTTAAATTCCGGATTCTATATTTCTCTAATTGAGTCATAGGAAAAACCAAACTTTATATGTTCCACTACTTCCGAGTTTTTCATCCTTAAAACAGATTCCATCTGTTGGCTGGCAATTGTTTAGAGTTATCTCCTTACAAATCAGTAATTTACAGATTCTTAAATGACTGAAGTGGAAAAAGATACCTCTCAGAATCATCTTAAATTGCAAAAATTAGGACTTTTTGTTGTCTTAATCGTTTTTAACCGAAACGGTTTTTGTTGTGGGAACGTAGTTCCAACTAGAATTGGCTCATACTTTGACAAATAAATCAATTTTCAAAGAGGCTCGCATGACAATAAAAAAACACACGATTCAAAAACGACTTAATATTGAAGGGGTAAAACGAAGCGTACGGGCAGGAAAGATTAAAGGAATTGAAACCACGAAGCGTGATATTCGGTCGGGAAGGATCAATAACATCAGCAACAATCAGCCACAACCAACAGTTCAAAAAAAACAAAACCAGGATTCGGTCGATTTACACAATCGATAACCTAGTTACTAAACGTCATTCAAGAATCTTCGGCCCATTGGTTTATTTAAATAAATATGTCTGTAGGAAACAATATCGAAGTGTCTAAGCGGTCGGTACAATTACCAGTTGTGTACTCAAACCGCTCAGTTTGGTGGAAACGCTTCTTCCGTACCAAATCAATATTCGAACAACCCTTACCTGATTATCATCCGATTCAGCGCCTACATCGAATTTTACGTCAAACCCAACATTTTCATCCACCGGAACATTAGTACAGAAAGTGCAGTGGATCACAAGCTACCGGAACTTGCATCCACTGTGATTCTTACCACCCAGATTTTCCCTTTTTGGAAGTAGTTACCTGACTAAGTCCATCTAGAAGTTTGATTCTTAAGATGTCAAGACTCAATCCTAAAGAGGTTGCAGAGCTTTTCTGGCATCATTAAGAGCGGTATAGGACTTTTGCATCGTTTCCCAAGGGTTATAATCAGATCGGTTCCAAATCATACCACTGACCTCGACAGTAACTGATAGCGTTATCTTATGGTTGACCAAAATTTTCAGGTATTCAGTCAGGTTAAGATTTCCCTCACCTGGCAATAGAAACTGAACAGCACCAGTCTGGTCATAGTATCCATCTTTGATGTGAATATGTTTCGTATATGGAAGACACAGTTCAGCAGAGTAAACCATATCCATGCCCTGAAGATGAAAGTGGCTAATATCAAAGTTGAGTTTAAGGGACTCATGATTTACTTGTTTCATTAGCCAGTTGGCTTTCTCTGGACTATCGATGGCTCCTCCAACATGTGGTTCTATTGCCAGTATCACCTCAAAATCACGTGCAATATCTCCAAACTGAATAAGCATTTCTAAAATCTGATCCTGTCTTGATTCCCATTCTGAACTGTTAGCTCCGAGTGTAGTGGTGACAATAGTTGGACTATCAGTCCAACTGAGATCGCGAGCAAACCTACAAATGATACGAAATTTATGGAGAAGTTCTACATGTGATATCCTTGATTGACACAAGGGAAGCAAAGCAAGAATTGCCGGAGGTGGAAAACCTAGATTATTAATCTTGTTCCTCAGTATTAACCGATCTGACTTATTTAATACGTCCGGTGAAGTTGGCCAACCATCGGCTGCGGTTATTTCGATTGTCTCGTAACCTATTCCCTTGATAGTTGAGAGTATATTGTCAATGTTTACATCTCTCATTCCATAGTTACCATATCCTAGCCGAATGTACTCTACAGCAGCCGACACATTAATCCCTCCAATCGAAAATTGCGCCTAGGACCTTATTTTGATGCTCAATCAGGTCTTGATATGATTCTTGTGCTTCTTCTGGTTTGTATATATGTGAGATAAGTGGATCCAGTCTAAGTTTTTTTTCGATTACCAAACGCGACAAAAGCTTACAATTTTGCTCCATACTATGTTTGCAAAAATCATTTTGTTTTACTGGTAGTTTCCACTCATGGGCTCCTAGTAAAGTCAAATTCCCCCCAGGTTTCCACAGGTGTACCTTTTCTAAAAACGGAGTGATATCAGTTTGATAGCGACCACGTGGTGAACCGACAAAGACAAACTTACCGTTTCGTCGAGCATAATCAATCGCGGATAGTGAGACCGATGGGACACCAGTACATTCAAGAATTATGTCAGCCCCTCTTCCGCTAGTTAGTTCCATAATATATGCTTTGGGATTTTCTCGATTTGGATTAATCGTTGTATTAATACCACATAAATGAGCAACATGTAAGCGCTCATCAACAATATCGATTAGGACAGGAGTCGCACCTGATAAGACCGTCAATTGTGCAGTGAGTTGACCAACGAGTCCGCCCCCAGTAACTATGACAACATCTCCTAATTCCGGTTGAGCCGTTTGTATACCAGCGATTGCTACTAATCCCATGCCCAACATAGCAGCAACAGGTTGCTCAAGTTGGTTAGGCAACGGACATACAAGTTGCTGACCAATTGAATAGCTTTGATGATGAATATGGCTAAAAACGAATTCGCCAACGGTAAGATGATCAACCTCAGTACCAATTGCAATAACATGTCCAACTGCGCGATTACCTACGTACAGTGGGTAGGATACTTTCTGAAGTCCGCTTAGTTTGGCCACCTCTGTGCCAGCACTAATGCAACTGTATAGAGTCTGGATCAGAACCTCACTTGGACCAAGCTTAAATGTTTTCACTTTTGTTTCAAGTTCTACTTGGTTGATATCCTTAAAAACGATGCTTCGTAGTTGTACTTGTTGGGTCAAAACTTAGTTTCCATTTTTCTATTACCTGTACACGAAAATAAGTCTATTAATTTTCATACTGACTGGACACTTTTTTCTTTTAAGATTCATCTATGTTCAACGTTGTAGCAATTTTAATCAGTTAGCAATAAATACTTACTGACTGGGTCGTTGATGTGTTCTGATAACTAGTTCTTAGATTGACTTACTGAAAGGACTGTACACCACTTGGGATATAATGTGTAGGTAGATCAGGGAATTTTTCTTTCATAATGGCCGCTTGCCTCTTAATTGCTGGTATTTCACTGACACTGTGCAAACTTTCTATGACTGGCAAACCCATTTCAAGGCATGCGATGACGATGAATTCGCTCATCTCACCAATGATTATGGCTTCTGCCCCCATATCTCGGGCGGCTTGGGGCATATGTAGTTGATTTTCTCCAAATCCACCAATCAGGAAAGCAAAACTATGAATGAATTTCTTAGCATCACCAAAAATACGACATGAACTGAATGCTAAACCATCCTCTACATATTTACTCAATTCTACGACCGATATTCGTCGTGGTAATTCTTGGACAGAAAAGAATTTTTGTTTAGCTTTTAGGCGGAGGTCTTGGATTCCAAGTGCCAAGACAGCTTGATCAGAAGTGCCATTTTGGTCTAGTGCGTCCCAATTAGAGTGGCTTCTATATACGACAATTTTATGTTGATCAAGTAGCTCTTTTCTCACATTGTTAGAATAGATATCTTTCTTGCTTGGGCCTTGATACCAACTACTATTTTGCTCTGCTAACCATATTCCTTCATGGCAAATTATCATGTTAGCTTTTTTCTCAATACACGAACTAATACTTTCTGTATGAATATTCCATAGACAAGCTAAACTGGTCACGTCAGTTTCAGGATTGCCATAAATGAAACCTAGCTCATCATTTTTAAGACCAATTTCTTTGGGCGCAATCTCTTCGAAGACCTTAGCTATAGCGCTAGCTTTATACATACAGCTACCTCGTTGTATGACTTATTCAACAGTACTATTGAATAACTGACCTATGTCATAGGATATTAATTATCAAAATGTTTATTGATCTCAAGTAAAGTTTTAATTTGAGCTAAATTCTTTATCTGAGTTATTTCTATATTGATTGTGAAGTTTTCAGTATTTCCTAACCTTGTACGTTAGCTTGATTGACTCTTCTGAAGAATCTAAGTTTTAGATTGTTACGCCTAAATGGGTGAAACCCTATCAGGATATTGGGACTTTTAGATGTGAACTTTTCGTTTTCTTTAGGTGTTAGTTGGAAACTCAGCTTGGTATTTAATCAACGTTATCTTACATTTGGTGTGGTATTTTAGTTGCCAAATACATCTAAGATATTGGATAGCATTGATGATTCTCCTTTGTAGAACTCAGTATACTTACATCGATCACAAGTAATCGCTACAAATTTTCGATTTTGCATATTCATAAATTTAGTTAATCCAGTGCCTGTTGCAGAAATTTCATCAGTTTGATATGTAGAATTTTGGCACTTTGGACATTCCCATTTTTTACTTTCTTCCATCACAATTACCTTTGTACTTTATGCTTCTTACTCTTATGATAATCAGTAGTATATGCTATCTTTCATGAATTAGCTTAAAAAATAACTAGCGGTTGATAATGAGAATGTATACTAATTTCTATAAGACATAGACGATATATGTAAACCCAACCGAATAATTAGAAGCTGAAATCAATTAAATAACAATCCAAATGAGCTTCTAAATATTTACCTAATACTTCAGAATAATCACTTGAACTTTAATCAAAGCGTCATAAATTAAACCCAAATTAGACTTGAATTTACAGTAAATTTATCTTTTCATAAATTGGTGATATTTGCCAACGCTAACCGATAAAAATACAGATAGAACATATTGTTCAAAAAAAGAGAAAAATCTAGATATGTAAATAAATCTGAGGCTTATACCTTATATCTTTTTTCAATCTGTATATCGGTTGGGAAGTGATTTTCGACCGTTTAATTAATGATTTTTGATTTGGTTATTCCTAATTTCGAAAGTTGTGAACGATACTTTTAGCTGGTGTTTTTTATAGCTTCGAACCTGACTTAAAAAGATGATAAAAATTTACATCTGGGGGAAATTGCTAGGTTGCCTTATTAGAATAAAGTGGCTATAATAAATCTGATCGATTTAGGACTAAAGCAATGGTAAGATGGAAATATTGAAGAATCAGGTAAGAAGTGTTTTGGGAGTTAATTGACATGGATCAATGTATGAAGTTTAAAGATTCAAAATGTTCTTTTGTAAAGACAATTAGATTTCTTTTCTCACTGTTTTTCGTCGTCAGTTTCGTATTACTAGGTTGTGGAACAGAACAAAAAGTTAAGCGGATCGAAGTCAAACTTAAAAGTCCACAACCCGAAGTTAGACGCAAGGCCGCCCTAGCTCTGGCTGAAATAGGGAAACCCGCATCATCAGCTGTTCCTTCTTTGATTGACCTCCTAAAAGATGAAGAAGATATAGTTTGCGGAAGTGCAGCCTTTGCGCTATCTAAGATCGAAGATCCTAACGTCGCAAATGCAATCCCTNAATTGATANAGTTGTCTTTGGGAGATNGGATTGAATTCACTCAGCGAAGTAGTTTGGATGCCTTAGTTTCACTNAGAGAACTCGCTGTCCCAGAATTAATACCTCTATTANCTTCTAACAATGATCTCAAAACCCGGTTGATTATTACTGAAGCACTGTCTCGAATTGGGTCAGGAGCAAAAGAAGCTACTACTGTTTTGATGGACGCTTTGTATGACTCCAATGAAGTAATTAGAGAAAATGTCATAAGTGCTTTAGGGAGAATTGATACACCCGAGGCCTCTAGAGCACTGGACGAATATAAGGCTGGGGTTATTAGCTCACTACTAAATAGAGTTAAAAACATAAGAGAAAAGATCGAAATGTTAGATTCAGAAGTCAACACGGAAATAGAAAAAGAGATTGCGAGTTTGGTTAAACCTTTGCCAACAAAGATAATGCCTAAGGGNGAATTCGAGAATCGGGCTATGTATGAGAAACGGGTCAAGGAGACCCAACAGAAAGATTTAGAAAACAAACAAAAATATGAGATGGACAAAAAGGCTATTCAAAATTCTGCGGCTGCACGAATAGATGCTCAGTCTAAAAAATACCAGAGTCAACTAGCCTCTATAAGAANAGAATTTATTTTGGATAAGACCCAATTCGAATTTGATTTTGGCAAATACGATGCGGAGAAAGAGATTTTTCCTAATGCAGTTGTGAAAGTTAATGAATCCAGTGTTGTGCCCCCTTATCGCTGGCAACTGGCAATTCCTCTAGATCGAGCAAAAACATTCAAGGAATCAGTCATAGAAGGCNGAACTGGAATTCAGGTACATATCGCAGTAGATCACGANAAAGCAACNGCTCGGGTTTCTAAGGTTGAAACAGTAGACTTGACTGTACCTAGATTTTAATCTGTATTGTATATATCGAATTTATTACTACAATTGATATTTTAGTTTTCTGANCTAGATCAATGTTCCGCTCGTTAGTCAACGTGAAATAAATTTCTGCATTGATACGATTACTGGTAGTGTTAGCTTGGCTGAAGACGATAGCTAGATTAGGTGTGGCTGACACAAAACCAAAACTAAGATTCGAAGAAGTTAGTGAGCTATACTACCATCGGAACTCAAATTCCCATTGATCTGTCTCGATTGGAAGGGAAATTTATCAAGTTGCGATTCATCAATTTCGAGACCAATNCCGGGTCGGTTGGACACGTATAAATAGCCNCCCTCACGTTTGATTGGCAGATCGACAATTTGGTTAAAAACCTCTGACCCAAGATTACTTTCCATTAACACATAATTAGGAATAGACGTCACTAGTTGAGCGAAAGCTGCAGTGTTGACGGGACTGCCCATCAGATGAGGAAAAACACCGATAAAGTTAGCTTCGGCCAAAGCAGAAATTTTCTTNTTCTGGGTAAAACCNCCNGCNANAGACACGTCGGGCCNAATNAAGCTAACAGTTTTCCGATCAATCAANTCTTTAAATTGTTGCAGACTATAAAATCGCTCTCCNGTGNCAATNGGAATATTNCAGTGNTGGGCAACNTAANCCAANGCGTCAATACTCTGTGGAGCNAGCGGNTCTTCGTAATAAAGAATCCGGAAAGGTGCTAATTCGTTGGCCAAAATAACCGCATCGTTGGGAGAAAGGTTACGGTGAATCTCTAGCCCTAAGTCAACATCGTAACCGATAGCTTGGCGAATGGTATCAACAATTTCGATAGCCGACGTAATNACCTGTGTGGAATTCTGATGTTGCCAATTCGGGAAAAAGGGAGTTGTACGCAAAGAGGAGAATCCAGCGGCGACGTTTTGTACCGCACTTTCAGCACGGTCGGCCAAAGTATTACCAGAGACATTATTGAAGACTTTGATCTTGTCCCGGCACTTACCACCCAGTAGTTGATAAACGGGTANACCTACTGACTTACCCAGGATGTCCCATAGAGCTACATCGATGGCACTCATAGCCGCACTTAAAACGGATCCCATAAAGTGTGTATTTCTAGAAACAGCCTGNTAATGATGCTCAATTCGGGTTGGATCTTGGCCNATATAATANGNACTTAGTTCTTGGATNGCGTGGTAAACCGTTTGTTGGTGCGCCCAAAGTCCAGCCTCTCCATTGCCGACAATACCTTGATCGGTATAGACACGAACCAATAAAAAGCGATCAACCAAAAATGGTTTAATTTGTTTAATAATCACCGAGGTCCTCCCTGATCCTGATAAATTAGCTGAAAGATTATGGATTCTAAATTACTTTTCTAATGAAAACCACAGTTGCATAGCAGTGTCTCCCAAGATCGCTGTTTTCTCAGATCTCGAGAGGTTCAGATGTTGATCAAAGATTTGAAGATGTTGTTGGTAAGTGACTTTCGGAATCCATAGAGTCGTTGGAAAGTCGCTNCCCCAGATACAGCGATCNGGCGTATAAGCTTCTATAATCTGTCGAGTTATGGAAAACATGTCTGAGCAAGGGAAGTCTTCGATTGAACCCGTAACCAAAAAAGAAAGTTTGGCGTATAGGTTGCTAAACTGAGCCAAATCCAAGACNGTTTGTAAATTGTTAGATTGGTANGAGTCAGATGACTTGAGGTTAGCACAGTGATCTAAAACCACTGGTACTTCAGGGTAAGCCTCCAATAAATTGGCTAAGGATTGACAGTTGGGCGGATTTAGTAAAGCACAAATCACCATTCCTAGTTCGTGGGCTGTAGACCATAAGCGGTCATGTTCTGGCCGAATTGTACCATCTGTAGTCCAACCTTCCGAGACTCGATTGCCAACCACACCAACCTGTCTAGCTGATTTCATTATTTCGACTGACTCAATATCAAAAGGGTCTAGGTTAAGTACACCCGTCAACCAATGCCTATTTCTTTCCACCGTATCAATCAGCAATCGATTATCATGCTGATAAGCAGTGAAGGTTTGAACCACGACCACTCTATTAATACTATTTCTTTCGGTTTCTTCTTTCAGATGTTCTATCGTACCGTGACCAGTAGGTGGCAAATAGGGCTCGGAAATTTGGGGATATTGGTCAACATCCTCAGAATATATATGAGCATGAGTATCAACAATATTCATAGAAAAAACCACTTAGTCTGCGATCTCACTTCCTACTAAAAAACAACAACACAGATCAGAATATTGGGAATCTATTTGATTATTTCCCTTCTAGACCTAACCGTAATAATCTGATCATCGGTTAAAAGCTCATTCTAGGGTAGTATTATAAATTATTCAATATTCGTCGATGCGTAACCCTAATTTATTAATCAGGTAAAAGGTATCGATCAAACCATTCCTTGGTTCGTTTCCACATCTCACTTGACAGAATGTGCCCAGCTTCTGCTTCAATATAGCAAGAAAATTTATCAGACGCATTCTGTTGGGTATAAGCTTCGGAAATCACACCTACGGCTTTTTTCACTTCTTCAATTGGACTGCCACCGTCTAACTCGCCAAAATTGAGATGAAGTGGACGCGGAGCAATTAAAGCTGCAATATCCGGCGTATCCCCGTAACCCCCTAGTCCAGGTATAAAATTAGGGAAACAGTGAAGTAAACGATGACGATGAACAGCTTCATAGGTTGGCAAACAGCAGTTTCCAACCAAACATTTCAATCGCTCATCCCAAGGGCCAACCAACCAGGTATGAGTAGCCCCCATCGAATGGCCATAGCAGCCTAATCTATCGGACAAAACCTCTGGTCGTTGGCTAAGTAGATCAATGGCTCGTTTCATGTCTAGGATATTTTTCCAAGCTAATGACTGACCATTGACCACATACCTAAGAAATTCAAATCGTTCGTAGTCACCATCATTCAATTTTTGATCTCTTCGTTCTTCAAAACAAAGCGCATCAGGACAAATGACCACATAGCCTGCGCGAGCAAGAGCAACACCAGTATGATGCATAGGGTTACCAGCCAAACCGGCAGGCTCACTTTTACCTAAGTGATATTGGCCAGCGTGTTGATGCCAGACAGCAATACCCGGAGCTGGCCGTTGAGCTGAGACTCCACTTGGAATCAGCAGGTATGCGGGTACCCAATCGTTAGGCTCCGACTGGTAACGGAGGCACTCGATATTGTAACCATCTGCATCAATACTGTTTGAGATTTGTACCTCTAGATTTGTATCTGTTGGCCACTCTCCGCCAAGACCTTCAAGTAGTAATTGGCGAAACGATTCTCGATCCATATAGATGCATCTCCCACAAAGATATATTTAGCTTTTTGATGGTATCACTATTTAATGGAGTGAATGAAGATTATTCTTTCGACTCATAGAGAAGATCAAATGACCCAGTTCCAAGAAACAAGATCAAACATAAGGCGCTCTCGAGTTTAACGGTTACGAAGATCTCAATGGAAATCCTTTGAATGTTGTCATTCGGAAAACACACAGTCAAAGACTAGTGTTTCCAATATACCTACGTAAAGAAGTAGAAACTTACCTGAGTTGCCACGGTTCATTAATTAGTTTGGTATCGGTATTTCATTAGACTGTCTCAGATTTTACGCTGACTCCTGCGGCTTTCCCACTCCTCTATGCTCATACCACCAACAACCAGATGGCTGTTGCCAGCAGTTTCTTCCGAGTGCCGTAGTGATTGAGCCCGAACAGCATCACTTTGACTACCTGGCTGTAGGGTATCCATCTCACCTTCGGCCAAATGACGATAAAGCAATTGTAATTCTGGAGAGAATTTCTGGTAAACGTCTTGTGGCACATAGGTACGTAATGTATGCCCGCCTGAGTGTAAATTAGCAAATTCATTACCTGACAACCACCAGGGTGCATAACGGCAGACTACTCCTGTACGTTCGTAATCACTTTGGTTGAGTGTGGTTGAATGCCAGACNCGGGAGTCNTGTATGTAAACTGANCCAGCNGGTGCAGAAATTTGAAATTCTCCNGGGATAGGNGACCATTGGTCGATACCATCNTCGGGNCCACGTGGGTTACGTGGATCCTTGTGGGATCCAGGTACNACCCACGTTCCACCGTTNAAGGGGGTTACNTCCTCAGGGCCTAGGTACCATACNGTTGACAAGGCCATNCAAACATCAGGNAAAGGTTGTGCAACTGCNCCNCAGTGNTTCCAAGGCTGNTCNGTATTAGGGCCGTAGGCAGTCAANTCATGTGGCCAGTCCGAGTGCCANCCGCGGCGNTTCAATTGGTCCTCAGAGATTGGTTTTCTGGCTGGCCGNGANGACTTNTTGACNTCAGTCTGCATAATACGNATGTGTGGCCCNAGCATAGCTCTAGCNANTTCAANCATACGTGGTGCAGCTAGATNCTCNGCAAANANCTCACACCGAGNNATATCACAAATTTCNGCATGTGGTGGCAATGGTGGACGAGCTGGGTTTGAATGCCAGTTGTCCAACCTGTTGGGATTATCGTTTTTATCATCACTAGNATTGGCTTGGTGTTCCAAATCAATGCGTTTTCGCCTTTCAAGCTCACGATCTTTCTGCAACAATTGACGCCCGCTGAGGACATTTTCACGAGCCATGGCAACTTCGTTTTCAGGGATCACACGATCGATGACGCAGAAACCTTGAACACGTAGTGATTTTAAGTAGCCTTCGATTTCAGCATGGCCATGTTTAGGGATACCAGTACTAATAGAGTAAGGGAGGTCAGGATGTTTATAGAAACTTGTTTGTGTTGTCATGGTAAATTTATCTGGTGTAGTTTTTTTCAATACCCTGGCGCTGGTAAAATCATAATTTTATCCAGCTCTTAAATACAATTTGTTTCTGAGACTAATAGTTTCAGAATTGGCAAGCCATCTTGGTTGTCTTAACCTCTTTGCCTGTGGGTGAAATTGCGACATTCTAGCACTATTTGCTTTGGCCGACAACAAATAAGTCTGAATGAATCATGTGGTGATTATAACAATCAACCGCATCATATCAAATCCAAATTGGTATACCAATCACCCCAATTTAACATGTGAAACATAAGACGGAAAGGATTTAGTTAGTCCAGTAAAAACCTGGCTAACCAGCATAGACGCGCGCCTATTTGATCATAACTCAAATATTAAAAAAATGACAGGGATGCAATAGAAGGACTAGGACGATAGACTCAGACCAAAACGGAAAACTTGAGCTTGATTTCAAAACAGCCTATGTTGACGAGATCATTACACCGCCCAATATTTCCACAGATCTTCTGGTACTTCGTACCGAAATGCAGTTTCATCTCTTCGCTGATGATCCCAACGCGCAAATAGTGCTATCCGTGGCGAATTATTGATATTCACTGACCCCTCATGAGTCAGATACGAGTGCCAAAGTACCACATCACCGGCACTAGCTATGAATTCTCTACCTCCAGTCTCTGGGTTATCACAGAAAACGTCCCAAGCGAATCCTTCTTCTCTCATGAAGCTACCGTCTACATGAGCTGGATTTTGTCGAAAGTATCGATGGGCAGCATGGTGACTATCAGGCCAAAATATGAAACTTCCACCTCTTGGTTCAACATCATACAAGTAAGTGGTAGCTCCAATCATAAAGGGTAACCATTTTCCTCCGTAAGCATCAATATGCCCGGACTTAGGCATCTGCCATTTTTTTTCTGGCTCCGGCCAACGAATGATAGGGATACCATCACCGGCAATAAATTTCCCGCCGCCTAATTGTTGTATAATGCGGGTTAGAGCCGGATGGTGGACTAAAGCTGATTCTGGTGGGTTGTACTGGTAACCATCCAATCCACTTCGATTTCTAGGCCAACTTTCTACCTGATTCAAACAAGCCTCCAGTTCGTACCAGATTTGCTTTCGCCATTGGTCAAGAGAAGATTGATCAATCAGATTCCTCAAAATCAGAAAGCCGTGAGTTTTAAAGTGTTGTATTTGTTGTTCTGAAAGTTCCAATGAAGACATAAATTGCTTTTAGCTCATCTTTGATGAATTTAGAGGTGATATG
The DNA here is from genome assembly GCA_002729015.1 of Candidatus Poribacteria bacterium. The sequence goes on from PBVO01000042.1 coordinate 86,063, forward strand.
TTTGCTGATTTTTGGTATCGACCGAAGAAAGAAAAAGGATTTCAAATAAAACAAGCTTTTAGTCAGGGCTCAATAGTAATTGTTAGCTAGTTACCGACCGGCGTCGATACATTTAACTTAATTAGTTAGTGAACAATAGCGTTTCTACAATATACCGTGGGGATAACCGAAATATAATGTGAAAATTTGTAATCTTTCGGGTATTTACTCTGGATATATACAGTAATAAATCCAATAGTAAAGATAACCCGAGATGCGAAATCAGTAGTATTATTTTTTTGATTGACGAGGAGGTACTGGAGAGTCTGATAACAGGCTCTGAATATCGGCTTCTCGCTTTTTGGTAATGGAATTCAAGTAACGTTTAGCACAGTCAATATCATCAGACAAGGAATCATAATTCAAAATATCATATGCNAGGTCAAGGATACTTAGCACNGTTTGAAAAGTAGCAGTGTTGAAGGCTGATTTGGCATANGTGTTTTCCAAATGAAGATTTTCATACGCTTGCTCTTGTTCTTGACTGGCAAATTCGCTAGCGATCTTCATCTCTAGGAATTTCAGATTTTGACCTTCTTCCATAGATGACGTATGTTTTTTTGAAAGAGAGGTCATGATTTCAATTAGTGCTTCTCTTTCTTCTCGTGTTTCGTTGATTTTTCCTTCGTATAGTTGTTTGGGGTCACTCATAGTTTACGGCTCTCTTTTCGTTGTCGTTGTCTGTTTTATCACAATCGAAAGTATAATCTTTCAGAAGTCTACCATCATATCAATGGTAACACCCCATCTGGAAACTAATACCCATGGTTTATATTAATGAAAGATGTCGTGATTAGTAGTTGGCTTTCCAATCATGCCAGTGTAGAAACAGAAAGTCAAAGTTATNCAGCCCAACCAAGTATGAATCGATGAATGCAATCAGAAAAGTTTCAGCTACCTAATGAAGATCAGAGGTAAGNGATCTAACCAGGAAATACGACTTCAATTATTTCATTAAGAGAACACGCGTTTCATGATGTTGAAAGGTTTTGTAGTTCCATCCAAGTTAGTCCGACTTTCNAGTTGGAACTGCTGCTACACAACGAAAACCAAGATCATCAATCTTATTAAACGGAGCTATACCATCCCGGAAAGCTACCCATAAGATATTTTCATAGTTACTCCAAAAGCCACCACGCACTACCCTAAATTCTCCTGTTCTCGGTCCTTGAGGATTGTCAACTGGAGATTGGCTATAGTAATTCTTACTATACCAGTCGGCACACCACTCAAACGCATTGCCAACCATATCNTATAATCCGTAGCCGTTAGCTTCAAAACTACCTANGGGCGAACAATATTTCCATTGATCTTTACCTATCGTCGTATTCATCCAATTGGCATCATCATCTGTTAGTNCGTCACCTAAAGGATACCGTTTNCCTAACAATCCACCACGCGCAGCATATTCCCATTCNGCCTCGGTAGGCAACCTTTTGCCAGACCATTTGGCATAAGCTGTAGCGTCATTCCAACTCACCTGTACCATTGGAAAGTCTTTCCCTGGAGAAAACTTAGCTATATCATCCCAATNACCATNATATTGATAGCNNCTTNGTTCGACGAAATTCCTGAATTGACCTACTGTCACTTCATGGATATCCATATAAAATGCGTCTAGTTGTACTGTGTGTATAGGCCTTGACCGTTCCATCCAATTTTCTGGCTCATTTTTCGAATCCCCCATTGCANAGGAACCTGCAGGTATCAGAGCCATTTGGGAACCGTCTTTGTCCCATGTTATTTTTTCAAACCTAGGCTCTGCTCCAGAAACTANAGATTCTTGTTNCATNACNTCAGTNGATTCGCACCCAACCAATAAAAAGGTAGTTAGTAAGATTAAACCTAGTTTTTGTCTCAACATCACACTATTCGTTTCTTTTCGTCATGGTAGTTCTATTGAAAAGATTAACCGTTAAAGGAGGAGTTCGAAGATTTGTCCACTTGGTACACTAAACAAAAGCCTAGTCAGAAGTTATTTTTTACGATTAGAAGTCAGAATATATTTAACAGTACTTACAAGTTGGAATTAATTATAATGTTGTTCGAATTTTCAAGTTTAGTATTCACCAAGNCATTGGTAATACATCTACCTGAGTGGGGTAAATTTTGTCAGCATAAGTTTGTCCACGAATCCACATTACAGGCTGACCTTTTCCAGCTTTATCCGGACTTGACCATTCAGCTTGAGCACTCAGATAGTGAGCCACAAAACTACGCCGAAAACGTTGACTGTGATTATCAGTACTCTTATGCAATAAATGGCTATGAAACCAGACTACTGATCCCGGTTCAACCTCGATAGGCCCTCCATCTTGATCTCTACCTCCACGAGCCAGTTTGAACTCCTGCTGTTGTGGACCGTCGAGATCATCATGCTGGAAGATATCTGCCTTATGACTCCCAGGGATGACGTATAAACAACCATTATCCTGATCGGCAGCATCAAAGGCAGTCCACGTTCCAACAGTAGTTTTGGTTCGAAAACGACTACGAAAGTAAAATTTATCCTGATGCCAAGGGAAACCTAGGCCGATTTTAGGCGCTTTCCACAAGAATAAAGTATTAATGCCTAAAAGATCCGGTCCGATCAGGTCTACTAAGGGGTCAGTCAAGCGTGAATCACGTGTCCGGTCTAGAAACTCAGGACAGTAATTGCTAGGGAAATGTAACTTATGCATACCATAAATTCCGTCTCCGTGGGCTTTTCCTTCTTTGACCAAAGCATTACGATCAAAATGGGCCGAAGGAAAGGGACGTTTATCATTAACAATATCCTCTGCTACTTGATAAAGATGATTGTTTTCTTCAGGACTAAAGACATTCCGTCGAACCAAATAACCATTTTGGTTCCATTGTTCAATTTCACTCAGAGTTAGTTGAAACTGTCGTTCTGTCTTTTCCATTTTACACATATTGATGAAATTTTGCCTAGTCTCAATTGTCTAACAAGTATATCTGATTCAGTGATCTACGATCGGATTACTTTAAGATTACCATTTTCCGTGTTTGCCGATAATCATCTAGATTCAGCAGGTAAAAGTAAATACCACTGGCTACTTGTTCGCCAATTTGATTTTGACCATTCCAGTAAGCAGCTCGATCCATAGTGTGATACAGACCAGCTGGAAGTTGTCCTAACTCTATCTGTTGGACCTGGCCTCCATTGGAATTGTAGATTTGTATAGTAACGACTGAGGTTTGATGCAACTGGAAAGGAATCCAGGTTTCGGGGTTAAAAGGATTAGGGTAGTTGGGAAGCAGTCGAGTAGCAGTAGGAATAGGGTTTAACCGACAATCAACCTGAATTAGACCATTCTTAGTCTCTCTCTCAGTAATATTCATGTCCGAGAATGCTAGTAATTGACCTTGTTGATCAAAGATCTCCAATTGTAACTGATCTCCCGCACTAACCACTGATTGTCTATTCTGGTCAACCAAGGCTATCCTTAATCGGTCGGTTTGATTAACAATCCCTTGCCAACGAATTTCTAAGGATTGCCTATCAGTTGTGGCTGGGAATTGCGGGCTACTTTCTAGCAATTTATAGGTGGTCGGTCGACGATGGTCTAACTGCAACTGAGTCGGACTATCGATAACAAAGGCCCAATTCCCACTTGGTTCAGCGGCTGGCGCAGTTAATCCATCTACCCAAATACGGCCGGAGAACGCTAAAGGCCTGGTAGGATTATTGCCCGAATCTGCATCTGTAATCTTGATAATATAGCCATTTCCTCCTTGTATGGAAAAATTATGGCTACTGGCCGAACCATCAATGGATGGAACGAAAGCTTTGAACCGCTGGCTGGTAGGGTCGATACGAATAACAAAATTAACACTCACATCAGTGTCAATAGTACTAATTTGTTGGGCTAAGCTGAAAGCGGTTAAGCTTGTGTCAGGACGATTAGGCAAAGAAATTATATTTAAACCTTGGACAAGATTAACGGTGAAAGTTGATTCAGCTTGGCTGATGGCTAGCGTTTCCTTCAATTCACTCCGTGTTATTCCCTCCAAATCTTGAGCGACCTTGTCATAGTCAGTATTCCCACTACTGTCAGTATGCACGTCCAAGGCTTTCTGCAACAAAGTTGTCTTCAGCGGTAGAGTATTGAAGCTTGCATCAAAACNAAGCAGNTTAGCCGCAANGGTGATATCGACTAGGNTCGCATTTTGGATAGNTTGATTGAGTTGGGTTATCTGTTGACTGGTAGGAGTNNTGNCAAACAAAGCTGTAGCAAAGTCGGTAAAGGTNGNAGCTTGACTNAAGGCNATTTCAATATTCGACTNAGANATNCCCAATTCTACTGCTAAACTACTAGCTTCNACGGTGAAAGGTAAGTGATACGACTGATTTTCATCTTTTACCCAAGAAATAGCCACTTTGATTTGGCTGAGCTGTAGATTGGTTGCTGAAGTATTGCCAAATAGTGCCTCAACGAAATCTTGAAAGCTAGTTGCTCCGTTGAGGGCAGTTTGTAGAGCCGAAGCATCGAACGAAGTGCCAGCCAAACTATTTACTTTGAGAAATAAGTTATTAACGTTGACATCAACTGGTAACGAATAGCTGTTACTGCCCACTGTTAGATCCAAAGCTTGCGGACTAGATCCAGACACAGAGAAGTCTTGTGTGAATTTACTATTATCGGTTTGTAAAATGGAGAGTCGAATCAAATGGCCAACATTATAATTCATGACGCCACCGGTATCAGCCAGTTTTAGGTTACCTAAATTCAAATTCCATTTTCCATTACTATCAGTAACAGCTGATAGTGGAGAAGATGAAATTCCATCCTGCTGGGCTACTAACTTGACATAAGCATCGGTAATGGCCGAGGTTCCAACGTCAACGACCGTTCCATAGACAATATAGGGAGTACCAATGGCAACCTGTGCGGTCTGAAAAGAATAAAACTCTCCATTATCCTTGTACGAAACTCCACCAGAAGTAATCTCAAAATAGTAAAGCGTAGTTGATGTCAAATTAGTCAACTGAAAAGAGTGAAATTTTGCATTGGTACTGAAGCTAGTTGATGTCAAGGAAGTATTATCCGTACCATATTCAATATTGGCTGATACACTGTTATCAGAAAAGAACGAGATGGTAGCTGAAGAGCTGGTTAGGTTACTAACGGTGATATCACTAAACTGTACGGTAGCTAATAGAGAGGTTTGCAAACTTAGGAATACCAAAACCAAAATGATTAATTTGAAGATAGTTCTCATTTTCAGCTCTCCTTACTTAAGTCCCAGCATTTTGCGAACTTCATCGATAGATCCTGTCGATAAGCGATAAAAGTAGACAACACTAGCCACCAATTCACCTTGTTGATTTCGTACGTCCCAGTAGACGACACGATCGCGGGTAGTGTAGTAACTAGCCGATTGAATACCAAGGTCGATTTTTCGAATTGGCTGGCCATCACTAGCATATATCGCTTTGCTGAGGCCCTGAGGCAGTAGTTGTTTGACCAGTTGTATCTTGTTGGTAGTAGAGTGTTTTCAGTTGTTGAATTGGCATATCTTCAATCATCTGTCGGTGAACAGTATTTTCTCCTCAAACAGAAAGATGAACCTCATCTCCATAATGTAAGGATCGCCAGTGACTGTTTTCATATTGCCCAAATTAAGTTGCCAATAACCTTGATGGTCAGTTTGAGCTAACAGCGTTTGTGATTCCGTAGCCGTTAAAACGACCAATTCATCAGCTTTAGGATGGCCGTCTAGTCCAATTACTTTACCATAAACTACCTTAGGTTGTCCGGTGCCAACAGCCGAAGTTGTAAAACTCATTATTGGACTGTGTTTGACAACTCCTTGTCGGTCAGTAACTTCAGCTTGAACAAAATAGGTTTGTTCTGGCTGAAGTGATAACATCTGTAACCTATGGATACGGCTAGTGGTCGTCGATTAGGTAATTGAGAAGTTTTAGAGGGGTTTTTAAGGCGGACGCCTGTAACGCCCCTGTCAGGAATTGGGTTTGAGTTTACAGGAGCAGGCTAGGGCGGTTAAGGCTAATTTTTATCCGAGTTAATAATCTTTTAGTGTCTAAATAAGCGGATGAAGTTATTTCGTTGTTTTCGTTTCACAGTTCTTCGTACTAGCTTTTGGCTCTTCATGATCTTTCCTCCTTGTCGGTGGTTGCTAACTTTGTTCTTGCCTTATAGGACTTACCAACTGAAGATAAGTTCGGAAAATTATCTAAATCAGGCCATTCTCAGCTCAGTCTCTAGTGACTCAAGATATAGAACTCCTTACCGGAAATCTATATCTTTCTAGTTGTCATTACACCCAATACCAAAAGGAATATTTATTAAACTAACAGAAGAGAAAAT
>PBVO01000084.1 GCA_002729015.1 Candidatus Poribacteria bacterium
TCTGGGCGGGATTTGACCAACATAACTATTTGAATGATGGAGGTCGTTATGATCCCCAAAAGGATCAATGGATTCCGGTCAGCCAACAGCAAGTTCCATCAGCCCGTGGCGGACATACCGCCATCTGGACCGGTCAAGAAATGATCGTCTGGGCAGGGCTTGACCAACATAAATATTTGAATGATGGAGGTCGTTATGATCCCCAAAAGGATCAATGGATTCCGGTCAGCCAACANCAAGTTCCATCAGCCCGTGGCGGACATACCGCCATCTGGACCGGTCAAGAAATGATCGTCTGGGGAGGACAAAATAAGAACGGTCAAATACTCAATGGGGCAAAATACAAGTTAGAAAGAGATCAGTGGGTTGGAGTACTGACAAATTTGGTTGAGGTTGGCCGATTCCTACATACGGCTGTTTGGACTGGCAATGAGATGATTATCTGGGGGGGCTATGTTGATAATGAAAGAGTAACAGCTTCTGGAGCCGCTTATGTTCCAACCACCAGTAATTGGAAACCAATTATATCTAATATCGAACCTAGAGGTGGACATACGGCTGTTTGGACTGGTAGTGAGATGATCGTCTGGGCTGGAGTCGGCCTAAATAAATATTTGAACACAGGAGGACGGTATAGCCCATCTAGTAATCAGTGGCAATTAACCTCACAAGACCAAGCTCCATCACCTCGCTTTGGACATACGGCTGTTTGGACTGGCAGTGAAATGATTATCTGGGGCGGATACGAAGCTAGTGGTAAATTAGCGGAAGGTGGGCGAATATATAATCCAACTAAAGATGCTTGGAGCTATCTACCAACAGATCAAAAACCAGAAGGCAAAATACTGAATAGTTTGGTTTGGACCGGTAATCAGATTATTATTTGGGGAGGATCGGATGGTCAAACACTCCTCAATTCAGGGTGGACATTTAAGACCGGGGAATAAATCCGCTAAGTATCGATCCTAATCAATATTGCTAATTTTTTTTAGCATACTTTGAGCTTGCTGGTGGTCAGGCTCAATATTTAAAATCGCTTCGTACGCTTCTATAGCTTTTCTCTGAGCTCCCAACTGAAAAAATGTTAAACCTAATGCNCCATAAGCACGAGTATGGTTTGGATTAATTGATACTANGCGACTGAAACACGATTTGGCCTTTTCCAGATTCCCCTTTTGAAGGGCTATTAGTCCAATTCGATAAATAGCTTTTTCATCTTCTGGCTCGACGTTGATAATTTTTTTATATTGTTCTATTGCTATTTGATACATTTGCATGTTCCAATAAACTCGAGCAAGTTGGCGTCGGTAAATAATATTAGATGGACTTAAATCGACGGCTTTTTGGTACTTTTTGATAGATCGATCAGGTTGGTTATTTTGCTCATAGATCAAACCTAAATGGTAATTGCACTGAGCTTCTAGGTTGCCAAAATCAGTTTTCTGCCCTTCGGCAATTAGACGATTTTGTAGAGCTAATGCACTTTCCAAAATAGTAGTTGCTGTTGAATGCTGTTTTGTGTGGTACAAACAAATGCCATAGTTAAGCCAAATCTCTGGGTCATTATCAGACACTGAGATTATCATTGANAATTCTTTGGCCGCGCTTCGGAATAACTGCTGCTTCATGTATCGATTGGCTCGCTCTAGAAACCAGCGAGAACTTAGCCCCAGATCCGTAACTGACTCCCAAATCGGATCTTCTATTTCTTGGTGTTCGGTAGTGGAGGCAGTATATAACTGATAACGATTGGCAGACTCAAAGTCTCCCTGTGCGAAATAAGCCTGAATTAACTTTGTTCGAGCCTCATTTTGATTGGGGTTAAATTTCAATGCCATTTGTAGTTGTTGAGTTGCTTGTTTAAATTGTCCTTGCGAAAATGCCAATTCGCCCAACCACAGGTAAGCTAGCGAGTTTGAAGGGATAAGTTGTTGAAGTCTTTTGGTTTGTTTTTTGGCTGCTTCGATATCTCCTATTCTGCGGAGNGATTGGACTAAATAGACGTAAGCGGGCGTATATTGTGGGTTGATTTTGATTGCTCGGCTCAATGATTCGACAGCTTCGTCAGGTTGGGTAGTGTAAGTTAGCCGGCCTAAAAGATATAACCAGCGGAAATTCTGACGCTCAAATCGAATTGCATGCTGATAGCAAAACAAAGCTTCCGACGACCACCCGTGTACGTCATAAATACTACCTAAATGTCCCCAAGCTTTGCTCAAGAGTTGCGAACTTGAGCCCTCATCTTTCNGAAGTTGATCAATTTGAGATCGAGCAGAAGTAATCAACTCTTTCAACTTTTGGTTTGGCGATTGTGATAATTCAGGTGGTAAGGGTATTGGAATAACTTCGATAATAGGCTCAAAAGTCAATAAGCTAACAACGGTAGTAAAGAGCACAAAGGATAGATAGCTCATCTAGGATTGCCAGTACCCTGTAAAATAGTAATTTGCTGATTTAGGTCATCAATGGTAAATTGCTCGCGTTGGCCGTCGGGCCAATCTATTTCTAATGATCTAACAGATTTGACATCACCTAGACCAAAATGAAGGCGACAATCGTTACTACTCAGATAGCCAGAACTTGCTATTACTTGTCCCAAAAAGGATTTTTTGTCGGTTATCAGAGTAATTTTAGCCCCTAACGCCGGTCGATTATGAGTTATTGCTCGAACTGTTAACCAACTGTTTGTTTCTGAAGACTGATTTTTGAACACCCGAGGTAATTGACCTAATCTATCTAATATCAGGTCAATGTCTCCGTCATTGTCAATGTCGCCACAGGCAAGACCACGGTTAATTTCAATGTTTTGACAGAAGGGCTCCATCCTTGAGTCAACCTCGGTAAAAATACCACTGCCATTGTTGGAGAATAACAGGTTTGGTTCTGCATAAGCATTCCAAAACGGGCTTAAGTCAGCTTGAGACAAAACTGGTCCTTTTTTAACCCTACCATTTGCTATAGCTAAATCTAAATCGCCATCATTATCAAAATCGAGCAAGGCACAACCAAAACCAGTAAAAGGAGCATCACTACCACTAAACCCTGAGATGTCAGTATTATCCATGAAAATAGAGTATTCGGTGGCTAAATAAAGTGTATTAGTCTCACCAGTCAGGTGAGTTAGAAGTAGATCGAGACTTTGATCTTGGTTTACATCACCAATGGCAACACCCATACTTCCCTCGGCTTGCCCATAAGCATTGAAAGCCAAACCGTATAAAATTGCCTGATCCTGAAACTGACCATTATTAAGGTTCACCCATAACTGATTGGCTTCACCATCATTAGCAACATAGAAATCAATGAGACCATCGTCCGTAAAGTCAGCACAAACAACACCTAGGCCTCGAGCTGGTTTGCCTATTCCANTATCGGTTGAAATTTCAATAAAAGTACCATCCCCCTGATTTTGGTATAGCCGATCAGGTGCAGGATTAAACACCCGTGGGTTGCAATAGTCAGGCAGTCCATGGTCTCCATAGCAAATCTGGGTATCATCGTGTACAACGTAACCAACAACATATAAATCCAAGTCATTATCTTGATCATAGTCGACAAAAGCCGCCGCGGTGCTCCACGAAGGCTGGTTTGAAGTTCCAAATGTTTTGCTAGTGGTTTCTGTAAAGGTTCCATCTCCATTATTATGATAAAAAGCATCTTCGCCTAGATTTGTAAAGTAAACATCTAAATGACCGTCGTTATCAACATCGCCAATGGCGATACCTTGCCCATACCCTTCATCTCCAATATGACTTTGATCAGTGACGTCAATGAATNTACCATCATTTTTTTGCTCAAATAGTCGATTCTTAGTTTTGNCCTGAGTTTGTCCGGGGCGAGAGAAACAGATTTGTAGTATGTCCAAATCACCATCGTTATCATAATCAAAGACAGCAATACCACCCCCAATAACCTCTGGCAAATCGTATGTTCCATCAGGCCATGTAAAAGGTGCTGATTTCAAACCAACTTCATCTGTAATGTCACTAAAAAAAGGCTTAGCGATCTGATTTTGGCTAATCGAAGGTGAGAACCAGAGGAGAGCGACTATAGACCATAAACAAGCGAATTGACCTATTGCGACAAATCCCTTATATAGGCAGGCAGTGATAAATACCCTTAGAGTCTTTACTAAGTTATGTACCATTCGAACGTAGGTGAACCAAACTAAAGGTTTCGGCTGGACTGTTAGGTGCAACAAGTCCCGAGTGGTAAGCTTGAAGGCGAATTAGGTAGAGTCCATCTGGCAAACTCTCAGTTTTCCAGTCGCCCAAAAGGTGGTCAGTTGATTGACTGTTTCCTGAACCTTGGTTTATTAGCTGAAAGTTGCCAGACCCCAAAGCTGCGGCAGCCAACTTCCATCGTTGGATGGATTTACCATTTACCTGACCCAAGATTTTTACATTACCACTGATGGTTGTGAATGGAGGTGGAGATTTTAGTTCAACCCTAAAGTCGTTCTGTAAAACAATAAGCTGGCTTTCAGAATAACTACTTGCAGAATCCAATGAAATAGATTCTGCAGTCGAATAAACTGATCTGCCGTTACCGCCAATAGCGTAGAGTCGGTTTCCTACCATGCCACTTCCACCGTAGGCTCTTCCAATTTCCAAGGGAGGGAATAGTTGCCAATCAGATGTATTTAGTATCTCTGAATTCGGTAATATTTCGATTGTTTCAACAAAAGTAGACGGTTCTAGAATTGNAGGTTGCAACTGGTCCGATTGACTAGCTCTGCGAAATTGCATACCACCAATTGCGTAGATTCGATTGAGTGAGGGACGAGCTTCCACGGTTAGACCGTAACGTGTTTTATGCANNCTNGCTATAGACTTCCACTGTTCAGTTGATGCGTTATAAACCAGTACACTATTCAAAACTTGTTTGTTTATGCCCCCCACAACATAGATTTTTTCATTCAGTTCAGTTACGCCCATACTATGTCTGGGTTCTGGAAGGGGTTGACCAGTCATCCACTGATCGGCTTGGGGGTCATAAATTTCGACGACCGATAGAGCCTCTCCATTATGTCCGCCGATAGCATAGATTAATCCATCAATTATGGCCAANCCCAACGCTCTTCTTGCTGTGGGCATAGGTTTTTTTGAAGACCATCGGTTCAATTGCACATCATACGCTTCTACCACTGCTAAATCACCATCTCTTCCTAATCCACCAATAGCATATATCGTCCCCCCGACCGTTACTGAGGCTAAATGTTGACGAGGTGTAGGCATCGCGTCAATTTTATACCATCCTTCAGTCTCTACATCATAAAACTCAGCACTGGCAGTTAAGCGACAACCATTCCACCCACCAAAAGCATAGAGCCTACTTTGATGACTCGTAACGGAATGTCCCTGCCTAGATGCTCGCATCACTGGCATCTTCAACCAACCTGATGAGGTATTGTTGAAATAAGTAGGAACTCGGACCTGTATTTGTGGGACNACTGTTTTTAGGATTGGTAATTGGTGTGTGTGCCAAGCCAAGAACCCACGTTGATAATTCATTTGTGTTGGCTGGCCAAAATCAGTTGGGCAGTGCTTGATTGAATCTACTGGTATCTNTTGCCAAGANCGACCATCAAGGCTATATTCCCAATTACCTACTTGCAAATCGGGATGAGNGGGAAGAGTATAATGTACTAATACAGTACCCGTATTGCCTTGCACCAAATCAATATCTAGCTTGACTGAACTAGTTGAATCTGAGGCGGACGATGTAATCAAAGACAAGGTCAACAATAGCAAAATCACTAGCATTGTCATTGGAAATGGTCTGTTTTGCATCTCAATCCTTTTATATCCTATCTTTTTAGGTCCACGGATTCACAATTAACGCATACGATACTACCATTATGGATCTTAATCGAGCTCTCTAATCACAGTACCAAATTTTTTCCCTAATACTTCTATACCAGTTGAAACTGTTCCCTGCACCAATACCCTTTCGCCACGCTTAGGAATTTGATTGGACGAAATAACCCAAATTCGGCCACTGTTGTCTTCGATCTGATAAATTCCTGTTTGGATACCAGGTATTGTCAGTGTCTCTTGTACTTTGCCTCTGACAGTAACTAATTGGTCTTTATACCGGTCGATATTTTGTTGAACAGTAGCAATCTTGCTAACACAACCAGAAAAAAACAATAACTGTAAAAAGAAAAAACTCNGTAGTAAGTGAAGATGTGTTGTTGACATACTGACCTGTACAANTTAACTAAGNCGCGAAAAAAAATCAGGTTTACCGGTGAATTCGGTTTTAATCCGAAACAAGGCTCCAGCACCGGGCCCATTGGTACTTTTATCATTACCACCAGCAGTAGTTGTATAAATGTCAGTATAATCATCACCACCGAACACAACACTTGAGACCTTTGATGCTGGCAATTCAATTTTTCGCTCTAGATTACCTTCAATGTCAAAACGAAATAATCCATTTCCGTCCCAGCGTGCTGACCACACATAACCTTCCTGATCGACTGTCATACCATCAGGAACCCCTTCACCGTCTGGCGTCTTGACGAAGACCCTCTGGTTACTTATATCACCAGTCTCTTGGTCGTAATCGAAAAGATAAATTTCCCGCTTTCCAGAGTCAGTGTAGTACATTTTTTGTAAGTCATTAGTAAATCCCATTCCGTTAGAACAACCAATACCTTCTAGGATAGGGTGGATTGAGCCATCTGTTTCCAAACGATAGAGAACACCTAATCGCCCCTTTTGTGGCATTGTACCACAGAAAACACGACCTGCTGGGTCTGCTATTACATCGTTGAAACGAGAAGCTTTTTCTTCAGAAATTTCACCTACGACATAGTCAATTCGGTCACCTCGCAAAAAACCGATAGCTCCTCTTGACATGAAAAGTAGCAGTACTCCATCAGGTTGAATAGTAAACCCACCGACTTCCTCGTCGTGAGTGAAAAAATTCTCATGNTGTTGTGTGCTTGGATCATAACGAAATAATCGACCACTGGGAATATCTAGCCAGTAAACTTTCTTCTCTAATGGGTGCCACATTGGGTTTTCACCAGTGATACATTCGTAATCTGCAATTTGTTCAATCATCGATTATGATTCCTTTGATTATGGGTATTTGCTACTCATGCCGTCTGACTTCAATCTAAGATGGGTTCACTGGCCCTAAAAAAACACGACCCTGCATCATGATTTTATCTTGATTGTTTAATTCCGTCAATAGGGATGAGCTGTCGTTGAGATACATGNATTTCCATTAGCCTGAGTCCTCAAAAATTCCAAAATCNAGTCTTTTAGCCAGAAATTGGAATTGTTAACTGTGGTGGTATTTGGCAGATAGTTTAACCTGATTTTCTAAAAAAGATCTGAGTTTGTCGGAAGNGAAGAAAAAGCTTTCGATCAAGAAGTAATCAGTTAATTTTGCAACACCCACTTTATGTGAACTTTTCGAACAACTAGNCCAATTAATTAACATTTAGGAAAAAGATTTGATTTATTCTCAATCAGAACAGAAAAATCTCAAAGTAACAAAAGGCCGTTTCTTTGTNTAAAATACTGAAATCGGCGAGATTTATAATTTCAACATTCACGGGAAACAACCATTGTTGATTAAAACGGAATTTTTACTATTAATCTCCACCGTAAACTATGTTAGTCTGGGCGAACAAAAATTAAAAATTATGAATAAAAGCCTAACATGCCATTTTTTATTTCATTTTAATGATACTCGGCGTACATACAGCCATATTGTTCGCGAGGNTCAGTGAAAATATGAGTTTCGACAATTCAGAATTTAATCTATTCTAATCATTTTTCTGATGAGTACGTATGTATAAAAAGTNCGACTACGGACCTAAAAAACTGAAAACAAACAAAGAGGACGTAGTTACCAAGAATACTTTTCAAAACAAGGAGTATAAGCCTGATGATTATTGATTGCCACACNCATGCTTGGCGTAAGTGGCCTTATAANCCGCCTGTGCCTGATCATAATAGCCGCGGGCAAGTTGAACAACTGTTGTGGGAGATGGACAGAAATAAAGTTGATAAAGCCGTATTAGTCTGTGCAAGAATTGATCATAACCCCGATAACAATGACTATGTGTATGACTGTGTTCAGAAACACCCTGACCGACTGANTCAGTTTGCTGACGTTGATTGTAGCTGGACTGAAACTTATCATCAGTCTGGATCGGCNCAACGATTGGCAGAATCAGCAAATCGATATAATTTGGTAGGCTTCACACACTATCTACGTAATGATTACGATTGGTTTGATTCTGCAGAAGGTATAAGTTTTTTTGAAACTGCTGCTGAACTGAAATTGATTGCTAGCCTAGCATTAGGAGCTAGTTGGCANCCATTTTTACGTCAACTAGCAAAACGTTTCCCTTCNGTGATTTTTTTATGTCACCATATGGGTGGAGCAAAATCTAGTGTTTCTCCACCTTACTCAGATTTTGATCAAATTCTGAAATCAGCTGAACTTCCTAACATATACATCAAATTGTCCGGCTTTCATTATGCATCCGCCATTTCTTGGGATTATCCTTATTCGGATACATTATGGATGGCACAAAAACTGTATCATTACTACGGACCTGACCGGCTTTGTTGGGCTTCTGATTATCCGCCTGTTCGGGCACACATGACTTATCAGCAATCTCTGGAGGTTGTCAGAAAACATTGCCANTTTTTTTCTAAAAACGATCTCGACTTAGTTTTGGGAGGAAATATACAGAGGATACTAAACCAAGCAGGGAAATAAACTTATATTCGTTTCCACTAGATATCAAACTTATCTACCTATAATTGATCTTTACAGCTGTTAGCTCACTTTGAAAAAATTAGATGGTTANCCAGTAACTCTAAAAACGAGTCCAGCTCAGGAAGTAAGACTTCTCAAGCTTTATTTCTTGGGTTNTACGTTNCATGACTTGAATTTATATCTTCTGTTACTCAGCTATCGACTTCTGTTTANNTATCAACTAAGACGAAAAAATCTCAGAATGTTTGGATCATAGAATTGTATATTTTTCACTGAAAGTATGGGAGTTTCAAATAGACAACTTGCTTAGACTATTTTATAATTCCCCAATCGACTATGACTCTGATGAAGGATTTTGGACAAATGGATCAACCCAACATATTATGGATTTTTATTGAAGATATGAATGACTGGATGGGCTGTTACGGTCAAACTGTAGTACCAACACCAAATATAGACCGTCTCTCTCACTCTGGGATGCGTTTCGACCGCGCTTACATGCCAGCAGGTGTCTGTTCTCCTTCTCGGTCAGCTGTGATTACTGGAATGTATCAGACAACCATTGGAGCACATCACCATCGTAGTTCTCGGTCCAATTTCCGTGGTCAAAATCAAGGTAACTATGATGCAATCCACTTGCCAGAAAGTGTGTTGACTATTCCTGAGCGGTTTCGTCAAGCGGGCTATTACACTTTCATAGAAGGTAAAACTGACTACAACTTTGTTTTTCGTAGTGAAGATCTATANAATCACAATAATGGTAAGATGGGCTTCAAAGGAGCNAGNAGTGGCAGCGATTGGTCTGGCTGCCCGGAAGGNAANGCATTTTTTGGGCAAATCCACTTAACCGGNGGGAAACAATTTGGTAATCCTAATTTGGAACGGGTTACTGATCTATCAAAGGTTGAGGTCCCACCCTACTACCCTGATCATCCAATTATTCGTGACGAAATAGCTTTACATTATGATTGTGTGTCTCACACCGATAACGAAGTGGGACAAATTTTATCCAGGTTAGATGAAGACGATTTACTGAATAACACTATAATCTTTTTGTTCAGTGACCACGGAATGCGATTACCTAGACACAAGCAGTTTATCTACCAGGGTGGACATAAAGTACCCTTGATCGTTGCAGATATGAAATCCTCCGCTCCAGACTGTGTTAAGCNGAATACTGTGCGAACTGATTTGGTNAGTGGTATAGATATCAGTGCTACATCACTGGCTTTAGCTAATATTGAGATACCAGAGCAAATGGAAGGTAATAATCTATTGGCTGAAGATTTTCAACCTAGACAGTTTGTAGTAGCAGCAAAGGATCGTTGTGACTATACAATCGACAGAATCCGAGCCATACGAACACAGAAATATGGTTATCTGAAAAATTTTATGACTGATCGACCATATATGCAACCACAATATCGAGATGGATCGAACTATATGANTTTATTGCATCAGATGCATGCTAACGGAGAATTAAACGAAACTCAGTCAGCATTTTGGGGTGTACAGAGGCCTGTTGAAGAACTATACGATTTGGAAAAAGACCCACATGAGACCATCAATTTAGCCNATNACCCTNACTACAGTTCTGTTCTGTCAGAGCATCGGCGAATATTAAATAATTGGATAGAAGAAAGTAATGACCAAGGTCAATATCCAGAATCAGACATAGGCCTACGTTGTGTTCTCAATCGGTGGGGAGATAAATGCATCAACCCAGAATATGCAATGTTGAGAAAGAGGTAATTCATGAATCAACAAGATGATGACTCCAAAAAAGAGTTACAATTCACTAGCCGTAAATACNAAGCTGGNGAAATACTGTTTCGCCAATCAGAGTTCGGAGATACGGCCTATATAATCCGGTCAGGCCGTGTTGAAGTTTATCTTGAAGATGAAGATGATATAGTTCCTCTGGAAGTCTTTGGCAAAGGCGAGATTTTTGGCGAAATGTTCTTATTTGGTGGTAAATCTCAAAAACGTACTGCTTCCTGCCGCGCACTAGAACAGACAGAAGTGATCAGGATCAGTCGTAGCCGATTGCTAGCCATGTTAAAAAAAGTTGACCCAATACTGAAGCATATTATTCTGTCNTTGGTTAATAGACTAAAAAAAATGAATGATAAGTTAGGACAGCTGGATACAAACCATTTGACCGATTCGGGTACTTAACATACGGACGATTGCCAAACTTAGCCTTCTNNAAAATTATTTCCTTGCAGAAGGTAAAGGGTTTTCAACTCATTGACTGTATTGGGAATTATACCAATCTTCTAAGTTTGCTCTGGATATGCAGCGAAATCCAACGTTAGTTGGTGTGTCTGTGGGATGGT
Source organism: Candidatus Poribacteria bacterium (assembly GCA_002729015.1). The sequence goes on from PBVO01000084.1 coordinate 11,091, forward strand.
CACTGTCTCGGCTAGAAATTCGTAAACGGTAAAGTAAGTTATACCAAGATCCGCCCCGTAGAACTTTAGTTACCTGGTTACTGTCTCGCCAATCTTGACACCACTCCCAAACATTCCCCGCCATATCGTACAGTCCATATCCGTTAGGGGAAAAACTTCCTACTGGCGCTGGTTGTTTTTTCCAATCATCCGAGCCACCGACTCCACGGAAATTCGCGTGGTAACGAGCTAGTGTTTTATCATTCCCCCAACAATAGGTTGAGTTCGCCAAGCCACCTCGTGCTGCGTGTTCCCATTCCGCTTCAGTTGGTAAGGACTTACCGGCCCATTCGGCGTAGGCTGCCGCTTCATGCCAAGATACAGAAATCATCGGATGATTATCGGTAGGAGAATAAAAACGTATACGCTGCCAACGATAATTACTAAACGGGTAACCAGTCTCAGATAAGAATCTTTGAAACTGTCCAACAGTGACTTCGGTCACATCCATATAGAACGGGTCCGATTTGCCATTTTTTCTCGGAATTAAGACCATCGATTTGTCAGGTAAGGTATAAGGCTTTGTTTCCCTCACTTCTACGTTTTTTGGTGAGTACGATCGTAACCTTGGGGCTAGCTGTGTTTTATAAATAACAACTGACAAAAACAGAATAATAATTAGTTTATGTGTCATTAGGTTATGCATATTTGGTTGCAATTAAGCCTCATAGTCGGATAGAGGCGTTGCTACAATAAGCTACGTAACTAGTCGCATAGATGCTTGACAAAAGTACAAGTAGATGGTATGATCTAGCGAGAATTTTGTCAAGCGTGGGTTGAGGTGAACTAGGATGGACGCGACATTAACCAACTTAACGGGTATTAGGAACTTTTCTTCCCTAACACGGAATCGGGGCCGGCAGTCGATCACTAACGTCCGGCGTGAGGCTGATCTGGCTGTCCATCAATCGGGTGATACCGATACCAACGCAACTACTCTCCAGTCCCAGTCGCAAGTCGCAGGCGCTCGTCAAGCTCAATTCTCAACTGACTCATATACGGCTTCCGGCTTTAATCGGCAAACCCGAGACCAAAGTCTGCTAGCGCAGCCTTTGTCTACAGGTTCACAGCAAGGTCGCCGAGGTCGAAGGCTGAAAGATCCTGATCGTCCCTTGCCAAGTGTTTCTTCAGCGGAAGAACTAGAAGGCCTTCTAAAGAGAATCGGTGAAACTAACAAAGACTTGCAGTCTGAGTTCAGGACCTTGGATCGTTTAATGGTGGGCCTTCAAGAACAGTTAGACAACTTCGATTCGGATGACTACAAGGATGCTTTTCTGGACTCCACACTAGTTCGGATTGATAGTTTGATCGTTAACCTGGAACGTCTACTACCCAGAGTTGGTGTCCGAGACCAACTAGTGATAGAATTGCAAAACCAACTGGCTCGTTATAGCCAATTTAGTAGTAGGAAGCCGTCCGACACAACCATTGATAGTCAACTAGCACAATCTGAAAGGTTTCGGCTATCTGCAGATCAAGCTGAACAAGCAGGAGTTGTACAGCCCAAGACCGTCATCGGAGGTACTAATTCACTAGCGCTGGCAGTTGATGCTACATCAAATACTATTACACTGAACTATTCACCGACCGAATTTCCCAGTTCAGGTATAGCCTATATAGGAAATGAGCGCATATCTTATACCGGTAAAGATAACACCAATAATCAGTTAACCGGAATTACTCGGGGTGATGGAACGAGGCCGAGTAGTCATTCTGCTTCAGAACAAGTTATGACCGAACAGCAAGCTTTGACCTCTTCGATGGCTAACACCGTAAACGGAGCGTCTCAAGAAAATCGGATGGCAGCTAGTCATGAATTGCAACTCTTAGATCGAGAGTTTGGTGACTACCGGCACATTGATGCCCTGATTACAGACATTGGTAATTATGATCCTGATCAGCCTAAAAATCAGACAAAGTTAGACTTGGATACGCTTGAAAGCCGAGACAAGCTGGTTTCGCGTATTGGTCTTGTTGACCGTCTTCTATTAGAACTAAGAGACGTACCTCTTACACAACCTACTTCCACTGACCCTTTGAAGAAAGAGCCCGTTGTCCCAACCAGTCTAAACTTGGACCACGTTTTAGCTGATGACTCAGTATTAACCTACAGTGAAAGTCTGGGATCTCGCTTAGGCATTCTAGATCAGCAATTAGAAGAACTTAGTTCCATTACTTTTCCAACTGAGGATGAAGTTCCAATTACGTTTGACGGTCCTGACCGTCGTTCTGCTATTGACTCTAGCAGCCGTGTACAACTCGGAAATCCAATCGGTATTCGAATTACCCAAGACTCGAATGTCGTGGAAGGTGCAGAGCTTATGCAACGACGTGGCGGGGTTCATCCCTTCCAAATTGGTGCAATGCGATTGGGTGGGGGCCGACCAGGTGGAATGGTAATCGAGCGTCAACCACTCGCCTCAGAAGGTTTTCAGCAGTTTGCCAAAAATAATACCGGTTTGCTGACCAACAACTACACTTAAAAATTAAATAATAGCGCAAACTAGCGTTCCGTTTTCGCTGGCCTATACCATTAAAAAATGGAGGATTTTATGCCAACCTTGTCGGAGAGTGTGGCAAGAGAGCTACTTTCAGCCCCTATTCGATTAGCTCCGAATACTTACCTGCACTTTTACAATGGAGGTAAATTGCGTGCTGAGTTCATGGGAGAGGATAACCCAAAAGATGATTATTACTCAGAAGAGTGGATCTTTTCTACTAACAGAGCTGTTACTCCAGGTAGAGACAATCCGCCCGATAAAGGGTTAAGCCGAATTGAATTACCATCCGGTGAAGTAGCCCTTTTAAAGGAACTACTGGATCTGTATCCAGAACAGACTCTTGGCTCTAAACATGTCGATAAATTTGGTACTAACTTAGGTGTATTGTTCAAGATTTTTGATGTTGGTGAAGGGGCACACATTCCCATTCATTGGCATCCAACTCCTCAGTTTGCTCAAAAGCATCTCAATTCACCATTTGGCAAAAATGAGGCGTGGATTATCATAGGGACAAGACCTGGAGCTAAAGCTTGGATCGGATGGAAAGAATCGATTGACCCTAAAGATTTTCAACAACTTATGGATAACCAAGACATTGCAACCTTGCGTGGATTAATGCATGAAGTTGAGCCAGAAGTGGGGGAAGTATACTATGTTGAAACACCAATTGTTCACTCTCTTGGGACTGGACTGTGTGTTTTGGAACCACAGGAGCCCACGGACTGGAACATATTAGCTGAATGGGAGGCTTTCCCTTTCGACAAAGAAGATGGAAATTTAGGCCTTGGTTGGGATTTAGCCATTTCGGCTGCAGATTTCAGTAAAATGGAGCTGAGTTATTTAAACAATTATATCAAACGGACACCACAACTGATTAGAAAAGAAGAAGGTGGTAGGCAAGATCAATTGGTACCGAATGAAACTTCAAAGTACTTTCAGGTTTCTCGCCTCACCATTGACGGGACGTTTGACATGGAATCGGGGCAAGGATTTTACTGTTTAACGACGTTAGCCGGCGAAGGTAAATTAGTCGGTAATTTTGATGAGATAGAAATTAAACGAGGTAAATCGGTCTTTGTTCCTAGCTGTATAGATAATTATCAAATTGTCTGTTCCGGTAACACACCAATGGAAATCATCTGTTGTTATCCACCATGTACGTAGCCTCTTAAGATTAAGTGGTATAAACACAATTAAACCTAGCTAATTAAGTTTTATTTATCTTTGAGGGAAAAATGGCAAAAAAACTTTCGATTGGTAGTTGGGCATATGCGTTTGGCCCATATGAGAAAAACCCGGTTCCGTTTGAAACTGTAGTCGTAGAATTGGGTAAACTTGGTTTCGATGGTATCGAGATCGGTAGTTTTGCACCACACATTGAGATTGACGACATTCCAATGAAGTCAGATCGTGAAAAGATTGTTCAACTAATTCAGGACAATGGCCTTGCCGTTTCAGGTCTAGCTGCTGACTTTTGGAGCCACCCTGGCCCTGGGACTGAAGAAGGCCAAAACAATGATTTTTACTTTAAATTATTTAAAAAAAATCTACAACTGGCTCTGGATTTTGGCGCACCTGCTATTCGTGTAGATACTGTCTGTGATAGGCCAGTAGAAGGAATATTAGGCGTCGACCGTAATCTAGCCTGGGATCGAATAGTGTCTACTTGGAGGCGATGCGCGGCGGTCGCTGAAGATCACGGAGTACTGATGCTTTGGGAGTTTGAACCAGGCTTTTTATTTAATAAACCAACCGAAATTGTTGAGCTAGTCAACCAAGTTGATCACCGCAATTTTAAAGTGATGTTTGACACTTGTCATGCTCAGATGTGTGCGACAGTCGGAGCTAGACAATATGGTGAAAAGGAAACACTTGGCGAAAACGGTGTTATCGAGTTAGCCCGTTTGCTAAAAGGAAAGATTGGCCATTTTCACCTAATTGATTCGGATAATACCCTGCACAATGACGAAACCAGTACACATGCACCTTTTGGCGATGGTATTCTTGATTTTGATCAAATTATTCCCTTCATTATGGAAGAAACTGGTTATCAAGGCGAATGGTTTGCTATCGACCTATGTTTTTGGCCTGATGCATGGAATGTGACAGCACAAGCCAAAGAATTTTTGTCGCCTTATCTAGCTCGTTATTAACCGATTCTGTTCTTACTAAAAGTCAGTTTTGGCTCAACGGCAAAGTCGCCTGTAAGCGTTTTACGTTTTTGTTTTTAGTGTTCAGAGTAGAATACTCAACTGGGGTAGCCATGCCATTTTTAAAAGAGCTAAGGTCTTTCTTTTTCTCACTAGATAATGTTAATTAGCAGGAAAATTTGAATAAAGAGACAGCCACTAAATTAATTAAATTTTGGTATTGACGTTTTATGAATCGAATTGGAGTCTTAACTGCTGGAGGCGACACACCAGCTCTAAATGCTACCCTACATGGGGTAGTAGCTCGTGCTAATGAACTTCGTATCGAAGTCTTTGGTTTG
>PBVO01000085.1 GCA_002729015.1 Candidatus Poribacteria bacterium
AATTAAATTCAGGTCTCAACTTGAAGAAAATATCGCTAATTTACTCGAAGGTTTGGGAGTATCTTATCAGTATGAGTCTGAGAAACTTGGCTATACAATTGAGCATAATTATACTCCTGATTTTGTTCTCCCAAATTATACTTACCTCGAAGCAAAAGGATACTGGGATCCAACAGACAGAAGGAAAATCCTTGCTGTTAAAAAATCTAACCCAGATGCAGACATAAGAATGGTATTTCAATCACCTTATAATACCATTAGTAAACGTAGTAAAACAACGTATGCCAAATGGTGTGAAAAGCACGACATACCCTGGACTTCTTATAAAGACATACCTATTGAATGGTTGGTCTAATGACCGAATCAGAATTCGTTAGGCACATGCCTTGCAATTCGTGTGGTTCATCAGATGGAAACTCTCTCTATTCTGATGGCCACACCTATTGTTTCGTCTGTCACGAAAGAACAGGCGACAATGATGTTCACAATCACAAGATGAGCAAAACAGTACATCTTAAAGGATCAGCCGAAAGGTTGCATAAACGTAAAATATCTGAAAAAACTAATAAGTTTTATCAAATCTACAGGGACGGAGATACTTTACGATTCCCATATTATGACGAATCAGGTATATTACAAGGTGTCAAAATTAAAACAAAACAAAAAGACTTCAGATATGAAGGAGTTCCCACTAACACTTTATTTGGTCAGCATCGTTTCCCTAGTAGTGGTAAACGTATTGTTGTTACTGAAGGTGAGTTAGATGCTGCATCGTGTTACGAAGCTATGGGAGGATGGCCAATGGTGTCTCTTCCTCATGGTGCTGCGAGCGCAAAGAAAGATATACAAAAGCAGATTCCACTATTCCAAGGTTATGAGGAGATTGTTCTATTCTTCGATGGAGATGATCCAGGGCGTAAGGCAACAGAACAGGTTGCGTCAGTATTACCGCCTGGCAAGGTCAAAATCGCTACCCTACAGGGCTTTAAAGACCCCTCAGAGGCTTTACAAGCTGACGATGCTGAAGCGATTCGAAAGGCTATTTGGGACGCTAAACCCTATAGACCTGATGGTATCGTCGATGGAAAAACGCTCCTCACGACGGTCACAACGCCACAAGCACCCTTTGATCACGAATACCCGTTCCAAGGACTCAACGAGAAGTTACACGGGATCAGGTACGGAGAACTTGTCACGTTTACTGCTGGTTCTGGCTCAGGAAAAACTTCCATCATGCGTCACATTGCAGCTGACTTGCTCAGCAAAGGGGAATCAGTTGGTATCTTGGAGCTTGAAGCAAGCAATAGACGAACCGCACTTGGATTGATGTCCACAGCTGTTGGTAAAAATCTTCAGATTGGAGAACATACTGAAGAAGAATTAACAGAAGCTTTTTCCAAATCAATAGATAAATGGAATTTATTTTTATTTGATGGTTTTGGTTCATTTGAACCTGATCTAATTTATAATAGAATAGAATATATGGCTACTGGTCTAGAATGTAAGGTTATATTTTTAGATCACCTTAGTATATTACTATCTGGATTAGATGGGGATGAGCGTAGAATGATAGACACCACAATGACAAAATTAAGGTCATTGGTAGAACGTACAGGTGTTGCATTGTTTTTAGTATCACATTTAAGGAGAAGTGGTAATGATAGGACTTCGCACGAAGAGGGAGGTCGAGTTAGCTTGTCCTCACTTAGAGGATCTCACAGCATTGCTCAAATATCAGATTCTGTCGTTGCCCTCGAAGTCGATCAGCAATCCGATTCTGATAGAAAACTTACGACAGTTAGAACTCTTAAAAATCGCTATTCAGGCGAAGTTGGAGTGAGTTGTCGATTAAGTTATGATTTAAACACATGTAGATTTATTGAACATGAAACTGAGGAAACCACCTTTAACCCAGCCACGGATTTTTGATGGAGGATATGAACATCCATGGTATAAATATCTAAATAAACCTAAACCACCTAGCAAGGAAGCAGTTGAAAAAGCAAAATTCAAGGACAAAACCTTTCACTGGAACAGGGATAATAATATTCGATCTAGAAACTAATGGTCTATTAAATGATGCTACCCGTATCCACTGTATTGCAAACAACTATGTTGAAGACAATGAAACAGTTTCGTTTAACGATGAAAGCCCTGGTAAAGGGATGTCTTCGCCTGTGGTTAGAGCAATCCAACACCTCGAAATGGCTGATTTCATTGTCGGTCATAATATCGTGGGTTTTGATATCCCTATCATCAAGCGTATCTACCCTTTCTTTAATCCCACTGGTATTATTATTGATACTCTCATTTTATCTAGGTTATATCATCCGAATTTACTCGATATAGATAAATCACATGCATGGAAACACATGCCATTACAATTATATGGACGCCACTCTCTTGAGTCCTATGGATATAGACTGAATGAATACAAAGGAAACTTTGCTAAGACAACTGATTGGTCTGAATGGTCTCAGGAAATGGAAGATTATTGCGTCCAAGACGTTAATGTTACCACCAAATTATGGAATCATTTCCTACCATACCTGAATGGATTACGTTAGAACATCAGGTTGCACAAATACTTACACAACAGGAGCTCCATGGATGGTATTTTAATGAACAGGCTGCACGGGAACTTGAATCTACTCTCAGAAATGAGTATGAGAAAACTTGTAAGTTACTTCGAAACAGGCATCCTTTCGTTGAAGGATCGCAATTTACTCCTAAAAGAAATAATTCTCGCCAAGGCTACGTCGAAGGTTGTACACTTACTAAATTAAAAGATTTCAATCCCGCATCTAGGGATCACATATCATGGATCTTACAAACACACTATGGCTGGATTCCTTCATCAACAACGAACTCAGGGAAGGCAGTTATAGACGAGACCGTATTGAAAGAACTTGGGACGGATATTGCTCTTCAGTTCTTGACACTACTGGATCTGACCAAAAAGCTTGGGATGATATCCGAAGGCGTGAACGCATGGCAGAAGCTATGTACGAAGTCTAGAATACATCACCATTGTTCGGTAGCAACAGCTACATTTAGATGCGCCCATCGTACTCCAAATTTAGGGCAGGTTCCTAGTGATGAAAGGTTCAGACGTTTATTTACTGCTAGTCCAGGTAAGAAACTTGCTGCTGCTGATCTTAGCGGTATTGAGTTACGTATGCTTGCTCACTATCTCGGTAGATATGATGGAGGGAGATACGCTAGAGTGCTTCTCGAAGGGGACATACACCAAGAAAATGCAGACAAAATTGGAGTCACTCGTAAACAAATAAAAACAATTTCGTACGCCTTTCTTTATGGGGCGGGCGATGCCAAATTAGGATATTCCTATGACAAATTACTTTCCGAGAACCAGGCAAAGAAGAAAGGTAAAGAAATTAGAGAAGCGTATGTCAATGCTATTGAAGGACTTAAAGAACTCTTGGAAGCTGTATACAAGGCTAGTGAGAGGGGTTATGTACTGGGGCTAGACAAACGTAAGATATTAGTAGATAAAAAACATAAAAGTTTAAATTACCTTTTGCAAGGGTCGGCTGCAATTGTTGCGAAAAAATGGATGGTTATTACCCATGACCATATCAAAGAAATGGGTTTACGCTGCAATCAGCTCGCTTTTATTCATGACGAGTTGCAGTTCGAATCAATCCCAGAACATGTTGATGATCTCAAACATCTTCTTGTTCTCTCCGCTGCTGAAGCAGGTGAGCATTACAATATGCGAATACCCGTAGCTGCTGAAGCTAAAGATGGAGATAACTGGGCAGACACCCACTAATTTATGAAATTATTAATAGATGCAGACTTCATCGTATATAAGTCGTGCGCTGCAGCGGAGAATGAGGTTGACTTTGGTAACGATGTTATTCTTGTCACTTCTAACTTTAGTGATGCATACAATGCAACGAAACGAGAACTTACCAAAATTGAAAACAAATTTGGATCCCTCTCTACACTAATATTATTCTTTTCTGACAGTGTGAATTTTAGAAAAAAAATTCTTGAGTCATATAAAGGTCATCGTAATCGTAAAAAACCTTGTGGATACAAGCGTGTTATAGAGGCTTTAAAAAAAGAATATAAAGTTATTATTAAACCTGGATTGGAAGCTGATGATACCATGGGTGTTTACAGTACCAAATTTCCAGGAAATACTATTGTCTCACCTGATAAGGATATGAGACAGATCCCTGGACAACTATATAACTTTGAAGAAGTTTTCACAATCACACCGGAAGAGGGTGCTAAATGGCATCTGATTCAAAGCTGTGCTGGAGACCAGACAGATGGATATGGTGGAGTACCAGGAATTGGGGTCAAAAGAGCTACAAATATATTCGAAGAGAAAGGTTATAGCTGGAAAACAGTAGTTGAAATGTTTAAAGATAAAGGTTTCGATGAAGAAGAAGCTTTAACCAATGCAAGACTTGCACGAATTTTAACAGTAGATGATTATGACTTCAAAAGAAAAGAACCAATCTTATGGAATCCCAGCTCCGATTACAGAATTGACGATGGAGCAGGATCTACAAATGAGGATTCTAGACGACAGACTAAATAGTGGCGAGGTTGCATACGAAGATCTTGTCACTGTCTTTCTTGCCATGCAAAGACAAAACTTTGTCATGGGTAATTCAATTAAAAATTTAATTAAAAAATGGCCAAAGGTCCATCCTACTATCAACGAGGTTCCTGCGATGTTTGGGATTTTATTAGAGAAAACGGATTAAATTTCCATCTCGGTAATGCTATCAAATACATAGCAAGAGCAGGACATAAAACAAAAAACAAAATCGAAGACATCGAAAAAGCAATCCACTACCTAGAAAACGAACTCCACCATGAAAAAGACCTTTATCTCCGAGCAAGCCAAGGAATTTCGCACAAAGTACAATATAGCGAACTCCCAAGTGCAAGGGACACGTACATATCAGAAAAATCTGATTGTTGAAGAGTTCAAGGAGTTTATTGAGGCAGAAGGTATGCTGTTTAGAAGGAGTTTAGATTTACAAGCAGAAGCTTTAAAAGAATTAGCTGATTTAGTATATGTATGTTATCAATATGCTGAGAATATGGGTTGGTTTTTAGATGAAGCGTTAGATAGAGTACATAAAAGTAATATGTCCAAACTCGGAGAGGACGGTAAACCAATATACCGAGATGATGGAAAGGTTCTTAAAGGACCAAATTATAAACCACCAACTTTAGAAGATTTATTTTAAATGACAGCTGAACTTATATCTCGCACTGGTCGGGTCCAATCATGGTTGGATAATCCAGAATCACGCCTACCAGTATCATGCACGGTATTTGTCGTTGAGGACTCCATGGAAGGTCCAGAAGGCATCGAAGCTAGCTGGAGGTTTGCGTCACATGCATTGAGGCATGGTGCAGGGTGTGCAGTACACTTATCTAAACTACGTCCTAAAGGACACGAGAATGGAAAAGGTCTAACAGCCAGTGGTCCAGTCTCATTTGCAAAAATTTATTCAACATTAAATGAAACACTTCGCAGGGGTGGGCATTATAAGAACGGTGCGATCGTTGCCCATTTGGATATTAATCACCCCGATATTCTTGAGTTCGTGCAGCTTCCAAGGGCTGATGCTCCGTGGATTAAAAGATGCGTCGATCTCGATTCCGGACTCTGGCAAACTACCGACTCCAGAGTTAAAGACGCCATCCTCTATGGAATTAAATCCGGTGACATCTGGCTTAACAAAATAAAATATGACAAAAATGGCGAAAGAATATACGGAAACGTGTGTCTTGAGGTTTACCTGCCCTCACGAGGAACATGCTTGTTACAGCATGTTAATATGTCAGCCTGTAGACCACGGGACTTACAAAAGGCTTTCTCTCAAGGTATGTCCGAGTTGTGCGATCTCCATGGCAGAACAGGCGTTGGAGGGACTGGAGAATACTTATCCTCGGATATCGATAGGCAAGTCGGGCTCGGAATGCTTGGCTTATCCAACTTCCTCAGAAGAGAAGGAATAACCTATGAAGAATTTGGTTATGCATTAGAAGAAATTAATGAACAATTACCATTCACTAATGAGAAGGTACATAAAGTAGCTTGGGCTTTAAGAGAAGCTATAGAAGAAGCTGCATATGTTGCAAAACAAAATAATATGGTAAGAGCTTTTGCTATAGCTCCTACTGCCTCTTGCTCATACAAGAGTAAGGGACTTGATGGTTTTACTACCACACCAGAAATAGCACCTCCAATAGCACGTTCTGTGGATAGAGATAGTGGTACTTTTGGAGTAGAGCATTTTGAATATGGCGATGTTGAAATCGCTAGTGAAGTTGGTTGGGACAACTATAAGAGAGTTGCTGACAACATCATGATACTTTTAGAAAACACGGGACTTCTTCACGGATATTCCTTTAATTCATGGTCCGATGTAGTGACATATGATAGGGAATTCGTTGAAGAGTGGCTGCAATCACCGCAGACCTCCCTCTACTATAGCCTTCAGGTAATGGGCGACGTACAGGANAAGAGCGATGCGTATGCAGCATTAGATAAAGCCGAAGTCGATGATTACTTGCAGGANATNCTCGGNAATACCGANCCAATAACCTGTGATTGTCAAGAATAATGAGAAAACATCCNTATNANAAANTACTAGAACGTAAAAGAACTTGGACACCAGTACAACCAACCAAAGGGGAGGTAAAAGAAGGTGCTGAAGAAACCATCAAACGTGCTCTCGCAATACGTCATATGGAGCTACCAGTTGGAGAATTTATTAAAGAAGGTCTTGAGAAAGAGGTTCCCACTATTGCGAGGGAACTTCTTGAATCAAACGTTAAAGACGAGATTAAACATGATCTTGCACTAGGGTACATAGTCGATGCTCATGGTGCAGATGAACAAGCAGAATCGGAGGCATTAAAGTTAAGAGATGCATGGATTGCACACCCTGATCACACTATTACCAAAGCTCTCGTGGCTGAAAGAGCAATCTTCTTTGTTCTACTCCCTTTCTTTAGGTTTAATGGGGATCCTGCTCTTCGGACTGTATCTGCCGACATCTCAAGGGACGAGCAGATCCATGTCGGAAGTAATTCTCTTGTATGCGCTGAGTTGGGTCTATCTGCTAGCCCTTCTTTGGATAAACTTAGGAAAGCCACTATTAACTGGGTACTCCAGCCTCTAGGTACAAATACCTACGATAAATATTTAGACAAAAAATTTTGGCTGGATGCCTCAGATCGCTTAATGTATGAAGGGAAAGCTCCAGAGTTTTCTGACACCAAAGCGGCTAGAATGCCAGCTTTCTTTGAACATGCAAACACAAACCTACCCCAATACGCTTGAACCTTTACTAGGTCCAACGCCTGAATCCCTCCTCAGAGAAATGGAGGAAAGATTTCCACCAGTAAATCCACATCCTAAAGAGGAGTTAGCAAGTATTATGTATAAAGCAGGACAACGTGCCGTAGTTGAATGGTACAATGAAAGAGTGGAGCGATAATAATGGCTAGAACTTTGAATAATTCTATGAGAATCACACCTGATGTTCTATGGGGTCAAGGTTATGGAGGATTTGTAGATACCTGGCAGCTTCCAGAAGTAGTAGCACATAAGAAAAAACAAGATGCTGCATGGTCTGATTATCAGAAAGCAACTGATTATGCTTTAGGATATTTAGGAGGTAGAACTTCAGGTACTACTGCTGAAAAAGCAGAAGCTATGAGAAGATATGCGGCTTCGGATGCTGCAAGTTCTAAACATAGAGCATTGTCAGATCAGATGAACACAATTCATGACCGAGCTCTAGGTAACTGGGCTTCTCAATATGGTATTGCTTATAATGCTGATCGTGCTCGTGGTGAAAATCCTTGGAGTTGGATAGGTGGTAAAGATCCATTAGCAATGGCAGATCCATTACCACCACCAGATAAAGATACTAGGCAGAAACCTAATCCAAACCAAAAGCCTAGTAGTCCTTACGAACCTTACAAATCACCCTTCAAATTAGCTGGTGGTAATGTACCATACGTTAGTGATGACTCAGACCTACCTTATAACTTTGATGGTAGTGGTGATTGGGCTGATGATGATGATCTTCAGAAGAAAATTGATTCTTTAATTGATCCAGCAACTGGTGGGTTTAAAAAAGCACAGAATAATAAGGATATGCAGATAGCAAGGTTAGATCATCTTGGCGGTTATGGTGCTGCTGCTTTAGGTGCTGGATTAATAATAGAAGGTACTAAAGCAGGGAAAAAACTTATAGAAAATTTCTCTAATCAATTACGGAACCAGCGAACAAATCAGAACGAACAATCGAGAACAGGAGGTTCTCAAACCAGAGAACAAGCCGCTACCACGGCTGCTGGTTCTCAGGGTACTAGAGATAAGAAAAGATATTCTAATTTAAGAATACGTACTGGTGGTAATAATACAGATCAACTCAATACTGGAATACTAGTATAACAATGACAGCAAAACAACGTTACGATTATTTATCGAGCGAACGTTCCCAGTTTCTAACCGAAGCAGAAGATGCAGGGAAACTAACACTACCATATCTTATCCGTGGTCATGAAGAGCATGCGAAAGGTATGAAACAACTGAAGACTCCTTGGCAAAGCGTTGGTGCAAAGGGGGTTGTGGCTTTAGCTTCTAAGCTATCACTTAGCCTTGTCCCTCCACAAACCAGCTTCTTTAAATTACAGGTAGATGAATCTCAGTTAGGTGAGGAGTTTCCCCCTGAAGTTAAATCAGAATTAGACCTATCCTTTGCAAAGATAGAGCGCACTATCCTTGATGCTATTGCTGCATCAGATGATCGTGTAGTAATACACCAAGCACTGCAGCATTTAGTTGTCGGTGGTAATGCTCTTATCTTTATGAGTAAGGCAGGTCTAAAACTATTCCCTCTTAACCGCTTTGTTTTAGAACGAGATGGCAACGGTCAAGTGATTGAAATAGTCACAAGAGAACGTATCAATAAAAAATTAATCGAAAAATTTTTACCACCTGAAGCTGAAGCTAAAGCTATCAGCGATGATGAATCAAACGAAACTCAAGAGGTAGATGTCTACACTCATGTCACACGTGACAACAACAGATTCGTTTGGCATCAAGAAGTCTACGGTCATATCATCCCAGACTCTAGAAGTAAAGCCCCTGTAGATTCAACACCATGGTTACCACTACGATTTAATACAGTAGATGGTGAAGCATATGGTAGAGGTAGAGTTGGTCAGTTTATAGGAGATCTAAAGTCACTTGAAGCACTCTCTCAGGCACTCGTAGAAGGCTCTGCAGCAGCTGCTAAAGTAGTCTTTACTGTATCACCCTCAAGCACAACAAAACCCCAGACACTGGCACAGGCAGGTAATGGAGCAATCGTTCAAGGACGACCTGATGATATAGGTGTAGTACAAGTAGGTAAGACTGCTGATTTCCAGACAGCCTACCAGTTAATGGCTACTCTTGAGAAGAGATTAAACGAAGCTTTCCTTATACTTAGTGTAAGAGATAGTGAGAGAACTACTGCTCAAGAAGTACAGATGACTCAACTGGAACTAGAACAACAGTTAGGTGGTCTCTTTGGATTACTTACAGTTGAATTCCTAGTACCATATCTTAATAGAAAACTTAGTGTATTCCAGAAGACTGGAGAGATACCACGTATCCCTAAAGGAATGGTGAAACCTATCATTGTTGCAGGTATCAATGCACTTGGTAGAGGTCAAGACGTACAAGCATTAGGTAACTTCTTAACAACCATTGCACAAACAATGGGACCAGAAGCTATCCAACAATACATTAATCCTGATGAAGTTATTAAGAGGTTAGCTGCTGCTCAAGGTATTGATGTACTCAATCTTGTTAAGAGTATGGAAGAGATACAACAAGAACAGCAACAAGCTCAAGAACAAGCAATGCAGATGGAGCAAATGAAACAGCAAGGTCAGTTAGCATCTGCACCTCTGAATGATCCATCTAAAAACCCTGCACTAGCTGCAGAATTAGGACAACCACCTGAATAAATATGGCAGAAACAATGACTTATGATCCTGGTACTGATACAGTTACCACGGAGAATAATTTAACACCTGAAGAGCAAGATTCTCTGAAGGTTGGTGAGGCAATGCAGTCCGAACAAGAAGGACTGCTTGCTGGTAAATATAAAGATGCAGAAGCATTAGAAAAAGCTTACGTTGAACTTGAGAAGAAGTTAGGATCACAAGAAACACCTGATGCTCCTTCTGAAGATTCTCAAGATCCTCCAGAAATTAAGAATGATAAGGAAGATACTCCTCAATCTACAATCCTAGATGATCTATGGGAGCAAGCTAGTTCTGGTAAAGAATATAACAAAGAAACTTTAGAGCAATTAAGTAAGATGAATCCTACTGATCTTGCTAATATGCATCTTCAGTATAGAAAGGATAATCAAGGACAACCTCCAGCTAACAGAGATTTCTCACAGCAGGATGTTGAACAACTACATAGTATTGTAGGTGGAGAAGATAATTATAAAAACATGATGCAATGGGCAAACAAGTCTCTTAATAAACAAGAGGTAGATATGTTTGATGCCGTCATGGAACGTGGTGATCCCCTAGCTGCGTTCTTTGCAGTACGTTCTCTTGCATATAGATATAATGATACTGTTGGATATGATGGACGAATGTTAACAGGAACAGCACCAAAAACTAAAGATGATGGCTACAAAAGTCAAGCTCAATTAGTTGAGGCTATGAGTGATCCACGTTATGATAACGATCCAGCATATAGACAGGAAGTAATACAAAAACTAGAACGCTCAGACGTTTCATTCTAATCATGCCTGTTGTAAATGGAAAGCATTACCCATACACAAAGAAGGGTAAAGCAGCTGCAAAGAAAGCAGCAAAGAAAAAGAAAAACCCAATGAAAATTAGGGGGTACTAATGGCTCTTAGTTTTAAAGAACAACAAAGAATTCAAAAGAATTTAGAAAAAAATGCATACACTGTTGATCAGTTAATTGAGAATGAAGACAGGATACCAGATAAGGTAGCTACACATGATAAACCTCAACTTAAAAGTGTACCTGCTACTGGCGTAAGAGGTGATCAACCTGCAGGTGAAGCATGGAAAAGGTTATTAAAAGATGAAAGTTTATTAAGAACTATTGATAGGCTAAAAGTTCAAAGAACTAATACTGGTGGTGTAACAGGTGCAGAATTTCTGATACCAAAGGATGGACCAGGTGGTTATGGAGATAATCCATATGATGACTTTGGTGATTATCGTGGACCTGTAATACCTAACCCTAACCCAGGACAACCATTTGACTGGGCTGGTCAAAACAATCAGATGTTGATAGCCCATCAAATTCATACAGATAATCCTGTATGGTCTGGTGAACATGATCCTAAAGAGCATATATTATACGATCCTTCTGGTAATCCTTATATGATTGAAACACCTGATGGCATAGTACCTTATACACCTGAGAATGTAGAGACATATTTAAGTGATGCTAAAGCTCTTACAGATACTCTATCACCTCATCAAAACCCACGCTCTGGTAGCTTAAGAGACATGCCTGATGAAGAAAGAATAAATTTACTTATTAGAGGAGCAGCAGCACATAAAGCGTAACCACTCGTGGCGACCCGAAAGATCGTCCTCGCCACAAGTTGGACTTTTAATTTTTAATAATGATTACCACTGAATATGGTAAGCAAAACATTTTCCCCCAAGAAACTCAACCTATAGTTATGACAAACAACTCTAAAGCAGTATCACTTATGAATGATGCAGAAGAACTCAATGGAAGATTAGCAATGATCGGTTTCGTTGCAGCTATAGGCTCATACATTATTACTGGCCAGATAATTCCTGGCATTTTCTAAATGGCAACTACAGTAACATTAACAAAACCATCTAATAACTGGCAGAGTTTTTGTGACTGGGTTACTAGTACCGACAACCGAC
>PBVO01000086.1 GCA_002729015.1 Candidatus Poribacteria bacterium
GTAAAGGCAAGAAAGCCTAGAACGGCTAGATATAGAAGCCGATGGAAATTCAAAATTAGTATGCCCATTAAGGCTAAATTTATAGATTCTTACGAAACGGTTTATGTGGATTGAATGGGTCTTCTATTTCAATATTACCATCTTTTTTAAAGATGTTTGGTGATCCGTTTGTAGCTCATAGAAGTAGACTCCACTCGCAACTTGTTCACCATTTGCGTTACGGCCATCCCAATATGCTGCAAATCCTTGGCTAGAATAATCTCCTGCAGGCATTATTCCCAAGTTCAATTCCTTAACTAAAATACCTGTCGCATCGTAAATCCGAATCGATACATGCGATTGCTGACTGAGCTTATAGGGTAACCATGTCTCAGGGTTGAACGGGTTTGGATAGTTCTGGGCTAGTTCAGTTTTCTGCGGCTTCTTTAAAGTCTCAATAGTTTGAACCCATCCCCCTTCAGGGTGAGAGTAAATGTTACGGCCTCCATCCACCACTACTAAACGTTCTAGTTTAATGTCGCCATAACCTCCAGCTTTACTGACAAAAGAGAAACTTGCCAAATCAGAAGTCCCAGAAGCATTACCATTCCTTCCAGCAATCATATTAGCTACCAAAACCTTGTTAAGACCATTTGATTCCTCAAAAGTACGACTAATAAAGAATGTCTCGGCATTAGATGAATTACGTTCCAGAATTTGGCCTGCCTCTACCTTTTCGTCCATTAAATGCCACAGATCAGGATCGTAAGTCAGTTCGAACGCATAACCTTTTATACTGTCAACCTTAGCCATGACTTGAAGACTTATTGTTTCTCCCTCTTGAACAACCTGTGGCAAATTTGGCTTGATCAATTGGAAGGTTTGCTCTACGATCGCAGGCGAAGCTGCTGGCGGCGGACCACCATCGCCAGTAGGTGGAACACCCAATCCCCCAAAGTCACTAACAATGATGTCGTAGTCCACTAGGTTGATGTTACCATCGTCGTTCAAATCGGCATTATCATTGAATTGCTCATGCCCCTCTTGAGTCCCCCAAGCTTGCATAAACAAGTTCATGTCCCCTATGTTTATCCTATTATCACCATCAATATCTCCACCAATTAAGTATTGATCCTGATCTTTCGAGTAAATGTCGATACCACGCAAATTATCACCAGGAATCACTACTAAAGTGGAAGTATTAGCTTTGGGTTGGTATTGCCCACGCAAATAGGAATTTGCCTTGGCAACTAACTCCCATGTACCTCTTGGTACCCCTTGAATAGTATATGACCCGTCAGCTTTAGTTGTTACTTGAATCCCAGGTTTAGCTTCATCCTCATCATTTGCAATACTATCAATTTCTAAATCTTCAGTTGTACCTGGTTTACGCAAAGAGAATGTAACTTCAGCTGAATGATCCCGACGTCCTTCCAATTTAACTTTTCCAAAAATAGCTGCATGAGGCAAAATCTGAATAGCTAGAGCCGGCGTATTGGCTATCGGTGAGACATTCTCCCGAGTATCTGTTAAAGGATCAATTATAGCAATTGAAGTCCCTCGATTACTAGCAGCCTCATCGAAATCAAATGAAACTGTAGTATTGATCGGGCGTGTACCCTCGTGTTCTTTCACCTTAAAAGTTAAGGTTGTCAATGTTCGATAGATACCAGTCCTAACAGCTTTAGAATTATTTTTAATAACTATACTGTAATCTAACTGAAACCCACTAATACCGTTGGCCATACTATCCTCAATAGTATCATCGTGGGTGTCGTTTTCTAGAACCTCTTGCTGGTTTTCTTTAGCATCATCTAGATCAAAAATTAACGATGATTTGTCGACCCCATCATCTGAAGAGGACAGTTGGCGAAATGGTAAAGCCGAATCCTGAATTTCCAGATACCGGTCATCAAAAGTCATGTAAATGCTTGCCCCTTTGATCTTAACATCCGGACTTCTTAGTTGAACACGGACCTGAAACTCTTCGCCTGGTCCTGCCGCAATAGATGCTGGGCGTAAGCGGATATTCACCTTACGAATGGTTACACTACCGGCAGCTTTACTATATGCTTCATTACCACTACCATCCGTCGCTTTCGCATAAATAAAATAAGAACCGTTTAAACCAAATTCATTCGCAGATTCGAAAGATTCAATATCCCAGGAGTAAGACCCTAAGCCGGCTGAAGTCTGGTAATTAGTGGTCAAAACACCCGACTGGACTGTATTATCACTCACTTCACCTATGATTATCCTAGCGTCATCCTCCAATGTATGATAATACAAGTTAATTTTTATATCATTGTTATCGATATCTTCTGTATGCCATGAAACAGTATATTCATCTATCGCACGAGAGCCCTGAAGAATCGGTGAAATTAGCTTAATCGTTGGCGGATATTTGACAATTAGCCGCCCCCTACTGCGCAACGCCTTTTCTTTAATTTCTGATTCTTCTTTAGCTTTCGTTGGGTCTTTATCGCTGATTATGGCATAGATATAGTAGCCAGAAAGGCTTTCTTTCACATTTTGATTACGAAAGTTCCACTTGTACTGGCCTAAATCCTCATCTTCATCTTCACTCAAGTTGCCGGCAATAAACTCAGTGTTTTCCCGTAATGTTACCAAATCTAAGGTCGAGAGATTCTTATCGCTATAATAAAGACTGATCCTAGCGTCCCCTAGATTTTTTTTGTCAGTCCACTGAACTATAAAAGAGCCATCTGTAATATCAACATCGTTCTGAGGTGTTAGATTGCTCAGGAAAACATCATGCCTCACCTCAACTTGCCCCGGAGCTCGAACCAGTTCAGAACTTATGTCAGTGTCTTCTATAATTCCGTATATCGTATAGAGTCCTTCCGGAATATTACGTGTTTCCCAGATAATATTGGTTTCTTCTGCTCCAACAGTCAATTCCACTGGTATGGAATCCGAAGGATCGATACTTGGTATGGCTGGAACTAAAACGCTTGTGTCACTCTCTGTTGCAACACGGGCTTTCAAGCCAGCAATGTCCTCAGGCCCGAAATCGTCTTTTCCAGAATAAAACAACGTAATTTTTGCCTTCGGGTTAGGTCCGCTAGCACTGAACCCAACTTGACCTTGATCATCAAAAATCACGGCAGGTACTTTGAATGGCGAGAGTATTTTTAGTACAGGCTTTTCTGGCAATTTAGTAATAACAGGACCGGACGAACTGAAGTCTTCTGCAGGACCTGCAGGAACAGATTTACTGAAAGTAAAACTCGTTCCCTGCTGAAGAATAACGCCGATCGTATCACCTTCCCTAGCCTTACCTTCGGTCTTTGTTAAAGCTGCCAAAAGAAAAGTGTTTTGCGTTGAGCCTTCAGGTTCCGCCCCAAGTAATGGTTGATCAAGTTCAAATGACAGGCTTATAAGATCTGTTTTAATTTCCGCAATTGGTGCACCATCGTTTTCATCTAGGACACGCAAAGGTTCAATATCTTTGTAAAGATAAAGTGTTTCAACCGACTCACGGACGAAAGGTGGAGCCAATTGAAGAGTCATCGACATCATGTTTTGGGCTATATCCGATCTGACTTCAATTGCAGATAAAGCAACTCTCTTATTAAAGGAAACTGGCTTCCCATCATTGAGAGCCGTTACTATGATTGATTCGATCCCCTTAACCATTGGCCCATCAATCCGTCTCTGATCTTCCATCGCGGAAACCCTATCGGCCTCACGAAAGAAAAAAGCATGACTGCTAAGATAAAGAATTACCTGATTACCTCTCGTGGTTTTCCCGGGATTAAGAACGACGACTAAAAGGAAATTAGTGGTTGTTTCTTCCCCAAGTTTACCTACAGGTAACCCAAGCCCTGCTTTTTGCAAGTTTAGCGGGGCTCGGCTATTGATATCAAGAACCTCTGAGGTAATCCACTCAGCGCTATCTGGCTTTCCATCTTTGTTGACGTCTTCATACAGTTCGATCTTGGCAATTGAAGTGTCCTCCACCCCTTTATTCTGTTCTTCCAATTTAAGATTACTTACTTTCAGGAAAAACCATTCATCTTGCCCTCCATCATCTGTAATAGCTATATTTGCAACTACAGCTTGCAAGTCACCAGGATCAACCAATTCATCCGAAGTAACTGGTTGGACATTGATGTTAGTGACAAGGCCCCAAGACAAATAGGGCGAACAGAAAACACCCACAATACAAAGTATTAAACCAGCGTAAATAGAACTATATGTTCGGTAGAGTAAAGAACAGCTAATAGACACTGCTCGGTCAAACTTCCTCATATCTTCTCTTCTTCCTTGTTATGAAGTTAGACGAACTAAAACTACATAAAATTAAATAGACTTGGTGACATAGTACGCGCACCGGTTTGAAGCATAGCTGTCAACATGTTAAGTTGTATCTGATACTCAACAACTGCGTCTGAATAATCAACTTGCTCTACAGTTTCAAGAAACTGTTCGAGCGCTAAATTTTTATCCGACAATCGATTACGTAATGTGTCAGCTCGGTTAAGTTTTCCCCCAACCTGAGTTTGTAAAATTGTTATATGCTCAATAGAACTCTCCATAGCATTCGAAAGTTCTTCAATAGCACCTTTCCCTTGATTTCTAACAGCGGCTTGCAAGTCGACTAATTGATCAAAAACTCTTTGAAAAGCTACATCCCCGGGCATCCCGACTTCGATAAAAGAGCTTTTTCCAACTCGCTCTAAATGAACCCCTTCATCTCCTTGATAACTAATACCGACTATATCCCCNATACCAACACTGGTATGCTTTATAACCCTTGCATCTAATCCTGCATCGTANGNGTTCTGCAGAGGCGTTTTCAATAAGACAACNGCTTCGTTCTTTGTTAGATCCGTCTGTACAGTCTCAACCAAAGCTATCTCCGAANNCCCCCCCATACCTTGCACAACAATTTGATCTCCTGCTTCCAAAGCTCCTTGAACTCGATCCAATGGAAGGACCACCGCTCTTCGTTCGGCACTTTTTAACAATGGAACAGCTNCTGTGGCATCTTCGCTTTCTATATCGGCTTCCTCNCCATCCACTTTAGGTTTTGTCAAAACAGCTGGTTGATTCGATTCAACTGAGTAATTATTTGATAAATCTGAATTGAATTGTATCACAACGCTGTCGCCTGACGACTGAACCGACGAGACCGTAACATATTCTTGATTTTCACCCTGTTTCAAAACTAATTCATCCCCTACGGAGAACGAATCGGCATATTCTAAACCAATCTCTACTTTATCATGAGAGACGTTTCTAGCAAATTTAAATTCTCTTGTGGCAACTGTAGACTGGCTCCGCTCAGCCGTAAAAGCTGTACCTTCCGTTCTNTTACCAGCAAACAGAGGTTTACCTTCAAAAGTGGTATTNACAGTTTCCAATGTCGATTCTACCAACTGCTTTAATTCTTCTGCATAAAACTTATAATCCGAAGGATGATTAGTATCGGACAGGGCCATCTGCGCTAAATCACGAGCTCTACCTAAAATACTCTGTACATCCTGATACACCATATTTTCTACGCTAAGCTGAGCTTCTGTNTGATTCACGTTTGAAACGAATTGCTCGTTCTGGGAAATATGTCCCCTAATATCCAGAATCTTGTTGGCTAAAGCTGGGTCATCTGATGGTTTCTGAATTCTTAAACCGGTGGAGACCCGCATTTGAGCCTTCTCTAGGTTTTCCAACGCAGTATTAATCTTTCTTTTTAGATTGTCAGCTTGTCCTGCACTTGTAACACGAGCCATTTATTTGCTCCTTCAACGGTACGAATATTCTATTATCTTGGTGCCATTCGATTAATAACAGTATCAGTCATTTGGTCAATTGTTGACATCATCCGAGCCGCAGCTTCGAAAATACTTTGATATTGCATCATGGTAACGAGTTCTTCATCTAAAGAAACTCCAGAAACACTTTGCCACCTAGCCTCAAGTTGATCCCGTACCAGTTGAGTTGTATTAACTCGNCGCTCGTTTTCATCTGACAACCCACCCAAAGAAGCGACAGAAGTGTTATAAAAATCTGTAAAATTCAAAGTTCCTTCTTCAAAAAACAAAGTATTCTGTAGAGATACCATTTCCAAAGCATTCTCATTCTCNCCCCTAGCTGTTCCTTTTGCCGTAGCAATCAGATTGAGGTTCCCTGCAACTTCTGGTGCCATTTTGATGGTAGCTGCAATTCTAGATGGTGGTTGAGTTTCAGGAGGAGNTGTTTCGCCAGTACCATAAGAAACTGTTCCATTAGCATCCGGCAAATTAAACTGAAATAGGGACTGACCGTTCGACCCTGTTAACCCACGACCAGACTGATGNACACGATTAATTTGACGAACAAAAGTGTATGCAAAACGGTCTAAGTTTTTGAGTGTCTGAGGAATTATTTCATCCTGCATCCGTAACAAACCAGCGATTGCACCACCACGGATTGTTACATCTCGGGTTTGACCTGGCTGTTTCAGTACGACGTCAACCAATTGCTCTGAGATTGCAGTCGTTGTGTCCATCGCACCATCCAAAGGTTTCTTTGGAATTACTTTCAGTTCATTAACTTCGGTTTCTTGTATAAGCGGATTACCATCTAACATCACCATGACGGTACCATTATCTTGCTCTATAACACGAACGTCAACCAATTGAGCTATTTCACCTACTAANTCGTCTCTCAAATCCAGTAAATTTGCGGCTTCTGTNGGCTCTGCCACACTNGAAATATCTTCATGTATAACNGACAATTGACGCAATAGAGAATTTACNCGATCAACACGGATCTTTATATCTTCGGCAAACGTTGGCTGCAATTCTTCTAAGTCTGCATAAAACCCACGCAAATCTCCGGCAACAGCTTGAGCCTTGGTCCTGACCTCTGCTCTGAAAGCTGAATCAGTAGGATCTTGAGCCAAAGTCTCCCAAGCGTTAAAAAAATCAGAAACGGTACTATTGAAATTATCCTCCGATAAAGAATTAAAGATAATCTCAATCTGTTGGATGCCTTTTTGCTCCTCTTCTAACTGATTCAACCTCTGATCAGCATACCTAATCTGAGTTTCAATAAACACATCACGCTTGCGGTCTAGCCTGGCCAAAGCACTCCCAGTACCAAGATGTATCGTTCTGCCAAGACCAGACAAACCACGGTGCTCTATACTCTCCGTGGTTGAAATAATTGGGACCTGACGATGATAAGCCCTATTGCCCGCGTTAGATACGTTTTGCTGATTTGTCTGAATCGCAGCCTGGTGCGTTTGCATCGACCGTCGACTCATTTCGAGAATACTAAAAAGAGTGGACATTCTTAATCCTTAAACTATTCAAATCCTATGATCGAACATGCCTTTACCTTGTGGGCTACGGACATGACCATCATCTTGATAAGTATCTCCTGGTTCATCAATTCGCATTACTTCATCAACCAGGAAAGACGCGTATTCTTGCTCACTTTCTAATAGACTTTTGTTGGTATCATTAATAAACTCGAACTCTCTTTTTACTCGTTCTACACGCTGAAAAAGCTTTTGATAATCCGATTTTAGAGGTTCGTCTGCCAATTTGGTAATCGTTGTCGCGTTTAGTGATTGATCAACTAAACCTTCTTCCGTCGCCAACTTAGTCAGAAGAACATCACGAGTAATTTCAATCTTTTGGATCTTTTGGATAGTTGATTCCTCATTCTTAATCAATTCTTCCAATTCTTTAATTTCACGCTTTACTAACAGATCTCGCTCGGCATACAAAATCTTCAAGAGTTCATAGTACTTATCAAGTTCATAGCGCAACAGTTCAAACAAATCAGAAAGCAATGCTTGCAATATAACTACCACTAAGCCCCAAGATATTCGCTACTTTAGGGTATCGACAGAAAAGCCAACAACTTTACCTATACAGAAACCCTACCCAGAGTCTCAATTGCTTTTCCCATAATTGTATCATGGGCCTTTATCACTCTTTGATTGGCTTGATAAGCTCTTGTGACTGTAATCATATCAACCATCTCGGTAACAACACTAACATTAGACATCTCTAACGTTCCTGATTTCATACGAACAGTTCCAACTCGTTCTGGTATCGCATTAGGATCTGTCGGAATAAAAAGGCTATTACCCATTTTGGTCAAATCGTATGGCTTAGAAAAATCAACGACTTGTAATCGGTCGACAAATTCGTTGTTGACCATGATTTCACCCACTTGATTGATATCGACCTGACTGCCAGTTATTTTAATTGGCCCATTTTCTCCCAATACTGGATGCCCATCAGCAGTTACTAACCGATATTCAGTATCAACTACAAAGTTTCCATTTCGCGTGTAACGTTCACCTGATGGTGTTTGAACGACAAAAAAACCTTGATTAAAAAGCGCCAGATCAAGAGTATTGCCTGTCTCTTGGTAACTACCCGATGTCGACAGATCATGAGCCGTAACATCCGGGTTAACCCCCAAACCAATCCGACCAGCGACAGGTCGAGGGTCGACTTCGAAACCACCACTTATGGCCTTAGGATCGTGGATCCGCTTTAGCAACAAGCTTGGAAATGCCTTAGAAACAGAGATGTCTCGCTTATAACCTGCAGTATTGACATTTGCCAAGTTATTTGCAATCACCTCTTGCCTCTTCAACTCATTGAGCATTCCTGTCGTGGCAATGTACAAACCTCGTGTCATGAAACTTTCCCCTATCTTAGATACCTAAAGATCTATTACCGCTTGAGACCTAGTGCTTCCTGAAGAATGCTATCTGAAGTTGTAATAATCCGTGAGTTAGCTTGAAAACCCCTTTCAGTTGTTATTAGGTCAGTAAATTCTTCAGTCAAGTCAACATTAGACATCTCTAGTGCTCCCGATGAGATTTCACCCATGTTACGACCTCCAGCAGCAATATACGATGGAGCGCCAGAACTAGGAGACACTGCAAACATACTATCTTGAATCGTATTCAATCCTTCTGGGTTAGGTATGTCAGCCAAAGCGACTTGGGCAATTGAGCGACTTATACCATTAGAGAAAATCCCATTGATAGTTCCGTCAGCGCCAATACTAAATGAGGTTAACGTCCCAGGCCCCACACCGTCTTGCCGAGATGCCATAGCATCTGAAGTGGAAGCAAACTGAGTCAAATTACCAAACTGAAGGTCAAAGGTTAAATCTTTTCCATCACCTTTGGGCTTTATAGTAACCGTCGGCTCAGCAGGCGTAACAAACTCAAACGCGCCAGAGTCTCCATTGAAACGTACTAAGCCGCTACCACTAACACCATCAGCCTCAACATCTGTAGCACCGGTTGCAGCCCAAGTCCAAGTGTTATCAGTGTCTTTCTGCTTTGTAAATGTTAACTCTACATCGTGGCGTTGACCAACACCATCGTATACACCAATTGTACTCTTATGTACTGCGGACACGACGTTGATTGAAGCAATCCCACTATTAAGATTTTCACCAAAACTGAGAGTTACACCATTACCATTAGGATCCTGAAGTGTTACTGCCTGATCCGCACCAGGTATTGCTACGTCAGGCCCACCATCGAGAGAGGCTACCAAATTACCACTTTCAGGGTCAGCAGGATCTCTTTTCACAATAATCCTGTGCGCTCCAGTCGACAACTGACTGTCGGCAGGTAAATCATAAGTCTTAATTCCAGTACCACCACTTTCCGTCAACTCGGCTTGTCCCGCTCGAGTATCTAAATTCCCCATATACTCAACAAATCCGGTTGATTTAGCGATTGATTTCGAGAAAGGAAAATTAATCTTCCCAACGGGCTTACTACTATCAACTAACCCTGTTGCACTATCAGCGTTCCAGCCCATGACTCTATAACCATTTGGCCTGTACATCATATCACCGTTAGTGTCAATTCCAAAGTTTCCTGCTCTTGTAAAAACTTTGACAGAATTCGAAGACGCTGCCACTCCTTTACTGTTTGGATCTACTTGAGCCGCGTCGGGGGCTCCCAGAACAAACATCCCCTTACCACGAACCATCAAATCCGTCGCAACGTCAGTGATTTGCGGACTCCCATTTTTGTGATTAACGTCAATGGAACTTATCTGCACGCCTGCGCCCACCTGATTAGGATTAGTGGCACCTCTTTGACCTGTAGCTGCAACTCCACCTTTCAGAGTTTGAGCAAATGTTTCCCTAAAAATGACCCGAGATTTTTTAAATCCAGTTGTGTTTATATTAGCTAGATTATTTCCAATAATATTAACCTTAGCCTGATGGGTCCTTAACCCTGTCAGCCCTGAATATAATGCACCAATC
The DNA here is from genome assembly GCA_002729015.1 of Candidatus Poribacteria bacterium. Next base: position 10,249 of record PBVO01000086.1, read on the forward strand.
ATTGCTTATCTCCTCTTTAATCTTTATCTTCTTAGACGTTCTTCAATCTTTATCTTCTTAGACACTTCGACCAATACTTAGTGCTTCACGTGCCATCGTTTTTGCCGCATTAATAGCTTGTACGTTTGCCTCATAAGCACGAGTCGCAGAAATTAAATCAACCATTTCACTGACGATATTGACATTTGGCATGTGGACATAGCCATTTTCATCTGCATCCGGATGTCCTGGATCATATCGCAACTGAAGTGGGTTAGTCAGCGAATGATCTTCTCGAATACCATTCTTCGGAATATGAACGCCCTTCAAATCAGGCCTTGGCATAAAGACAACCATCTTCCTTCTAAATGGTTCACCTGTTTCCGTTCGTGTGGTATTGACATTAGCAATGTTGTTAGAGATAACTTCCATACGTAATCGCTCGGCTGTTAACCCTGAACCACTAGCTTGAATCGCCGAAATAAAACTCACAACCATTTACTCCTAAACAATAATTGCACTATCTATATTGGTGAAAACGTTATCCTTCATATTATGTCCGTCTATCACCGTAATAACAGTCCGATTTTTTACACTAACAATAAATGCCAAATCGTCCATTAACAACAAGGACTCGCTAGCACCTTTTTGGGATGCTCTCTCGACAGCATTTTCGATTTTTACCAAATCTTGTCGGCTGAGATCTATTTGACGAACAGCCAACCTTCCCTCAGCATGAGCACTAAAATTTATCCCCTTACGCTCTCCGATCTGTTTTTTGAGAGCCTTTTTAAAAGAAGCCTTTGTATGAGGCGAACCGACCCCTTTATTCGACCGAAAATCGTTTTTCTGAACTAAGGGCGTAGTTACGTTTTCTGTTCGCTGGATCATGTTCATCACTGTTCAAAATCTATCGTAATTTCCGTTTCAATTATTGGGAAATCTTCTGTACATTATTGACATTGACGTCCCGCTCCCCAACCCTGAGGATAGTCTTTCCATCTAACAAACGGACCGATGATACGACGCCATTAATCACTCGATCACTTGTACCGCTTTCAGCTGCTTCGATTTCTTTCCCAATTAATGAGCTAGCCTCTAGCAAAGCCACTGACGCAAAACTTTTATTCAGGTTTTGCATTTGTTCCAAAGCACTAAACTCTGCCATTTGGGCCACGAATTGCTGGTTGTCCATGGGCTCAAGTGGATTCTGGTGTTGGAGCTGAGTGGTTAACAAACGAAGAAAAGCTTCTTTACCTAGCGTATTAGTCGGTGTCCGCTTTGCAATTGGACTAGCCACATCGCCTAACATTTCATCGAGATGGCCGACAGGGCCAATGTTACTCATTGTAATTTGCTCCTTTAAACTAGATGGTCTATCCCAGTGGAAGAAAAGTTTATATGTTGGGCTCCCATTTGCTCGTCGCTCCTCGAGCTACCTGATAACTCATACGAAACGTCATTGTTTGGGGTACCTGCTCCTTGAAATCGACGATACCCCAAATCTTGGTCCCAATCACTAAAGTTTTGCCACCCACCTTGTTGTTCCGAATTATTAGACATTACCTGAAAGTTATCGATTTGAATCCCATGTTCCGATAGCGCGTTTCTTAATTGTGCCAAGTTACCTCTAACAATCTCACTTACCATCCCATTTCTCGCCTGAACTTGTGCTGACAATACACTATCTTCAAAAACTAAACGAATATGAAGCCTACCGAGGGAAGGAGGCTCCAAGTCGATAGTAGCCTGTTGAAACCCACGCCCTAACTGGGGCTGTAGCTTGTCTGCGATTTGGATGATCACTTGATCAGAACTAACAATCTGAGTTGGTAGGGTCGCGTCGCCCTGAGCTCCACTTAGCACATTTGCTAAACTGACAGTATCCATACGCTGAATCTGATTCCAACTCAATACCATATTTTGTGTGCCTTGAGCTGTTTCAGTATATCCTTGACTAATCTCGAATTGAGGTAATTGGAAACCTCTATACTGAGACTGTAACCCTCGCTGGTTAAGGGTCTGATGATTTGGTGAATTCTGCTGCTGTAGATTGAACTGTAACTGGCGTAACTGGTTCAAACTTTCGTTGCCAGGTTCAAACGCTTTACCTGTCAACATATTTGAAAAATTAGATTGAGGCATATTTTCAGCTGGTGGCAAAACAATCACTCGTTCTACTGGCACTTCCAACTGACTAGCCAAATCCTCTACATTACTAACATCACCAAAGGGTAATAGCTCAGTCTCAATCAATTTTTTTTCGTTAGTGTCGAATACACCCACCACACCTTTTGAGTCATTCGATTCAGTCGAAACCTGGACTTGGCTCTCGAAATCCTGCCCATCCTCAAATCCCAAGGCCATAGGTGTTTGTGCTACCTGAACGCCTGAATCTTCAGTATGAGTCGAACTAAATCCATGGGGGCCCAACTTAGAATCAAACTCATTTATATCGTCATGATTAATCCCATCAGCAGAAGTTCCAGATTCGGCCGAAACCGACATAACCTCTTGCTCTAACAACAGATCTGCCATCGACAGTTCACCTGACTGCAGATTACTTTCTAAACCTCCCTGCCTGCCTCTAGCGCTTTCAGCGAAACGTGCAACAATCTGCTCTGCCAACTGATCTAGTTCTGTCTCACCGAGTGCTTCGATATTAAGATCTGAAAGCAACTTTGGCAAATTTATANTCGAAGTAGCTACAGAGGCCTCTGAACCATCCAATGAACTCAACCCCTGATTACCNGCNTTATCATCGAAAAGCGTTTTTTGNCCNCCTGAAAGTTGCTGGATCAACATTTCAGCCAATCCTAACTGGCCNGTTTTTGCAATTTCCATTGCATACTTTTCGTCTAGCATGCCGTTGAAAATTTTCATCGTGGTACTGTTTTCGCCTAAAAAATCAGTCTCAGTAGACGATTGCCGCATGGTTGAAAGTAATTGAGCAACAAAAACNGATTCAAACTCTTGAGCNGCAGTNCGNAGCTTACTCTGTTCANGAGTTAAAGGCCCCTGAGATGATAATGACAATGAAGAGNCTCGGAGCGAATCCGCNTGNTGCTGGCNTCCACTTTTNTCATTGCCCATCATTGCTGATATTTTAGCCCCTAGCTTTTGNGCTTTAGACTTGTATGTATCATAGTCNGNCGANGCANNGCCCANTGAGCCTTTACTGGATTCTTGTTGCAATAAGACAGGNAAAATATCCATTATAACTTCCTTACATAATGATCAGCTTGGCNTGNAATGCGCCAGCTTTTTCCATCAGTTTCAANACTTCGATCANNTCCATNGTAGATGTACCNGCAGCNTTTAAAGCCGCNACAACGTCATCTAAAGTTGACTCACCACCAGGCAAACGATTTATTTTAATAGTCAGGCTANTTGCACCCGTTCCGTTAAGCGANACAGCAAAAGTAGAAATCCGTACNCCTTCACCNATAACCACGGCACCAGTTTTTTCATTAACCACAACNGTTGCTACAGTATCAGGCTCAACGGTCAATTCACCTAACATCGAAACAAAACCGACTAACTTCTTTTTGTAAGCATCAGGAATTCGAACTTGAATAGTACTTGGGTCTTTCGGCTCCGCTATCCCTTCCCATAATGTTTCGTTTATTTTCTTTGTAACTAAACTAGCTGTACTAAAGTCGGGATGATTCAAACGAAGAGATAAAACTTCCAAGTCATCGAAGTTGGTGTCAATCTTATTTACTACTAATCCACCTTTTGCGATACTACCAATCGGAGCCTCTCGTTCACCAGGAGCTGCCACTGATGCAATCACTCCCTGAGCCGTTGCATAAACACGACCATCAGCTGCCTGAAGCCGAGCGAAAAGAAGTGTACCACCACTCAGAGTTTTTGCATCACCGACAGAAGAAACCATTACATCAATCTGATCTCCAGCTTTAGAAAAAGGCGGCAACTCCGCAGTAACTGATACAGCTGCGATGTTTCGAGCTTGCAATCCATCCGGACTAATCCTTAACCCCTCCATTCGAGTCAGCATGTTAGACACAGCTTGCCTGGCTAAAGCCAATCGTGTACTATCACCAGTACCGGGCAAACCGACCACAATCCCCATCCCCCAGAGCTGATTAGAGCTCATTTCTGGTATAGTCGTCACGTCTTTTATCCGGACTGATACGGAATTAGCTTCAAAAGCCGACCCTATAAATACACAAAAGAAGAAAATAATACAAACTTTCTGTTTCATATGATGAACTTTGCTCAAAACAACAACCCCAAAAGGCTCCCAACAAACCGAAATGGGAAAGTAATCACGCGAACAATGGGGCCTTGTTTTTGTACTGCGGACCTAGGGGCAACATACCGAATATTAGCTTCAGCTAGTGCGGTTGAAATAATACTATTATCAGGTGCAATGTCTAGTGGCCTCACTATTCCTTCTACAAAAATCTCCGTTTCTTGATCATCAATTGCGGTTTGCTGAGTTCCCGAAATCCTGAGGTTCCCATTTTCCAGAACTTCTACTATCGTTGCAGTTACAGTTGCGACGAAACTAGTTTGTCGCGATGTCGATCGACTACCAGACTTCTGAGTCTGCCCCGAAAGAGAAGCAGAACCAGCTCCAGTTGGAATTGGACTTAAGAAACCTGCACCTGCTGGTATCTCGGTTGCTGCATCAAGCTTTGCACTTCGATTTCTAGCTGACTGCATATTCTGATTAGCTTGGGCATTTTGAACCACTACCACTCGAATCAAATCCCCTACTTTTTTGCTAATCAAATCGCTGTAAACTTCACTGCCGAGTTGACCTTCACCATACAAAATCTGGGCTGGCAACATGGAAAACCACTGCCCCAAAACAAGAAGTGACAATAAGACCAGCAGAGCAAAAGTAAAATGTGTTTTTCGTGTTACCCTCAACATCACCTATCTACTTATCACGTTTTTCACGGATTAACTGCTATTTCACCACTTTCTGTCACGACACCCACTAGTGTCTTTTTTGAAGCTTTATTCACGACTTTAACGCGTTCACCAACACGCCCATCCGTTAGAGCTTTTCCAGTAGCACGAACGACCACACCTTTCAACTGAACAGTGATCGGAACCTCTGATCCAATCAACACCTTAGGTGTTGACTCCACGTTCCTTTTTAAGAGGAACTCTCCCGGCTTAACCCTAGTTTTCGATCTAGAACCCGAAACTTCAGACAACTTAAGTGGAACGCTTCTGAGGTTTGTGAAAGTTTGCTCCGCCTGATCCAACATCTGAATCGATATAGGCTGGTACCGATCGATCCCTTGCTTTGCAACAAGCACACTGGTTGTCACCTCGATGTCCAATGGAACTACTATCGATTTTTTTTTGTCTTCATCTACAAAAATATCGACATAAACGTTCAGAGCCCCTGACAAGAATGCTGCCGGGATAGGACGCAGAGAATAACGAGTTTTTCCGAACGGCAAGACGAACTTACGAATTCCTCTTCCAACCCTGACTTCATACTCAGCAGGAAACCTACCATAAAGCTCCCTCTTAACTTGACTTAAAACAAATCGCTCTAACTCCTCAACCCCAGCATCATGACTTTTCCTACCAACTAGAACTTTCGATGAAGGTTCAATACTAATAAGGTCGGGCGACAAACCAACGCTTTCTAAACCTGAACGACCAATCCGCAAGTAAACACCAACTGATCTAGCTGTCAGCTCAATTGCGGGACGCCCCGGCAATGGCGCGGGCTTAAGCTTCAACTCATTCAAAGCCTTAAGCTGTTTCGGTTCTATTTGGCCCTCAATCTTAGCTGTCACATCCCCAAGCCTAATAGGAGTAGAGATGACATTGACTTTTTGATGCAAAGTCAGCTTTAACGGACCAGAACTAACCCCACCGGCACTCGACGCAAGAAATACGAGCAACCAAGAGAGTTTAAAAACAACTAAGCACCTAAGCTTATGCACTACCAACCTAAACAACTATAAAGCTAAAAATGTCGTCTATCGACGAATTGAATTCGCTGTTGACAGCATGTCATCGGAGGCCATAATCGCACGGGAATTGGCTTCGTACGCCCTCTGCCCAGTAATCAACCGAACCATTTCTTCTACAACTTCCACATTTGAAATCTCAAGAAACCCAGAAGTCATCGTTCCAAACTGGTCAATTTGCTCAACTCCAGACGCGACTGTAGCTCGATAAAAATTTTGCCCCACGCTTTGTAGACCTGCGGGATTAGCAAAGCGATAGATGGTGACTTGGCCAACCTGCTGCGGCTCCGCTTGCCCATCTTCCCGAACTGAAATAGTTCCATCGGACCCAATCGTGACCTCAGCAGCGCTATCCGCAGGAATAGTAATGGCCGGATCCATGGAAAAACCGTCAGACGTTACTAGTTGCCCTTGGTCATCTAATTTAAAGGACCCATCCCGCGTGTACAGAAAATTTTGCTTATCGTCTACGACTTTGAAAAACGAATACGGGCTATCCAACTTCAAGTCAAACGAGTTCTTAGTTTCTACAACATTCCCCAAAGAAAACATGCGCTGTGTAGCTGCTGGACGAACGCCGTGACCTAATTGAATTCCGACTGGAACTATGGTCTCCTGCGTACTTTGTGCACCCGGTGTCCGGATAGTTTGGTACAGCAAATCTTGAAACTCAACGCGAGCTTTCTTAAAACCAGTCGTGTTGACGTTCGCTAAATTGTTTGCAATGGTGTCGATATTGAATTGTTGGGCACGCATCCCTGTTGCAGAGGTCCACAATGCGTTAATCATAAAAAAACAACCTTTGTGTCAGAAAATTAAACAACCGATCGCCTGACTTAGGCGAAAACAGGAGTCCATCATTTAGTTTGGTTCGCTTTTCGGCAAGGTATTGAGGGGGAGAAAACTTATTGTTTTCATATCTTCTGGTTGCCTCAATCAGTCAGCAACCACTAGCTTCTGCCAAGCAGTCCAGCCAGTAACTTCCTTCTCTTCACTCACCGTGGCCAAGATTATCACAGTTTGTTTTTTTTGTCAATATATAAAAGGGTGTTTTCTTCGGCAAACGAAATTAAAAACTATCCCTCTAACTTTCTTTCTGGTTATCTCCGGTATTACAACGAATCATGGTGTGTACAGCCGAAACAGTTTTTACTTCTGGTTCGTCAGCGAAAATTGCAATTAGCCTTCCCTGATTTTTCGAGAAATGACGCCTCACAGCTTCTTTGACTTTATTTTGTAATTCTCTTGAAAATTGGCTTATAGAAAGAGTTTCCAGATCTTGCTTTAGTTGGTCCCAATTTTTATAATAATCTTGAATTCTAAATGCGGAAGCTAAAGTTGACATTTTCTCCAGTTCTGCATATATACACTTCCAATCGCTAGTTTCCATATCAACTTCAAGATTCAAGTTAATTGATATATCTGCATTAAAACTAAACTTATTCATTAAGATCTCTATCTTGTTTGGCAGGTTATTTTTTGCCTATCGGAAGTATTCTAAATGACATTTGTTCCCCTCCACGATTAACAACGATTGTGGTTCCTTTCCCAATTTTCAGACTATCTACCGCGTAAGTATAATGATAAACATGCGTTATCCGACGGCCAGCTAATTCAACAATCACATCTCCATTTTTAATTCCAGCTCTCTCTGCTGGGCTGCCAATATGAACTCTTGATACCTTGATGCCGACCACATCGTTTGCGCTGTAATTCATGGACATACCCAATTCGATATGGAGTATATCTAGATCGCTAACAAATGCTAGATTACCCTTTACTTCCGTATAGGGCAATCTAGCGTTTAAATCAGCTAAATCAGATATTATGTCAGCCGAAAATTGACTTATGCGTTGCAACCCCCCGTAATTCAGAGTCTCTGAATCATCTTCAGGTCGGTTATAGTTTTGGTGACCACCAGTAAAAAGATTAATTACTGGAATCTTTCGTGTATAAAAGGTGACTGCGTCGGTTGGCAGATATGGATTATCAGATAAAGTTAATTGAAAAGCGGCTTTATCATTGTGTTTTTTGATCAATTGAGTCCAGTGAGGCGAGGATCCTACTCCCTGTAACAACAGCCGATCGTTTCTTAATTTACCCACCATATCGAGATTAATATAAGCAACAATTTTGCTAAGATCAATCAAGGGATTCTCGGCAAAATGTGTGGAACCGATGAAACCCAACTCCTCTCCAGACCAGAATGAGAAGAGAATACCACGTTTTTGATTTCCAGACATAGCATGTGCAATTTCTAATACAGCAGCAGTTCCAGAAGCATTATCATCGGCACCATTATGAATATCTCCTTCTTTTTCATTTTTAGTTAAAGTACGAAAATCACCTTTACCAATGTGGTCGTAATGAGCACCGACCATAACATATTCATCAATTTGACCTGGTAAAAGACCAATCACGTTTTGGTCCTTACCAATAATTCGATCAACATTCGTACTGATTTTCACCCTCAAACCGGGGATCTCAAAGTGTGTAGCCGCAGATGGTCTTTCAATCTCTATCTGTTGCTGGACCGATTTTATGTTTTTGCCAGCCAAAGCAAACATGTGATTGGCTACCTGACCGTTAATCGAGACAGACACAATTCCCGAAGTTAGATTGGTATCAAATTCCAGCGGAACTAACGTGCCAGAATCGGGGGAAATCGGTCCAGTGGCCACAAGAAGAGCCTTAGCACCTTGTTTACGAGCAACCATAGCTTTATAAGGCAGGCTCATATATTGATTGAGTTGCTGGTGTCGTCCTATGCTGACTGACTTTGGAGCGTAACGGAAAATCAACACAATTTTCCCTCTCACATCCAGATCTTGATAGGAATTAAAGCCTTCTTCAGGAGCCAGTAGACCATAACCGGCAAAAACGACCTCACCGGATACAGTTCGATTCGCAGTAAACGAAAGTGGCTGGTAACTGATACCTGTTGTTAGTCGATCAACAGAATTTGCCAAATGAAGTTCGAAAAAGTTATTACTTGGGGTAACTTTAACCCCGGAGGTAAATTCGAAAGGCTGAAGAAAACTATCAGAAAGCGGTTGTAATCCGATTTGTTTCAAGTATTCACTGATATATTCAGCTGCTTTTTGAGTTCCAGCCGTCCCTGTCATTCGCCCTGCTAAATTGTCACTGGCCAGAAATTTAACCTGAGATAGAAGATCAGATTCCGTAATGTTCGGTTGAAAAGAATGTGGTGATTCTTTAGTCGAATTCAACAGAGCCTGTCGAGCCGATCGATGATTCCAATCGGCGAGAAACAGCTGTGATTCTCCACTATTGGTTCGGTTACTAGTCCAACAAAGTTTATTACCTTCAGGGGAAAAAACGGGCAACCCATCGAATCGTTGGTTATATGTAACTCGAACTGGTTGACGTTGACCTTCAGTATCAACTAAGAAAAGTTCAAAGTTGGCAAAACTCAGTTTATTACTCGCAAAAATTATGTATTCTCCAGAAGGATGAAAATACGGAGCCCAAGACATAGATTCAAAACGAGTGACCTGTTGTTGATTTTTCCCGTCCAGATCCATGGTAAAAATATCGGAGGTCAGTCCTTCATAGTCAAAACGTTGCCAAATAATTTTCTTACCATCCGGAGAAAAAAATGGCCCACCATCATAACCCGGTTGATACGTTAATCTTTGCACCTTCGACCCGTCGTATCTCATTAAATATATTTCACCGAAATAAGATGGATTGACTTTGAATCGTTTTTGGTTTTCCTCTGAGAGCTGATCGATAGGATAAGCAGAACGAAAGGAGCAAAAAACAATGTGTTCCCCATTTGGGGAATAAGTACCTTGTGCATCATATCCAACATGATTGGTTAATCGGCGGAGTTCTTGTCCAGATCTATTGGCCGTATAAATCTCCATATTTTCATCATATACTGAGCTGTATTTTCTTTCCCAGAAAGAACTATGCAGTTTAGCTTCTGCCCCCTGATCTTCAGCTGTTTGTGAATCATGATGGTTTGAAGCAAATAAAATGCGACTGCCCGTAGGATGAAAAAAAGCACACGTCGCTTTACCCTTTCCGGTCGAAATCCGATGGTACTTATCGGTTTTCAAATCCAGAGTATAAATTTGGGAAAATGGATTATCAACTTCCCTTTCGCTCTGGAAAACCAACTGTTGTCCACTAGTAGAAAAGTATCCTTCTCCTGCCTGTCCTGTATGAGAGGTTAATTGGCAGGTACGACGTAGAAAACTATTTTCCATCCCTTGAACTGGGATTAACACTAGGCAGGTTAGTACCACGTGAAAAGCTACAAGGGGAGATTGCCTGTTGAACCTAAATTTGATTTCAGTATCAAACCCCAAAAACAGCAAACTAATATTAGCAGGACAGCGTATGATCCTTTCACCCTGTATTCATTGCATTAATACCATCTTTAAAACCGATTTTTTTGCTAAAAAACTGGATCTTGTAGGGAAAGTTAAACATCAAACAAGTATGTTACAGCTTAACCATGAGTACTCGACTTTTACCATTGGGCAAACTCAGTTAAAAAATCAACTACCTCAGCACAAATAGCAGTCAACAATGACTCACCCTTTTCAGCTGTTGCAGCTTGCGGTTGTCCCATAGCACCAGTCGGAGTAGATGTTGCCATGCGTTTCGCTACATTAACACGACCTAGATTTTCACTATGATAGTAAGCTGAATCAACTAGTGGTGGGCTTGCAGTCACACGATCCATTCGCATTAGCTCACCTTTCAAGTACAACATCATTGAGGTTTCGTACTCACCTGCATGTGACAACTGAAGGCTTGCCATTCCATGTTGATCGGCTGACATGACAGGGGATGCTAAGGTCCAGTATGATGATAAGGCCAACCACATTTCGTTATATCGATCTGACTCATTGACTAATTCAGTGATTGCCTGCGTTCCTGGTGTTACATTACCACCATGCCCGTTTAATAAAAATACTCTTTGAAATCCAGCCATAGCAATTGACCGGACTACATTCTTGATCACCTCGGTATACAGACTGTTAGGGATACTGATAGTACCGGGCAAATCAAGGTGATGGTCGGATGCTCCTAGCCACAAAGTTGGTAAAAGATAAACCTGATCTGCCAATTTGGCCTCTACTCGTTCAGCAACGGCCGATACTAGATACGTATCAGTAAATAGGGGCGAATGGTGCCCATGTTGCTCAAATGACCCAAGTGGTAAAACGACCACTTTATCTTTGTCCATCGCTTCTACATCAACCCAACATTGATTACCAAATATCATGATTCGCTCCTATTTTTTTCTTTTGTTTTAAATTTCATAAATCCACCTCCAGTTCAGAAGGGAACCTACTCTTTATTAACTCTTAAATGCCTGATTCCAATCTGAGTGGGACTGGGCTACACTCTCTGGTGTCTGATGACTTCGGGCTACAAATCCAGGGACATTCCGACGCCCCGTGGGTAAACCAATTTGACTATAGCGAGTATCGATACTCCATCTGACCATATTGGACCGATTTGGCAATCCTCTGTGTACTAAACGTTCGGTACTCAAAAGTACATCACCAACTGACATTTCTGCCGTTATAATCTTACCAGTTGGCAGGTGGTCGTCAGCTATGCCTATGTTACCAGTATGGCCGGGTGTTAAGTCTTGCTGTCCGTGTGGAAACAAGCCAAACTTATGAGATCCTTGAATTAACTGTAAGCATCCATTTTCAACGCTAGTCGATACCAAAGGGATCCAAGCATTAACCACCATGGTATCTGCAGCTTCACTGGGAATTAGGTAAGCGAGATCTTGGTGCCATGGAATGACAGTGACCTGCTGATCTGGTAGTTTTGCCCGAAAATTGAATTGTGGGTGAGCAAAAATTTCTGGCCCAATGATTGATTCAATCGCATCTAGCAGTGGGCCAGCTGTACGAACAGAAAACATACCTTCAGTTCTCGGTTTCTGATCCCGGAAAAAATTGTTCCAAATCCAACCGGGTTCCGAACAAGCAGCAGAAGCATACACCAGTCGGGTAGCAAAAGTCGCCTCAGTGAACGTTTGGTCAACCGATAACAGTCCCATAGAAATGGCTGACTGAATCCCTACCTCCACCTTGTCGGATAACTCATTAATGATTGGTCGCAAGTCATACGAAGACAGCATTTTTTTAACAATTAAAAACCCATCTTCTTGAAACTGCTCTTTTTGCTTGAGTGTTAAGGATTGGCTTAACTTATTTACGTTTGGCATTCGTATTTACCTACAATCATTACTCATCAACTTTACATTGTACTACATTATTCTCACTCGTCAATCTTGAGCTGAATCTCTCGTTGCTATCGCCGTTCTGAGTTGGTAGAATGGTAAAGTATGAAAACACTTAGCACACAAATCGAGCAATGGATTCATTCGGCTCAAGAGAAAATTGATAATGGTGATCTTTGCCAAACAGACCTAGATCATCTGTCATCCATCCTTTTGTCTCAGCATATTCGACAACGAATACTCTACATTCATTCTGTAACACCAAGCATCCGGTCCCAGTTGATCGCGATGAGCCTACATGAGCCGATCAAAGATCAGATAACAGAAATTGACCCTGACTATGGTGAATGGCCATATCGATCGGTACATGACGCGGTTTTAGATGGGTGGCAGATTGTACAGTTTCCGGATCAACGAGCTAATTTTGACGACCGAGAAATTGACATTCTTGGGTATGAATTTATCCTTCAAAAGCTAGAGGCTTACTATGAGTAATATCAAACCAAGTAGTGAAGTACAAGAGTGCAACTTTGTGGACTATCTGTTGACTGATGAAGAAATGATTACCTTTATTATCCATGGATATCATATAGTTGAAACCGATTTCACTTCGGAGTTTAACCAGTCAATATACGATGAGATAGAACAATTAGATGGAAATCCTGGTGACGGGATTTTGGATGCAGTTCCCAAATTGTATCAGGTCTATCAACACCCGAAAGTCAATGGTGCCTTGGCAAGTCTATTAGGGCATCATTATGAGATGAGTGGACACCGACACTGTCATGTTAACCCAGTCGGATCTCGCAGTCAGGGATGGCATCAAGATGGCGTAAATCAGCGCCATCACCAAATTCAAACCGTATTAGCAATGTATTACCCACAAGATGTAAACTCTGATATGGGACCAACAGTAGTTGTTCCGGGAACACATTTCCGAAATGCTCCTACCGACCAGATGGCAACCTATACCAACTTTCGGCATCAGTTGCCCTTAACTGTTAAAGCAGGTACAGTAGCCATCACTCATTATGATATTTGGCACGCCGCTAGTCGAAATAAAGGCGATAGAACTCGATACATGCTTAAGTTTCTGTTCAATCGCACAGATGACCCAGACCAGCCTTGGTGGAATCATGATCCGGTGATAGCGAAAAGAGAAATCCATCGATTAGATTCGGAACGCGCGGGAGCTTGCTCCCAGTCCGATCATTACAAAGAGCGAGGTTTAAGAAGACAAATGTGGCTTCACTTGTTAGGTAGAAAGTCCTGAAGACGAAAGGTGTGAATAAGTAGATGTCTGATTTTCTACACCAGATCGAACGTCGCATATTGATTGGAGATGGTGGGCTTGGGACTCAGCTTCGCCTCCGATTACCATCGAATATACGATGTTTAGATGCCTGCAATATTGATCCTACTTTCAGAAATTTTGTCTATGAGATTCATGCAGATTATGGGCGTGCAGGTGCGGATATTATACAAACCAATACCTACGGAGCCAATCAACTAAAACTAGATCTACAAGGATATGGTAATCAGCTAGAATCCATCAATCATGCTGGAGTACAGCTGGCATCCCAAGCCGCAACCGAGATTAGTTCATCACAAAACAGACAAGTTTTTGTGGCTGGATCGGTTGGGCCATTGGAAAGTAATCCTCTAGAAGATGAGTTGTCTATAACAGAAATCCGTCAGGCCTTTACTGCTCAAATGGAAGTGCTTGTTTCTGCAGGAGTTGATCTTCTAATATTAGAAACCTTCACAGAGCTACGACAAACAAAAATAGCTACCAAATTAGCGGTCAAGTTTGGGTTGCCTGTGATAGTACAAATCAGTGGAATCTCAAAAGGGATTGTGAGCGATGGAACCGACGTACGAGTTTTTGCCCAAACATTATGCCAATTGGGCGCCAACGTTATTGGCTTAAACTGTCGCGGCCCACATGATTTGCTGCTTGCAGCTGAAAAAATAGCGCGGGTTACAGATACGCCACTTAGTGTGCAACCTAACGCAGGAACTCCAAGAATTGATCAGGGTAAAATCCGTACCACATACAGTGTTTCACCGGACCATTTTTCTGGATTTATAAAGAGATTTCTGAGTCTAGGGATTAACATAATTGGTGGTTGTTGTGGTACTACATCAGAACACATTAGCGTAATTCGGGAAAACATCGCCGATTACGTGCCGACTCGGCGTCAGACCCAGATTTTCGTTTTTCCCGATAATCAGAAGTCAAGTAAAAGCAACATTTCACCTAATCCTGTTAGGCAAATTTTTGAAACTAATGATCGTATAGTCAGTGTAGAAATGCGTGCTAATACTTTTCCTCAACTAAGAGCTATGGTTAAAGCTTCCAAAAATCTGGCTGACTTGGGGGTTGATTTATTTGATGTTCCAGATAACGCTGGGGCTACGGTTAATATAGGCGCTATCGGTACAGCTTTTAAGTTACAGCAAGCTAGTAACATTCCTACACTTATTCATTGGACTACTCGCCAGCGTAACCTGATTAGCATTCAGTCCCACTTATTGGAAGCTTGGGCATTAGGTATTAAGGGGATCATAGCTTTATCTGGAGATCACCCTAAAGTTGGTCGATTTGAGACTGCTAAGATCGTTACTGACGTACGAGGTTCCGTTCAGTTGATGGAATTACTAAAACGATTGAATCAAGGCACCTTGATTGATGGTACCTCGTTAGGAGAGGTTTGTGATTTTTATGTTGGTGGTGGTTTTACTATTACCAAAAACCTCAAGCCGCAGTTGAAGCATCTGCGTCGAAAAGTCGAGCGGGGTGCAAAATTTATCTATACCCAACCTGTATACGATTTAAGTACGGCCGAAGACATTTACGAGTCTGTTAAGAACGAGGGGTTCGAGACTAAAATCCTTCTTGGTATTTTACCAATCACTAGCTTCCGTAGTATATCTTTTTTACAAGATAATTTGGGAATGTATATTCCCTCGACAGTGGTTAAAAAATTCCAAGATATTAATAATCCTGAAGACCAATTTCTCTGTGGTCTATCGATAGCTACAGATTTAGTTTCTCAGCTCAGTGAGCAAAATCGTTTTTCGGTTGATGGTATTTACATAATACCACCTTCCCGAATCAATTGGGCTAAGAAACAAGCAACTATCACTCAATTAGTTCAATCATTCAGAAAATAGAAGACATTGGGAAAGTGAGCAAATGAAAATTGATCTGCTATCTAAAATCGATTATACTGCCGGTCAATTGATAGGAATCGTAGTTAACAAATGTCATCAGATCAATGAAAGGTAAATAAAAATGGGAACACTGAATGGTATTGACCTGAAACAATTAGTCTGTAACGATCAATTTAACCCACGATGGGAATCATATGAACTTAAAGCACTTGGTCCTAAAGAGGTTCGAGTGCAAAGCCAACTAACAGCAGCTAAACATGGAACTGAACATTCGGAGTTATTAGGTAAGGCTATTTACATTGAATCACCTTATCTCGGTGATAAAAAAATCTTTGATCGTTCTACGGTTAATAAGCCCGACACCTCTCGATGGAGCGGAGTTGGTAATACGACGGTTGGGCTTGTTATTGAAACTGGGGCTGAAGTTGAAGGGATCAAAGTTGGAGATCAGGTTTGGGGGTATGGCGGCTTTCGTTCTATCCATCAAGGCAGCCACTTTCGCTTAATGGCTGATGGTTTTACGCCTGAAGCAGCCTGTTGTATGGATCCTGCTAACTTCGCATTGGCCGCAGTTAGGGACGGAAACGTACGAGTTGGTGAAAAGGTCATTATATTCGGTATGGGTGCTATTGGTTTATTCACCGTCCAGCTAGCCCGTTTGTCTGGCGCTACTGATGTAATTGCTGTCGATCCTATTCAAAACCGAAGGGAATTGGCACTCAAACACGGTGCGACACTGGCGGTAGATCCTGACCAAGTGGATGATTTCGCCCTAGCTTCAAGAGATTGGTTAGGTGATGGTGCTGATGTAACAATCGAAGCCAGTGGTAATTATCACGCTCTTAACCAATCTATTCGAGCTACGCGTTATGCTGGTAATGTGGTGCCACTAGCTTTCTATAGTGGCGAATCGAAAGGCCTAAATTTAGGTGAAGAATTTCATTTCAACCAGATCAACATTATTTCAGCTCGTGCGTGCAGCCACCCGCAGCGTGATCTCTACTGGAGTGAGAGCCGTATTTTCGATATCCTGATCCAATTATTTAGCAAAGGTCATCTAGTCCCACACGGTTTACCTTCGCCCATTGTACTACCAGAAGAATTACCCTCCGCTTACGGTCAGATTTTCCACAACCCGAGAGAGGTTATTAAGGTCGCAGTTCGCTGGTGAATAACATAGTTAGATATTAATTTTTGACAAGGAATTTGACCAAATGGATTACCAAAAAACGTTAGCAGAACTCGAGAATTTAGTAGTTGAAACATATGGGCTGTGGGACCACAATCGAGTTGGTTTTCAATGGAGGCATTATACTTGGAACCATACTAAGCGAGTGCGAGCTATGGGTATGGAGTTAGGTCGTAAAGTCGGTGGGGACATTCAGAAGCTAGAAGTTGCAGGTACACTCCATGACATCACCAAGCGCTATGATGGTGAAATCTTGCATGATGAGAATGGTAAGCGAGTAACTAGTTCTCAGGGGTTTTGGTTGAATGAAAAGATAAAACCTGTGCGACAGAACATTATCACTGAACTCTATGAACAATACGATCTCTACGAAACAGTTCACCATGACTCGGGAGCTACTATTTCTGAAAAAATCCTGGTTGACTTTGGTTTCGATAAAGAGTTTGTTGAAGCGGTACGTTCGATTGTCTTTGCTCACCTAAAACCTATCAATATGACTCCGTCAGACTTCGATATCCTGTATAAAAATATCGAAAACCAGATTTTATATGATGCAGATACTATGGATCCCAATGTAGGTTACACTAGCTTCTTCCGTAACATCCATATTCACGCCCATTTTGCCATACAGCGTAATGGGAAGTTTGAACTAGGAAGTTATGTTGAAGGATTACCCAAATTTGTAGACTCAAAAGACGGCTTTGTCGACCAACTCTTAACTGACGTAGCGATAGAAGTTGCCACCAATCGTCAAACCAGAACTCGTCAACTTGCAGCTGAAATGAATTTTGAACTAGATAATTTGGAAATCAACCGCCAGTACGGTTTGTTAGGTGTAATAGAATATTTCGTTAGTGAAGTAGAAGACCCAGACTTTGCTTACCAGCTCAATTACTTGCAAAAGGAGTGGATACCGAAGCGCCAGGAATGGATAGCTGACAGAAAGATGTCCAGATTGGAACGGGACGATGCTGAGTTGGCCATAGGTCGCGTCATTAGTTTTACTGACAGCTTGGAGTCAGAATACAAAGGTATCATTTAGTTCATTTTTGATTTGAGATATTCATGAGCGGGCCTATAAAAAGACCAAATCTAGTTTACCTTTTTGCTGATCAATTACGGTACCATTCTTGTGGATTTGCGGGTGATCCTTGGGCCCAAACACCTAACATGGATTTACTGGCTAGCCAAGGCGTCAATTTTACCAATGCAACGTCCAATACACCAGTTTGTTCTGCCTATCGCGCTTCGCTATTTACTGGGAAATACCAAAGTAGTCACGGTATGGTCATTAACGAACTGAGGTTGAGCCCAGAGCATAAGTGTTTTGGACATGTTTTGACTGCTAATGGTTATCGGACGGCTTACATTGGAAAATGGCACTTGTGGGCTAACGAACTCGGTAATCATCGTGCGATTCGTAACGGGTTTGTGCCACCGGGGCCATATCGATTAGGTTTTGACGATTATTGGGCTGGATATAACTTTAATCATAACTCATACGACTCTTACTATTTTGAGGAAACCGCGACCCCAATCCCCTACAATGGCTATGAAGCTGATATACAGACCAACCTTGCAATCGATTATATTCGCCAAGCTGCCAGAAATAGTTCCCCATTTGCCATCTTTCTTTCGTGGGGGCCACCACACGACCCTTGGGGACCAGATAACATCCCTGATGAATATTGGAAGATGTTTGAAGGCGTTGATATTCATCCAAACCCTAATTTTTCTTCTCAGCCAGATCCTTATTCCGATAATTGGGCAAAAATCACCCCAGATTATTTGAATGATTTGCAAAACTCGATGAGAGGTTATTATGCCCAAACAACCAATATCGATTGGAACTTGGGGAGAGTGATGGATTGCCTCGAGCAAGTTGGATTAGCGGAAAATACTATTTTAGTCTTTACCTCTGATCATGGAGAGATGTTTGGCTCACAAGGTAGACGAGCCAAAAACATATTCTATAATGAAGCTTGTCATGTGCCTTTTTTACTACGTCACAGTAGGAAAACGCTGTCAGAACACAAGACTAATGTCAACTTCAGTACGGTTGATATTATGCCAACTTTGTTATCGATGATGAATTTACCGATTCCTTCTACCGTCGAAGGTTCAGACGTCAGTAGTTTTGCCATTCAGGGTTCGGGGGTCGGACCAATTGCAACTTTTATGCAAGGTATGGGAACAACAGCTGCTTGGACTGATGGTACCGAGTGGAGAGGAGTAAAGGATANTGAGTTCACTTTCGCTGTTTATCGTGAAAATAGACGGGAGTTTCTGTTCAGTAATGAGGACGATCCATACCAGTTAAAAAACTTGGCTAAAAATCCTGATTACACTGATAAAGCCCAACTTTATAGGACCTTATTAGATGATTGGATGAATGTTCAAGAAGACGGATTTGAAGCTTGTTCTTGGTACCGAAATCAATGGACTAAAGACCGAAACATTATCCGAGGTGCTAAAGGCGGATGTCACGATCTTGAACAACTGAGTGAAATTATCTTAACACATTTCCCTGATATTGATTGTGTTCTACCTTAGATATTTGGTCTGTTTTTTACCCGTTTTTATTATTCTAGATCGCGGCTTTGCCGCAGACGACTCATTTGAGCAGGGGATGTTGCACTATCGGGCTCGTCATTTTGATCAAGCTATCAAAAAATTCGAGTACACTGTTGACCTCTTTCCAAATCACGCAGAGGCTTACAATTACTTGGGTGAATCTTTGTACGAGATGGGNTCCTATATACAAGCGGTCAAATCGTTTAAAAAGGCCTTACAGATTAAGCCAGGCTATGGTCGAGCTGAAGTTAATTTGTTAGTTACTAGCTGGAAATTACCTCCGTCAGTTAAGCCTCCCCCATTGGAAGGCTGGCCTGAAGTTCGGTTGCAATTGATAAGTGGTTACACCATTGCCATTGGGGCCGCTGTACTAGCTTACTTGGGTGGAAATCTGATTGGTGCTAAGAATCAGGAAGGTATTGTTCCTTATGAAGTCGGTGCAATAGGCTTAACTGTNGGCAGCATTGAACAAATTTATCTATTAGGCGAAGAGTTGGGTTATGGTGGTGGCCAACGTATCAACGTGATCGCTGGAGCTATTTTCTGCCCATTGATTGGCAGTATTATATATAGCAAAGTTCCGCAGGTTGGTCAAACANGGTATCTTCGAGGAGCGGCTTATGGTGCATTACTAGCACCAATCGGCGCTATTGTTGGTTATCATNTGTCTAAAAATAGTNTATTCTAATCTGATTGCCGATACTTTGATTTCGACATCAAATAATCATGGGGACTTTTTTTATTAGACAGATTGAACTTATCGAATGTCNCCGATCCAAGTCAGAAATTTATCAGCCGGTATGAAAGAGGAAATTCGTTTTCCTTCTAATTCTTGACCACTACTATCGAAAAAGGCAACGATTGGTAGCCCACTGACTTGATACTTAGCTTTCAGTGTTTTGATTCTTGGATCTTTTGGGTTGGTGAAGTCAAGCTTGATTGTGACGAAATCATTTAATCGCTCAACTACTTCAGGCTGTGAAAAAGTTCGGTGATCTAATTCTTTGCATGCCGAACACCAGTCGGCGTAAAAATCGATCATGATAGGCTTATTTTTCTGTTTAGCAATCATAAAGCCTTCTGATTCATCTTTAATCCAATTTACCTTTGGCTCATTATTATGAGATCTAAGAGTTTCTTTAAATTGAAATCCACCATTAATAAATCCTCCNGNCACTATATAAAAACCGATTACAGCTATCAATACACCGAATGCTTTCTGCAAATAAGAAAGCCCTCTTAGATCTTTNAAGCGCTTAGTGAATTTTCCAATTTGTATACCATTGATGATAAAAATTAAGCCAATGGCCAAAAATTCTACTGAATTTCTTAGTAGTAAATTTAGAGGAGGCCAAATGTTTTTGAGATAAAAAAGGGACATGGCGATGATTGCAACACCGAAAATGTTTTCTAGCACGTACATCCACCCACCTGACTTGGGTAAAGAGCCTAAAATACTAGAGAAAGTACCGATCACAATAAAAAGTAGACCCATACCAATTGCGTACGTCAACATTAAAAAAAAGCCTAATGTTATATTATTAGTAGTAGCTACATAAGATAGTACGGCACCTAAGGCCGGTCCTGTACAAGGAGCTGCAATTACTCCAGCTACTGTTCCCATTATAAATGCACCACCAAACCCAGATCCACCGACTGCATTAAGTCGATTTTGAATACTCATTGGTAGTTGCAGATCAAATAAACCTAACATTGATAGACCGAGAATTATTAAAATAGTACAGACTAGACCCATGGCAATCGGGTTAGCCATAATGGTACCAAATACTGAACCAGTTNAGGCTACAATGACTCCTAGGATTGAGTACATTACAGCCATGCCAAAAACATAACTAATTGACAACAAAAAGGATTTTCTTCGACTTGTATCCTTTCCTGCTCCAAATACAGATACTGTTATTGGGACCAGTGGGTATACACATGGTGTTAGACTAGTCAGAATTCCACCGATAAAAACAAATAGGAACGCCCAGAGATGCCCCTTCGATAATGCAGAGAGAAACTGATCNTCAGGTGGTAAGTTTTCATTTTGTTCTCTTATGTCTTTTGAGAATGGGTTGAAATTGAAATTTTCGAATATGTCAGTGTGGATCGATTGGGTCGATTTCTCAGAGGAAACAATTTTTAACTGTATAGGAACAGACAATTCAGTTGGCATAAGGCAACTCTGGTCATTGCATGCCTGGTAACGTAAAACTGACATGAATTCAATCAATCCGAGTGGTGCGCTATTACTGACTTGTCCCTTAAAGCCAATTAATGACTGGTAATGATAGAGTGGAACTTTACCGACTGAAGCTAATTCAGTGATTTCTCCCTCTGAGTACAATACCGACTCTAAACTTAAGTAAGGTTGCTCTGGTAGAATTAACTCTGTTGGAATNAAGTAATTTTGGCCCGCAGGATTAGCGTTTATATGCCAACCGTCTTGGATTTCTATCCGAATTACAGCTTCAAAGCTTTGACCAGCGTGAAATTGATCTTTTGATAGAAANGTTCTTGCTGTAACAATTTCGTTCGGACTATTCAAGAATTGNGCTTGGCTGNNTTTGTGNCTCCAGNTACANAAGACNATCAGTATTANAATTATTTTCCAGCGAGCAGCCATTTATTTACTTTNCCTTGGTNAANTNTCANGANNTGATNATTNNAATANNTTNTANTATTTTGAGAGTTAGACNTNAACAATANTAGAATAGCNNAGNCCCTTCAAAATGAAAAATTATNGANTCGTAAGTGTATACCATACTAANTGAGATGACAAAAATTAATCAGTTNGAGTTAAAAAAAACTCAGTTGAATCAATGGATTCGAAAACAAGCCGAAAAAATGGGATTTGATTTGGTTGGTATAGTGCCTGCTGACCCTCCAAAACTTATCGATCGTTACCGTGAATGGTTAAATCTAGGTTATGCAGGTGAAATGGAGTACCTACACCGCCATTTTCCTTTAAAACAAGACCCAAAAAACTTATTACCAGAAGTGAAATCTGTTATTTCATTAGGATTGAACTATTATACTGTTGAGCCTGATGCTGTGCGAAAGCTGGATCCTACCCGTGGTCAAATTTCCCGCTACGCTTGGGGGGAAGATTACCATGATGTAATCCGTAAACGACTCAAGCGATTAGTTAAAAAAATTGAAAAACGTTTAAAAAGAGAAACAAAAAGCCGCGTTTTTGTTGACTCTGGTCCCATTTTGGAACGTGATTATGCCCAAACTGCTGGTTTAGGCTGGATTGGCAAAAATACCAATTTAATCAATTGGCAAAAAGGATCGTGGTATTTTTTAGCTGAAATTTTGATCAGCCTGGATTTAGGTGTCGATGTTTTACCTGCACGTGGTAGTTGTGGCTCTTGCACACTTTGCATAGAGGCTTGTCCAACTGACGCTATTGTTGCTCCGAATCAGGTAGATGCAAGGAGTTGTATTTCTTACTTAACTATCGAGTTGAAAGAAGCAATACCGATGGATCTAAGACCAGGTCTTGGCAACCTAATTTTCGGTTGTGATATTTGTCAGGAGGTATGTCCCTGGAATACCAAATCACAACCAACTTCTGTTAAAGAATTCCAACCTAGAAAGGGTAATCTACTGCCAAAATTAGCCGACTTAATTGGTATTACGCAAAACGAATTTAGCCAAAAGTTCAAAGGAAGTCCGATCAAGAGAGCTAAACGACGTGGTTTTTTACGGAACGTAGTCGTGGCTATGGGAAATTCAAAAGACCCATCNATGGTCGAGCCTCTTCAATCAGCTATTTGGGATGCTGAACCACTAGTACGTCAACATGCAGCATGGGCTTTAGGGCAAATTGCTACACCGCTNGCTGAAACTATTCTCAAAAAAAAATTACAAAATGAAAATAACATTGAGGTTGNAACCGAAATCGAGTCTGCTTTGCAAATTATCGAATCAGAGAATATGAAAGACTAATTCAACTGGATTTTTTGNCTTTGATTAATTTAGTCAAGAACAATATTAGTGCTCGAATCGAGTAAAAAACTATAATGATCCTGGAATGTGAATTTTCTGGCACATTCCCAAATTTTAACTAAACATTTAGGAATCGTTGTCCGACAAGATTTTAACTTTAGGTTCCAAATAATTATAAATTCAAGATTTCAAAAAATAGGTGGCAGNTCAGCTTTGATTCTTAGAGCCTGAAACTCTTTTTGTNTTGGTAACGTTAATTTCTGCGTGTAACNNTAGAATTGGAAATCGTTATTGTTTTCTAGCCAGCCTGACTCGTTTGTTTCAATCACAATAAGCTGAAAGCTTAATAATACGAATTACTTTCTCNTCCTGTATCAGATTAACTAATGACAAAAAAAACAGTACAGCGGCCTACCATGAACTATAAAATCCTTTGCGTGGATGATGAGCAAATNATTTTGGACGCTCTAGATCGNTTGTTTCGTCATATTGGTTACCAGCATGTTTTAACTGCTCACAGTGGTGAGTTAGGGTTGGGGATTTTGGAAAACAACCAAGATACAGATGTAATTATTGCAGATGAAAGAATGGGAAATGGTATGTCAGGAAGTCAATTTTTGAAAGAGAGTATGATTTTCTGCCCTGAAGCTGTACGGATTCAATTAACTGCCTATTCTGATTCAGAGATCTTGGTAAAAGCAGTGAATACTGCTAATATCTTCCGTCATGTTCGTAAGCCATGGAATAACAAGCAGTTGGTTCAGATTGTACAAGAGGGGTTAAAGGGACGGTTATTAAAACGAAGAGAAACTCAGAGATTAGATAAAATGACGCAGGCTGCCAAATATTATCGAGCTGAGAGCATTCGTTTGAAAAAAGAAAATCANGAACTAACATCAAATCTCGACCAGTTGCAAGAGTCAATCGGGCAAACCGCTAGTAAGACAAATCAAAGTTTTTTAGATACTTTACTGTTTACTATGCAGTATGTAAATCCAGTATTATGGCAACACTCTAGACGAGTTGGTAAATGGTGTCGACTGATGGCTGATGCTGTAGTTGAAGANGGGCAAAGTAGTGTCGNTTTCNCGGCTGATATGTTGGGGATGGCAGGTGTTTTACATGATATTGGCAAACTTAAATTCCCTGAATCTCTTTGGAGGATACCCNTCGCAGATTTGAGCGAAGATCAAAAAAANCAAGTCGGTATGCACGTCGAAGATGGATTGTGGTTAATCAGACGACTGCCAGATGAAGTTCGAAAAACCTTAAGANAACCGATTCGACAACATCATGAGCGAAGGGATGGCAAAGGATATTACGGTATTTTTTTAGACCAAATNGACTCTTGGGCACAAATTATTGGAATTGTCAGTGACTATGACAATTTTCGATTTTCGGAATTGCATGGTGGNCCGTTAGGTCCGTTAGAAGTTATTGAAAAGATGAAAGAAGATATTTACTCACCTAGCGAGCAAATTGGTAAGTACAACGAACGATTTTTTGCTCTTTTTGANTATTTGTCAATCAACANGTCCGATGACGAATTAGANCGCAATGAATCTGTTGAACTACCTTCGATACAAGATGTAACCCCAGGACATATACTGGCGGAAGATCTATATACGGTCAAAGACATCTTCTTCCTTGTTAGAGGTCATATGATTGAGAGCAGTGATATTGAAAAAATGAGGATTTACGAAGACGAAGACAATGGTGTGAGGAATATCTGGGTCCAATCTTCGAAAGAATAAAATCGAAGGAACAAATCAGATCGGGTGTGAAATATTAATCTCTTCCGGTTTGGGAAAATTAAGACGACTTGTTTCTGAACATAGATTTGCAAGTTTCCAAGCCATGTCTGTGTCAGGTTAAGATCAATATTGACCCTAAAATGACTTGCCAACCTCATGAAGATACTAAAGGCCAAAATGCCTAGCCGTAAAATTTTCCACTAATTTTTGAAATATTAAACTAAGTTCACAATTTGAAACGTAAAATGTATTTATTCAATGACAATTCAACTACCAGGTAAAATTCGCACTTCTGAGCAATTATCCCAAATAATAAGAAAAAAAAAGGCTCTAGGTGAGGTGGTAGTAAGTACAAATGGCTGTTTTGATCTGCTTCATGTGGGTCATTTGCGCTACCTGAAAGCAGCAAAGAAGATGGGAGACATACTCGTAGTCGGAGTTAACAGCGACGAATCAGTCAGATACTTAAAAGGTGATAATCGACCACTGGTGCCAGAAATGGAACGAGCAGAGATGCTTTCAGGTTTAGATTGTGTCGATTATGTGGTCATTTTCTCAGAGCCCGATCCAAGGAACCTCTTATCGACCCTCAAACCTACCATTCACGTTAAAGGTGGCGATTATTCTATTGAACAAGTAATCGAGCGAGATGTTGTTGAAGAAAATGGTGGCCGGGTTATAGTCGGTATTAATGTGGCAGGCAAATCCACGACTAATGTAATCCAAATGATCCGAGATCTATACTAACCTCGTTCCCTTATGTATTCCGGTTGTGCGGTCTGAAATTCTTGTGGAACTCGACCAGAAACAACCGCTTCGACATCACGCACAAGTAGAGACCCGATATTCAGAAGACCTTCTCCGATAGCACCTGCCCTATGTGAAGATAACACCACATTTGGTAGTTGCCTGATTGGATGACTCAAGGGTAATGGTTCTTGAGGATACACATCGATTCCTGCTTTAAAACGGCCTTGGGATAACAAATCAGTCAAGGCTTCAAAATCAACTACATGTGCTCGGCTCATTAGCAAAAAGACTGAATCATCACCAATCAATTCTAGTTTTTGACGATCTAACAGAGCCCGGTTAGATTGTGTTGGTACAGCTAGTACATAGATGAAGCGAGACGTTTCCAACAAATTCTCTAAACCAACGGGTTGAACCCCTTCTTGTTTTAAGTAACTATCTGTTAACCAAGGATCATAGACCTGAATTGAAGTACGAAAAGGCTTCAATAGATTTCTGAGTGATCGTGCTAATCCACCAAAGCCAATAAAACCAGTTGGTTTGTCATACAAGGAAAAGGTTCCTCCAAATTCTTTATGACTCCAATTTGCTTGTCCTTTCCGAAAAGCCGCGTCATTCCAAACAATTTGACGTGCTGTTGCAATTGATAACCCAAGAGCCATCTCAGCAACTACTGGGCCAAAAGCTGGCGCGCAACTCATAACTCGAATACCTCGAGCGAAACAGTCTTTGTAAGACAATTGCCTCGGAGATGGAAACCCTCCACTGACTTCAAAGATAGATTGTAATTTGGGGAACCGGGACACATCACCGTAACGCCACTGCCCAGTAATAACTATAGTGATATCTTCCTTCAGATCAAATAGTTCATCATCAGTTATAGGTTGATCTTTCCCCCATACTACATCGCTTAAATTATATAGCTGTTTCAAATCTTTAGGATAAAAAATATTACTTCGTCGTCGAAAATGAGTATCCAACAATATCTTGTGGAACATGATTTTAGTTTTCTATTTGACTTGGTAGTAGAAAGCTGTATTTTGCACCCATACTTATGACAGATAACTACGTTGCGAGTTGTGTGTACAAATGAAAGTTAATTGGTCTATCTTTTGTCTTTCATTTGCCATTTTATACAGAAGATGTCGTAGTTGACCAGTAATTTGGTCAAATTCTAAGATGGTTTGACCAATGTAGCGTTTTAATGACCTTATCACAGTATTTATTTGCACATTTGTTGAGACAAATTTGAGGACTCAAAAAATTCTATCATAAACCAACTATTGTTTACTTGTTTTTTTCCGGTGGAAGTCAAGATCGAGTGCATAGCATGAATCGTGTGCCGTATGCTAGAATTGGCGAGTGTTATTCATTAATTTTGATAAAAAAGTTCGATATGCTATGAGGCTGACAATATGAAATTGGCAATTTGCAACGAAATGTTCGAGGATTGGAAAATTGAAGACGTCTTTGATTGCGCTGCACAACTAGGCTATCGAGGGGTTGAGATTGCCCCATTTACTTTGGCTGACGATGTAAGAGATATCAGTTCTAATCAGCGAGACCAAATTAAAAAAGCTGCCGCCAACAGCCAAATAGAGATCGTTGGCTTACATTGGTTATTAGTATCTCCAAAGGGATTGTATGTTAATCACCCTGACGATGAGATTCGAGAAAAAACCCTAGACTATTTCCTGGCTTTGATAGACTTGTGTGCAGACTTGGAAGGTCGAGTCATGATTATTGGTTCGCCGCAACAGAGGTCTATTCAAGAAGGATGGGATTCTGACCAGTCATGGAGTTATGCTCGAGAAACCTTCACACACAGTGCTAATTATGCTCAAGATAAAGGTGTTTTACTGTGTATGGAACCTCTATCCGACAACCAGACTAATTTTATCAATACACCATCTCAGGCTGTGGAAATGATTCATCAGGTCAATAGTCCAAATTTTCGTTTAATTTTGGACGTTTGTAGTACAGCGAACCAGGGATTGGATATGCCAACCGAAATCCGTCAATTTTCTAGTGATCTAGCTCATTTTCATACCAATGATAATAATTTATATTTACCAGGTTCTGGTGATGTTGAATATCAGCCTATCATTTCAGCATTAGCTGAGACTAACTACGATGGTTATTTATCGACTGAAGTTTTTAACTTTGAGCCAGATCCTGTAACAATAGCCACTCAAAGTATCAGGTTCTTAAAAAAAATAATAGCTAGCTGAGGAGTAAAAATAAATGGAGCTTTTTGAAGCCGTTAGCCCGCTCGATTTTCGGTATTATGGAGCAACTGAAACGGTAATGGATCGTTTACAACCCTATGTTTCAGAGTCAGCTTATGTAAGGTATCAGGCCAAAGTCGAAGCGGCTTTGGTAAGAACTCTAGCCAATCATGGGGTTTGCAGTTCTGAAGTTGCTGACCAAGTAGAGTCAGCTGTCGACCAAGTGACAGCAGAAGAAGTATACCAAGAACAAGCAAAAATTAGGCATAATATTCGTTCACTAGTTAATGTCATTCGCCGTAAAATTACCCCTTCTGCAAGGCCTTATGTTCACTTATTTGCGACTTCGGCTGACATCTTAGATACTGCCACCTCTCTTCGTTTTAAAGAGCTAACCGAAAAAGTTATCCTTCCTAATTTAGTTGATTTTGTTCAGCAATTGATTGTATTAGCACGAATTCATGCAGAAACCGTTCAGATTGGTCGTACACATGGACAACATGCAGAACCAATTACTTTTGGCTACGCCTTAGCTCTATACGTCAGTCGACTAGGTAATCGAATCGAATTAATTGATCAAGCTGCCAAAAATCTTCGAGGCCAGTTTTCAGGTGCTGTTGGCGCGTTTAATGGTTTATCTATGGTATTCGACAAACCAGAAAAATTGGAGACCGATTTACTCTCCTTGCTGGGTTTGAAGGCATCTGATACTCACACTTCAACGCAGTGTGTTGAACCTGAGTTTATTAGCGACTTAGCTTATGCTGTTTCATCTGCGTATACGATTCTTGCTAATTTTTCTGATGATATGCGGCACCTTTACCGTACCGAAATCGGAGAAGTTGGACGAAAATATGATCCCAATTTAGTCGGTTCATCAACCATGCCTCATAAGGTAAACCCAGAGGCCTTTGAGAATGTTAAGAGCTTATGGAAAGCGTTTATTCCTCGAATGCAAACCGTTTTCATGGATAGCATCTTAGAACATCAAAGAGATTTAACAAACTCAGCTTCTAGCCGTTTTCTAACGGAGTTATTTACTGCTTTTGACTATTCAATCTATCGTTTGAGTAGAGCATTGACTGAACTAGATGTTAAGTCAGATCGGATGTTACAGAATTTGCAACTCAGTGCTGGTAATACAATAGCAGAGCCGATCTATCTTTTATTGGCTTATTATGGTTTTCCTGATGCATATGACCACACACGGAAATTAGTATCTCAAGTCCATGACCGAGGTGCTACATTAACCGATCTACTTTGGTCTGACAGTAATTTACGCCCATTCCTTAACCAATTAACTGAAACACAACGCCAAACGCTACAAGATTCAACCCGTTACATTGGTGCTTCGGTTCAGCTAACACATAAAACTTGTGATGAATGGGAAAAGAAAATTAGTAACGTCTAGCTATCGACGATACAATTCTACTCTGACACAAAACGGTAATCTATTCAGTTTAGGCAAAATCTGTTCTAGACAACAGGACAATCCGAATTGATCAATATAAAAGCCCACTTTAATTGAGGGAAGAAATGACATTTAAGATAGAGGACCCAAATAGAACTAAAGTAGACACTATAGTCATTGGTGGTGGTCCAGCAGGGTGTACTGCTGCTACATTGCTGGCTCAAGTAGGCCAAAAAGTAGTTCTTTTAGAAAGGTCTACCAAACCAACCTTCAAAATAGGTGAATCTCTGATTCCAGGTACTTACTGGACGTTAGAAAGACTTGGCATGATTGAGAAGCTTAAACAGAGCCACTTTCAGAAAAAACATAGTGTCCAATTTTACTCATCGTCTGGCCGCGGGTCGGCCCCTTTCTACTTTTACGATAATGATCCCCACGAAAGTTCAGTAACTTGGCAAGTTCTAAGAAGTGAATTTGATCAAATGTTATTAGAGCACGCAACTGAAAGTGGTGTCATTGTTAAAAGGGGTGTCTCTGCACAAAAGGTCTTGTTTGAAGGAAATAGTGCAAGCGGTGTACAAGCTAAGTTTCCCGGTGGAACTATACGTCAAATTCAATCTGACGTCGTGGTTGATGCCACCGGCCAAAGTACATTGATATCGCGTAAGGGTGCTCTCAAGAAGAGCGACTCTCGATTAAAAAATGCTGCAATTTTCACCCATTTTCGGGGGGCAACTCGCGATCAAGGTCAAGACGAGGGGGCAACACTGGTAATGCACACCAATGACAAATCTGCTTGGTTTTGGTATATCCCGTTAGCCGATGATTTAGTTAGTGTTGGTGTTGTTGGGCCCATTGATACTTTGTTGAAAGACAAGAGGAAAGGGCTGCAATATATCTTTGATAATCAAGTCGAAAAGTGTTTGCCACTGAAAGAGCGTATACAATCAGCAGAGCAAGTTTTTTCAGCCAAAGCGACAAAGGATTTTTCTTATCGATCGTCCCAGGCCGCTGGAGATGGATGGGTTTTAGTCGGAGATGCACTCGGGTTCCTAGACCCTGTATATTCTTCCGGCGTCTTACTAGCATTTCAATCGGGTGAGATGGCCGCAGACTGCATTATCGACGCATGGAAAAATAATGATTTTTCAGAAAAGCGCTTGTCAGCTTTTCAAGATAAATTCTGGCAAGGTATGGACGCTTTCAAAAAATTAGTTTATGCCTTCTACAGTAAAGATTTCAGTTTTGCCCGCTTTTTGAAAAAGTATCCACAGTGTAAACAAGGTGTGACGGACATACTGAGTGGAAATATATTTAAACCTTCAGTTCAGCAAATTTTCGAACCACTGGACCAAATGTTATCCTGAACTGTAGAAAAATTGGCATACTTCAACAGAAAAGTCCTCGATAACCAGTAATTGTTTAACCGTTGGCAGCTCATTTTTGGTCGGTTATCCATTTCCCTACTCATCTGGCAAACGAATAGCCACCAGTTTAGCCAACTTATGTTGTTGCGCCATTAACTAACGGTCTCGCCTGTGTTTGGATTAAAGGTTTTCCCCAAATCTTTGTGTTGTATTGAAAACTAAGGAGAATTTGCCAATACACTCTCTTGTTAGTAAAAAAATCTCGAAGACTCTGGATTTCCTACTTAAGAAAGTTTATCTGGGTGTTCGTGATTGCAATTGACATTTCTTCCGTGTAGGTATGCAAAGTCCGGAAATCCAATACGGCTTCGTCCGCTCGAAAAATATCGATGATCGTACTCGGTGGCAAATGTTGCTCGGAGGTAGTGCCATTGAGTTTAGTCTTAGGAAATATTTGCTGAAGGCGAAACTCAAACTTACAATCAACCAATTGATGAAATTCTTTTTCGAAAGGGGTTAAGCAATCAAATTGCCTCAATTCCAAGGATATTTGGTATGGGGGGTAACAGAACTGATCATTCTGTAATCCTGCCATATGATAGATTCGGCTGTCAGAAGGTAATATTCCTTGGTCCGCCGAAACAATTTCTGTTAGTTTATTATTCTCAGTTTCAATTATTACCACATGACTACTGCCAATGATCCAGAATTCAGCCTCATATTTGCAGCGCTTTAGTCGACTTTGTCGAAAAATTTGGAAATAACTAGGAGAAATCCGACCTTCATACAGATGAAACTCAAGGTTAGAAACCTGTTGCTCGACATAATCAATTGTCTCTGGTGCAGATAGAAGATGATTCGTTAGCTTGGACACAAGAATCTAAAAAGTACTTACAAAATAGCTGCAGCCACAATCAGCCCCAATGCTATCATAATTCCGGCGACGATTAGACCCGCTGCGGTATTCTTCTTCTCTTCAATTTCTCGGTTGAGGCTAAAGGGCGTAATCCAATCAAAAATTTTGAATCCAACCATCAAAACTATAATGCCTAAGAAACTATAGATTAATGCAGCAGCCAAACCGAGAGGCAAATCACTCCAAAAGCTAGAATTAGCGGGATTAACGATACCCTGCTGTGCTGCTATTGCGCCTGACAACGTAGAAATCACCAACATTAGTCCAGTCAATTTTCGATTCATAACTTAATTTGACTCCTTTGGTCTAGTTTTGCATCATTTTTTAGTGAGAGGTTACTTGCCAAAACCACGACTGCCTCCCCGGAATGAACTCCCCCGTGATGATGATCGGCCTGGGAAACCACCACTGCGAGAATTGGCTACTTTCCTGGGTCTAGTGGTGACTACTCTGTTAGTAGTAGATGTATTTCCTCTAACTGAGGTTTGACGCCCAAATCCACCACTTCGAACACTGCCAGCCTTCTGCCGGGCAGCCATAGTACGTTTAGACTTCATCTGCTGAATCGCTTTGGGTGCCTGAGTCCTAGTTTTAGCTTTACTACTTCGAACATTATTTGTGGGTGCTGATTGAGCTGGATTAGCGTTTTTGTATCGAGTAATAGTTCTGGTCCGAGTAACAGTTCTAGTCGCAACTGGTGCGTGCCAACCACCGTAGTACCTAGGGTACCACCCTCCATACCAACCACCGCCATACCACGAGTATGGTGAAAACAAAATGTCTCTAATGACCATATAACGTAGGTAACTACCCATCCAACTGTGGCTATCTGAGTGATAATCACGCCGATAGTGATTGGGTTTTCCCTCATAAGCATGAGGATTTGCTTCAGCACCAATGACCATCTGTTGTGATGTTTGATCAAAAGTAATTGACAAAGCCACCAACTCGATGCCGTTTTTAGCGACTTGATCCCAATCGACGTCATATGCAGCGGGGTCTTTGGGGTATTCAGTTGGGTCTGGAACACGAATCGAATATATCGCAGCTTCACCTTGAACTGATTCAGGTACAACCAATAAAGGATCCAGATTTGCATCTTCGTTGAGATCAACTTGGTAATTAATGTCTGGGTTACTAATAATTTTATGGCTTAGTTTCCTCACTACGTTTTGCTGAAACTTTTGTGAGTCAGGTTTTTCCGTCGGAGCTAATTCTTCCAAAACCTCACGCATTACATCAGGCAAAATAGCTGGATTGAGCTTATCAGTTAGATCTATCTTCACATTTACGTTGGTTTGTGCAACCCCAACTGAATAAGTTTGGTTATTGGCGGGTACTCTGTCATTGGATGAAACCTGATTTTCGCTACTACTACAACCAAGATAGAGGACAAAAGACATCAATAAAATTAAGCTGCTTCCTATTAGGATAGTAGACCCTTTCATTATATGTTTTCCTAATCTTTTTTTTGATAATCTTAGCAAAGTGATTCCCTAACCTCGTACATTATAGAATGCCGCTACTTCTAATAACAAGTGTTAGCTTGATTTAGTGTGTGGTATTTGAACCGAAAGATAATAATTTATATAATGTGGGTATAGTTTACCATGAACTTAGGATATAACAGATGAATACACATACGTTGACAATGAAGCTCGAAAAAAAATACTTATTATTTCCCATTTTTAATGGTGTAGATATGACTCATATCGATGTTAGTATTGAAGGCCAAAATGTACGTGAGTTTGACGCAGAACTTGCAACTGATATTTCAAAAATTAGTTTTTGGTCTTTCCTAGATATAACTGAATTTCATGGCCAATCAGCAACAATCCAACTAAGGGGTGCAACCGAAACCGGAATCAATTTGATACGTCAATCAGAAGAAATTCCAGAAATTGATATGTTTTATCGTGAGTCTTTACGACCACAATTTCATTTCTCGCAGCTAGTTGGTTGGAATAATGACCCAAACGGATTGGTATATTACGATGGTGAATGGCATCTCTATTTTCAACACAACCCTTACGGCTGGAAGTGGGGAAATATGCATTGGGGGCACGCAGTCAGTAATGACTTAATACATTGGAAGCAGAAGCCTATTTCGATTTACAACAAACGTCGCGGGGACTGGGCTTTTTCCGGCGGTGCAGTTGTGGATGAAAACAATACGGGTGGATGGCAAACAGACCAAGAGAAAGTTATTGTGGCTTCTTGGACCAGTACAGGCCGAGGTGAGTGTATTTCTTATAGTAATGATCGAGGTCAGACTTTTACTGAATACGAAGAAAATCCTGTGATTAAACATCAAGGCCGTGATCCCAAGATTATTTGGTACGCCAAAAAAAAACAATGGGTGATGGCTGTCTACACTGAAACTTCATCTGAAACAGAAGAAAAAGAATTAGTACGGTCAATTGCATTTTACACTTCGAATGACCTTAAGAGATGGTCTTTTCAAAGTCAACTTGATGGTTATTATGAATGTCCTGAAATATTTGAGATGCCTGTAAATGAGAATCAGGATGATACTCGCTGGGTTATCTTTGCTGCTGATGGCCAGTATTCAATAGGTTCCTTTGATGGACAAATATTCACGCCTGAACATGATAAAAAACAGCGGGTACATTACGGTCAGTACTACGCTTCCCAAACTTTTAGTAATAGTCCTGATGGGCGGCGTATACAAATAGGATGGGCACAAATTGAAATGGAAGGAATGCCATTCAATCAAACTTTTAGTTTTCCGCATGTTCTTACACTTCGAAAAACCGATGACGGTTTGCGATTATTTGCAGAACCCATCCAAGAAATTGAGATTCTACACCAAACCCAACACACCATCGAAAATGTTGATTTAACCGACAATCAAACTGCTAGATTGAAGGTCAGAGGGGAGTTATTTGACATCCGCGCTAATTTTATATTAGAAGGGGCAAAGAGTCTTGGCATCGACATAGGCGGAGAGAAGATAACTTATGATGTATCAAAAGGTTTACTGAATGATGTTCCATTAGAGCCCGAAAGCAATCAAATAGCGTTGCAAATTCTGGTTGATCGTCCAATGCTAGAAATTATTGGGAATCGTGGTCGAGTATTTATTACCAGTAGCCGGCGTATTTTGGGTGTGGTAGAAACTATTTCGGCTTTTGCTGAAGGTGGTTCAGCTAAATTAGTTGGTTTGGAAGTTAATCAGCTAAAGTCAATTTGGTAGACATGAAATCAAGGTTGATCAATTTGGTTTTAAATTTTGAAAAAGTTAGCCTACCACGTTAGGTCGTCCTGGGAATCATAAAGAAGAGAAGAATTGTAGAGATTTATTGGAATATACTCAGCTAATTTAGAAGAAAGTCTCTGAGTAAGTTGAACTACCTCATTAGTAAAACAATATAACATAGACAATTTCTCTCACACACAAACGAGATTACAATGAGGGATACTCGTTGTTGACACCTAACACCTGTTTTGCTAGAATCAACCGCTTACGATAGAAAAAGGATTTTTGTTAATGTCTGTAAAAACATGTTTGATGATTGGGGCTAGTGGCCGTGCTGGTAGCTGGATTCGTACGTTTACAGATCAGTTCAGTGAACGAGTAAAAATCGTTGGCTTAGTCGACGTAAACCAAGAAGTTTTAGAAAATCAAGGACATAAGTTAGGATTGAGTAAAAACCAATTATTTAATGATCATCAGGTTGCTATCAACTCAGTAAAAGCTGACTTTTGTGGGATTTCCACACCTCCTCAATTTCATAGCTCTGCTGCTGTATTAGCCATGAACCGAGGAATGCCGGTAATTAGTGAAAAACCAATTGCAGACACACTAGATTCAGCAAAACTGATGGTGAAAGCCTCAGTCGAAACAGGTCTTCCATGTGCTATCATGCAAAATTATCGTTATGCGAGAAATAAGCAAGAGGTCGTCAAGATTCGGGAAGAGGGACGATTAGGACGACTACAGCATGTCTTTGGTCGTTACGCATGCGATTACCGTGAATATCTTTCTTGGGGGCGTGCATGGCGCCATGACATGGACTTCGGTCTACTATTTGAAGGCTCTGTACACCATTTTGATATGCTGCGATTTTTGTCTGGTGGTGACTGTGAAACACTAATGGGATTTGGATGGAACCCCGAATGGTCAAGTTTTAAACACTACTCCAGCGGTTACTATTTGATGCGAATGAATAACGGCGTACATGCTTGTTATGAAGGAAATAGTAGTGCTGCAGGTATAACTAATTGTTGGAACAGCGAACACTACCGACTGGAATTTGAGGATGGTACGGTCGAAATAGCTGAAGGGAATGATGTTAAGATACACAGAACTGGTCAAGCAAGTGAAGTTTACACAGCTCCAGATATTTCAAAGCATGGGGATATTCATTTTTTTGACGAGTTTCTGACGTGGCTTGACGGTGGTCCCCCTTCAGCTACCAGAATTACCGACAATATTAAGAGTTTTGCTTTGGTTATTGCTGCAATGGATACCACGCTTGATGGTCAACCTAAAGACTTAAGCAGATATTTATCTGACTTGTCCATTGATTAGTTGATACTTATTTTTCTAGTCAGTGATTGTAGATGTTACGCAAAAATGATGAAGGTCAACCGTCGGTCATTCTTAAAACTATCTACTGCAGCATTGATTAGTGCATGTCAAAAAGATAAGACAAGTGTCTCGCCCGATGATATTGCTTATAGTGTTCGTATTGATTCCGATCAGGAAGTAGGTCATCAGATATTGTGGAGACATAGTTTAGGAAAGGGAACTCTAAAAAATACGGATTACTTGATCGTTGGCGGTGGGTTGTCAGGTTTATCAGCAGCCACACAACTAGCCGGTCGAAATTTTGTCTTATGTGAATTGTCTTCCCAATTGGGGGGGACTTCTAGTCAACAGGTTTTTGCGGGCGAGTCATTCTCTCAAGGTGCTCATTATGATTTAGCTTACCCTGCCAACTATGGTAAAGAAGTTTTAAGACTCTTGGAACAGCTTAAGATCATTCGGTTGGACCCGACGCAAGGCTTGTGGGGTTTTGTTGATAAAAAATACCTGATCAACGAAAATCAGGCAGAATTGATTTGGACTCAAAAAGGGTTTCGCCATGAGATGTTACCAAAGGGGCTGCCCAAAACTGAGTTTCTAGAATTGATCAGTCAATACCAAGGTCATATGAGGCTGCCAACTCGATTGATCGATAGTCAGTTTCATAATCTAAATCGGATTACCTTCAGAGACTTCCTCATCCAGTCATTACATTTTCATCGAGAATTTGAGAACCTCATTGACTACCAAATGCACGATGATTATGGGGCTGGTTCTCGGCATGTATCCGCTCTCGCGGGTATTCACTACTATGCTTGTCGCCCTTACTATAATAAAAAGGTTGAGTTGTTTTCACCACCAGAAGGTAACTACTATTTCGTCCAAAAATTAGCAAATGAACTTGATCCTACGAAACTAAAAACTCAACATTTGGTTAGATCTATCAAGTCTATTCAATCCGGCTTTCGGGTGGAAGTAGCAGATTTATCTACTGGACTTCTCGATGTTTATAAAACTCAATTCATCATTTACGCAGGACAAAAGCATTCTTTATCCTATGTTTTTCAAGCTGATGCCCATTTGTTTACTGAAAACATTTATGCACCTTGGCTGGTTGTGAACTTTATACTACGAAATCAACTTCGTACCGATGCCTATTGGCAAAACGATATGATTTTTGAATCAGATGAACCCCATAAACGGAAATTTATGGGGTTTATAGACAATGCAGGTCAAGTTCAGCGAAACCCAAATGTTCGGGTTTTGACAGCTTATTATTGCTTTGCACCAGATCAACGACAATTCTTGAGTCAAATCAAAACACACGCCGCAAATATCGTTGCTAAAACAATCAAACAGATTAATACTCACCTTGATCAGGAGATTACTCCCCTAATTCAGGGGGTTTTTTTGAAAGTTTTAGGGCATGCCATGCCGATACCAACTGTGAACTACCTGTTCAATGATCAAAATAAATATCGATCAAAATCTAATCTAGTTTACGCAGGGGTTGATAATGGTCGATTACCATTACTGTTTGAAGCCATCGATAGTGGTATTCAAGCCGTAAAACTCCTCGATTAAAACTCATTTATTGATAAATAGACAGAGTCTTTCTTGTTCATGAGAGTTATCCTATGGTATGATTTGGCCGTTTATTCCGGCCCCGACTGCTGTCAAAGAATAGTCAATCCCATGACATCGTAAGAGACATTCGTCGGGTTGAGTGTCGGTTTGCCTAACGGGACTCGCGTTGTTTCATTGTTATACATAGTTCAGCTTATCCTGCTTAGTAAATCGGAGACACGGGCTGAGTTGTACTTCTTACAACCAAAAGACACGTAGAGAATAAGTTCTCCTGCAAGATCTGTTTATAAAGTATATATTCGGTAATGATGACAATAGGAGGTACAGTTTCCTCACTATAGAAAGCGTGGGGGCGGCTGCGAGTATTTTATGAAAGTCGGCTTATGTACAATTGCTTTCCGTGAGCGTTCTCTGGAGGACGTTATTTCTATTGCTTCTGACTATGGTTTTGATGGGGTTGAGATTTGGGGGAAACCCCCCCATATGCCTGAGGAGTATGACGTAAAGTACATTGAAAAAGTTCGAAACCTTGTCAGTTCTAAAGGATTGGAAGTGACCGCCTTCGGGTCCTATGTTCACCCATTATTATCACTACACCAAAAACACTTTGAAGTGGCCGCAAATATCGCGCAAGGCCTAGGAACTAGACTGTTGAGGATTTGGTCTGGTGGAGGCTCATCCAAAAGTATTTTGCCGACAGATAAACGTTCTCTCTTCTTTCGTCTGTCTAGCTTGTCACAATGGGCTCAATTTCGGGAACTAACACTGGGTTTAGAAATGCACGATAATAATTTCAGCGATTCAGCTACCACAACCCAGGAATTGCTAGATTATGTCAAGTCTCCTGCACTCAAAACGTACTGGCAACCGTCTTTTCGCTCTGGTGCCGATGACCCAATTGAGTCAATTGAGCTGCTGGGTAAAAAGATTATTAATGTTCACGCGCAAAATGCTGATGAAAACGGAAAAGGTTGTGGACTGGCTGATGGTATCATAGATTATAATGAAGTCGTACAAAAATTGGCTGATATCGGTTACGATGGGTATTTAGAGGTAGAGTTTATTCATGGTGAGAATAAACTTTCGGCATTACAGAGGGATCGAGACTTTCTTGTTAGCCTGACTGATACCATTGCTTACTCGTCCAGCCAAAATATTTAGTTGTAAGTATAATTTGTACTACAATGGACAACTCCAAAGTTTTTGATCTTTCTCCTTACCCATTACTACAGCAGATAGGACAAACACCTCTGGTGCAAGTTGATCTAACCAGAGATCAGTTTCCAGGGATTGAGGTTTATGCTAAAGCCGAAATGCTTAATCCTGGTGGGTCAATAAAAGATCGACCAGTTCTTCGTATGCTAACTCAGGCGATTCTAGATGGCAACCTTACAAAAGACAAGGTGATTCTGGATTCTAGTTCTGGAAATGCCGGCATTGCCTATGCGATGATTGGAGCAGTATTGGGATATGAAGTTGAACTAGTTATACCGGAAAATGCCAGCCAAGAAAGAAAAAAACGAATGCAGGCACACAATGCGAACATGATATTCACTGATGCAGTCCATGGCTATGATGAAGCACTAAGAGAAGTACATCGCCGTTATCACGCCTTACCTGAAAAGTATTTCATGGCTGATCAATATAAAAACGAAAATAACTGGCGTGCGCACTTTGAGACGACAGCAGTTGAAATTTTGCGGCAAACGGAGGGTAAAATTACCCATTTTGTCGCCGGAGTTGGAACAGGTGGTACGATCACAGGTGTTGGTAGGCGATTGAAAGAGTTTAATCCTAATATTCAGATTTGCTCAATCGTGCCAGACGACTTCCCTGGTATAGAAGGTTTGAAACCTCTAGGGAGACCGGAAGATATTGTGCCAGAAATTTATGATGACAGCGTAGTTGATGTAAAATTACCGGTTACTATTGACGATGCTTACGATATGTGTAATGAATTAGCGCGTAAAGGTTGGTTTGTAGGTCAATCTTCAGGTGCTTACATGAAAGGCGTATACGATATCGCCAGAGAAATTCGAGAAGGCCTAATTGTTACCATATTTTGTGATCTAGGTGAGCGTTACTTTAGTACTCGTTTATGGGATTAGAGACAAGGGAAACAGGAAACATATGGCAGAAGTACTCCCGTTCCAAGGTGTTCGCTTCAATACTGACCGGATCACTGATCCAGAGAATGTTATCGCGCCACCCTACGATGTGATTTATGAAGCTGATCGTATTGCGTTAGAAAAACAGCATCCGAATAATATTGTCCGTCTAACTTTAAGTCAGCCTACTGATCAAGATACGGACCAGAATAATCAATATACGCGTGCGGCCAGTAGCTTACGTAAGTGGTTACAAGATGGTATTTTGTTACAAGACTCTAAACCATGTTACTACATTTACGATCAAGGCTTTATCACACCTGATGGAAAAGACTATATTCGTCGAGCGCTTGTGGCCGTGGGCAAATTACATCAGTTTGCTGACCGCGTGATTTTACCACACGAAAAAACGCTCGCGGCTCCTAAAGCCGATCGCCTTAATTTGATGCGTCAAACACACGCCCAACTTAGTCCAATTTTTTTGCTTTATTCTGACCAAGAAGGAATAGTTGAGCAAGAGATGGAAGCTTTTACACAAAACCACAGGCCATCCATGGATTTAAGTGAGAAATTTGGCTCAACTCACCGAGTATGGAAAGTCGATGATATTACTGTTGGTCGGCGAATTCGGCAATCATTTGTCAATAAGTCATTATTAATTGCCGATGGGCACCACCGCTATGAGACTGCTTTGGCCTTCCGAGATGAAATGAAAGCTAAAAAACAAGATTGGTCTCTTCAGGATCCATGTAACTATGTAATGATGAATTTGGTTTGTATGGAATCTGATGGGTTAGCCGTACTTCCCATCAACCGACTTTTGCATAATTTAGACCCCGCAGTCATCCAAAAAGCCCAGAATGAGTTAATTAGTCGTTTTGAATTGCAGGTTTTTGGTGATTTAGACAGTTTGAAATCAGCTCAAACTAAGTTAGCTAATATCAAACCATCATTTGGTTATTACACTGGTGGTAGTCAGTTTCAATTGATAATTGCACAACCTCCAAGTCAAACAGAATCAAGCTTGAATCGTTTGGATATTAAAATTTTACATGACCAAATCATCAAAAATATATTTGGTATCGATACAACCGTTTCCGAAGACCAGAAAAAAATTAGTTATAAAGCCAATACAGAACAAGCGATTGAATCAGTTTCGTCTGGCGAATTTCAAGCTGCTATTTTGCCTAACCCGACCAGTGTTAGCCAAGTATATGATGTGGCATTGGAAGGTGAGACAATGCCTCAGAAATCTACATTCTTCTACCCTAAGCTTGCTACGGGTATTGCGATACATCTAATGCGCTAGATACAGTAAAGCAGGAAATGTATATTAGAAATTAAATCTGATTTGTTACTATTCGTTTGCTGGGTTATTGGCTTTAAGTAAGACGGACAGAAATTAGATTTCGTATTATAATCGTCTCAATAAGCCGATTCCGTCGGCGGGGAGTAATTCATCGAGTGAGAAAAGCAAATAGGAAACAGCGGTTTCATCAACGCAAACGAACTAAGAGTGCCAACCAAAATAACAAGAATAAGAAAAAGGTAAATCAACCTCAAACGACTGTTGAAGAACAAAGTCCATCCAACGACCAAAAAATTAAGGCTGAAGGTGCAATTCTAGAAGCATTGCCAAATGCAACATTTCGGGTTGAGCTAGAGAATGGACATGAAGTGATGGCCCATATATCAGGCAAAATGAGAAAATATTTCATCCGTATTATGCCAGGAGACAAAGTCACAGTTGAATTATCTCCTTACGATTTGACACGTGGGCGAATCACTTACCGAATTCCGTAAATTAGAACTATGAAATAAACGTCAACCCACAATCAAATATCCAACGTAACCAAGAAGGCTAATCTAGTCCAATGCGGCTATCTGCACTGACGGTTTTTGTTGACCCTCAACAACCTGAACTCGATCGACTTCAGAAAGAACTCCGTTCCATGCGTAGGCGGGTTATGAGAATGACAGTCGATCTAGAAAAATTGAATGTGGCTGTTTTGAATGTGGAACAAGAATACCAATTGCGTCTTTCTAGAGCTTACAGAGAACTGGAAGAAACGGAACTCTCCAAACAACAATTCCAGTTACGCCTGAGGTTAGTTAGCGAAGGAGTCGCAACTGATGCAATCGAAAATAGAGTTGCAGATTGCTTTGAAAGTAGATGGGAACGACTGAATAACTTGTATTCAACTAATCCCAATGCTAAGGTCGATACTACCTCACCTGACCCCATCAATAATTCTCGACAAGAACAACTACAACAAGTTTATCATCAATTAGCAAAAAGCTTCCACCCGGACAAAGCATCAGTTAATCTACCCGATTCCGAAATGATGGTTCGTATTAATCGAGCTTACGAAACGAATGATCTGAAAACGTTACTAAGGATTCAAGAAGGCTCTAGCAACATAGATTCCATTGATAAATCAGAATCAGTAGTTGTTCAAAAAAAACGGATTGAGTGGGCTATTAGGAGAACAAAAAGATTTATTGGAGATCTCACAATCGAAATAGCAAGAGTAAAATCTAGTGAGGGGTATCGACTGAAGACCGCTTTTGATGATTGCCAGAAAAATGGGAAAGATCTGTTTTCTGATCTCATTAAAGATGTACAGCGTAAGACAAATCGGGCTAATCAACATCTACAAGCGCTACGGAAAAAATTTAATCGGATTTTGTCAACCAAACGTAGGGTAGAGGAGTAGGTCACCAATGGCTCTATCTTATTAGCTTGTTTAGGCTAGGACTCGCTCTGTTCAAACAAAGAGTCAGTATTAAATATCACAATTCTTTTCCTAAAAGGTCATAATAGATAATTTTCGTTGATCTTGGCATCTTTACTTAACCTATTGACTTCAACATACAGACAGGAATCTGCCACATGCCACGGACCAAATTGACTTACCTAATTTTATCCAATTTTTTGAGTATGACTGCTCTTGTTTTTGTTATTAGCCTATTCGCTGGTTGTGTCACAAAAGAAATTACGCGACGAGCTGATTGGGAAACTGATTTTCACGATATTCACTTTATCAATCACCGACTGGGTTGGGTAGTGGGAGACGCAGGACTTATTGTTCATACCAATGACAGCGGAAAAACTTGGCAGAGACAAGAAACCCTGATTGATGGGGACTTCAATTCAGTATTTTTTGCAAGTGCAAATGAAGGATGGGCTGTTGGCTTCGAAGGATTAATTGCTCATACTGATGACGGTGGAAAGCATTGGCAGTTACAAAAAAGCGGCAGTTCTGCGAACTTCAACGATGTATATTTTGCGAACTCCAAAGTGGGTTGGATTGTTGGTGAAGGTGCTGATGTTCTCTATACTCAGAATGGCGGGAAAGACTGGAAACGCTACCCATATGTAAGCGAATTCCCCCTAAATGGGGTTTGGTTTGCCGATAAATTTCGAGGTTGGTGTGTTGGTGAATATGATCGAATATTCTTCACAGAAGATGGTGGGCGTAGTTGGCAAGAACAAAGTAACCGTCGTTCAGGCGAGCGAGATCGTTTGATAAATGATAACAAAAGTGTCTTTTTCTTGAATGAAAACGAAGGCTGGCTAGTTGGTAGCGACGGCTCAGTATTCCATACTAACAATGGTGGAGCTGACTGGCAAAAACAGGATAGTCGTATACCATTGATTAATGGTCATGTACGAGACACTATTAACAGTATTGACTTCGTTAATTCAGAAAATGGAATTGCTGTAGCTGATGTTGGCTTTATTATTTACACATCTGACGGTGGTGAAAATTGGCAGCTATGTGACAATATTACCGAAAATAATTTAACTTCCATTCAGTTTATTACAGACCAGGTTGCCTATGCAGTCGGTTGGTATGGAACTATTATGAAAACAATTAATGGAGGAGAAAAATGGGAGATGTTAAGTGGTACGACAGCCAATGATCTAGAGCAAGTTACCTTTGCAACTGGTGATGTTGGAATCGCTGTCGGTAAGCGCGGTACAATCACCATGACTCAGGATGGAGGGGAGACATGGACAGAAGTTGATTCGGAAATCTGGGATGACATCAATGGTATCTACTTTGCCACTGATAAAGAAGGATGGGCTGTTGGTTCTCGTGGAATGATTACTCATACCACGGATGGTGGGTTGAACTGGGAACACCAGAAAAGTGGCTGGTGGTATGCTTTGACCGATGTTTATTTTGTCAATACTAAAAAGGGGTGGGTCGTCGGGGATATGGGTACGATCCTACATACCGCAGATGGTGGTAAAAATTGGGTACAGCAAACCCCTGGTGAATTCCAACAACTCAAGGGTGTCTTTTTTCTAAATGAAAAGTTAGGTTGGGCAATTGGTTGGCCAGGAATCTGTTTACATACTAAAAATGGTGGGTTGACTTGGAACCAACAAACAACCGGAACATATAATGAGTTATATGGTGTTTTTTTTCTGAGTGAAAAATTAGGTTGGATAGTTGGACAATTCGGCGAAATTTTGCATACTAAAGATGGTGGAGAAAACTGGAAATTCCAACGCAGTGGTACAGAGAATAATCTAAACAAAATTTTCTTTGGAGATGCTAATCATGGTCTGGCTGTAGGTGATGATGGTGTAGTTCTTACGACTACCTCTGGGGGAAAGAAATGGGACATTCAAGAAAGTGAAACGAAAAATGATTTGTATGGGTTTGCCCTATCTCCCAAAGGTATGATCGCGGTTGGTAAAGGTGGATTAGCTATGAAATTTGCACTGACCGAAGATCAAGAATTGCCGATTGAACTTCCACCAGTCGCTAGCACAGAAAAGACCGATGAGATAAAAGTCGAAATAGAAGTTGAAGAAGTCTTTTACCATTGGGAAGTAGTCCGTAAAACAGAGTGGCAGGTTGATTTGAATGATGTTTACTTCACTGATCAAAAATTTGGTTGGGCTGTTGGTACTGAAGGAAGGATTGTTCATACTACTGACGG
Organism: Candidatus Poribacteria bacterium; assembly: GCA_002729015.1. Next base: position 54,967 of record PBVO01000086.1, read on the forward strand.
GGGAAATACATGGCAACCGCAACATAGTGGTGTTGATGATGATCTGCAGCGAGTATCTTTTATTGATAAAGAAACTGGTTGGATATTCGCTCGGGGATTAATGTTGAGAACTGTAGATGGAGGCCAGACATGGCAAGTTTTGAGAGGGGTACTTCAAAACTTTAGAGGTGGTATTTCTACTCTTCAATTTCTGAATCATCGAGAAGGTTGGTTAGGTGTGACACAAGGGCAGACACTATATACAACCGATGGTGGCTTAACATGGAAAGTACAAAGAAGCGGAACAACCACTCAAGCTATCAGTGATCTACACTTTATCGATAGCAAAAAGGGTTGGGCTGTTGCTCCACAAAGGCGGGATGGAGGGTTTCTGCTACATACCACAGATAGTGGAAATTATTGGAAAATTCAAGAAAAAACGAATCAGGCTGCTATAGCTGTCCATTTTAGCAATGATGGACAAAACGGTTGGTTACTCTTATCAGATGCATCGTCTCTCTTGACAAAAAATGGTGGAAAAACTTGGAAAAGACAACAAACTGATTTTGAAGGTCGTATTAATCGTGTGTCATTTTTGAGCCAGAAACAAGCTTGGGCATTTACCGATAGCCAGTCAATTGTTATGACAAAAGATCGCGGTATATCTTGGCGGGAGTTGTTTCTTGACGGCCGTCCACCACGCGAAATTCAGGAGGGCTCAACTGAAAAAATAGATCAGGACAAGACAAAATTACCGACAGAGAAAGATGCTGTAGACGAATTCCAGACGCTATTAGAAAAACGTGGTATGGAAAATAGCCGATTCAACCGAGTCGCCAGTAATCAGACAGAATCATCAGACAGAAGCCCGAAGAACAAAAAGAAGGAGTCTGATGTTGAAAAAGATGAAGAGTTGTTAGTGGATACAGATGAAGGGCTTACTGTACCAAATAGAACAAGTAATCAAAATTATGTGAAAGGCGTTTTTTTCTTAAACGAAAGCCAAGCTTGGTCCGTGGGACAATCAGGAAATATTCATAAAACCCAAGACGGTGGTGCAACTTGGCAAAGAAAAAACGGAGGAGAACGGTATGAAAATCTGGAAGATGTCTTATTTTTAAGTCAGAATAATGGTTGGGTATCTGGTGAGCAGGGGGTTTTACTGGAAACAAAAGATGGAGGACAAACTTGGCATACGCTCAACAGTGGTACTCGACAAGAGTTGGTGGGTGTTCACTTTGTAGGCTTGGACCCCAAGTGGGGTTGGGTGATGCGAAAGGACGGAACAGTACATTACACTACTGATGGTGATAAATGGTCACCGGGCAAGACACCTATGCGTCCACCTTTATTTGAAGAAGAACCTCCAACTAATTTCCGAATGAACGATGCTTCATTCGGTAAGTTCTCTGAGGGATGGGCCGCCGGTAGTGATGGACAAATCATCCATAATCAAGACGGCGGTCCAATCTGGACACCACAGCGGACTTCTACTGGTAAAGATTTAGTAGACATTGAAATGAAATTTGCCCCGTTGGGTTGGGCTGTGGGACACTCTGGAATTGTTCAGCGGACAGTTAATGGAGGGCAATACTGGAAGCATCATGAAACTGACACTGGATATGATTTGTTTTCGGTTGACTTTATCAAGAAACGAGTTGGCTGGGCTGTAGGCCAATATGGCATCGTTTTGCGTACTAATAATGGAGGTTTTAAATGGGAAGCACTTTCCAGTGGAACCACCACTAATCTCAATAGCATAATTTCTCTTTCTGAACAAGAATTATATGCTGTTGGGGATAGAGGATTAATCCTATATTCTTCTGATGCAGGTGATACTTGGCAACAACAACATACTGATATAGATAATGACTTGTATACCATAGTATGCTCAGAAAACAAAAATACGTTATGGATCGTAGGTCAGTGGGGGATCATTCTCAAACGCTCTCTTACACCACAATTATCTTACCGAAAAGATTATAAATGAACTCACACCTACTGCCATTTTGTACGTATGTATGGAACAAATTGCCCACAACATTACTATGATGTCTTTGGTATGAATAAGAAATACTACAGTATGAAAAATTAATTAAAAGCCTGATGATACGTCGTTATTCTAGCAAAAGACCCTTGGTCGTATGTTTTTCAATACCTTCAGCTTGACTCAAAATCTTTGGTCTCTACTTAATAATTTTCTCAAGCAAGGATCTAGTCGCAGACTTTTTGTAGGGTTCAGCAAACAAAAAGTATTTTTTAGGAAATTATGCATATGAAATTAGTAATGATCAGGTCAAGAATAAGTTTTTGGCGGTTATCATTCTTGTTCGGATTGATGATTGGTATTAGGGCCATCGCAGTTGAACAACAAAATTGGTACGTTGCAAAGGCTACTGAAATACCAATTATTGACGGAAAAATTACTGATGAAGTCTGGAGCTATGCGCCTACTTTAATATTATCTATCCAAAAGTCGATGGGGAAGGATAAAGGAAAAGAAACTACAAAGCTTCGACTTCAAGCTGTTTATACGGATATGGAACTAGCCATTCTGGCTATCTGGGCCGATGAGACTGAGGATCGAACCTATAAAACTTGGATTTGGGATTCAGCCAAATCTAGATACAAAAAAGGGCGTGATTTGGAAGATATCTTCTCTGTTGGTTTTCCAATAAGAGGTCCTTTTACTGGTGACATGTTGTCCCCAATAGAAGTGGAATGGGATGTTTGGCATTGGAACGCAGCACGTACAGATCCTTCTGGTTACGCATTTGATCGTCGCCATGTTCACACGTTTGCGCAACCCAAAGGGAAAGCTAAACAAATTTCGATACCTGGCGGGAAAAAAATCTGGTTCGCAAATCCTGCTGACCAAGGATATCCATTATTTTCTTCTCGGCCCAAACCTAGGACCTTTGAGGGTCAAAGTGTTCCGTCATTTGTAGTTAATTTACCGACACATAGCCAGGCAGATGTACAGGCGAAAGGGATTTGGGAAAGTGGCCGATGGCAACTGGAGTTGAGGCGTAAATTGGATACTGGCCACTCAGATGATCTTGCCTTTACTCCCAGTCAAATTTATCCTGTAGCCATTGCGATCTTTGATCATTCTGAGGGAGGAAGACATGGTTCATCATCAGTAGTGAAGATGAACTTCAGGCAATAAAGGAATCCTAGATTACTTTTCCCAAAAATTAGAAAGAACAGATTAATAAGGATTAAAAATTCTGTTCTAGGAAATCGTTAATCACTTCGTTTGGTAGGGGGATACTGACCGCATTTACATTGGCTTCTAATTGCTGACGGTTAAGACTACCAATTGGATTTCCGTGTACTCGTGGGTCGAGCATACAGAATTGTAGAGCAACAGCTAAAAGACTAATTTCATGTTCCAAACACCACTTACGCATCTTTGTCGCGCGTTGCACTTCCTTATTTTTAGGATCTCTGTCGGTTAAATCCATTCCCGTTAGTAAACCACGCTTAATCGACCAACCGTTTAAAACTCCAATATCGTTCTTTTCTGCTAATGGTATGATTTTATCAGCTGCAGTTTGACCGAAAAGATTAAAATCATTGAAGGTCAATAAGACATCAAGTTCACCAGTTTCGATAGTTTTTAAGTGAAATTGGTGAGGATTCATAGCATAGCCAATATTATGACTTAAACCACGGTCCTTCAATTTCAATAACCCGGAAAGAGTCCCATTTTTTTTAATTGTAGGGTCAACCTCGCGAGGGTCATGAACCAAAAGTGCGTCAAAATAGTTGGTTCCTAGTAATTCTAGTTGCCTCTCAGCATTGTCAATAGCGTAGTCAGCTGAATAGTCAACATCATTATGTTGAATATAATCAAGATGATCCCACTCATATCTACGCTCGCAACAAACTCTAGCAGAAATAATTATATCTTCCCGACGAATAACACCCTCCTTCAAGGCGAGTCCTAATTTTCGTTGAGAATCTCCATAACAAAGGGCCGTATCAAAGTGGTTAACCCCGATGTCTACAGCGAAACGAATTAGTTCACAAGCTTCGTCATCGGATACAAGTCCAAAGTGGTTGCCAAAACCCTGTGTGCCGAACGGTATTACCGGAATTGAAATTTCACTTTTTCCCCATCGACGACGAGGAAGTTCAAAAGACTTAGACATGTTTATTCCTTTGGTTGTTGATAGTTGATATCAAGAGCCTTGATGTAGATAGAATGTATACGGATTCTCCTAGGGTTTGTTGACCAAGTCCACTTCAAGGATTGAACCGTCTATCAAATAGAATATTAATTATACTATTGCTAGCCAGTTTCTAATCCAATAATCGATGTATTGGTATTCCAACATTATTATTACTACTAGGACATTATTACTACTAGGAATGGTCCTTCAGCCTTGATTATCAATTTCCCAGTCAGGTAGCCCTAAAGGCAATGGCTGAGGTTGTGAACATGTACTACTCAACTCTACATGTTGGCCTTCGGCTGATGATCGGTGTAGAGCATGAATGACTTCGATGACATGATACCCCATTTCACCGCTAGCCCTTATAGGACGTTGATGTCGAATTGATGTAGCCATGTCAGCAACGCCAACCCCACGTGAATTCTGATTGTAGCCATAATTGCATTCGACCTCAACAAATTCATTCTTTGAAGATGGACGAAAATATATGGGACCGCCAAAATTGTTAGGATCAATACACCTTAGAGAACCTTCTGTTCCATAAATCTCAATATGTGGTAGATTTGTAGAGTGAACATCGGAGCTAACGAGAATTGTTCCAACTACACCAGAATGAAAATCCATTATTCCAGCAAAGTGGGTTGGGGTTTTGACTACGTCTTTGAATTCTCTCCTTTCCCCCCATACGTTTCTGGTTGAAGCTGTAACACGATGGATTGGTCCCAAGAGATGAATTAAAGCATTCAAATAGTAGGGGCCACGGTCAAAACTCCATGTCACACCGAAGTCGTAAAAGTTAGTGCTATAGAAGTTGACATACTCTGTTGATTTTGGTTTTGCATTGTCTATCTTTGGCTGACGAAAAGCCATTAAACAAGCAGAAGCAGCCACTGGCTGGCCAATATTTCCTTCATCAATAAATTGGCGAGCTGTTTGCCATGCTCCACCGAAGAAGGTATCGGGTCCACAACCGATGTATAATCCTTTCTTATTAGCGAGTGATAACATACTTTGTCCTTCTTCTAGATGGACAGCCATTGGTTTCTCGTTATACACATGCTTTTCGGCATCTAATACGGATAATGCTACTGGGCCATGGGCATTATGCGGTGTCAGATTAATTATCATTTCAACCGCAGGATCATCTAATATTTCGTCAACTGAATATGCTTTGCTAATTCCAAATTCATTGGACCGATCCTGAGCTGCGTCAGGACGCTGGTCAGCTACAGCGATAATATCAAAGGGTGAAAATTTTAGGCTATTTTTAAGATAAGCAGCACTAACCATACCACAACCAATAATACCAACAGAAGTTATACCCGAAGATGTATTTTTTGACATTTTTACCTTCTCCCAACCATGAAACTTAGTGTGAATAAATGCTATTGCAGGTCATCACCAATGAGTGTGTTTATTTTTTTGACTAGGCACATTATTAAATAGAAATGGGTTTTAACTGTGTAAGTCAAACGAGTGTCCGTCAGGTAATGGATCATCCTACCTCAAAAGAGGTGAATATGAGTCTTCCAGCATAATTTACTTGGTATCTAATAGATGTTAATGTATGTAAACGAATAGCACGGGACTTTTTCAGAGGAACATAAATTTGATACATTATTTTAGACAATTAGTGGACCTAATTGTATTGATAATAAAAGGGTTAGAAAAAAAAATATCGCGGACACATGACGGAAGAGAAATATTGAGCCACCTGCAAAAAAAGCTATTATCCGAAGGGTTAAGCCATAAACTACCGTCCCGACACCAGCGACCTGAATTTCGTTCAGCTAAAGTAAGCACTAGCCGATTAAAAAGAATAAAAGACACATGAAAAATCTGACATCCTTAGGGCTTAAGGTTTTTTTATAATAAAAATCGGATTTAAAAGATACCTGCTTTATCTTGTGAATTCTGAATTATCGATTAGTCAATTTTCCATATTCTAGCCATTGAACCATATCCAGCGGGTAACGTTTTTTCACACTATCATAAAACTGAATTGATTCCGCAGAAAGAAAATCTCGTCCAAAACCATCTTGACCACTATGAAAAAAGTTGTGATCTGATTGCCAAAAATTTTGGACACTGTTAGGTACTAGATCGCTAGCGTTTTCCTTCATATAATCAAAACTAGCAAAGGTCGATAGCCAATCACAGATTTCCATTGTAATATCTATCTGTAAGAAATGGGCTAACTTCGATATCTGCTTGGCTAAATTAGATTTCAGATCACTATAGTGTAGTAAGATAACATTTGGTAAAGTTTTCGCTCGCCAAAAAGTTTCAAAATGATGCCAGACAGTATTTTTTACTATTTCTTGTTGAAAGCTTTTGTCTGGACCCGCAGAAAAAGGTATGTCTAATTTTTGACCTAAAGATGCTTCAACGGCTGCTCGATCTGAATTTTTGTAATGATTGTAAAGAGAGAAAAATTGGTCGAGCGGATTTCGACCGACAAAAATATAATTTACATAATCAAAATAAGGTATTCCATCAAATGGCGTATGGGTTTTGATAAATCTCCGATGAGTCTGTGCTTCATACTGAGCAAGTACTTGTTCAACTGACTGTATTTTTTGATCTAGCCAAGGAGACATTGTTCCTAATGGTTGATCCAATTTGGCACTGCGGAAAATTAGTAAAGCACAAATCATCTGTGTCCATGTCGTTCCGGATTTCGGAGGAGTAGAAATTACAATATCGTTTGGGCGAAGTTGAAATTTTCTCCATCTTGAGCTATCTGCCATTGGGCTTTGATAATCAATGATTTGTTGCCCACTAAAGTTCAACATTTTGCATATCCTCTTTTTTGAGTTATTTCGCTTGCCAAACTGCTGTACCACTCTGTTGTGTTTCCGATTGTAAAATCTCACTCATCTTACGGCAGAGATCAGGTTCAGTCTGAACTATATTATGTGATTCTTGAGGATCTGTACTGAGATCATAGAGTTCAAGTGGTTCAAAAGGGCTATTATGTAATAGTTTAATGTTACCTTGCCTTACAGAATGTTGATTAAGACCTAGAAAAGGTTGTCCACCTTCTTTCCGAACCCAATAAAGGTTTCGTTCATCAAGGTTTTGTCGCTCACCTCGAAGGGTAGGCCAAATGGACTTACCCTCAATATGATGGCCTATTTCAACATCTACTACCTGACAAATTGTAGGGAAAAGATCCATCAACATGGCTGCTTGATTTGTCACTTTTCCTGGGTCAATTTGGTTTGGCCACATAGCACAAGCTGGAACACGAATACCACCTTCGTACATTTGCCCTTTTGCGCCGCGTAAAAGCCCGTTAGTTGCTCCAACATTCAACTGACCACCATTATCAGAAGTATAAATCACTAAGGTATTTGATAGCTGATCTGTTTTTTCAAGTATATCTAAGACTCGACCAATACCTGAATCCATATGTTCAACTAAAGCCGAATATCGAACTCTTTCTTCTGAAGCGTCAGGTTCACGTTGTCGTACTCGTTCAATCCAATCAGCTGGAGGTTGAATTGGCGTATGCGGGGCATTATATGCTAGATAAAGGAAAAATGGTTGTGACGAGTGATGTTGGCTTTGAATGAATTCGACAGCCCAATCAGAAAATAGGTCTGTAGCATGTCCACGAGGATCAATATTTTCTAGATTTTCCCTCATATAATTTTGATTATGCCTTAGATGTGTATAGTAGTCATCCATCATATCACCCAGGAATCCATGAAAATGATCAAATCCCCGACGACAAGGATGGTTTTCGGTTTCTAACCCCAAATGCCATTTACCAATGAGGGATGTCTTGTACTCGTTTTGTTTTAGGAGTGATGGTAATGTAATTGCATTTGGACTAAAGTAGCCCCAGCTGTTTTCAGGGTGGGTACGAATAACCCCAGGTACACCGACCCTATCGGGATAGCGTCCCGTCATAAGAGAAGCTCTACTAGGTGAACAAACTGAAGAGTTTGCATAAAATTGGGTAAGCCGGACACCGTTCTCAGCAATACGATCAATATGAGGTGTTTGGATATGTGGCCCATTATGAACAGAAATATCCCCATAACCATGATCATCAGCTAAGATAAGTACGATATTAGGTAAACCTACCATTAATCGAGTCCTTCCTATAGTATTTAGTAACTATTTCTATTTTATAGGCTACAATAATAACCTTGATTTGTGAAATCAATCAATATCCGATTTAGCGACTTCATACTAGTATTAGATTAGCATTTCCTAGTTTAACAATTACAATTGGTGCCTATTATTTGACTCCAACATCAAGATAGAACTAAAAAAGAAAATGTTATCAGTTTCTGATTCTATTAATTCAGACGAAAATTTGACAGAATTTCATCATTTTGGGTTTTACTGTAAAATTCAACTCCCAATTTTTATCTAGAATAATAACAAGCAAATCCGAATGCTTTTCATTTTCCTCTCATATTTTACTTTGTTCAATTATAGTGTTCAAAGCCGACACCGGAGGAAAAACAGTGAAATGACACACTGATTCTCACTGGATATTTGGATTAAATGATCATGGGAAAACCAATCAAAAGACACTGAAACATATAAAACTGGAGAAGAAGTAAACAGTCAACAGATTAGACTGGTTACCATTTTATGTCATTTAGAAAAGAAATCACTGTCAGCTTCAATAAGAAAGGTCCGAAATTATTGAGCTTTGGCTATTTGGACTCGGTTGGGCCTTTTTACGTGGTAAACGTGAACTTGGTTGGTTTTAGTAGGTATACTTGGGGACGTAATGTCAACATAGACTTGACCTTCAAATACTTTCACCGGGTAGGTCGCGATTTGACATTTTTTGGGCCAAATGCACTGACCGGTTTTTACATCAAATTTCCACTGGTGAATTGGACAAACAACAGTATTATTTTCTAACCCTCCAGCATGAAGCACACCGCCACCATGTGGACAAGTATTATCAACTACATAGAATTGTCCATCAACATTATGAATGCCTAAAAAATGTCCTTTGACCATTAAGCCAAGACATTGACCTTCAGGCACTTCATTTGTACTAATTACCTCGATAAAGTTACTGGCTGGCAAGGTTTTTACTAATTTTGTCCCTTTCATAGTAGTAAAAGTCTCAGATCAGAAAATGTCAAAACAGATATAAAAATGCGATCTTATTCTTCATATGATATGATTATAAAGGGAAGAGTGCCATAGCCAGTGGCTTGGTCTAAGGCACCGTTATAATAAATTCCCTTTTGATCGAACATCTACATAGAAGGAGGCGACCATGAGAGGTCACCCTGAAATTATAAACGCCCTTAATGAGGTCCTTTGTGCTGAATTGACAGCCATCAACCAGTATTTCGCTCACTCAGAGATGTGTGAAAACTGGGGGTACAGCCGTTTATACAAAGCCATACGAAAAGAGTCTATTGACGAGATGAAACATGCTGAAAAAGTAATCGCTCGCCTACTTTATCTTGGAGGTATTCCTAACATGGCTCGTTATTTCGAAATTCGAGTCGGCACTAACGTGCAGGAAATGCTAGAAAATGACCTAGCTCTCGAAGAAGAAGCAATAGAACGACTGAATACATGTATACAACTTGCACATACCCACAAGGACTTCGGTTCTTCAGAACTCTTGGAATCAATACTTTCGGACGAGGAAGAACATATCGATTGGATTGAAGCCCAACTAGATCAAGTCCAACAAATTGGCATTGGCGGCTACTTGGCGCAGCAAATCAAGTTAGACGACGAGTAATTCTACTCACTTCTTCAACCATCTATCTCCATTAACTTAGCCGGTCTGATAACTTCGGACCGGCTGAATTGCCCGGTGAGATTGAGACCCAATTTCAATTCTAACTCACTTTCCAAGAATTATCAAGCACTTTCTTTCCTGATCAGTGTACTTTTACTTTTTAAGCTTCAGAATCTTCTCAGGTCAACAAATACGAAGTTAAGGTTTGGGTTGACTAAACCATTTTTGGTAGATTTTTTGATATTGGCCATTTTCTTTTAGTTTCAATAGTGCCTGATTAATCTTCTCTCGAAGTGGACTATTGGCTTGTAATGCAATTGCGTAATGTTGTGTTTCAAATATAGGCCCAACGACTCGAGTCTGACCTTCGGAGCGAGCATAGTGNTGCAGGTTTGGCGAGTCGTATACAACAGCATCAACATCTTTATTNATCAGNTTTTGACAAGCACTATCCACCCNATTAGNCANAATAATNTTAGCNCCAATGTTCTCNANNACATTAACACTAGTNGAATCGCGCACAGTTGCAACNCGCCGGTTATGNAAATCAGAGNGGCTCTGTAATATCCGCCTTCAACTTCTCCATTGTAATAGCAGAACTAAATTCGGCTGTACAGTAAAGNAAGAAGCCAATTCCAGTATAAATGACAACTAAACCTATCAATCTTCCAANNCTGTTTTTNGGNACTTTNTCTCCGTANCCGACAGTTGCGATAGTTACATGNAGCCACCACGTCCATTCCCAAATATTAGCCCAATAAGTTTCATNTTCCTCTCGCTCAGCCCACCAAACAAGATGTGAAAAAACTAACGTAAACATCAGCCAGACCCCTAGTACATTCAGAAATTGGGGTTTTAGGAATACACCCAAAGACCTAAAGACACTAGGGTTAATTTGATTCCGGACCAGAATCTGTAATCCAGCTTCAATATATTGGTGAGAAAAATCAACTTTCTGTTCTCGATCTAGTGTGATTGTCAAGCCCCCAATTGAAATATCTGAGCGGTCTTCGACCAAGTCATCAAATAAATCCTTTAGTGTTTTAACNGGTCGATAAACGTAGGAGAGATCAAGATCTTCAGCAATAGCTTGCCAAAGATCAATATCAAAACCAGTTGGAGTCTGATTTGAATCTCGTAAGATGATAAAAGGTGGAAATGGGTTAACGCTAACTATAATGGTCTCGTCAACTTGTTCTGCATTTTCTGTAGAAGTATCCGGTTCTGAAATGCACGGGACACAAAAAAATAAGGTGGCCAAAAAACACCGTGAAATTAACGTCTGAAGCATGAATGAAGAAATTATTTCAATAGGTAGATTCGGCGACTGCACGCTCATACATAGCTTTCATATAAGCAATAGTATAGGCGGTCCCGACTTGANTATTACTTCCCATAGTTGGTATNTGATCAGGAATCANTACTCCTTTAAATTCATATTGATGTAGAACTTTCATTACTTGATACATATCCATATATCCATTGTCAATAAAGGTTTCAGTGAAATGGGGTAATGGTTGGTCAACGTTACGGAAGTGGACTTTGAAAATTTTCTCTCGATCAGCAAAGTAGCGTATCGAATCTAGAATATCCATCCCCATTAATTCTCCGCCTTCTAGCCAACAACCAACACAAAAGCAAATTCCGACGTTAGGGCTGTCCGCAATTTCTAGGGCCCGTTTGTATCCCTCGAAGCTACTGAAAATACAACGGGGAATTCCNGCTAAATATGGAACCGGTGGGTCATCTGGGTGGATACCGATTAGCACNCCAGCCTCTTCAGCCACAGGAGCAACCTGTTTTATGAAATAAGTGTAATTGTCCCAAATTTCTTCTTGACTATATTCTCTTTTATGAGACAGTGGCATAGAAAATGTCTGCCCATGCCAATGTCCAGATTCTGCCTGATTTAGATCGAAAGTGCGAGCTGAAGCCCCTCCCCTTAATGTTTTCTGCCCAGTACTCCAAATTCCATTTCCCATATGTGCGTAAGTTGTATAAGGAATGCCGGCTTTTCCCAAATTCCGTAAATGTNGCTTGTATTCTTCAACCTTTTTATCTCGATTTTCTAAATTTAGTACAATAGCATCTTGGTTATGTACGTTTAAGTTCCCAAGACCAAAAACTTCAATTCCATACNCTGCNAATCTATCTTTTTGGTGTTGGTAATACATAGCACTGGCATTTGACGCCTCAGTCCACAGCACAGCATGACGTATTCCCATTTGTAATACAAATTGGAAATCAGCTTCACTGGATTCCGGAGACATCTGGGCGCAAATTTTGATACCTGATTCAATTTTTCCTAATGGATTAATCATTTAGATCCCTCTGAATCACTACCAAAAGCTAAAGCATACTATGTTCAAACATCAGTATGATACTTAACACCTGTTGAAGAAGACTTTGCTAAAATTTGCTTAGCTTTTTGGTAATCATCTTGTGTATTCATATTTAGAAAAATGTTACCAGATGGATCAAATCTGCTCCATTCGGTAAAAGGATAAATATTCAATTCGGAAAACATACGATGGACACTGAGCTTATTCTGATTAATTCTTGATTCTATCGGAGATGAGCAAGATTGAGCGTAGATAGCACACAAAGGTTCAAAACCATTATTAGTCAATGGAACTACTGCATCATGCGAACCAATCTTTCTTCCCATCTCAATCAAGATTCGTTCAGTTATAAATGGCAAGTCACAAGCCAATATTAGACAGTGAGAATTGGATATAGATTGCAGCGCTGTAAAAATTGCCATCAGAGGCCCTTTCCCTTTTATTTGATCGGTGACTATCTTTGTCTTAAGAGTATCGAATGNTTTATAGTCCTCACTAGAAACGATGATCAGTTCGTTTGTTATTCGGTTAGCTATTTCGATCGTGCGGTTAATAATCGGTTTGTTTTCTATTTCTAGCCAAGCTTTAGGTTCGCCCATACGGCTACTTTTTCCACCCACTAAAATAGCAACACTAAGAGGTAAAATGTTTTTACTACGTTTTTTCATAAATGACTGGTACTTATTTTGGGTGGTATACCTCGATTTGTCAACAAGACTTTTGGAGTATGATTATCCTAGTTCACCATGCTCAAAACTAGTTAGGTAAGCAGTTTTCTAATTTTGTTCTAGCTTAATCTATTTTCCTATTAATTAACGTGTGAGTCAGAGCTAAAGAACATGAAGACGAACTGGTTGAATACTAGTTAATCAATAATCTGCAGGTGGCCGAAAGGGAATTTATTATCTCTTCAAATCTATTATGGGCTAATGATAAAATGACGAAAGACACCTGAAGCATTTTAGAGAATACAAAATAATTAACCGATATAGTTTAGGGGAAATTATTAACAAAAAGACTGAGGTTATAAAATTGACCACTTAAATAATGACTGATAGAATCAGTTTATTAAAATATAGAGACGATATTATGAAAAGACAAGGAAACTATTTTGACGACGGCTATATGGTAGTGAAAAATCTACTACAACCTGAGGAACTAAAACCATTCCAAAGCGTTATCGAGAAAGCCGTTGATCAACATGCCCAAGTCCTATTATCAGAAGGGAAAATTNATGATATAGCTGAATCTGCACCTTTTGAGTGCCGAATGGCTAAACTCTACCGAAATCTCGATAACCGTATGCGATCTTGGAATACTGATATATTTTCCTACGAACTTTACAATTTAATAACCCACAAAAATATTCTCGACGTGGTAGATTCTTTAATCGGTTCAGAGATCATCCACCATGGGGATTTCCACTTACGNCCTAAACTACCAGGCCATCAATGGACAGCTTTTCCATGGCATCAAGACAGTCAATATTATGGTAAACCTACGCAATACATGCACGTNGTTACCATTTCTTTACCTCTGGTTGAAGTTACCGAAGCTAACGGTTGTATATGGGTAATACCTGGCAGCCACCACTGGGGGTATCTCGACGGGGAAAGGGGCAATGATCAAAACATCCGTACCTTCGAAGATGTTGAAAAACGTGGCAACCCACTGTCTATTCCGATGTCAGCGGGTGATGGATTATTTTTGACTAATCTGACGTTTCATTCCAGCACAATTAATCAGACTAATAATGTTCGCTGGACTATTGACTTACGTTACAGTGCGATTCCTGGCACAAAAGCGTTATCTCCTCTACAACAAGAAGCTACCAATTACATGTTTGCGACTTTGAGACGAAATTTTATACCGTTGATCGTTCGTTCAAAATCGGGTAAACAATCCTGGCAACAGTGGAAAGAAGCCAAGTATGGTGTAAATAGCTAATTAAGAATCAATAATGAACATAGGGAACCACAGGCTTGTAAAATTATTCTCAATTCTACACAGCAAGAGTCCCAAAGCACAGTCCACATACAATTCTCAGAAAAATCTCCCAGCATTGGCTGTCAATCTCAGTCTATCTCAAGAGTGTTTGTTTTTAATTTANCCTTTACCATTAAATCAAAAACGTCGAAGTAAACTGGAATAACTCAAATTAAATACAGGTAATTTCAGCTAAATAGATGAATCAAAAATCATCTAATCCCTCATCAAAATCATCATCAAGTTCACTGAAGGGATCATTCGGCNGCCCCACGGAATAAATTTTTCCTTCGTCTGAGGTTACTTTCTGCCGAAAAATGTCGAAAAACAGAATCATATGGTCATTAGAGACTGGGATTTCAATTTCTATCTGTTGATCAGGACCAAAATCGAAATCAGGGATCCCACGCAAGCGAAAACGATGGTTGCCATACGGGATTTTTGAGATACGTAATTGTCGACTATCTTTCTGGGCTTGTTCAACCCAGTTAGGTTTACTCACGGAGACCGGTGTACCAATAGCTGTGACACCAATGTAAACATCATCTATAAAGACCGTTGCCCCCTGAGGACTAGAAACAATAAGCAATTCTGCACCTAAATCAGATTCGCGAGTGTCAATGACTGTCTGGTACCCCGCTTTAATAATAGCGTCGCACTCCCAGATACCTTGGTTATAGACAATACCTATTTTGATGGGTTTTTCTTTTAGTGAAATTTCTCTAAAGGGGGTTGTTCCGACTTTCCGACCATTGATAATGACTTCTTTATTATCTGGAATTGAGGTGACAACCAATGATCCCTCNTCTGGCTGTTGCTTATTATATTGATTGTAATATTCGTCCCATACTTCCAGATAAAGATNTTCTAAATTACTTGATATTTGAGTATATCGAATTGTACCGCTGGTTTTNTGACTGAGCTGCTGTAACTTCTCAATATCAACTTGACCTAACCCGATCCCATAAACAAAAATCCCCTCCGAAACGGTCATTTTTTCTAGCTCGGTCAGTCGGTAGCGACTTTTGTTATCATTTCCGTCGGTTAGATAGACTATAACCCGATTTCCCTTTTTGTTTACTAGGGAAAGCGCAGCTCGAGCAATCCCATCATAAAGAGCCGTTGCCCCACCAGAACGAAGGTCATTGACTGCGGTGCTCAGAACGTTGGGGTTATTTATTTCATCTTGTACGAATTCAACTGAATCATCAAACGATATAAGAGCAACTCGATCATTAGATTTTATTTGGGCTAAAAAGGAGTTAGCCCCACGTTTAGCATCAGCCAAAGGTTGTCCATTCATGCTACCACTGCAATCAATAACTAAAACAATATGATTGGCTGTTGGTTGATGCATCAGTTTATAACAGTCAGCCAACAGCACAGGAGTAGATATCAGCCACACCAATAATAAAAAGGTAGAGCTTAAAAAAAAGTTTAGTGAGGTCGATTTATCTGGTTGAGAGCTCATGGCTGTTTCTCCAGAAGTTCATAAATTGGCGATAAATCTACATGAGATTGTATGTGTTGCCCCAAGAAACGCTTGTCACCATCAGTTTGTTGACATTTTAGGTTATAGGGTACATTCCCAAGAACCTTAACACCAGTCAATCGCTGAATCTCAGCTGAGTTGGAATCAAATGANGGGTCATCGACAATAGGTTTATTAGAATTGAGAATAATACCTACTGGCTCAATTCCATATTGTCGTGCGTAGGCAACAGTTAATACTGTGTGATTGATAGTGCCAAGATTAGCACGTGCGACTATCAAGAGAGGTAATTGAAACTTTAAAATCAGTTGTATTACTTGTTGGTCAGAAGATAGAGGAACTGCAATACCGCCGACCCCCTCTACCAATAAGAAATCATATTTTTTTTTCAGTCGTTCGAAACAGTGGTAAATTTCACACCAATCAATACTACGATTATCTATGTGTGATGCTATCGATGGNGCTAAAGGCTGATCAAAGAAAACTGGGTTGATATTGTTGAGATCCTCATTTATTTGGGCAAAATGCCTCAATACAACAGCATCTACCCGATCTCCACTAGCAATTGGTTTCATCACACCTGTATCAATATTCTGGCTTCGTAGAACACTAGCGATACCAGCTGTTACCACTGTCTTACCAATTTCAGTATCGGTACCAGTTATAAACAGTCCTTTTGTCATTATTTTTTCATTCGCGAATAATTTACTAATACCTAATATAAATAATCAACACCAATATATAACCCCATATCCATGTCCGTCGAATTGCCAATATCAGTAGCAATAACAAAATTTTGCCCCCAAACCAGTCGCATCCCCATTCCTTTCGAAATNTTAATTGGATTCTCAGGTTGGCTCAGGTTGTGTTTNGAGTCTGAATTGAATACCCAACCAAAATCTACAAACAAGTTAGCAGCCAATGTGAAATCTTGGTTCAAAAAATTAAAATCAGCAATCATCCAACGTAATTCCTGATTAGAAAATAATTTAGTCCGACCAATGTACCGATTCAGTGGAATGCCACGGAGGCTCTTTGATCCTCCCAAGGCCTCTTGTTTCCATTGGTAGGAATTAGCAAAATAAGAAAACTCATAAAAAGGGGGGTGCCCAAGCAACGTTTCGGCCAATATTCTACCAGCGTAAATAAATCGATCAGATAATAAAGGATGATAAGTCCGAAGCGTGGTAGTTAGTCGGAGGTATTCATAATCACTCCCTAATATACGTCTGGAAATCTCAGCNAAAATGTCNAGCCAACGACCTTTCTTCGGAACAATTTCATTGTCTCTAGAATCATACACTAGTCCTAATTTGACGTAATTAGTCCAACCACCTTCANTCCCAATCGGTTGANTACTCATTAATANNGGACTNTCGCNGATATCAATCTCCGTATTAAAAATTCCTAAACCAAANAAGGCTTTAATTTTTTTATTATTCACCTGAGGTTGCCAAAGAGTGCGTTGTAAATCGGTAGCAAAATTGGTTCGGCGTCGTAGATATAACTCGCGATTTGAACCAGAATTAGCACCGATACCATAAAATGGACTCTGAGAATCATCATAGTAGCGTGTATAGATTGTCAATCGATAATTGGGGATTAGGTGTGGAGAATCAAAGAATAAGTATGTTTCCATTGGGCCTTTNGTTGTATTCCAGTAATTAGCATCTATTTTGATGAAATAAGGTTTATACTGAACTGAATCAACGAAAAGGGTTGGGTGAATGCCGTATCCGATTCCGACATCGGAATTAAAGAATAAATTGGGAATAGCCTTGACGGACAAACTTCTGTTNTTGGAGTTTTGGACTTCCGCCCCAAGGGAAACCGACCACACCATCAATAAAAAAACACCAACACCTGTGAGAATTATGGCCTGTCGATGGAGTTTAATAGTCTTAAAGATAAACATAATCAATTTCCAAAAACCTGAACATGTAGAAGATTCTATCACAATTGCTCGTATGTTAACAGTCTAGTCTGNTAACATACAAGAGAACAACATTATTTAAACGTAGCTTTAACAGCTTACAATTAGTTATGATCGAAAAATCCGAAAATCAGTTTGCTTTGCTCACTTTTGCTGGACTTGCCAAGATAGCTGCAGAGGAACTCAACCCTTCAGACAAGAAAAAAATTCAGGTACATCATTTACCTAATTATGACTTGTCAGTATTGAGCTTGTCAGAAACTGACATGAGTTGTTTACCCTCTCTAAAAACGGTAGAAGATGTTTTTTGGTTGATGGGACGATTACCACTATCAAAGAAAATACATTTACGTCAATTACAAGAAAGAATCCAAAAAGAACAACTGCTAGTAGGTATCAGTTTAAAAAATTCTTTGTTTCACCCTACTAAACCCAAACAACCTAGCTTTAATTGTTTTGTTAAGCAAGACCNTGATTATCCAATTTACCGTCGAACNATAGCACAACGTATGAGATCCNCTGTGGCTCAAGCTTTTCCCAAATGGAAAATTCGAGACCCTGGCTCTATTGAAATTTGGGGATTTTATATCCGCCGACAACTACATTTGGCTTTTCGTTTATCTGATAATCGTCTACGATATCATTCGGAATCTCCATTCCACCGACCTGGTACTTTGAGGCCGACNATTGCTGCTTCCATGGTTAGAATAGCTAGACTGTTACCCAATGAAAAGATAATTGACCCTATGTGTGGCACTGGAATAATTTTATCTGAAGTTCTTCACCAGCGGAGCAATTCATCGAATAATTTAATAGGTGGAGATATAGATCAGAGAGCTGTTACATTAGCTCGAAAAAGGCTTTCGNGATACCACCTACACCTTCAGAATTGGGATGCAAGGCAATTACCAGTAGAACCAAATTCGGTCGATTGTATAATTTGCAATCTTCCTTTTGGTAATAGATTTTCGTCAACCCAAGAAAATAAAAACTTATACAATCAGTTGGTAACCAATTGGGGCACAAAGCTCAAAAAAAAAGGTCGAATGGTTCTATTAACTGCTGATACGAAAAATCTGGAAGATGTGTTGAATCAAAAACAGCTAAGTTGGGAACATTGCTGTAGGGTGAAAGTGTTAGGAACTTGGGCTTCTATTTACTTAATCGAACCAACTGATTTAAGTACTACAAAGTAAAACATACATTATTTTTTACAAACAATTACGCAATTGATCTTCTGTTTGAAACGGACAAAAAAAAACTGGTGTATCACAAAACACACCAGTTTCAGGTACAAAAACCTTAACAATTAACTAATAACGAGAGTCGTAGTCGTCTCCGCCGTATCCACCACCACCACCGCCACCACGACGTGGTCGGTCTTCGCGAGGGCGAGCTTGGTTAACTTTTAGTGGACGTCCTAGCAGTTCTTTTCCATCGAGTTCTTCAATCGCACGAGTAGCCTCTTCGTCATTCGGCATCTCGACAAATCCGAATCCNTTGGATCGACCACTATATCGATCAAAGATAATGGAGGCTGAATCAACTGAGCCAATGGCCTCAAATACTTCCAGNAANTCGTCGTCTGAGGCTTGGTACGATATGTTTCCAACGTAAATGTTCATTAAATTTCCCTTGCAGGCTGTTACCCAGCAATAAGTNCTTCCAAAGAAGAAAGAGCAATGTCTGATTATTCTGATAACNAAGCGGTTNAATNTGTCTGTAAAGCTTAGTTACAAAGAGNCNCNTATTATANAGGATGATTAGCCNTAGTGTCAAAGAAAACTGCTTTAAATTTGTCATTTAATCTGATTTTTAAATCGACAAAATGACACACCACGAATTTAAAATCCTTGACATGCAGGCATAATAAATGCTTATTTGAATCCCTCGACAACCTTTGCTATATTGTACTACTTTTTACTCAAACTNTATTTGGGAAGCAACATGAAAAAAGAACAAATACATAACAAAATTGCTATTGTGACGGGTGCNGGCTCTGGCATTGGGNGACACNCCACCCTTGCTCTGTTGAAAGAAGGCTACATTGTAGTTTTGGCCGGGCGGCGAATTGAGACGTTAGAAAAGACAGCAANNCTGTGGGAAGTAGAAAACCAANTAATGGTCATTCCAACTGATGTCACTTCCCCTGATTCAGTCTGCAACTTATTCGACCAAACAGTGCGTACTTTTGGCCGTCTTGACTTACTATTCAACAATGCAGGAATTGGGGCACCTNGTATACCGATAGAAGAGCTAACATACCAACAATGGAGAGACGTAGTTGATACGAATCTTACAGGTTCCTTCTTGTGTATACAGGAAGCTTTCAAAATAATGAAGGAACAAAAACCGAGAGGTGGACGAATTATTAATAATGGTTCGATTTCGGCCCATGTNCCACGACCAAACTCGGCCCCTTACACCGCGACTAAGCATGCCATTACAGGTTTAACGCGTTCCACGTCATTAGATGGTCGACCATTTAATATCGCATGCGGACAAATAGACATTGGTAACGCTTCTACTGATATGACAAAAAGAATGCAAAAAGGTATCACACAAGCAAACGGAACCATAGTATCAGAACCGACCATGGATGCCGATCACGTGGCAAACGCAGTCGTATATATGGCAAGCTTGCCGCTCGAGACCAACGTACAATTTATGACTGTAATGGCAACTCAAATGCCCTATATAGGGAGGGGCTAATCTTTGCTGGGTNTGATAGAAGTCTAGTTCAGTTTGGAATNTTTTTTCAAGTCTTCCAAAGACACCACAGACAGAGCCGAGAATTCAGTGGCAGAAAGCAAAACTGGTGGAGCGACACCTGCATCCATTGCATCTTTCCATCGCTCGGCGCAGACGCACCAATGATCACCCGGCTGTAAACCGGGGAAGCCAGTANTAGGAACAGGTGAACTCAAGTCATTACCTTCTGACTTAGAAAAGAGAAGAAACTCGGTCGTCATTTCGGCGCATATCACATGTTTCCCTAAGTCTCTGGGATCGGTCTCACAACTACCATTTCTGAACCAACCGGTCATTGGGTCACAACTGCATTCAACCAGTGCTTTNCCTAGTACGTTCCTCTTTTTAATAACGTTTATTNGGCTTNNACTTTCCACGTACGTTTACCTTTTTTACTAATTCGTTANNTTACNTCATGATACCAAATACTCATCTGAAAAATCAANNACTCATCAAGTNGCACAATCTNACAAAATTTCAACAAATTGTTTGTTGAAATTTCCATAAGTGTTATAATCTAGGCGACGNAATAATAGCTCATCCAAAAACCAAGGTGAAAATAGGTGAAAATATCTGACGGTTTAGTCGTTTTAACTTTTGACGATGGGAATAAATCAGACCTTGACTTTGTTGCTCCCATTCTAAAGTCATTTCAGTTTGGAGCTACTTTTTTTATCACTGAAGGGCTAAATTTTCTTACAAACAAACACCATTACATGGATTGGTCTGAAATAAAAGAACTTTATGATCTTGGTTTCGAGATTGGCAATCACACGCGTTACCACAAAAATGTTTGTCAACAATCCTCAGAAGATCTATTAAACGATATTCGTCATATTGACCAACGTTGTGTCGAATATGGGATTTTGGAACCAAAAACTTTCTGTTATCCTGGTTACCAATATGATGAAGATTCAGTCCAAACAGTACAAAATCACGGATTTACATTTGCTCGTAGAGGTGTAGCACCCGAGTTCGAATACGATGGTCATGGAGGGCGAGGGCCAGCTTACGATCCCCAACGACATCATCCTTTGTCAATCCCAACAACTGGAGCCTCAGGGCCAAAATGGGGGTGGGACGACTTTCTATGGGCTTTAGACCAAGCCAAAAATGGTAAAATTTGCATATTAACATTTCATGGTGTTCCTGCTTTGGAGCATCCGTGGGTAAATACCAATCCCGAGCAATTTGTAAAATATATGCANTACATGAAAGATAATAATTTCCAAGTCATTTCATTAGGGGCTTTAGATCAGTTTAACGATGATTTGTAAAATTACAATATGAAATACCTGACGGAAAACACTATTTGTTTATCTATCCTTCTGCTATACACAGAAGGTAGTTATCTTGGCCAACTATGCCATTGGTCAGAAAACCTATTTGACTTAGAAATATCGAACCCATTTGGATAGATGATACNATAGTTTGTTGGNAATCCTGTTGACATCATATGCCTAAATAAAAACTCAAATATCACTATCGCATTGTGCATAATAATTCAGAACAGAAATAGTAATGATTAAACGACTTTTACTTCGACTCAGCGACTGGGATATTCGCCTTTTTATGCGGATTTTCAACCTTAATGGGCGTCGATTGTCGGATCATCTAATGTACTTGATATCAAAGACAGGAGACGGTCATCTTTATATTGCGATTATACCCTTTCTTCTGATTTTTCACCCCGACTTATCAGAAGGAAAATTGATTTTCGCAACCGGAGCAGTTGGATTCGTTGTCAAATTGTCAATATATACCTTATTGAAAAAAAAAATCAAACGAACTCGCCCATTTGATGTGTTCGAAGAAGTTGAATTTTTGATTCCACCACCGGATCGGTTTAGCTTNCCTTCAGGNCACACCGCTGGTGCCGTAATGGCTGCTATTGTACTTGGCCATTTCTACACTTTCTTGCAAATTCCACTGGTCATATGGTCCTGTTTGGTTGGTTTTTCCAGAGTTTATCTTGGTGTCCATTATCCGACTGATGTTGCCGCAGGAGTGATATTAGGTATTTTAAGTGCCAAAGTCGGTTTTTTTGTAACTACCTAAAAGTTATCCGGCACTACAATTTTTGTCATCCAACAAGTGTCTTAAAAATCGATTATAAAATTGAGTGGGCAGAAAGTTTTTTCCCAACTGAATCAGCTGAATTAAAAGTGAAACGAATAGAAAATTCGAGGTCTTCTGTGCTGAAATCCTAGGTTATCTATGCGAAGAGTAATTTCTATTTATCTCAAAATCAGAACCGAAAAGACTAAATTTAAATTCCAAGAAGGGGTATTCAGATGGCAGTCCATAATCACGAAGATCACGATTTAGAGAATCGACAGACAGAAACAGACAGTTTGATTCTGCCGGCCTCAGAGATCAGTGAACAAATCGAAATCGCGTGCATTCAATTTTTGGAAGTACTTAGGCCAGAACAACGACGGAAAGCAATTTTGCCTTTTGATGCAAACGACCGCTTTCGTTGGCATTATGTTCCTATCGAAATGTTCCCACGTCAAGGCTTACCTTTAGAAGAAATGCAAGCCGATCAAAAACAGAAAGCATTTTCATTGTTAGCNGCTAGTTTGAGCGAAAAAGGTTATCAAAAAGCTTGCTCTATTATTAATCTAGAAAATATTTTGGGAGAAATTGAGCAAGCTGAAGGCACTGACAAACTTACACGTGATCCAGAAAGGTATTATTTTACTATTTTTGGTGACCCTACAAACCGAGAGCCTTGGGGGTGGCGTATAGAAGGACATCATGTTTCTCTACACTATACCATAGTTGACAGTAAACTCATTTCACCTGTTCCATCGTTTTTTGGTGCTAATCCTGGAGAAGTCAAAACTGGCCAACATAAAGGCTTACGTATTTTGTCCGAAGAAGAAGACTTAGCCCGTCACTTATTAAAGTCGTTATCTCACGACCAAAAAAGTAAAGCTGTCCTAAACGTAGAAGCTCCACATGATATTCTTACTCGTGAGCAACCTAAAGTGGAAATTGAACAAGCCCAAGGATTAGCTATGGAATCAATGAGTTCTGCACANCGAGAAGTATTAACAACTTTAATCCACGAATATATAGACCGTATGCCACACCAAGTAGCCCAGAATGAACTCAAAAAGCTCCGCCATTCAGATCTTAACCGGATTCACTTTGCTTGGGCTGGTGGAGAAGAACAGGGACAACCTCACTATTACCGATTGCATGGGCAAACATTTTTTGTTGAGTACGATAACGTACAAAATGACGCCAATCACATCCACTCAATCTGGAGACATTTAGAAGATGACTTCGGTGTTGACTTACTTCGACGACACTATCACAGCCAACATCACTAGAATAATGTCTCCTCAGGTAGTTTAAATTTACAAACGGCCATAAATGCAATTCAAGTTCTACTGGCCTCTATGGTTATTGATAATTTTGCTCTTGTTTTCTGCGGGTGGAGCTGTCGGTACTTATTTAGCTCTAAGTACCCCTCGCCTTCCCCGGATAACAAAAATTGGTTTAATTGGACTGAGAGTTCTTGCCATTTTGGCCTTGATTTTTTGCCTAATACAACCAGTTCGAATTGAACAAGAAAATATTAATCCTGTGTCGAATCTATTNGTCTTGATCGATTCGACATCTAGTATGAGCTTGGTAGATGCGAAGATAAAGAATACAAGTCGACTAAGCTCACGCTTGGAAGTNGTTGAAAAATGGTTGTTCGAAAATGATCTGGGACATGCTTTTTCTGCCAAAAGTAATTTGNATGGCCGAATCGAACCTCAGTTTTACCAGTTTTGGGATGATCAAATATCTAAAATCGCTCCTGATTTGGGTGCTAATTTTTCCTTACCAAAAGGATATGAGACTGATCTTCAATCTTCAATNAACCAAGTCGTACTACAATGGCGAGGTCAACCATTAGCTGGCATCATATTGATATCAGATGGTGGACATAATGTTGGTACAATCGACTTTGAAGAAATCCGAAAACTACAAATTCCGATTTACACTCTTGGGGTTGGCAATGAAAATCAACCTTCTGACGTACAAATTAAAAAGATCGAGGTGAATCCAATTGTTTATGTTGGTCAAAAGACACCTCTACGCGTTTCCGTTTACCAAAAAGGATTCGATCGGCAAAAAACTGAGATTAGTCTTCGGAATAACTCTAACATTGTTTATTCAAAAACAATTACCTTTGCTGACGAAACGCCACTTGGGGGACAAATAATTGATTTTGAAATTGAACCAAAAGNAGAAGGAAGTCTGACTTACACTATACAANTACCAATCCTAGANGGTGAAGCGACGGCCGAAAACAACCAAAAATCCGTCACGATTCGAGCTGTTAAATCAAAATTAATGGTACTCCTAGTAGATGGTTACCCCCGATGGGAATATACGTTTTTGAAACGTACTCTCAAGAAAAACGTAGATACAGAAGTCAAAGGAATGATCTTAAAAAACTCTCCACCATTCCCAACCAACTCAGACATTAAGTCTATCGAAGCATTTCCAACGAAAATCGAAGACTTATTGAAATATGATATAGTCGTTTTGGGTGATCTATCTTCGAATCAGCTGTCGATTGACCAAAAACGGATATTGGTTGATTATGTGCAGCAATTTGGAAGGTCTGTAGTTTTTTTATCTGGGGCNGTTTCCCTGGGAAACAAAGGACTACTNAACTCAGAATTGGCTGACATTTTGCCCATCTTAGCACCCAAAGGCTCCTTATTATTTAGCGAAACAGAAGTAGATCTCAAGNTAACTACTCTAGGCCAACAGCATTCGTCAATGCAGTTGAGTCCGGATTTTGATCAAAATCAAAAAATTTGGCATAATCTTCCTGCTTTGTCAGGATGGTTTCGTAACTTTGAATTAAAAAGTAGTGCTGTTGTTCTGGCTGAGCACGAGTCCGCATCCGCACCAATTTTAACTTATTTTCAATCTGGATTAGGTAAAAGTCTTTTGTTATCAGCAGAGGGGTCATGGCGATGGGCATTCGAATCAACTTTGCAGAAATCGGTGGTAGATCAAATTACGTCGAGCTCTCATTATACACGTTTTTGGTTACAGACCATTCGTTGGCTCTCTGCTCGTGCAAGTAACAACCCTATTCATTTAACCAGTGCCCGGATGAATTATCAAATTGGGCAAACTGTTGAGTTGATTGTTTACGCGTATGATGCTAATTTTATGCCCATGACTCAAGCGGAGATCAAATTAGATATCATACCTAGTGATAATCTTTCATTTCAGCTACCAACTGACGAAATCAGCGAAGGTGTTTACCGTTCTACGTTTACTGCGAGTACTACTGGCCGTTACATCATTCAAGCAAGTATTTCAAACAGTGAGGATGAAATCGAAATNCAGGTCGATTCGAATACTAGTGAATTTGAACGGCCTTATCTGGATAAAAAACTAATGTCTACTTTAGCCAGCGGTACAGGCGGTATTTATCATCAGATAGATAATATTTCGGCCGAAAAATTGACTGACCTGATACCTAACCCCAGCAAACCTGTCTATCAAACAGTTGAACACCAACTCTGGGACCATCCATTGATTTTTTTGTTTGTGCTTATTTTGCTNGGTGGAGAATGGTTGTGGCGGAAACGATGTGGATTAATTTGAGTTAATACTATTACCAAATAAGATAATTAAATTTTAGCTATATTGTCTATACTAACTGAAAAATATAATTGTGGATTTAACTAAAGGAGATAAAGATGCAAATAGTTGAATTAGGTGAAACTGGAATTGAAACGTCACGACTCGCAATTGGTACAGGATCAAACGGTTGGAATGGGCGCTCGAACCAAACAGATCTTGGTTANCAGGAACTTATNGATTTATTTCACTTTTCATATAGTCAAGGNATCCGTTTCTGGGATTTAGCCGATATGTATGGTAGTCATCCTCATGCAAAGGGGGCTTTGAAAGGATTAGATCGCGAAAAAATTACGATCGCTACGAAGACTACCGCTCGTACTGGTCCCGAGGTCGAGGCAGATGTAAAAAGGTTTTTGAAGGAAGTGGGGACCGATTATATCGATATAGTATTGTTACATTGTTTAACTGAATTTGATTGGCCACAAAGATACCCAGATGCAATGGAAGCACTTAGTCGTTGTAAAGCAAAAGGGTTAATTCGGGCACACGGAGTCTCTTGCCATGATTTTGGAGCTTTCCAGACGTCTGCTATTACTGATTGGGTTGAAATTGTATTGGCGCGTATTAACTATGCTGGTATTTCTATGGATGCATCTCCAGTAGATGTAATCCATACCATGGAGTCAATGGCTAAGAAAGGTAAGGGAATCTATGGTATGAAGGTCATGGGAATGGGAAAATTGGATAAAGAAGAAGGTGGCGCAAGAGAAGCCATTGAATTTGTACTAAATTTATCTTGTGTACACGCTATGACAATTGGGATGCAGAGTCAAGCCGAAGTTATCGAGAACGTTAATATTATTAATAATCTGATGGAATANAAAAATAACACACGAGAGATTTATGCTCTTACGTTGGGATTTATTCCTTTTTTGTCTTTTTTTAATTGGAGAAATTTGCCTACAGCCTCTTTCTGTGCAGGCGGAGAATCTTTCTAATGATTCAAACTTAGGTGAGTTAGAACATCGGAGATATCAGAAAATTCAACAAAAACAAAATGCTCAGAAAAAACGTAACGAAGTATTTGGAAAGGAACGAGGAGTTTTAAAACGCTTACAAGAAATAGAAACTGAGATGGCTGCACTTCAGCTTGAACTAAAAAGTCATCTGAAGAATATTGAAATTCAAAAAAAGAAAAAAAAACGTATTGAACAAGAGTTACTAAAACTACGAAATCACTACCTAAATTATCAGAAGCAGGCGACCAATCGTATTACATCAATATACAAAATGGGTTATAGATCAAGATTAACTAATNAGCACCAAATAGTAAGACTACTAATGACATCTGAAGGGTTAGTTGATTTATTTACCAAATATCAATACGCAAATGTCATTGTAAAGTCAGACCAGCAATTAATGGCCAATTTAATATCTCAGCAGGAAGCGATTAAATTAACCTACATAGAATTACAAAAACAAGTTTCTGCTATTGAAGCAACAACAGAAACTATAAAAAACAAGCAAAAAAATCTGTCGGTTAGAAAACAAAGACGAAAAAAATTGTTAGATAACTATCGGACCCAACGCAGTACTTATGACGAAGTCATCAAAGAATTACGTCAAGCTGTTATCGAGCTCGAGGAAGCCTTAGGGATATTATCCACTGATACGTTAATGGTCAAAGCCGACCGTATTAGAGGTATAGGTATACAAGACCAAGGACAGCTAAATTGGCCAATAAAAGGAAAAATCGTCAAGAACCAAAACCCCTTTGATCGTGGAATTACGATTAGGCCNATTACTAGTAAAGTAGAATCATCCAAAGTCAGGAGTATAGCTGGAGGAATTGTAGGAAAAGTTATCAACTCAGTTGTTGGCTATGGAAATACTGTTCTGATTTTACATGGTAATGCTTACACGTCAGTTTACACACATTTATCCGCAGTCGACGTAAAAATCGGTAATGTTGTAACTGCAAACCAAGTANTAGGACAAGTTGGAGAGTCAGGATCACTGATAGGCGAAGTTCTCTACTTTGAACTCTGGCATAATTATGTACCTCTGGATACCGCTCAATGGTTGGAGCATTAATATAATTTTATAAAGTTTGATTACCTATTGATAATGATAGAGACAAATGGCTTTACGATCATAGCCCACAGGGGCTTTTCAGAGAAACTACCCGAAAACACATTTCCAGCCTTCGATTTAGCAATAATATCGGGTTTTCACAATTTGGAGCTTGATGTTCAATTGACCAAGGATAAAATCCCTGTAATTATCCATGATTCTAATTTGCTTAGAACAACAGGAGTAAATGGTTTAGTATCGGAACGACAATATGACCAAATCAAGTTCTTAGAGGCAGTCAACAAATTTAGTGTTGCAGGGGAAGAATACAGAATACCAAAGCTGACCGACTTTCTTGAGAAATACGAAAACGACGTTCACCTTCATTTAGAGTTGAAATCTGGCGATCAGGACTTACCAGAAGTAGTATATAAGTACTTGAATGATTACGGATGGCTATCTCGTGAGAAAGGCCTATACGAAANTGGGGGCATTACCGTCAGTAGCTTTCGAATAGAACAACTGATTAGGTTTGAAAAATTAACTAATTCTGAGAGAACCGCTTGGCTAGTAGATAACATCACGGAAAATCGTTTAGCCACTTGTACTAAGCAGAATATCAATCTAATTTGCCCAATAGCCAAATTCGCAGATTCTGAGTCAGTAGACTTGGCTAGTGAAAAACAAATAGAGGTACGAAATTGGGGCATTTCGAATGTAGATGATCTGATCAAAGCTTATAATTCGGGCAGTACAGGTTCAACAGTTGATTGGCCCTTAAAAGCTAAAGAGATTTTAGCAAGAATGACTTAGGACAAGTCCCCAACGCAATTGTATTTTTTACTAACGACTGTGCTTCTGAGTTTATATATGGCTGAAAGAGTAAAGCACAAAAAATTTACGAAATCATTTCTCCACTGATCATAACTANGGATTGTTCGTGAAAAGGATAGATAACTGGCAAAAAGGTCGGTTATTATTGTCTATTCTTTTGGCTCGTAGAAGGCGATTACTTCTAAATCACCTTCTATTCTGCCTATGACAATTTTTGAAAGGNAGAAAACANACTTAACAGTTTATTGAACAAGAACCAAGANTGAATATGACAAACAATAACAAGAATGAATTTTTAACCTCAAGTTATTTTAATTCTTCATAGATTCGGTTCTGTATCAATAAACTTTATCTTCTTCAAACTTTTCCTTCTTCTGTATCAAATTTTTTTCGCNCACCACTGAATGCCACGTTGCAAAATAGTAACGAAATTTTGGTTTTGCCAAGCCTGCCAATCATGGCCTGATTGAAAACAGAAAACACGACTTTTTTGATATTGACGCACCCAAGCCAGAACTTTCATGCTTTTCGGATGATCAGTGGTTAATAGTATTTCACTATCTGGTAATGGGATCTTCATCTTGTAGGTTTCGTCAGCCATTTGCCAATCCGACAGCCCGGATGTGATAGGGTGACTGGGACTAGTTACTTGAACAGATATTTCCTGATTCATAGCCACATCATGTGTCAAGTCATCAAAACCAACAATTTCCCCCCAAATAGGCCAATTTCTATAGGCTAAAATTGAGTGGTGAAGTATAAAGATTCCCTGATCTGTTTGGCCTAAATCCTCTAAAACTGATTTTGGTTTACCCTGGTACCAGGCCAGCCCATCATCAGTAGGACCATCCAATAACATAGTATAGAATAGAATGACATCGTAGTTATTCCGAACCCTCAAAGATGAAGTAGCAAAATCATCCATGTGCTGTATGTAAGCTTGGATCCCTGACAGCTGACCGAATAAATCATGAAACTCAACTACATTAAAGCTGTGCCCNCCAGTAACAACGGCGACTCTAATNGATTGACTAGATTGCATTTTNCCTCCAATCAAAAACTGTTCCCAGCAGTTCCTCAGGGTGATCCCTAAGTTTATCGTAAATCTGTTTGGCTGAGGCTANTGCAACAACATCCTGAATTAGTGCATCCATGTTTAATTTTCCTTCAGCGACTAGGCNTTGCAGATTAGCTAAATCATCTTTGTCGAAGTGGCTGTTTTGTTTGATGTTTATTTCTTTATGCTGTCCTAAGTTAAAAGTATATTCGACCTTGAATCGACCTGCAATGAACAAAATTAGGCCTCGATGCTTTANAGCCTTGATGAGTCGATCNTCTACTCCAACTACACCAGCAACATCCAAAACTGTATCAAAGTTGCCATCTTCAATTTGTATCCAATCATCACCACTTACGTTAACGACATTTTCTATTAGCCCCGTAGAACGTGAAATATCCAAGCGTCTTTGGTNAATGTCAACTATAGTGACTCTGGCACCCATGGCACTTCCTATTTGTGCAGCCATTTGTCCAACCATACCTGCTCCCAAAACTAAAAAACGGTGTCCTATTTTCAAGTCAGCATTTCGACAGCAACGCATGGCTACAGAAGCAACACCAAACAACGCTGCGTGAGTAAGATCAACTCTATCATCTAATTTTATGAATAATCCATCATGCCGCTGATGTGGCATTAGATTATTTAAATTATGCGGCCGTAAATTGCAATACTGATGGTGGTCAGAGCTAGAATAGACTATATCACCGATTGCTATATCTTTCACATCTGAACCAACCTCGATTACCCTTCCTACATTTTGGTAACCACCACTAGTAGGTAAAGAAGAATCAGGTGGCGAATAATTACCACCAACCATCGCGTTCCGCTCAGTTCCATTTGTTAGACCTGAGTACAGTGTCTCTGTCCGAATTTGGTCGACCTCAATAGGTGATGGTGCTGTCCAATCATCAATCAGAATTTTTTCNCGCTGACCTTTGTCATTTAGCTGCATCACTAAAGCTTTCAAAGTAAATCTCCTCTAGGCAATATAGTTAATACTATTATAATTCCTTGTAATCATGAAAATATGTGTCTGTTAGAATTTTACTTTTAGACAAGTAGAAAATAAATAATGGAAAAAAGAACTGACCTAATCGGCTGATTAGTATATCAAATATGGGCGACAATGCTGCCGAAAGCTAAGAGATTGTTGTCGCCAATCCTCAATCAAGTCATCAACCGAAATTCCTTCTTCTATCGTATTCCGTAATTTATCACTACCAACTAAACGATCGAAAAATGTTTCATGGAATTGAAATTCATCGGGATATTGATGCTTGACTAAATTAAGCAGATATAGTGTAGCGGAGATCGAGCAACATTTTCCTTCTAGATTCAGATTGGTCAAGTGTAACTGAATTCCATTACATACTTTTCCTTTATATTTAGAAAAAATTGGTTCAAACTGAATTGGTCGAGCTTTCATTCCTAATAAGTCTAATTTATTAAAAGCGGTCGCTAGCCATTGGCCATCCAACCAGGGTGCACCTATCCATTCAAAAGGCTTGGTTGTCCCCCGACCTTCTGACAAATTAGTTCCTTCAATCAGGCAAGTACCAACATACAGCTGGGTCGTTCGTCGATTTGGAATATTAGGGGAAGGAGGAACCCATAGCCAATCTGCTTGTTCAAAAAAAAANTTTCTATTTTCGTTTGTGTGCATCGATATAACTTTCAGATCTAGATCCAGCTTACGTTCCGAACTGAATAATTGTGCTAGTTCTCCGATAGTCATACCGTGTTGCATTGGGATTGGNTGTTGACCAACAAACGAAAGAAAATTAGTTTCTGACACATTACCCGCAACCCTACTGCCAATCGGGTTTGGCCGGTCCAAGACCATAAAATCTAGGCCGTACTCTTCTGCTGATTTCATCGCTCGATACATTGTCCAAGTATAAGTGTAAAATCTAGCGCCAACATCTTGAATATCAAAAACTAGCAAATCAATANCTTCCAGCATGTCTTCAGTTGGTTGTTTCGTTTGACCATAGAGGCTATAAACTGGAATTAACTGTTTTTGGTCCGAATAAATTCGAACACCGGCTTGAGCNGTTCCAGTCAGACCATGCTCCGGACTGAATAGGGCTTTGATTTGAGAATGTTCTGCTAATAGGGATACGTTATCACGTAACTGCTCGTCTACTCCTGTTTGATTAGTGATTATTCCTATGGAGCGACCTTTTAGGAGATGAGTATAGTTGCGTAGTAGACGAGTGAGACCAGACTGAATCGGAAATATTTCACCCATTTATTCAATCCGAAATTCTATATTGGCTGAAAAAGTTGATTTTTCGCTGCCTTTTGGTTCTAGTATAATTAAGTTGGCAGCAGCGTTCTTTGCTGCTAGATTGACAGCATCAGTAGGACAAGTATAGGGTTCAAAACAGATAACATGTCGGTCAGGAGGTGTATAAACAACCCACTGTCGGAAGTTTGAGTCAGCTTCGACCTGTAGGCTAATACCAGCGGTCCTGTCATGAATAGAACAAATCGAACTTCCATTTTTAATGNAGGTTAGATTTGTAAAGATATCGTCTAGTTTCAGACCAGAAAAACATTTCCCATCGATTAGCTCAGGATCTTGGTTTTCCAGTATACGACCTGTTGGTAAAAATTCACTCAACTCCCAGTATTGATTAGCTGGAATGGTAATCCANCTATTTTTCGGCTGAGAATCAGGTGAAAACAGAACGCGAAAATACGGGTGTATACCAAGCCCCATTGGTAACCGTTTTTGGCCCATGTTTTGGACTAAGATGTCCATATGCAAACAGTGTTCAGTTAAAGTGTAGGTTATTTCGAATCGAAAAGGAAAAGGGTATTGACGCATTATCCAATCTGATTTTTCTGATTCAACCTGACAGGTGATATAGGCAAATGGTTGAGGATTATCAGAATTATTACCAAATTCAGTGACAACGAAGGAGTGATTAAGTAACAAACCATGAATTGAATTTGGAGAGTCAGNTGGTTTGTCAAATATGTAAGTCTCACCTTCGAAATTGAATCTCCCAGCTCGGATTCGGTTTGGAAATGGAAATAGTATCGGATTGCCAAAGCCTGATGGCCTTTCTTGTAATTTTAATAAACTAGGGGGTGGATCAATTACATCAACCCATTCTCCGTTTTTTTGAAAAGAAAANTGGATACAGTTGGCGCCGATGGAAGGTACAATCTGTGCCCTAGTAGTTCCCACTTGCAACGTATAAATTTCGTTGTTAGCTTCAAAAAAACGGTCAACTAAGCACTCCAAAATTGAATAAGCTCCACTTACTTTAGGTTTTGATAACCNTCATCAATCAGCAGTTGGGAAGCTGCTANCGCTTCACGGGCCAGCTGGTCACAACGCTCGTTCCACTCATGACCAGCGTGTCCCTTTACCCAAAAAAACTCAACTTGATGATGGTGGCATAACTGTAACATCCGTTTCCAAAGGTCAATGTTGCTGGCCAGATCCTTCTTATTTCTCATCCAGTCGTTAGCTTTCCATCTCCTAACCCATCCTTTTTCCATAGCATCGACCAAATATTTTGAATCGCTATATATTTGAACATGAGCAGGTGTGTCAATTGCCTCTAAACCAACAATGGCTGCGAGAATCTCCATTCGGTTNTTCGTGGTCCAACGAAAACCTTGTGAAAATTCTGTTTGTTGNCCATTGTACGATAGAATAACTCCATAACCACCAGGTCCNGGGTTACCGCTACAGGCACCGTCAGTATAAATGATAACTGTTCCTTCATTCATCGCTAGATTTTACAAGAAAATAAAAATTTCAATAAGAAAAAAATAGAGTAGCTTCCAATCGACCGCAACATTTTAATCTAACATGGTTGAGTTTGTTAGGCAAGGAACAGCCAGGTTAGATATGTGATCTTTTTATAGTCAAGCAATGCTCAAGCCGATCCGGCCTATAAGATTTTTTGACCAATCTTAGATGAGATAAGCCTGAATCTCCCATCACNTTTATCCATTTTTCATGACGTTGTACNCATAATTGATGAAAAACAAATTGCGCGAGGCCTTTATAGTCTAAATCTGTAACNTCAAACAATACACAGAAAGTACTAGGCGATAAAGTATAACCGAGTGTATACGCACAAAGNCGACCATCGATTCTAACTACAAGGCCTAACAAGCCCAATTGATCTGCGGCTAATAATCCTTGTCTGTGAGCACAAAGTGAATCGTCTAGCATAGATCGAACCAATTCNTCTTTAACCGCAGCACGGGACTTTTTTCGATTCAGAGCCCATTCTTTGTATAAAGCCAAGCAGTCGATGACGTCTGATGATTGAAANAGTGAAACTTCGGCTGCAGGGTGGTTAGCTTGAAATTGGTTGATTGAATGACGTTTACTTTTGTAAGTGTTTCCTCTTAGATCCTTTAGCTTCTTCCGGCAGTAGACATACTCGGTTTCAGCTTCAAAGANTTGAAATCCTATCAATCGACTTGGCACATCAATAATATTTTCAATCCGTAAAATATTTGTTCGTTGGCTCTGGTTTTCCATCAATCTAAACACCCATTCTATAATGTCTGGTCCCAAAGGACGGCTACCAAANGGAGCAATGGGCATAAAATAGTCGCCATCTTGCCTGGCGAATAAACAAAAAAAATCGTTTTGAGTCACCCAAAAAAAATCGTAGAAATCACGCCATATATAGTGAGCAGNAAAAGAATAGGCAGAAGGTATAGCTATAAATCCTGATTGAAATTGCCAATGAAGATGAGAACTAGCCAGATACTGATTAAAAGTCTGTTGATCATCTAACGTTAATTTACGCATTGGTTAACAATTAACTGCGTTAGTTTTTGCAGCCGTCGTACAACAATAACATCTTCTTGAAAACGACTAATTAGACTGTAATTCTGAGCTATGTTTTTTTTGATAGATTCTAGAAACTCAACCATTTCATCAATATAAGTTTTGAACTGAGAGCCTTGTATTTGATTCTCAGTATACGGACATAGTCGATCGACTACTAACAAAATGGACTGATAATCGGCACTCCACATCAACATAAATGGATAAATTTGACAATCTAATGGCCGGTCTCGATAAATTGTACAGTGTTGAGTCTTCGGATCAAAAGCCGGNCAAATAAACATGTCTTGATGAGATTTTAGCTGAATCTGCCTACTCGAACCGTCGGAAGTTATAGAGAATTGATTCTCCAAAAGCCCTGTAGATAGAGCCTTTTTATATTCTTGATCGGTAAAAATAGGAGCGAAGNGACTTTTGGAATCTAAAAACCGACAACAAACATCNCAAGCCAAACAAGTTTGGCTTGGTACTATCTGCTTTAGTTCATTAGTGCGCTGAAAATTTCTTTCCAAAATACTCTTACCGAATATGGAACACCAGTAGCTTTAAGGAGTAGAATATTGACATGACCTCGAACTGCTCATCCCATTTTCTTTTCTATCTAGTAACTTTGATATAGAGCTTTTNCTTCACACTATCTTATAAAAACACAAAACCTAACTGGAGTTTGCACGGTTCAATAATTTTCTATCTCTTTCCAGTTTTAGATTCTAGAATTCTCACAATCTTGGATCGATCGGTTTTAATTCTTTCCATATCCAAGGGCTTTCCCATTGGTTTAAATATTAGAGCATCCACAAAATCATATATATTTTTGACTGCAATCCAAGGGGTAATCACTGAATCAAGAGGTGTAGTCCCTTTATTATCTGGTTGATTTGGGGCGGCGCCAGCATTTAATAANGATAATAGGATTTTTTCATGACAAAAAAAGGCTGCCGCATGGACTGGGGTTGAACCTTCTCTGTCTGCTTGGTTGAGATCAACTCCAGCTTCGATTAGCAACTCAACAATTTCTAATTGTCCAAATATTGATGCTACATGCAATGCTGAAGCCCCTTGTCCTTGCGGGTTAGGATCTTTTTGATTTAGATCGATTTTAGCAACTATGTGTTGTTTTACGCCTTCAAGATTGCCAAAGAAGACTGCTTCATGAAGGCTTTGAGTAGCAAAGTCTGATTGATTATCAAGGGATGCCACNTGTTGGCCAAGCAATTTTTTAATTCTGTTTCGACCATCTTCCACTTTTTCTTTATCCACTTGGATTGATAACATTTGAGCAATAAATTGGGTTGTTNTCCAATCTAGGTTTAAAATATCTATTGCTGTTGCTCCATCGTTGTTTCTAATATCAGCATCAATTCGGTTCTCCAACAAAAGCTTGGCTTCTTTATGACGGCCAAGGAATGCCGCGGAATGTAAGGCTGTCGTTCCATCATTCGCTTTAGCATTAACATCAGCACCTTTCTGAACCAGTAATTCAGCAATTTCATATTGCCCTAAAAGAGTAGCTATCTGTAAAGCCGTTATCCCATCTTTGTTCTTAGCATTAATATCTAAACCTTTAGCTAAATGTTGCTTGACTGCTTGTAGATTACCAATCTCCACCATTGTCCAAAAATTGTTATCAGGAGGATCAGAAAATTCAGCTGTCGCCCCGTTTTTTCGTAGCAATTCAACAATTCGACTTCTACCAGTTTCAACGGATTCTCGATCTAGTTTCAGTTGTAACATACCAGCAATAAATTTGGTTGTCTCCCAATCTGCCATAGTACCATTAATGACAGTCTCGCCCTCGTTATTTCTGGCATCGACATCAGCGCCATTTTGAATCAATAGTTTGGCTATTTCATACTGACCTAAAAAAGCGGCCGCGTGTAAGGCTGTTCCTCCATCGTCTCCCTTAGCATTAACATCAGCCCCATTCTGGATAAGAAACTCGGTCATTTTAACTTGATCATACAGAGTTGCTGATAATAATGCAGAAGATTTTAAACTACCACCTTTAGCATTAATATCTAAACCCTTCGCTAGATATTTTTTGACTGAATTAAGATTTCCCTCAGCAGCAGCGCTCCAAATTGAATCTCCTTTTGGTTTCAAGTTATCGAAGGAAGGAATAATAACAGGGTCCGCGGGTTTGGCATTCCACTTCGGCATTCCTTGGGCAATTTCTTCTGTGATATCGAGATCACGTTGACGAATGAACTGTCTCCTTTGTTCCAAAGCTCGATCAAATTGATAAAATAGCTGTTTTTTTACACCTTCTTCCCACGCATCACCCGATTCTTCGACTTTATTTTTA
>PBVO01000035.1 GCA_002729015.1 Candidatus Poribacteria bacterium
GTTCTAACACATTCTTTTTCTGGTAAAGACGATCAAAAATTTGCTTGTTGTAAATCTTATCGCCAGGCTCAATGTAGATTTAATTAGTTCCAGCCGACCGACAAGCTTATTTGATTTAGAGTGGCAATCAGCTGATTTAGCTAATTACCAACCTGATCGATCTGTCATCGTTTTGCAAAATCCGATTAACCAATCTGCTTTTGAGGTCGCTCATCATTTAAACACTCTTGGGATTGGATATCATCTAGTGGAGTCGGCTCTTTTTTCTGATCTGACAGATTTACCAGTCAAAGGAAAATTTGTAATACTTGGTAATGGTTATATTGGCCGCCACGGCGATCTAATAGATGATTATTTGAACACAAAAACCAAAACGACAAAAACTAAACGGTTTACTTGGCAAGAGTTTCAGGTTGTACACCGTGAATTAGTTTGGATCAGAGGCGGTTGGGAGCAGGCTACTTTAGAAGGTGTAAGGAACTGGTTGTTATCTGAAGACTGTCAAAAATTCCTGGATAGTTGAATCCAGTACTAGACGGGTTGAATGCTTAGTAATCTCATTTGCATACAATAAATAGTCTGGAGTTGGCCTAAAATTAGTTATTACCTTTTGCAGGTGTCCTACCGTAAAAAAATACAACTGATCTATAGAAATGTAATAAATAAATTGCTATTCGACGGTAACTAGTATATTCTGATTTTGCTAACTGTCATATAAGAAAATTGTTAGTGTGACATTAGCGTAGCAGTGCAACAAATGTGTTGCACCTCCTGTGTCATGGTTCGAATATATCTACTTTCGTTAGCCTCTAATCTCACTTGCGACTTTTGGCATCTTAGATGCTAATGAATTGTTGAAACTAGATTGGGATCCAGCTGTAACTTCATCCTGTTCAATTCTGTTCTAGATGAGAATAATTGTGGAAGGAAAACAGATCATCAAATATCCCCGATATTCAGTAGTATTGATAGCTTTGCTGTCAATTTTCTGTTTTCGTGTCTTTTCACAACTCCTGCAAAAGTTTTATCCTGTTGGCTTTCTCCCGCCATTTGAAGACTGGCAAAGTGGAGCAGTCCCTTATTGGTTGCTAGTCGTTGCCCAATTTCTGATAATTTTAGTCTGCTTAATAGTCATCCTAAAGATTTCTCTTGGTCGTGTAATTCCTAGAAATAGAACAGGGAAAATTTGTTTATTCTTGGGAGCAATTTATTTGATGGTAATGCTATTTCGGTTGATTGTTGGATTGACCATCGCCCCAGAACATAGCTGGTTTGGGGCTAGAATTCCAACATTTTTTCATACTGTATTAGCTTCTTTTTTAGTTACAGTCGGTGTATTTCATTACCAACATGGTAAACAAGAAAATTATAGAAACGCACTTCAGGGAAGTAATAATGCCAATACTCAATGATCGGATGAGAAGTATCGTTGCATGGACGGCCTATCCAGTAGTAATCATACTTGCCCTAGTTTTGTATCAATTGCTCCTAAAAAACACACCCTATTCCTCGAAGATTGTAGCCTACATACCAGTTGTATTCGGCGCAGCGATTATCACATTTTTAGAATCTTATTTTCCCTACAGAGATGAATGGACTCCAGAAATTTCAGATATTGGAAATGATCTTACCTTTATGGTTTTTATTCAGATCGTCTTACCTAAACTTCTTTCTTTTCTGTTCGCTAGTACATTGCTATCTTACCTTCAAACCAAGGAGATTNTCTTAAAGGGGTTTTGGCCACACCAATTTCCATCTTTNATTCAAGCTATCTTGATGCTTTTTCTAGCTGATTTGCTTCGATACTGGTTACATAGAGCAGCTCATGAGTGGGAGCCTTTGTGGCGTTTACATGCTGTACACCACTCTCCACACAAACTTTACTGGGTGAATGTGGGGCGCTTCCATCCACTAGATAAGGCCTTACAATTCCTCTTGGACGCTTTCCCTTTTATCATTGTTGGTGTTTCAGAAGAAGTCTTAAGTATCTATTTTGTCTTCTATGCTATTAATGGATTCTTCCAACATTGCAACATCAATCTAAGACTTGGCTTCCTCAACTATTTGATTAGTGGTCCAGAACTACATAGATGGCACCATTCAATTCTGATTAGGGAATCCAACAGGAATTACGGCAATAATTTGATTGTCTGGGATCTGCTATTCGGGACTTGGTTCTTACCAAAAGAAAAATCAGTTGACGGGTTGGGACTAAAAAATCGCCAATACCCTTTAGATTTCGCTAGCCAAATTCGAACACCTTTTATCAAAGGCCTAGATAAACAACAAGGATAAGAAAATGCTGAATTCGTTACTGAATTTACTAATGTTTTTTAGAATGTTGATTATGAAGTCTCGCCTATGGAATCCGGTCATATTACAGACTCAAAAACCACTGGAAACCCAAAACCGTCTCTTAGATAAAATCTTGGCTGCAAACAAGAATACTCGTTTTGGTCAAGAACATAATTTCGAAAAAATATCCTCTTATCAAGAATTTAGGCAAGCTGTTGGCATTCAGTCATATGAGGAATTAAGGCCATATATCGACAAACAAGAGGACGAAGGAGAAGCTTACCTCAACCGTGAGCAACCAGTAATGTATGCTCAAACCAGTGGGACTACAGATACCCCTAAGTATGTACCAATCCTAGAAGACACTATTTCAGACTATAAGAGGAGTCAGAAAATATTTTCGTATGCTCTTTACACCTCGATACCGGGTGTTTATGATGGCAAAATAATGGGAATTGTTAGTCCTGCAGTAGAAGGTAATTTGGAAACTGGTACTCCGTTCGGATCCATGTCTGGTTTGATTTACAAAAGTATGCCTTCTATTGTACGGTCGAAGTATGTTGTTCCAGCGGAAGTCTTTGAAATTGAGGATTATGAACTCAAATATTACCTAATTTCTGCATTTGCCTTAGCAGACGAAAATATTACCCTAATAGGTACAGCAAACCCNACTTCTATACTAAAAATTATAAAGCTGATTAAAACTGAAGGCGACCAGCTAATTAGGGATATTAAAAATGGTACCCTGGAAAAATTGGTGTCAAGTTCGAAGGAAATACAGGCAGAAAGACAAACCAGCGATGACATCGAACAAATTTTGGCCCGTTTCAAAAGTAACCCAGACAGAGCCAGGCAATTGGAAAGAATAGAATCAGAGAAAGGTAGTTTAACCTTCGCTGATGTATGGCCAAACCTGAAGGCAATTGCCACTTGGACAAATGGTAGTTGTCGAGTCTTAATTCCATCAATCCAAAACCAGCTTAGTTCTTCNACCCGTATTGTTGAGTTAGGATACTTATCCAGCGAATTTAGAGGAAACATAACGCTAGACGTCCTAAACAACCAAGGAATTCCTACCATAGATGAAAATTTTTTCGAATTTGTAGAACAACAAGAGTGGGAAAGTGAACAGCATAATTTTTTGACAGTAGATCAAATTGAAGAAGGAAAACAGTATTACATTTTTGCTACTACCCAAAATGGNCTTTACCGTTACTTTATCAACGATATAATCGAGGTTAATGGCCGATTTAACAATACACCAACAATTCGATTTGTACAAAAAGGTAAAGGTGTCACCAATATTACCGGAGAAAAACTCTACGAAAATCATCTGATTGAAGCAATCGCAGAAGTGAAGCAAAAGCTAGGTGTAGATATTCAATTCTTCATCATGTTTGCTATGCCTGATAACCTCCAATACCATCTCTATCTTGAACTTGATCTTGCAGAATTGCCAAATGATGATTATCAGTCAGAGATTGTTAAAGAGGTGGAAGAAAGTCTCTGTAAATTAAACATCGAATATAAAAGTAAGAGAGAAAGCCAGCGCTTACAACCAGTAAAAGTTACTTTTTTAGCAGAAGGAACAAGCGAGGCTTATAAAAGAGATTGTATAGAAAATGGACAAAGAGAAGCCCAATTCAAGATTGTACACCTTCAGTACGAAAAAGATTGTNCCTTTGATTTTGATCAACAATCGCTGTGAGATCGAAAATGAAAATTGACCANATANAGATAAAAAGATTAGAGATTCCTTTCAATGTCAANTTNAANCATTCTTCAGCTGAACGTAATATAACTGAAAGTGTTTTAGTGAAAGTTCGATCAGCTGAAGGTTCCTACGGGTTGGGAGAAGGGTGTCCCCGAAGCTATGTAACCGGAGAAACTGTTGGCAGTGTCATATCTTTCTTTGAAAAGCATAAATTATCCATTCAACAGATAAGAAGCCTCTCTGATCTAAGTGAATGGATGACTCAACACAAAAAGAGTATAGACAATAATTTATCAGCTTGGTGTGCTATTGAATTAGCTTTATTGGATGTATTAGCCAAAGAAGAAGGAAAATCTGTTGAAGATCTTCTGTCTCTTCCAAGACTATCGGGTGAATTTCGCTACACCGCGGTTTTGGGTGTGAATAACTTAGATGTATTCGAAAAACAACTTCAACAATACATTTACCTNGGATTTAGTGATTTCAAAATTAAAGTTTCGGGAAAATTAGANCAAGACAAGCAAAATTTAGAATTGATAACAAACTTAGTTAAGAACGTCAGGATTCGAATCGACGCTAATAATCTCTGGACAGACGTGGAAGAGGCGATAGATTATCTGAAAAAATTGGAAAAAGATTTTTGGGCAGTAGAAGAACCCATTGATGCCAAACAGTATGATTTATTTAGACAAATTGCTACAGTCCTTGACACCAAAATTTTATTAGATGAGAGTTTCATTGTTAAAGAGCAATTTAATCACCTCCAGACCAATACTGATAAATGGATCGTAAATGTAAGAATTTCAAAGATGGGTGGAATATTACGTTCGCTGGATATCGCCCAAACGGCCAAAAAAATGGGTATTCCTATAATTGTTGGCGCTCAAGTCGGTGAAACTAGTATTCTGACACGAGCAGCATTAACTGTAGCTAGCACGTTTCGGGATATTCTTCTCGCTCAGGAAGGAGGATTTGGTACATACTTGTTAAAGCACGACATTGTAGAGCCATCACTGATGATAGGAAAGGGTGCAAAACTTTCGATTGATTCCATCACTGACGATTCAGGATTCGGATTAGATTATCTTCCTACATCGTAACAAAAGTGTAAGTCGGCAAATNCCAACTAGTTTAAGAAAAAATCGTAGGTCTATTNTCGAGAGGATCTTTCTGAATTAGATGNTTCGAGCGTAGATTATTGAGCTTAAGGTCTATTAGTTATATGAACTAGCGCAAACAATCAATCTTTCTTCTCAAGTTATTTATGGTTGATAGAAAAATGTAGTATTTGACTTCTTTTCGATTATGCAACCTTTATTCCAGCTGAAAGTGGGGACAACTTATCATGGAAGCACTTTTGAATTATTGTGAACAGGTGCCGCTTTGGCACAAAGTTACTCTTATCGTCCTCTGTTTTATGATCTTTTCACAACTCGAGAGGNTCAGACCTGTGAGCATCTTCAACTATAAGAAATGGAATCATGCAGGTCTGAACTTGGTCTTCCTATTGTTCAATTCAGTCATTAACATCTTATTTGGGATTATCATGGTCGGTATTTTTCAGTGGATCGGTAAAAATGAGATAGGGCTTCTGCATTTCTTTACANTACCAATTTGGGTTGAGTTATTAATTGGAACTCTGTTGCTAGATTTCTTTTCCCANTATTTGGCCCATTACTTGATACATCAAATTCCTTTTTTATGGAATTTTCATACCATTCATCACTCTGATTCTGAAGTNGATGTTAGTACTGGAACCAGACATCATCCTGGAGATTTTTTAGTTCGAGAAGTCTTTGCTTTAGTAGCGATTGTTTTGGGCGGGATACCCATGACCTACTACGTTTTTTACCGTTTATGTACAATCTTTTTTACTTATTTCACTCATGCC
Source organism: Candidatus Poribacteria bacterium (assembly GCA_002729015.1). The sequence continues at coordinate 5,901 of PBVO01000035.1, forward strand.
AATATTCTGATGCCAAGTTGGTTAGACCGTCCATTGAGCTGGGTTTTCNTTACACCCAATATACATAAATTTCATCACCATGCGACTCAACCTTGGACTGATTCAAATTTTGGTAATGTTTTTTCATTTTGGGATAGAATATTCGGCACCTTGATCTATGATGATCCCAGAAAAGTTAGTTTCGGCCTAGATGTATTTGATAAAGAGGGAAAAGACCAGTTAACCGCCTTACTTAAACATCCATTTTCTGGTTCAAGATCATTGTCAGAGAGCTAGAAGGATAAATACTCGCATACTTTCCAATTAGGATTACTTTCGTACTATTCTTGAGTCGGCACNCAGGCACTAAATAAATGTTTTTATCTATAAGAAACCGTTCAAATACTCAGTCAACACCTATAGTACAAGACTTAACTATAGTCATATTGATGGTTACTTTTCAACTTTTGTCAGGCTGTGTGTCTGTCTACGACCTTGCAACCCGATCACTCTTNCCTAACGAAGGTGTTAGAGTTTCATCTTATANCGTCANAACNAAACGGCTTGTTGGGTTTACAACCAGCGATGGNGTAAGGCTANTNTCAGATATCCATTTCCCNAAGAAAAACGGGAAAACACCAACAATCCTAGTCAGAATTCCGCTGACTAATAAATTGGGTAATCGAGTTCGCGCTGATGTTATTGGTCGTTACTGGGCCCGTCGTGGATACACAGCAATTATTCAAGGAACTAGAGGTCGGTACGGATCAGGTGGGAAGTTTTATCCTCTTTTATACGAACGTCAAGATGGAATTGAGACGCTAGAATGGATCAAAAAACAACCTTGGTTNGATGGAAATGTATTCATGTGGGGAGCATCTTCATTCGGTCATTCTCAATGGTGTNTCTCAGATCGACCTGACCTCGGTCTAAAAGCCTTATTTGTTCAAATAGCAAGCACTAGTTTTAGAAGGATGTTTCATGATGGTGGTGCATTCTCGCTAGAGAGTGGTTTGTTTTGGGCTATCAGGAGTCGAGGAAGTCAAGANCGAGAAGTCAAAATGACCAATTTGGACCAAGCGGTTCAAGATTTTCCATTGATCGAAGCTGATGACCGAGCAATCGGAGACACACCTTTTTTCAACGATTGGGTACTAAACCAAAATGATAACAAATACTGGCAGAAAATCGATGGTGTGAACCGAACACATACACTTCAAGTTCCCATACTCTTGATGGCAGGATGGTTTGATCCGTTTCTTCCTACACAAATTGAAGATTTTAATCAGGTGATCCATAATGCCAATGACAATGTGGCCACAGAAACACGTCTTATTATTGGACCTTGGGGACACGCAAATGAAGTAACATTACCCGGTAGCCAACAATCATTGCCTTACAGGCCAGCTAGCTTAGCTCCGAGTATCCCTTGGTTTGACTATAACCTTGGAATTGGAAAAGACAAATTCGATTTGCCGAAGGTTAAAATATTTGTTCTTGGTCATAACCAATGGCGTAATGAAAAAGAATGGCCTTTAGAACGTACACAGTATACACCTTTCTATCTACATAGTAATGGTAAGGCTAACTCTGTTTCAGGTGGTGGATGGTTAGATGAAAAAATTCCTCAATCTGAAGAACCTTCAGATTCATTCCTATACGATCCGCTAAATCCTGTACCTTCTGCTGGTGGAGCCATGCTGGGGCCAAGGTCAGGAATTNACCTTCAAAATTCTATTGAATTAAGAGATGATGTACTAATTTATTCTACGCAGCCCCTATCTGAACCGGTTGAAGTCACAGGGCCGGTTCGNTTAATCATTTATGTCCATACCAACGTCGTNTGTACCGATTTTACTGCTAAGCTAGTTGACGTGTATCCTAATGGAAACGCGTACAATCTCTGCGATGGAATACTTCGACGTAATTATCAGCCGAGCAAGAATACTGAAAAAGTGCCAACCAAAATCGAAATTGATTTATGGCCGACGAGTAATGTATTTATGAAAGGACATAANATAAGATTAGAAATTTCTAGTAGTAACTTTCCCCGTTATGACCGAAATCCAAATACTGGAGAATTCATACCGGAAGCTACTAAAACCGTTACAGCAAAACAAACTATCTTCCATTCCAATCAATTCCCTTCACACTTGATGCTACCAATTATTCCAAACTAGATTTAGATTATCAAAAATCAGAGTTTGGAAAAGGTCTCAAAACAAGTTGTATTTCCCACTTCAAAATTAACTTAGCTTGTGTACAATGTCTTTTTAGGTAAGCCTTCTGAAGATCTTCCACGACAGACCATTTCTANAACCATCAATTAGAACAGAGAGAAANTGGCCAAAATTGCATCATTGATACAATGAGATAATTTTCAAAAATTGAAGCGANCTCACCCGATTAGTAGGTNGTAGAAAAATGGCTAAATCGACTCAAATTTAGATTAAAAATCAAATAGCAGCCAGTACAGTACCGAATAAACTTGACAGGTTTGATGCTGTACTGTAGCATCCGAACCTGGGTTTTAGATTTGCTCTTACTATTTTAAATTCGAGTGTTATGACNTTTTATTAGGTTCCTGTGATGCAAGATTATAAGTCTCACACAGAGTGGTCTAGGTAAGAATTAAGAAGTAAAGTTCAAGCTGAAAGATAGTTGAGCAATAATCCACTTTGTTATTAGGATCGTACATTGAAATTCTCTCGTCTTTCGTTTTGTGGTCTTNTTCTGTTCGTTGTTGGATGGGTTTTTNTGTTCCAACCACTGTTCCAATCCCCAATTATTTTGTTACGTGGTTTTGCTTTTCCTTGTCTCATAGTATCAGTANTAATGTTGACTTCTTGTATTGAATCTCNACTTTTTTCTAAATTTATCTTTGGTATATCAACAGTTGGGATATCCGTTGGCCTAGTCTGTTTATTCCTACCGACTCAACGTACTTACTCGATACATTTACTTGCCGTTTCTGCTCTTGCATTGGGCATTTCAACTCCTTTTCGTCAGACCACTGCTGCATTTGGAGCTATTCTTTCGGCGACTGGATTGATATTCTTACTGCCATTACCACTTTTAATCTACCAGTCTGAACCGTTAGCGAGAAGTAACCAACTGCGTCCGTTCGCCTTACCCCTGATATTGACCGGATTTTTTCTGTTTTCTTTGTCATCATCGNGAAAAATATTGGTTGAACGATTGGCTCTAGGTGGGATCGCTAGTGGACTTATTTTTCTTTGTCAACCATTCTGGGAAGGATTTTATCAGGCAGGGTTCCAAATCCTACTAAGTGGATTGGTTGGTTTTATCACTATCTCGCATCGTTAGCCAAATCCACAATTGTAGTATTAGTAACCCAAATATTAGTCCACTACATAGCAGGTAGGGACTATGCGGGTCTTGTGTCTGATCGGCCATCCACCCGCCAGATAAAGGTCCTAACAGGGCACCACTACCTAGAATAGCCTCGTGCCAACCGGTTTGTTCACCCTTACCGTCTTTATCCTTTATCTGTGGACCGTCAACTAGACCATAATACATGCTACTAAAATAGGTCGTAGCTACTGAAACCCCAAGCAACCCAAAAACAATAAACCAAATAGAAAATTGATATGATTTTCCCATAATGAACATGCCTATGACCACAGCAATTTGTGGACCCCACAAAGGTAGTAACCGGTAGTGAAAAACAATCGATTTTTTTGATCCATACCAGATATAGGTCAGAAGTTGCATGATCCCTANCGCTGCAATTAATTTTGCATATTGACTGGGCTGAATATTCATTTGTTCAGTTGCTAGCTTTGGAGTTATTAACTGTAAGATTCTAAGTGTAAACCAAGAACCAAAGTTGGCAATTCGACTCATATATAAGAATGAACGATTTATATATATTGGTCTTTGAGGAANAGAATTAGTTATTTGTTGGTCAGTCTCGATTAAATTTTGCTGGCTAAATTTTGGACGATAACTGATCATCCACCAATTCAAAANGGANAATCCACNAACTANATAAAAAGGGAAATTAGGGCTCGGTGTTTTTTGAACATAGCTGGATAGTAGGGGGCCAAGAGTNATGCCGGAACACCAAAACANGTTGAANAAACANAAACGTTGAATTAATGTTTCTTCNCCTTGGCGTTCNGCAAGCCAGGCTTCGTAGGTTGGCCAAAATAAGGCTTGGCTAACACCTAGCCATGGGTAGATNGTTAATAGATGAAAAGAANTTCTGCANTGGGGAAGNGCNAAACTAACAGCCATAACTAACAANCAACCANCTCCTAGTAAAATNGGCCTACCTACTCGGTCAGATAATCGGCCAAACGGAATAGCAAATATAGAAAATAGTANAGTAGAAATTGCTCCCAGTGTACCAATAAAAGATGCACTTAAAGATAAAGAGGTAGAAAAAAAAGCAGTATTAGTCATGATCGTACCCAAACAGAAATCCATCACTAAAGCAGGAAAATACGGAATCAGTCTTCGCATCAGTTACACGTATATATGAAGTAAAAAACGGCTGAAGCCAAGTGGGTAAACTACTTAGCTTCAGCCGTTTTGGGTCTGTTTGGAATTTAAACGAAATATACTATTGGTTATCTTTTATCCAGCTCATCATGCTGCGTAATTCTTTTCCGACTGATTCAACCTGATGAGTTCTCTCCTGTCGGCGTAAAGCTTGTAACGTTGGTTGGTTGGCTTGGTTTTCTAGGACCCACTCGCGGGCAAATTTTCCGCTCTGAACTTCAGCCAATAATTCTTTCATCCGTTCTTTTACACCTTCATCAACGATACGAGGACCGCGAGTTAAATCTCCATATTCAGCCGTATTGCTGATTGAGTGTCTCATCCAAGTTAATCCACCTTCGTAGATTAAATCGACAATCAATTTTAGTTCGTGTAGACATTCAAAATAAGCCATCTCTGGCTGATAGCCAGCCTCGACTAAAGTTTCAAAAGCCGCTTTTATCAATGCTGTAGTCCCACCACACAACACTGCTTGTTCGCCGAATAAGTCAGTCTCGGTTTCTTCTTGAAACGTAGTTTCTATTACACCAGCTCTAGTTCCACCAATCCCTTTAGCATAAGCTAAGGCAACATCTCTAGCTAGACCGGTTGCGTCTTGATGCAGCGCTAGTAGACAGGGTGTTCCTGCCCCCTCTGTGAAAACGCGTCTTACCAAATGACCCGGAGCTTTAGGAGCAATCATTGCTACATCTACTCCTTCTGAAGGTACAATTTGTCCAAAGTGGATACTGAATCCGTGCGAAAACAAAAGCATATTGCCTTCTGATAAATTGGGTTCAATCTGGTTTTTATAAACTGAACCTTGTAATTCGTCTGGAATTAGAACCTGAACGATATCCCCTTCAGCTGCAGCTTCTTCGACTGACTTGACGGTCAAACCATTAGCTTCCGCTTCATCTACTGATTTGCTAGACGGTCGTAATCCGACAATAACATTCGCGCCGCTCTCTTTTAAATTCAGCGCTTGAGCATGGCCTTGACTTCCGTAACCAATTACCGAAACGACCCGTTCCTTAAGCAAATCAAAATCTGCATCACTATCATAATAAATAGTTGCCATATTATCTCCCTCGTATATTGTTGGCTATCTTCCCTTCACAATCATCGACTATTGTTCCATCCATTTACTCAACCCATTGGACTACGTAACATAGCGATCTTACCGGTTTTGACAATCTGTTTAATACCGTAAGGACGTAACATATCCAAGAAGGCACACACTTTATCTGAGTCACCAGTAACTTCAATAGTCACGTCACTGGTCGTCACATCCACGGTCTTAGCTCGAAAAATATCAACTATCTGCAGAATTTCAGCCCGTTCTTGAGTGTCACATCCCACTTTTACCAACGCCAATTCCCGCTCCACGTGCTTCTCAGTTGTTAGGTCGCGTACCTTAATTACATCAATCAACCGGTTAAGTTGTTTTTCTATCTGTTCAATAATCTGTGTATCACCATTTGTGACAATAGTCATACTAGATACTTTGGGGTCATCGGTTTCAGCAACTGACAGACTATCAATATTGAAGTTGCGACCGCTAAATAAACCTGCGACCCGAGCTAAAACACCAAACCGGTTTTCGACCAAAACAGAAAAAATGTGGGTTTCTGTTACTGGCTTTGACATTAGGCTAAACCCCGGATTAGTTGATCTAACCCGGCACCAGAAGGCACCATAGGATAGACGTTTTCTTCTTCATCCACAATAAAGTCTATTACCACTGGCCCATCGTCAATTTCTTTAGCTCTCTCCATGGCAGGTCGGACATCTTCCGGCCGATCGACTCTAATGCCTGTAGCACCGAAAGCGTCAGCGAGTTTGGCAAAATCCGGATTGTCGTGGTAATCCACAGCGGAATATCTTTGGTTAAAAAACAGCTCTTGCCATTGTCGAACCATACCTAAATACATATTGTTAATGATGAAAATTTTAAGAGGCAACTTCATAGTAACGGCTGGCACTAATTCTTGAATATTCATGATATAGGAACCGTCTCCATTGATATTGACCAAAGTCTTGTCGGGCCTCCCTAACTGTGCGCCGATGGTAGCAGGTAGACTAAAGCCCATTGTACCTAATCCACCAGAATTTATCCATTGTCTGTGTTCAGTATACTTAAAATATTGGGCTGCCCACATCTGATGTTGGCCTACATCCGCAGTGATAATTGCGTCAGGAAACAGGTCATAAGTCTGTTCAATTACATACTGTGGCATGATGTTATCTCCGTTTTGTCGGTACTCAAACGGGTATTTGTCTTGCCATTCTTGAATTTGTTTCATCCAAGGTTCAATTTGTGCAGGTTGTGCCATTTCATTCATATCGCTTAAAATACGCTTAGCATCTCCGACGATTGGCACATCAACTGCTACATTTTTACCGATACAAGAAGGATCAATATCAATATGAATTTTCTTGGATTTTTGAGCAAATCTATCCAAATTTCCGGTAACTCGATCATCAAACCTAGCACCAACAGCAATAATCAAGTCAGCATCCGTAAAAGCATAATTCGCACAGCAAGAACCATGCATTCCAGGCATTTGCATCGCGAGAGGATGAGTTTCTGGAAAAGCTCCTAGTCCCATAAGTGTAACAGTGATTGGAATACCGGTTTTATAAGCGAATTGACGTAATTCCTGATGCGCATTAGACAGCGTAACACCACCTCCCGCATAAATCATCGGTCGCTTAGCCTGTTTAATTAGGTCCATCGCCTTCTTGATCTGGCCAGGATGTCCATTTAGGGTTGGGTTGTAGCTACGAAGATGAACTGATTCAGGATAATGAAACTCTGACTCTTGAATTTGAGCGTCTTTCGCAAAATCAATCACCACGGGTCCAGGACGACCAGTACTGGCAATGTGAAAAGCCTCGGCCACCACATCTGCTACTTCGCTACTATCTTTTATCAGGTAGCTGTGCTTGCAGATTGGTCGAGTAACTCCGAGGACATCACACTCTTGAAATGCATCATTGCCCATTAGATGCGTTGGAACCTGTCCAGTGATAGCCACCATGGGAATTGAATCCATATGGGCATTAGCAATACCTGTTACCAAGTTGGTTGCTCCAGGGCCGGAAGTTGCCAGTACAACACCAACTTTACCTGTTGCTCGGGCATAGCCATCAGCAGCGTGAGCAGTTCCTTGCTCATGCCGCATTGTGATGAGTTTGAGCCCCTCGACAGCATATAACTCATCAAAAATCGGCATAGCAGCTCCACCCTGTACGCCAAAAATATATTCAACTTCTGCCTTCTTAAGGCTCTCGATCAGAATCTTTGCACCTTTCATTTGCGAACTTGGTAGGTTTTCCATTAGTTTTTGGCTCCGGAAAGTATTTATCTATTGGTATGTTTTAACACAATAAAAACAGGCGAGCTAAATCAAGGCAACAAAAAAGCCTTTCTCTCTCTCAACCAGAAGACATCTAGTTTTGGAGACGAGAAAGGCTTAAAACTCTTTTCCCCGCGGTACCACTCCACTTCTTCGCCTAGACGGGCGAAGCGCTCGTTCGATGCTATCACGGGCATCATCCGATCGTCCTTACACACGGGCGCCCGGTTGGGGACAACAGCTCCTGAGCGACGTTCAGCCGTTGAACTTGAGGGAACTTCTCAGCTGGCTAGTTCCCCTCTCTTGCAAGCCAATTCGGCCTACTCTTCTCATTCATCACTTTTTGACACGGGCTAAAGTATACCCAGTGCAAATAAGGCTGTCAAACTAATTTATTTCGATCTTGAAGCTAAGTAAATTAGCTTTTCGCGCTAGCGTACAGTTCGTTGACCTTATTCCAATTTATGAAACTGATAAAGTCACTGACATAACTTGGACGAAGGTTCTGATACTTTAAGTAATAAGCATGTTCCCAAACATCCAGACCAATGATAGGGGTATCACCTTTCATCAGTGGACTATCTTGGTTAGCGGTAGAGTAAATTTCCAAATTACCGCTACTATTCACAACAAGCCAAGCCCAACCAGAACCAAACCTAGTACCAGCTGCAGTCCCGAACTGATCTCTGGCTGAATCTAGCGAACCGAAAGTAGCAACTAAATCCGATACTAGTTCGGCTGAAGGTTCACCGCTGCCACCTGGGGCGAGAATTTCCCAGAATAAAGAATGGTTGGCGTGTCCACCACCGTTGTTAATAACGGCCTGTTTTTTTTCATCTGGTACACTATCAATCTGTCCGAGTAAATCTTCAATTGATAAATCGGCAAGATCACTTAGGCCCTCTAAGGCAGCGTTTAGATTAGTTACGTACCCATTGTGGTGTTTACTATGATGGATTTCCATTGTCTGAGCCCCAACGAAATCGTCAAGGTCTGCGTAATCGTACGGAAGTGCTGGAAGTGTATGTGCCATAAATCTATTCCTTAGAAACTATAAACAAACTGAGTTAACTACAACGTCAGTTATTATATCATAGATAAAAAGATTGAATCCAAAAGTTTTGTAAGAAAAACATTTTTGTAACTGTTACTAGCCATAATTTAACAGAATTGGTCATTATTAGCCACCCTTCCCGTCAAACTGAAAGCTTGACATGAAAATGACCTGGTCTGGCTTATCAAAATGGTACCAGTAAAAAGCTTCAAACTGGGCTTTAGAGGTAGCCTTGTAGCGAGAAGTAATGATGAGCCGCTTTTCGCTTGAATTGTTAGTATAATCCGAATTAACGTTAAGTGATTCGTACCGGCTGGCTAAGTGAAAGTTTGGGCTCCATCTGTACTTAAATTCCACAGAAAGGCCTTTACTATCAATAGTACGTAATCTGCGACGAGCTCGGACGTCATACTCGCCCTCGATTGACAATCTACCGAAATTGGCTGTTATGAAAGGTGCAGTTAAGGTTTCCACTACTTGTTCCGGTTTATCAATCAAGTGAGAAATTCCGAACCGGAAATTAGAAAACCGACCACCTATGGTAGCCATAAAACCTTTGTGCTGGTTGGTTTCGAACTCTTGCCGATTACCGTTAAAAACGGCAGCGTTGAAGAAAAAGTCTTCAACATGACCGGTCATTGCAATACCGATATCACGTTTATTAGATCCAATGTTATTACCTGATCTTAGTAAATGATTGTGATCCTTATGTGGAATAGCAAAAGGGAGTTCGAATTTTCCAAACTTTACATGTAGTTGATCTTTATAAAGTTTAAGCTGGCCATAGGCATCCAAGGTTTCTCCTAAGTTGTTAGCAATAGTAACACTTGCCCGTTCAGAGATTACGGCGTGGGCACGTAATTCTGACTTCATTAAAATGAAACTATCAAAGCCTGAGTGGCAGGAAACACAGCCTGGCTGTTGTGGGTTTTCAGATTTAACTTCAGTTGTTTTAATGTAGGCATTTCTCACATTACCACTGAATTGTATTTTAGTGTCTACTGACTCTTCTTCTATTTTATGTTCTATAGAGAAGTCCTCTGGAAAGGTGAAGCCGTTATCTTCATAAATTTTTCCGATTTTGTTTCTTTCTCCGCCACCATCGGGATCAAAGTGGCAGGTAAGGCAGTTGGTGTCTTCCTGAGCAGCAAATTCTGGTAATGCGTTCACCTTGCAGACGCATAGAATCAATAGATTAGCAAATATCAGGAAATAAATTTTATTCATAGACAAAGGGAGGGCTAGGGGTTGACTGGTAAAAAATTTTGATAGTATCGACGGATCCAATTGTTTTATCGGATTTTATTATATTTTAAAGTTAATTTTCTATTAGAAACAGAAACCAACCATATTGTGTATCGGTACATAAAACATGTCCAGTTTATTTTTCAGTCCGTATAGCTAATAGGTTATAAAGTAAATTTTGACTTCTAATAAAATAGATCGATAAGTCAACTCCAATTCATAAGCTTTACAAGTCTTCACAAACCCTAACGAATTGAATTAGAATGAAGGGCTAGCAGAGAGATGTAAAGTTTGAAAATCTTGTTTGTTTTTGAAATCGTATATATGAAATCGACTGTTAGAGTAAAATCAACATTAACCGAATTTGATAAAATAAAAACTTCCCACCCTTGATTAGTTCCGTTTGGGGGCATAGAACAAAATTTTATAACTCGGCCTTGATAGTCTGAATTTTTGATTTTAGAATGATTTCGTTTTCTATCTCCAGCTGAATATCCATTTTCATCTGGTTATTACTAGGTAAATTTGAGTATTTGGTCGGTAATTGACAGTCATGAGGAAAAGTGATATTTTGACTCTGTAGTCCATTATTTGAGTGGCTTAAAGAGATCGATATAATTTATTGCCACTGACGATACAGCCACAGTTAGCAACTAAAAATCAATTCAGTTCTTTAATAAAAAATGGGAGTTAGTGATGATAAAATCGGTGTTTGAGTCGATTGTGATTGTGTGTTTGTTTGTCTCTATTAGTTCGGCTGAACTCAAGGATGGATTGATCGGTTATTGGAAATTTGATGAAGGAAAAGGGGATAAGGTCCAGGACAAATCAGACAAAGAACACCATGGAGAAGTAGTAGAAGGAAAGTCCGAATGGGTAAAAGGGAAAGAAAAAACAGGTTTCTATTTTGCGAACACAGATATCAAAGTCAATGATCACAAAGATTTTCACCTAGAGCAAGGGGTTTCAGTTGCCTTGTGGGCTAAACCCGATGGTCCACAAGCTGACTGGGCAAAGTTTGTATGTAAACAGAAAACCGGCGAATATCCGTATTCATTACAATATGATAATGCCCAATCGATTTTTGCCACAGTTAACGCGTCCGGCCGAATTGATACTGCGCCCAAATTACCAAGTTTCAAAGAATGGTCCCACTTATGCTTTACCTACGATGGTGAAGCAATTGTCTTATACAAAGACGGAAAAGAAGTAGCTAGAACTGAAGGTAAGGGTAAGTTACAACAAAACCAAGAACCTATCTCTATCGGTGGTCGTCTCAATTCGGGGCAAGATTTTAAGGGATCAATCGACGAAGTCATGCTATACAACCGTGGTTTAACAGCTGAAGAAGTAATAACTATTTACAAAGGCGGAAACCTGTTTGATATTGATCCAACTTCCGATAAATTATCTTTGACTTGGAGTTGGATTAAGTACAAATAGCTACAGTGTTAACCTATAATCCAGATTGGCTGCGTCTTTATTATGTTATAATTTTCCGAGAAAAAGAATCTGATTTACCCTTGGGTCAACAGGCATTATGATGCTTTTATCTAACCAGCAAAAACGTGATTTTTATGACAATGGATACCTCTGTTTGCCAAATGCTGTTTCTTCGACCGTCGTTGATTCTGCGTTACGATCAATTAATCATTCATTGGGCGAAGAAGGCATGAATAAAGAAGAGTTACCAACACTTCGAGCACAATCTTACTGTAGGGAAATACGCGAGTCTCCGTCAATTACCAACCTGATTAATCAATCTCAGTTAATCGGGGTCATGGATGATTTATTAGGAGTAGACAATTTGGGGCCAATAAAATCAGGGCAAATTGCTCTTCGCTTTCCTCGTCGATCGTCGGACAAAATAAGTCCACCGAATGGTCATTTAGATGGTTTGGGCAGTGGTCTTAACGGTTCAGATAAAGGTACTTATCGACGAAATTTTACTGCCTTGGCCGTAGTTTTGTTAAGCCCACTACCAAGCATCAATAGTGGTAATTTTACTGTGTGGCCTAAGTCTCATAATTTTTTCGCTGATTATTTCCGAAAACATGGTACTGAGGTATTAGCGGCTGGAATGCCAAAGGTCGAATTACCAGAAGCCCCAGTCCAACTTACTGGCCTACCGGGAGATATAATCCTGACGCACCATCAGACTGTACACACGGCAGCCCCCAATCATTCATCATACATCCGGTATGCGGCCATTTTTCGTCTTCATCACCGGAATGCAATTGGTAATGATGCCTACACCAATCCTTGGTATGAGTGGCCAGGAATTAGTCAAATTACTAAGCACAAATAATTTTTTAAACACTCTTGGAAATATAAAACTTAATCAAAGGTTAATCTTATGAATATTTTGATGTTAAGACATTCAGCTGGTTTTGAGCACACTTATCTGCCAGATGCAGAAGTTGCACTAAAAAAAATTGGTGTGAAAAATAATTGGCATGTCAGAACAACTCACCATTGCCAAGGAATTAACGCAGAACAACTCGACCAAATTGATCTGTTAATTTTTGCTACTACAGGTAATTTGCCTCTTGATGATACCCAAAAACAAGATCTACTCAATTATGTCAAAGGTGGTAAACCATTCTTTGGTATACACAATGCTACTGATACTTTTTATGATTGGAAAGAGTATGGTGAAATGATCGGTGGTTATTTTTCAGGCCACCCTTGGACTCAAGAAGTAGGTGTAATTGTGGAAGATCAAGAACACCCAGCAACCCGTATGTTAGATGAAAAATTTACTGTTTTCGATGAAATTTATACTTTCAAATCCTGGGATAGAGAAAAAACACATGTTTTAATGCGGCTGGATAATGAATCCGTCGACTTATCTAAAGGTAACCGCGAAGACCACGATTATGCGCTTGCTTGGTGCCACGAATATGGAGAAGGTCGTGTAATGTACACGGCACTCGGACATCCTGATGAATTGTGGCATCAAGACTGGTTCCATCAACACATAGAAGGTTGTATAAAATGGGCTACAGGACTAGAAAGCTAGAACTAGTTTGAATGTAGACCCATGACAATAGATCGTGTTCTAGAACCAGAAGTAATGAATAGCATTGAGGAGTCTGAAGCTTATGCGAATATGGATTTCTTGTCAGTCAATACAGATTTTGTCGATCAGTTGATCCGATTAGGTGCTTGCTCTGGACATTTTCTTGATATCGGTACTGGTCCGGCTCAAATTCCTATTCTGCTGGCACAAAGACAACCCCAGGTTAGTATTACGGCCGTTGATTTGTCCGAAGAAATGTTGAAGATCGCAGAAAAGGAAGTTCAATCGGCTAATCTTAGCCAACGGGTTACCCTTCAAATGGCTGACGCTAAGAAACTTCCTTTCCCAGATGACTATTTCGATGGAGTTTTTTCCAACAGTGTTATTCATCATATTCCAGAACCAATTAAAGTCATGCTAGAAGTTAAGCGGGTACTAAAACCATCTGGCCTAATCTTTTTTCGAGATTTAAAAAGACTAGAGTCTGTGGCTGCTATCAACACGATAGTTACCAAATACGCTAAGGATGACACAGAACATCAACGCAAGCTTTTTCGCGATTCGCTGTTCGCCGCTTTAACTGTCGAAGAGATGACGGAAATTATCCGTTCAGTTGACCTAGAAGCAACGGTCACGTCTAGCTCAGACCGACATTGGTCGATTGAACCAAATCTCAAATAAAAAAATAAAAATCTTAAAAAAGTAAAGGGAAGAAATATGTACACGCTTGTTCTGCTTCGACATGGTGAGAGCCAATGGAATAAGGAGAATAGATTCACTGGTTGGGCGGATGTTGATCTGTCAAAGAAAGGGGTACAAGAAGCACAAAGTGGTGGCAAGGCTTTAAAAGATAATGGTTACACTTTTGATGTTGCTTATGTGTCACTACTCAAACGTGCCATTAAAACTTTATGGCTAACACTGGAAGAAATGGATCTAATGTGGATTCCAGTTGAAAGATCTTGGAGATTGAACGAACGGCACTACGGCGCTTTGCAAGGATTGAATAAAGCCGAAACAGCTGCGCAACATGGAGAGGATCAAGTTCTGATTTGGCGACGAAGTTTTAGTACCCCACCTCCAGAATTAACAGTGGACCATCCACATTATCCGGGACAGGATGCGCGCTATGCCAACCTTGACGATTCAGATTTACCGCTAACTGAGTGCTTGGCCGATACTTGTCTACGGTTTCAACCGTATTGGGAAAACACAATTGCTCCTGCTATTAAATCAGGCAAAAGAGTATTGATTGCTGCTCATGGAAATAGTCTACGAGCACTAGTTAAAGACCTAGAAGGACTATCCGATGAAGAAATTCTACAAGTTAACATACCGACCGGCCTACCCTTGGTATATCGCTTAGACCAAGAGCTGAAACCAATAGAAAAATTTTATTTGGGGGACGAAGAAGCTGTCAGAGCAGCCATGGAAGCCGTTGCTAATCAGGGAAAAGCTTCGTAGATACTTTTAAGTACACCTGTGCCAAATTTACAAACAATTCATAAATTCGGCACGGGTGGCATGGCCTTCTCGAAATTCGCCCAGCATGACGTTAGTAACCGTACTGGAGCTCTGTTTTTCTACTCCCCTCACCATCATGCACATGTGTTGTGCTTCTATGACGACTGCTACCCCTTTGGGAGCTAAGACTTGGTCTAAAATTTGGGCCACCTGGTAAGTTAATCTCTCCTGAACCTGTAAACGTCTAGCGAAAACATCCACTAAACGTGGGATCTTACTCAAACCGATAATTTTATTCTGTGGCAGATAACCGACATGGCACTTGCCGAAAAAAGGCAAAATATGGTGCTCGCATAAACTGTAAAATTCGATATCCTTAACGATTACCATATCGTCATACTCTTCATCGAAAATAGCTTCGTTAACAATTTTCCCAATGTCTTGCTGATATCCTTGGGTCAGATATTGCATGGCTAATGCCGCTCGTTTAGGAGTTTTTATCAACCCCTGTCGCTCAGGATCTTCGCCAATCTGTTGTAGTAAATTTTGGTAATGTTCTTCGATCGAGTTATCAACTAATGCTGTTTTTTCATCAAAATTGTAGGATACCATTTCCTGATTTTTCCTGATTTTTCCTGATTCTATATTACTATTTAAATTTAACGTTTCGTGATTCCGTATTCAATTTTTTATATTGACACTTCGGAATACTCTATTGGTGTTATTAATGCATGAGTTGACAGATAACTTAATAGGAACGGCCAGATGAGCCGAATGGGAATTGATTATTTGTTTACTATGATTGGATAAGTTAGCCACCATAGTAGTCAAAAAAACTTTTGGGTGTTTCTTTAAGCCGGAGTCGATGTAAACGGACCGAACGGCTAGGAGCAAGCGAAAGGATATCTGCTTCTATTAGTTCCCAAATCACTCGAACAAAATTCTCTGAGGTAGGATTTAGAGTCTGAAATTCGACTGTGTCTAGGTTTAGGTGCTTGTGGTCAAAACGACCAAAAACCTTCTTGTTAATTACTTGATCCAAATCAACTATTCGTACTAACAGACCTGTTCTTTGATCTACCTCGCCGGATAATGTAACGTCGAGTACATAATTGTGCCCATGTCCGTTTGGATTATTGCATTTTCCAAATATTTCTGTATTTTCATAGTCACTGAGTTCTGAGCTATGCAGGCGGTGAGCAGCACTAAATTCGTAAGTGCGAGTTAAATGAATCACAGGTTCAACTCCATAATATTGAACATATGTCCGTTCTTCTTCAGTCAACCTGATCGAGTGCATGTGAACGCCCAATGTTGCTAAATCCTGACTGGTAGCACGCCACAATTCGATAGAAATGTTTTCTGGGGTTGGCTGAAGGCTTGGATCAGCCGAGAAAACCGGATGTTGTTGATTTATCTGTTTATGATCATAGTATTGGTTTATATAGGAGCGAATTAGCTCATCCACATCCTTAATATTAATGACCATACCATTGGATGATTGAATTTTACCTCCAATGGTTAAATGTACACTATAGTTGTGTCCATGTTGGTTAACTTTATTCCCAAAAAATTGGTAATTCTCTTTTTCACTGAGTTCTGGAAGGTAGTAGTAATGCGAGGCTTCAAAATCAATATATCGGGTAAGATGTATCATATCGAGTAGACATTGGATAAACACCTCGTCAGTTGTGTTTATCCAACGTCTTTTTGAATAAATCAGTTAGTTAATTTTAGCCATCTGTTATAAATTTCTCTTCATCAAATAGAAATCAATTTTCTCGTGATCGCTGTTCAATCGATCTATTACTTCGTCCTCGGTTTTTGGTGGTGGAACAATTACTTTATCGCCTTGTTCCCAATTGACAGGTGTTGCACAGGCGTTGGATTCCGATGTTTGTAAAGAATCGATCAGGCGAACTACTTCATCAATGTTGCGTCCATTGGTCAAAGGATAATAGATTAGAGCTCGAATTTTTCGTTCCGGATTAATTATAAAAACGGCACGGACCGTGGCTGTTGAACTTTCTCCAGGATGGATCAGTCCATATTTATTGGCAACTGACATGTCCAAATCAGCAATCAGTGGATATGGAATTCTAACATCTAGATTCTGGTTTATGTTTTGTGTCCAAGCCAAATGTGAGTGAATACTGTCAATACTCAGCCCTATAAGCTTTACGTTTCGAGCAGAAAATTCATCGTTACGTCGAGCGAACTCAGTCAGTTCAGTCGTACAGACTGGCGTGAAATCAGCCGGATGAGAAAACAAGACTACCCAGTCATTACCCTGCCATTCGCTAAAGGTAATCTCGCCGTGTGTAGTTACGGCCTTAAAATCGGGTGCATCGTCCCCAATTCGGGGTATTGGAGTACTCATTTTCAACTTCTCCTGTATGTTATGTTGTAGATAATCTATTGAACGAGAACTAAATTATCACATGCGTTAGAAGTATTGTCAAGATCACGAATTCGCCGTATTATGTTGACTCGGCTGATTAACTTTGTTACACTGACCGGGGAGGGGGCAAGAGGTCTCAATGACGTTTGATCAGACAAAAAAAGCATTAATCTTAGGCTTTTTAGCTGGTTTTATCTGGAATCTTTGCGGTGAAGCGTCTGTGAGAATTTATCAACTTATGGTTGCGGGGCTGCCTGCAATTGATGAGATCGTCCAACAAAACAGTTGGGTTAAACCGGCACGGGATCTAGTTGGATTAATAATGGTCTTCGGATATGTTTTTATCATTATCAAGATTTGTCAGCGTCTGTACCAGCAGGTCGAATTACCTGAAAGAAACGAGTATACTCCTTGGTTAGTTCTGAGCGTTTCGTCTATCCCCGGTCTATTCTTTGGAGCGATGATTTTCCACTAGCGATTACAATTCACCAAATACTTCAAATAACATGATTATCTAGTGTTAACTCCACAGTCGATCGTGGGATCGCTCCTCATTCCATTCAGGAGTTGGTGGAAAGTAAGCCGTCCGGCTCGAGTGCAGGTGTTCTTTGATCACCGTTTCGTTCAGCTCAATACCCAATCCAGGCGTTTCTGGTACTGTAATATAACCGTCCTCGATGATTGGGTTAGGTAAACCAATAACAAGTTCATCCCACCAAGGCGTATCAACGGAATGATTCTCTAAGACTAAAAAATTCTCTGTAGCTGCGGCACAGTGTACGCTGGCCATGGCGCAAATTGGGGTGCCAGCCATGTGTAGGGCCATGGAAATACCATATTCTTGGGCCAGATCTCCGATCTTTTTGGTTTCTAAAATCCCACCTGAACTGGCAATGTCAGGGTGGGCGACAGATATTGCTTGTGCCTGAAACAATTTGATGAACTCTTCTTTGCAATAGATGTCTTCTCCAGTACAAATTGGAGTGGTACAAGCATTCGACAAACGAACGTATTGTTCTGTAAACTGCCATGGAATCATATCTTCCAGCCAAGCTAGATTGTACTTATCCAATGCTTGGGCTAATCGAATGCAGTCATCTACTCCAATATGGCCAAAATGATCCAAAGCTAAAGGTACTTCGTAACCTATAATTTGGCGCACAGTTCCTACGTAGTCCGCTAAAATATCAATTCCTTTATCAGTAATTCGAATGGAAGTAAAGGGGTGCATAAGGTTACTGCTATCGAGGTGACCAGTTGGTGCAGACAAAGTTCCTGATATGTTTCGCAAATGCCCAATTCCAACATCCATTTTCAAAAAAGTGAAGCCACGTTGCACCCTTTCTATTAGCTTTTGCCCCATTTCGATAGGATCATTTAAGGTCGGAGTGTCAGAATAACAACGAATTCGATTTCTGAATTTGCCACCGGCTAACTGGTAACATGGTATGCCATAAGCCTTACCCGTTAGATCCATTAGGGCCATTTCAACTGCGCTCACCCCACCACCTTGCCGAGCATGATGGCCAAACTGCTTAATTTGTCGAAAAATTTTGTCAACTTGACAGGGGTTTTGACTTAGTAGACGACTTTTTAGCATCAATGCGTAAGTAATGCTGGCACCATCCCGGACTTCACCCAAGCCATAAATGTCTTGGTTGGTATCAATTTTGAGAATCGGTCCACCTGTGGAGACCTGAACCAAACGGACATCAGTGATTTTTAGTTGTGAAGGTGAAGAATTAGTATTGATATTTGATGATATATCGGTTTGCATATTCTATTCCCTTTACACGAATTGAGGAGGTCGTTGTGGCTTCATAGGTTGAATTATATCACGCTGATCCGGTGTCAATCGGGATAAAAGTTGGTCCGAATGGGGTAAGTTAAACCGCTCACGTACGAAACGAGGCGAATACCGGTAAACAACTGTTCGGCGATAACCTGGATTAACTCGCTTTGCTGAACCATGGGTGATTGCGTCAGTAAACATGACCGCATCCCCGGCTTTCAAATAAATCTCTTTTGTGGCTAAGGCCGTACCTGCAGGCAAACCGGTCACACCATCATATACTAACCCTTTGCCGTTTGCTTCTAAGCGAGGGTGTATCTCGGTACAATTGTGGCTGCTAGGTACCAATACTGGGGGACCATCTCCCGGACCGATATCCTCTAATGCTAGAAGTAAATTTATTTGACCAACCATCCATTCGCCGGTATTTTCTTGCCGAAAGGTTAAATAACTCAATGGCACGTGACCACCGCAATGGATATGAATATAACCGCCCTGACCTCGCACATTGAGAAAATTCTCATGTATTGACAAACCATTGACTTCAGAGTTGATATATCGGNGCATCAGTTCAATCCAACTGGAATGATCAATCAACCNTTCAAAAACGGCCCCTCCCTCAATAATATTTTGAAAGTTAACACCGTTTTCAATATTGTAAGTATGTGTCTGTATATTACCAATCCATCTAAATCGGTCTCGTAATCGATTATCTGTTTCTGGCAACCAAGGTTGTTCCACATATTCCCAGTGATCGTCAANCCATTGATTCATATCACTCAGATCTTCTGCAGAGATAGCATTTTTCAATACCAGGTAGCCTTGCAAATCGAACAAGTAGTCCTTCATTTTTTGTTCCATTAATTTGCTCCATCCGTTAGTGAATATAGCATTTTTACCAACTGCTCATCTCAAAGATAACACCAAGCATCTTGTCCGGATATTGGATAATTTCTGCCATTTTAGACTCAGCATGTTCTAACGCGATAGCATGTGTAGTCAAAGTATCAACGTTTAATTTACCTTCTGAAATTAGACGCATACATAATTTGAGATTAGTTTGAGTAGTCCATCGCATCACAACCGGAGGGTAGTCATTTCCAAATTCCCATGCTTCATCGTGGTAACCAAATCCGGTACGACCAACTCGACAAATATCCATGTTGGTAATTGAACGTGGAAAGTCAAAGTAAGCACCTCCTGGGATCATTAGCCGGCCCATCANGTGGCCATCAGGGGAANATTTGAAGCATTTTTGAAGTTTTTGTAAGGCCTGATTAGCATCACCACCAAAAGCTATTACCGCAGTGTCTAAACCTTGTTGTGTAGTGAATTTCTGAGTCAACTCTACTTCATCTTCCTGGCCTGGGATGGCAATAGCATCGATGCCCCAGTTATTAGCTATCTTTGTTCGGAAAGGAATAGTATCCCAGCCGATGACCAAACTACCTGCCATTTGGTGAATCATTGCACAAAGTTGGCCCAAAACCCCCAAACCAACCACGGCCGCAAATTCGCCAAAACCAGATTGTCCTCTTCGATAAACNTGCACAGCGGTCGCGGCTAAATGACCATAAGCCCCTTGAGCAAAGTTTACATTGTCAGGNAAAGGCACACATAAGTTGTGAGGTACTACTGCGTAATTAGAGTGAAGAGCATAGCCAGCTCCCATGCAGGCTATGCGATCACCAGCTTTGAATCGACTTACGCCATTTCCCACTTGTTCTACTATACCAGCATTAGCGTATCCGAAAGGTTTAGGCTCCGACTCTACCACTTGTTGGTTATGTAGATTCCGCCAGCCACCGACTTCACTACCCGGACTAACTAAAGAGTTATGGACACGGACCAACACGCTCCCAGACTTAATTTCCGGAATTGGGCCTTCCATCAGCGTTATTTTTCCACTTTGACGAGCAATAATTACACGTTTTTTATTCATAATTTTTCTCACTTGACGTATACTTGNGTTGAGTATCTAATCATGAGTAGGTTCGGATAAGGGATTATAGCAGAAAGGCAGTCATAAAAAAACTCGGGAAGTAAGTACCAAATCGAACTGATGTTTTCCAATAAAATCGGTTTTGATTAACTGTTTGCCATACTCACAGTAAATATAGAAGATGATTTGATATTTTTGATTGATTTTCTATCAAATAATTGACAGATTTTTTGAGGTNAAGCGAACTTGAGAACGAATTATTTCATCAAAAACACTCTTGACTATCGTATATGTTGATTATCTAAATAGAGAAAAGAAATTTTAGTGTTATAACAATATAAAAATCGGGTTGGACTCCCTGCTTTAAGACAATGATCAATAGATTAATGACGTTTACCCACTTTCTTATGTCTTGTTGCCCCATCCAAAAATTTCACCTAAGAAGTTAATTATTCACAAGCAATCGAGTCTAAACTTCAGGCAGCTGATATTGGGCTACATTTGTCTTATTGCAAGAAAATCTGAAGTAGGAGGGGNTTGAAATCGATTCGTGTTGACTAATACAAAATCCTCTACGAAATANATCTTAGNCCCACTCACGCCTGACTTAGTGAATATGATCTGGTAGCTTTCCATGTCAGATAAATGAATGCCGTGTCAGAAAGACAAAAGTACATTCTGTTGTTATTCTTGTTTTTTTTAGCCAGTTTCGGTGTTACACCACAACAAAATCAACTCTTTATTGGTGACATTGATTACGAATCACCTGACTATATTCTCATGTTTGCTGATCATCTATATCAGACGGGAGATTATAAGCGAGCAGTTATCGAGTACCAAAGATACGTATCTACTACGGGATCAATTGGCCTCAAAAACTGTGGGTTCAAGCTAGCTGATAGCTACCGAAAGTCGGGGGATTTGGAGAATTCGCTTGCTATCTACAAAAATCTTCAGNAAATAAACACTAATGATAGTGAGTGTTGGTGGATAGCTCAATCCGAAATCGGTCAAACTTACTTTCTGTTTGGTGATTATAATCGCTCGATCAGCGCCTTTAACAAAATTANAATTCCTACCAGCAAGTTGAAGACAGATGGAGAAATCTGGATTGGTGTTAACCGAATTTTTTTGGGACAATGGGACCTAGCACACACACACTTCTCCTTTACAGAGATTGATTCTAAACCTTCAGATGAAACAATAAATTATTATCAATCTCTGGTCCAAGAAGGTAGAAGGTTGCCGGTTAAGAACCCATTTTTAGCAGGAACTTTATCATTTGTTTTGCCTGGAGCAGGACGAATTTACCTCGGTCGGCCAGGGGATTTTTTCAATACGTTAACGACTATTACAGCCGTCGGTCTGCTAAGCTACAATGGTTTTCAACATCACCAAGAGCGATCAATTAAAGGTTGGTCATTTGCTCTGATTGGCAGTGTATTTTACNTATCTAACATATACGGGTCATGGTTGGGAGCCAAAATTCATAACAGGCAGATTAACGAAGACTTTTTGGGAAAAATTGTTGTACCTTTACCGAATGATTGAATTTAGTTATTGTATTGAGTAGATCATGCATGAACTAGTTACTTTTTTATCCCAGGTTTATGCGAATAAACCTGTTGTTTTGTATACGGAGAAATGAAATGTCGCTCCCATTGGAAATCAACTTGGACATGATGCGAGAAAAACTTTATGCGGCAGTCGTATCCGATGCATTAGATGCGCTAGGTTATAGAAAACAATCACCAAAAATTCCTTTGTNACCTCAGACTTCTGANGATGTTCTAATNGGACGTTGCAAAACGACGCTGTGGGAGGATATTGATTTTGAAGATCCANGTCCNTATGAGCTAGAGTTACTCGCNNTTGATTCTTGTCAGCCCGATGATGTAATGATTTGTGCAGCNCAAGGATCANNTCGNTCAGGANTTTGGGGNGAATTACTCTCAACTGCATCAAAGAATCGGGGTTGTNTAGGNGCAATCATTCATGGTTCCATTCGAGANACANCTAAAATCAAAGCTCTTGGGTTCGCNGTNTATGCNACGGGTCGTAGCGTTTACGACAGTATGAATCGCCAACGTGTCATNTCAATAGATGAACCTGTCAAAATNGAAGGGGTAACTTTTTGTGCTGGGGATCTGGTAATTGCTGATGGGGACGGAGTAGTAGTAGTTCCAAAAGAGATTGAAAATCAGGCTATTCAGAAAGCTTGGAAAAAAGTAAACGAGGAAAATATAACCCGTGATGCTATTACCAACGGTCTGTCGGTTACCGAAGCTTATAAGAAATACGGTGTACTGTAAATATTAGGTTCCATACAGTTCATGACTAATCGGAATCGTAAAAGAATAGGCGTAATCGGATTTTTACATGAGTCCAATACGTTTATTGCATCTCCAACCACTTATCAAGCATTCGAAAATGACTGCCTGCTAGAAAGAGATGATTTTTACCAGGCCATGAGTCAATCTAACCATGAGACATCAGGTTTTTTTTCAGTCTTAGATGAAGTGAAAGATGAATTTGAGTCTATTCCAATTATATTGGCTCGTGCAGTTCCTTATGGAACAATTACTACTCGAGCCTATCGTCGTATTATTGATACCATGTTGAATCTTTTGGATAAAGTCGGTCCCATTGATGGTCTGCTGGTCGCTCCGCATGGTGCCACAGTCTCAAAAGAATATCCCGATGCAGATGGATATTGGCTTGGTGAATTACGCGATTTTTTGGGGCCAAATATACCAATTATTGGAACATTAGATCCACATGGTAATTTGTCTGACTTGATGGCTAAATCTTGTAATGCCCTGATTGCATACAGAAGTAATCCGCACCTCGACCAGTTTGAGATAGGGAGACAAGCGGCCTCTTTACTAATCGAAACTTTGAAATTTAAGGTCCGACCAGTGATGGAAATTGCTAGACCTCCGGTAGCTATAAGCATTCAAAAACAAGAAACAAATATGAATCCTTGTTTGCCACTGTATAACCTAGCAGACCAGCAGTTAGACCATCCGGCGGTTCTCACCAATAGTATCATGCTGGGATTTCCATATTCAGACGTAGATGAGATGGGAGCTGCTTTTATCGTTGTCACCGATGGGAATCGATCGTTAGCTCGTGAATATGTGGATGCACTAGCAGAATATCTGACCCTACACCGAAGAGACTTTCGTGCAGAGTTGGAACCCATGGAAGAAACAGTTAAAAGGTGTAAATCTTTAATAGGTCCTGTATGCTTATTAGACATGGGAGATAATACAGGAGGGGGAGGACCAGCTGACAGTACAATTCTGTTGCATGAGTGCCAAAGGCAGGGGCTTACAAATACGTTTGTCTGTTTATATGACCCCGCAGTTGTTAGTCAGCTTATGAATCTTGAAATTGGTTCCGTTCGAGAAATAAAAGTTGGTGCCAAAACTGATGAACTTCATGGAACACCTTGGGTTGGGTTAGTCAAACTGCTTGGTAAATACAGTGGTACATTTTATGAACCGAAGGCACGACATGGTGGATCTACAGATTGTGATCAAGGGCCTACAGTTGTCGTAAGGCATAAATCAGGAATCACTATTATGGCTACATCTAAAAGACAGCCACCTTTCAGTCTAAGACAGTTAACCAGCTTCGATATTGATCCTCTTAAATTTCATATTCTTATAACGAAAGGTGTGAATGCACCTATCGCTGCCTACAAACCAATTTGTAAACAAATTATTAAAGTTAATACTCCAGGTGTTACCACTGCTGATATTGAGAAACTAAATTATCGGCATCGTCGCGTCCCTCTTTACCCCTTTGAAGAAATNCTATAGAAGTATATTTGATGAGTTTATTCAACAAATTNGTCATTGAAACNGACAATGATCACCCACATGTGTTGATTACTGCCGGTGTACACGGAGATGAATTTGAACCTATNCGATGCATTCATGCCTTAATTAATCAACTTCCAGGTAATCTACTGCAAGGTAAAGTGACACTGGTTCCGTGTGTAAATACTGGGGCTTTCTTGCGAGGAAATCGTACTGCTGCTGATGGAATCGATTTAGCACGGATCTGTCCNGGCAACCCAAATGGAACGATTACAATGCGTGTTGGGCATGAACTTTCTCAACTAATTAGAACTGCTGACTACTATATTGACCTACACACTGGTGGTATCCGATTCTCGGTATATCCACTTACTGGNTATCTTCTTCACCCTGATCAGCAGGTATTAGATTGTTCAAAATGGCTTGCTAAATCGTTCAACCTCCCATTTATTTGGGGAACTGATTGGCGTCTGCCNGGGCGCAGCATGTCGATTGCTTGTGAATACGGTATTCCGGCTATCTATGCAGAGTATCTGGGAGGTGCCCAATGTTCAGAGGAAGGAGTGTTAGATTACATCAATGGTTGCCTGAATGTGCTCGGAAGGTTGGGAATGCTGAATCGAGTTCAACCAAAGTCTAGGGTGAAGACGATTGTGGAGGACCCACGTCAAGGTTCTGGCCACATGCAGGTATGTCACCCTGCAGAGTTNGACGGGNTTTTTACGCCGACCTATAGTTTAGGAGATACTGTGCAGGAAGGCGACGTATTAGGAACAGTTCGAACTATCGACGGTCGTCGCACTTCAAAATTGGTTGCTAATCAAAATGGAATGGTGATAGTGTTGCGTACTTTTTCCATGGTTCGAAAAGGCGAAGCCACTGTCGTTATCGCTTGAATAATGATTCATCCTTAACCAATATTCTCGTTTTTAAACGAGCCTAGGATAGTATAAAGATAATTAGTTTTTTTACACAACTTCTGTGCATAATACGACTTTTTTACCTGTCGGGAGTCGTAAATGTATGAATGAATTTCTATGCAGAAAGAATCCGATTAACTATAGTGAAGATCATAAATTCAGTTATAGTCCGGCCAAATCAGATTGTTCGTAAATGTGATGATTTTTGGCATTTAAGGGGTAGATGCCAAGAGCTAGCTATCAACAAGTCATTCGAACGAATGCGGATTAACTGAAATAGAGGATTAATATTTACTGTTTACTTCAAGTTAATGAGGAAACCTAGATTAAATGAGAATTGATTGCCAAAGTCACATTTTCCCACCAGAATATGTAGATATTTTGCTGAAAGCTAATAGTTATTCTGATAATAGAGATGAACATGATCAAGCTGAATTTGCTCGACCCAGAACGGAAAAAATCGATGATAGTATTTATCGAGTATCATATCGTCAATGGCAATCTTTTCAAATCGATTTGAGAGATTATGACTCATCATCCAAATTACGTGCGATGGATGAAGCCNGTATTGATTTGTCCATCATTAGTGTCAACATTCCCAATCCTTGTCTTTTGCCCTCAAACTTATCGGTTAAGGGCGCTCAAATTATTAACAATTACATTGCTGATTTAGCCACGAAAAATCCTAATCGATTTGCCGGGTTTGCGAGCCTGCCTTGGAATGTTCCTAGCGCAGCAATGGTGGAAATCGATCGAATTAAGGATATGGGTTTTCTGGGTGTTATGCTCTATCCACATGTGGCTGGCCACAATCTAGATTCGAATCAGTTTGAACCTATCTATGCTCATTTAGCAGAAAAGGATGTNCCAATCATCTTTCATCCGACCGTACCAACTTGGGGGCATGCGATCAAAGAATTTACAATGATTCCGATGATCGGATTTCAAGTTGATACCAGTTTTGGCCTATTACGCTTGATTCTAAGTGGTATTTTCGAACGATACCCAAGACTGAANATNGTNCTGCCTCATGCTGGNGGTATTTTACCTTACATGATTGGNCGTATCGATCATCAGACCGAAGTNATGGGACGAGCAAACGACTTCATTCNNNANCCAGTTAGTANTTATCTCAGNCAAAATGTCTATTTTGATTTGGTTTCTCCATCGATCGAAGGAATGACATACGCTCTTAACTTTATTGGTGAAAACCGNGTNTTNTTTGCATCTGATTCCCCTTGGATNCAGCCATCTGTCTTTACAAAATTAGTCGACCAAATGANAATNACAGNTAGGCAACGTCGNCTAATTTATNGTGGTAACTGTGTGGANCTTTTTAANCTATGAATANTANCAGGTNTTAACATTTTGAGNCNGACANATNATTTNTATTGACCAATTCAAATAGGAGANAAANAGATGTCNAATCNNACTGATCGAACGTCTCTTGTACCTTTTTANACTTTTCCTGAAACTNTAACCGAGCAAGANGAAGNNCTGAAAANTAACCCATTGATGAATCGTATGATCGANTNTCGTCAATCATATGAGANTGATCCNCANCGTCCAATTTATCACTATGTTAACCCNGAGCATACACTTAATGATCCNAATGGACTTTGTTTTTGGNAAAATCGATGGCANCTTTTTTACCAAGCTTANCCNCCAGANGATCCTCGTCAACATTGGGGGCATGCNGTTAGNCATGATCTGATTCATTGGCNAGATTTGCCTTACGCAATCTACCCTAACCCAGAAAATTGNTGNTTTTCNGGTACGACATTNGTGGAAGATGAGCGNGTGATTGCTATGTATCACGGNACAGAGGTNGGAAATATGGTNGCAACATCAAGTGATCCTCTTTTATTGAACTGGAAGAAATTGACTAACCAAGCNGTAATTCCTATCCGTTCAGAGGATNGTTCTCCTTTGCCATANCGTGTCTTTGATCCTTGTATTTGGAAAAAGGANNNGTTTTACTATTCTTTATCCGGAGGNACTTTNCCCAATGGTCCTGGCGGAAANCCAANACGTGCTAACTTTCTNTTTCGATCCGAAAANCTCACNAAGTGGGANTATTTGCATCCATTTGTCGAAGACGANCANTACACTNTAGTTGGAGATGATGGTGCTTGTCCCTACTTCTGGCCAATCGGCGANCNGCACATGTTGCTATTTTTNAGNCATATGAGTGGAGGNCAATACCTAATCGGCGACTACGATAAGAAGAGAGATAAATTTATAGTTACCGAACATGGGAAAAACAACTTCGGACCAGTCAGCCCTTCCGGTGTGCATGCTCCATCCGCCACGCCAGACGGAAAAGGTGGGGTGATCGTTTTGTACAATATGAACCCTGGTTTGCCAACCAAGGGTTGGAATCAGGTTATGACACTACCACGCCAGCTAAACTTGATTGATAAAGATGAATTGAGTGTTCATCCTGCTGGGAATATAGAGTCACTTCGGTATGGTCATCAACACATTGGACAAACGACTTTGTCTGCTAACCAAGAAATTGTCCTAGACCAAATTCACGGAAACGCCATGGAAATAGTGGCAGAAATCGATGTTGGCAATGCACCAATGGTTGAAATGAACATCTTGCGTTCGCCTAACAAAGAAGAATACACTCGAATTTCCTTCTATGGTAATCGAGGTTATCGAGATCGGATTCGAGGACATGGGAGTTGGTTAACGATTGATTCGTCCTATTCTTCGATCCTACCATCTGCTCGCTCTCGAGCACCGGAGAGCGGACAAGTTTTCCTTGCCGACAAAGAAACTCTTCAATTACGTGTCTTTATCGATCGAAGCATAGTTGAAGTCTTCGTTAATAATAAGCAATGCGTCGCTATGCGAGTATACCCGGGTCGAGTTGACAGTTTAGGTGTTTCACTTCGCTCACAAGGCCAAGACAGCTTGCTTAAATCAATGGATGCTTGGCAAATGCGAAATATCTACCGCTAAGTGGTTCATAGTAAAATTAATTCCCGATCACTGACCTAGCCGGGTCAGGGCTTGTCGGTAGATGCTCACAAGGTCGTCATCTGGGTTCCTAGTCAAAACGGATTGTAGCTTGGCAATCAATTTTTCGTTAGGAGCCGGTTGGCCCTGCATGTTTGGCACCAAGAGTTGTTCCGGAAAAACTAGGAGTCGTAGTGCGTGCCTTCTTTGCCTGAGATCATCATCCTTTTGTATAGATTCTCCTTTGTTTGGTGCCAAGCGATTTACTAGAAACTCAGACGTATAGTCCTTGAAATCTTTGAGTAGCTCAATACTATTTTTATATTGATCAAGTAAGGTTGCAATGTTCTTTCTTTGCAGCAAATCTGTCACTACTTTGTATGTTCTGTCATTATGCTGTCGATTGATTTCCGGTGAAGATAAAATCAAATTCTCCAGTTCTGTTCGTTGCTCTTCGGTCAAGATGAACAAACTCTCAATTGTCATTTTAGGTTTGATAGCGATAACGTTTCCCCATACTCTGACAGCCATCAAGTTTATGTCAATCTGACCGGACAGTTTGGTAATCTGTTTTTGGATTTCGAATCGATCAGGATTATCCTTCCCTGCTTCTATGAGCTTTTCGTTCAATTTTCGGATTTCCTGCTGATACCTACCGATTTGTTTCTCATCTAGCATTCTTCCGATGACAACAGGTACAACATCTTTCCAAGCATTAAGGCCCGTTTTATTATTGCGAAAATTGGTGATGATTTGCCCCATCAGATTCAATGCATGCTGACGATCGTCGGCATTAATGGGCCGACCTAAGCTTTCTTCATGTCCTTCTATTATTAATTTTAGAAAATCAAATGTGTTTTTCCAATCGGTCGATTGAAAAATTTTGACCGTTTCACTTTGGGAATCTAGTTTTCTCGAGAGAGTAAATAAAGGTGGATATAAGTGTTGTCGCCAAGTATCTTGAGATGAGTTTCTAGCTGCTCGCGCTAATATTCTGGCAGCATTAATTAGTACACGGCTATCTATATTTGGGGGCAATCCGCTAATTGTATCCAAATACTGAAGAACTCGTTCTTTAGTTGGAATTTGGGGTAATACCATAAAGTTAGGTTCTTTGTTTTTTTCGGAATGAGCGTTATATAATAATCCTTTTAGAAGTCCAAGCGCTAAATCATCCTTTGTCTCCAAGTCTTTTTTTACGACACTGGATAAGGTTTTTTTTGCAGCTGCATCTACTAAAGGCATTGCATTAGTAGTTAATTGCACCAGATCCACTACAATTCTCTGGCTCAAATCTCGATTTGTGTTCTGACCGGAAGTATTCAATCTCAGCGCAGAAATTGAATCAACTAATGCAGTAGCCGCAGCTATTCTCACACTTACGTCTTCTCTATCTCTCTGCAGATATTCTAGCAGTATTTCAACTGTACCAGCAGGATCTATATGAGGTAATGCAGCTAAAATTGCACACTGAATATTTTCGTTACTCATTTCTAATGCTTCAAGCAAAGCTGTTAGCGATTGTTTCGCGTTATTTCCTTGCTGAGCCAAAATTTGAATCGCCAATTCCTGGTTTGGTTTGTCTTGTAGAACAATTAAAGATATTTGGTTGATCGTAGTTGGATAAAATTCATCACCGTCCATCATTTTATCCAAACATAAAAGGCTGTTTTTTCGGATAGAAGCACTTGTATGACTGAGTCGCCTAGTTATCTCTAATACTATGGATTCAAACTCAGTTTCGCTCATAATGCTTCTGACATTAGGACCAATTTTAGCCATTGAGGATAATGAAGCACTTAGGCCAATAAAATTGTTTTTTTTGATCTGATGATGAAGTGTATCTATAATCTTTCGAATTTCGGGCGATGAGGGTTGGTTAATCGAGACGACATCGTCATCTAGTTGATCATTCAACCTAAAATAGACACCTAACGAGGAGACTTTCGAACGATCTAATGGATGTATTTGACAAACAAGATTTCTATTTGCAGAATGATCAAAGATAGACCAAGACATGTTATTTTTTTGTACAGTTGGGTTCTTAGGTAATTGTAAACCCATCAACTTAAATTGACCATCCAGTTGTGAATCATCAAAACTTTTTTTGTCGCCACTTCTAATTTCATCTAATTCTTCACTAAAATTGTTCTTTTTGAGCAGGATATAGGGTGCCAGATTATTTTGCTTATTTTGCTTTTGTATTTGGAAAAGATCTTTCCCTTGAGAGTCAGGTATCGACCATACTTGACCACGTTGTCGAACTTGGACTTGAGCGTTTAATGGGATTTTGGCGCCAGAATTCTCTAGTTTTTTTCTAAATTGATCCGAAAGTTGAGCTGGGAAATCTAACGATTCAAAATCTTTAGGTATATCTGTACTTCCAGGGTCCATCGAAACAATCATATCAGGTAAACAGAAAACTCTATACTCATTGTTCATTATCTGCCCAACGGCTGCGGTGACAATTGGTTGTAGTTTGTCACTTTCCTGTCCCAAGGAATGAAGTGTATCTAGGTAAACAGAAGATGGGTGCCCAATTTCCCCCAAAGCCATTATAGTGTAAAACCCCAATTGTTCTTCTACCTTCGTTAGTTGTGCAAAATTAGATATCAGGCTGAAACGCTGGCTGAGTGGAGTAACTGCTAAATTTTCAAAATNGNAGTGGCAGTGGCAGTGGCANNNGNTTTTCATCAGACTGATTTGGAATGAGATCTGTGTTGGNTTGAGTAAAAGATTTGAAAGATTTCGNTATGGTCTGGCAGACACGACTGTCAGGATCCANCATGTTACTAAGCAGAAATGATAAAATTAGTTTTTTGTCCCTGATGGGGGTTTCCCGTTGCTGGACCATTTTTGATAAAACAAGTACGATGTTACGCCTTATTTCCGCATCAGGACAAAGNTCAAAAACCCCAATTGATGCGTTTGGCGAAAAGTTCACTGGTGTTGGGCGTCCCACTGGTCTTTGAAAGTCCCCAGATTGATAAAGTATAAAATACCTCCGCTTTTTTTTTGAGGAAGCGGAGGTGGTTTTAATAACTTCAGAATTAGTCAGCATCCAAGAGGTTGATTGTATTTGATTGTCGTTAATAATAGGGATAGATGAAACGCTATCGTCACCAGACAACTGAATCCCTTCTTTTTTAAAAGCCAAAAATAATTGAGGATCAAGACTACTTCTGAAAACATCCAGCCCATCATCTCTACCTTCTGAAATTCTATATATTTGATTACTTTCAGGGTCAATAATTTTCCATTTTTTCCCTTGTTTGATGATGTGCACATCTGCTTCTGGTGATATCTTTAGACCACTAAGTTCTAAACGCTGTCTTAGGTTATTTGCTTCACTCACCTTCCTATACCCATCTAAGTCAATGCTATATTTATCTGGTAAGCTTATCAATCTGACTCCATCGNTTCTTNTTAATTTGTCCTGAAGATCTTTCGACANATAAAACTTGAAGCCTTTGAACAATTTCATCAACTCGCTAATAATTTCTTGTTTTTGCTCAGCGGATAACTTTATTTTAGCTAAAGCCAATATCACTTCAAGTTGAACCAATCGATTTGTTGCTTTCATGGCTTCTTTCAGATCAGAAACAAACTTTTCGTCTTGTGTATGAAAGTTTAGCTCACCTAATGCATAGGCTATGTTNTGTCGGACTACTGGTTCTGGGTGATTAAGAAGTTGGTAGGTAAAGGATAAATCATGATATTTAGATAATGCTGATAGTGCATGCATTCTGATACTAGCCTGACTGANAGANAATGCATAGATCAAAGANTCCTTAATAGGGGATAATTCGACAGTAGGACCCACGGTTACTTTCTGCTGGTCGATGAGTTTTTGCTTCTCGATAAGTAAGTTCATGATTTGCTCGATCTGCACCTGAATTTCCCGAACCATTTGCTTTCTCAACATGTGATCTTGGTCAACTGTTAAGAATAATTTGCGAATGAATTCGTGGTCTTTCGTGTTTAATTCTATTTCCTGGAGTTTTTCCATAGCTAAAGCACGCGTGGACAAATCGGGTGAGGATAATTTCTTTAATAGAAAAACTGAATCTTGAGCGGTAATTACAGTCGAAAATAGAATAAAAAAAAGAAAGTAGGTAAGAGGTCTACAGCCACCCGCCAGTTGATTTGNTTTTAGTTGGCACATCGACAGGCTAAGATGAATCGGTATTTTTATTATCGTAAACGGACAGCCAAGCATGAGGTGCAACCAGTTTCTCNCCGTCCGCTTGTTTATTCTGAGGAGGTTTTTTATCCGTTTTGTCAGTTGCAACCAACTTTGATGGTTGGCCAATAGATTTCTTCACTTCTGTTTGTTCTTTTTCTTCGACCAGAGAAATTAACCGTTCAAACTCTGCCAAAGGATTNGGTGGGTCAGGTATAGTTTGCAATAATTGGAGCGTGCCNCGGGCTATCATTAATTCTTCATTGGTTGGAATTACCAGTATTTTAACATCTGATTCTTGAGAGTTAATTGATTGTTCTCGCCCTTTTATCCTATTTTGCTGCTCGTTGACTTTTATCCCTATAAACCCAAGTTTCTCGCAAATTTTGCTCCGAATTCGAGGCGAGTTTTCGCCGATACCACCGGTAAAAATTAAAACATTGACTCCACCTAATGTTGCTACATACTGACCGATATATTGGGTGACACGATGGCAAAACATATTAAGCGCTAGTAGCGTTCGTTCAGGTGTATCTTGTTCGCCAGANAGCTNGTTTAGGAGGTCTCGTACATCAGAACTTACTCCNGAAATGCCCAATAACCCACTTTTATCGTTCAGTAGTGTCATTACTTGTTCTATCGTCATATTATGTTGTGAAACCAGTTGGAAAATCAGACTAGGATCTATATCACCACAACGCGTGCCCATCATCAATCCTGCTAAAGGAGTAATTCCCATACTTGTATCAACAGATAATCCACCATCAATGGCTGTGACACTTGCTCCACTACCTAAGTGACAAGAGATTATCTTGAGAGATTCAATTGAGCAGTCCAAGATCTCAGCGGCACGTNTCGAAACATAAGAATGTGAGGTGCCATGAAAACCATACTTTCTGATGTGGTGATGTTGATAAAAGTGATAGGGGATGGGGTAAAGGTGAGCATAAGGAGGAATCGTTTGGTGAAAAGCCGTGTCAAAAATAGCAACTTGTGGCATTTCATTCAAAAGACTGGCTATTGATCGGATTCCCTGCAGATTGAATGGGTTATGCAGTGGTGCTAAGTCCGACAACTTCTCTATGAGNGCTTCTACCGAAGGCACAACTAGGGCTGCTGAAGAAAAGTGGTGCCCTCCGTGGACTACNCGGTGCCCTACGGCCGTAATTACTTCCAGATCATCGATAATTCCATGTCTCGTGTCGGTTAGTGTTGCACAAATGAGAGAGAAATATTTTTGGTAGCTCTGAGCCTCTAGCTCTAGCTCGTAACTAATACCATCGTGTCTTTGGTAGGTTAGCTTTGGATGGGAAGAATTGATCCGATCAATTTGTCCTTTCGCCAAACTAACCTCACCCACCATTTCAAAACATTGATACTTAATTGAGGAACTGCCTGCATTAATCGTAAGAATGATCGGCATCTAGATCCTAACCTGTTAAACAACATCTCGATTCTACAAAAATTAGAAACCCATCAGGCCACAACAACGACGACAAACGGGCATGACTCCCTCACGACTGATCGATTGACGGAATTTGACTGCAGCTTCGTTATTCCACATGTCTTCCACTTTATCCTTTTGAATATTTCCAATTATATAGTCGTGGTAATCGCGACAGAGACTGACGTCACCATTGCTATCAATTTCTAATGTCATATATATGCTAACACACTGATTGTAACCAAAGGTTTCAGTGTGGTCTTTATAATAGGTATTGATGTCTTTTTTTGTTGTTAACTCTGGCATCATCATAGGAGGACATCTACCCTCTTCCGCGGATAGATCAAGCATTTCTTGATACTTATCCAAGATGACACCGTGGTCAAAATTATTCCAATCCCCAATCCATCCGTAATGGGTTTGTGGTTTTTTGCCAAATCGTCTTTCGTAATCTTTTGAGTGTTCGATGGCAGAAGCCTGATCAATCCACCAAGTGAGGTAAAGAATTTGAGCATCTGCATATTCACTGGTGAATTTGTACAGATCAACCACATAATCTATATTATAGGAGGTAATGCAACTCAGAGGAACTATGTATGGGAATAATGTGCCTCGGTCTTCTTTTTCTGTTTTGACGTTACTCAGGGCTGCTTGAACGTCTTTGAAATTACTATATTTGCCTGAGACCGCAGGTCTTTGTGTGTCATGGATTTCGGCATTTGGTCCATCGACACTGAGATACAGAATTGTGCAAGTGTCGACAATTTCCTTGGCAAGACTGCCAATTTTAGTACCATTGCTGACCATCGAAATTGGCATTCCCTTTTCTTTGATGTAGTAGAGAAGATCAACCATACCCGGATACATCATCGGCTCTCCACCCCAAATATACCAAACGGGCTTCCATCCCTTATCGGCAATTTGATCTACCAAGTCTTTGTAAGTTTCGAGTGGTACTTCACGAGCTTTCAGTTCTTTCAGGCTAGTGCCATGCAAATAACCGTTATCACCCCACTGACCACAAGTGTGACAGCGAAGATTACACATGTCTGTAATACGGATACTAACCAGCTCAATACCATCGCCTCTTCCATGCGTTGCCCCAAACGGGTGTCTCAAGTTGAATGACTCTTTTGCCATCTGATACTTGAAGAGGTTGAATGCATATTTCCAATTTTCTTTAGTGATAGCTGCGATCTGTTTT
The DNA here is from genome assembly GCA_002729015.1 of Candidatus Poribacteria bacterium. Next base: position 41,213 of record PBVO01000035.1, read on the forward strand.
ACAAAAAAACGAGGTGAAATTCGACTTCTAATTTGCATCTTCTTAAAATACCGAAAAAAGTTGGGGATATTACTTTTTTCACGGCCTCCTGCTAATATGGTAATCCAGTTTGTTTTTCAATCTACGTTTTGTTTTATTCGAGTCATTCATTATTTTTCACTCTTCCCACTATTTGTGATGTAGTGGCAGACAATATTTTATATCGGACTCCTCCCCAAACAATTTCTTTTCTGAACAAGGTAATTATAACATTAAAGGCGGCGACGATGGATGAAAGAGGAGCGAAAATAGATGATCGATGAATGTTTCTTTGAACTTCTGATTGTGACCTTAACCATTCAGGCAATATGCGCAGCGATATTCGATAACATTGAATTTCGAAGAATGGGACTAAAAAAACAAGAGATAATGGGACTGGGTCAAGCCAAAAAATGCTCGGCAAAGCAAAAAGCAAGATCACATTTTTGGGGACAGAGCCTAGAAATGTAGCGAACCAAGCTTTACGGTGCCCCATCCAAAATGTCATTATCATTTGACGGTTGGTGAACTCCAAGACTTGACTCCATGTACGCATTTCAGGTCGATTGATGGTAATACAATCAGGAACAAAATGGATTTTTTGTTCCTGATCTTTGACAGCATGAGTGAGGTTGTGATCCTCAATAGTTGCGTTAGACCAGCGTTGAATAATTTTTCCAGTTTCAATTAACTTTCGCCGAATTGCGTTAGACCCTCCCCATACCATAGTCGCTGCAGGATTTGCTTGAAGAGGAATCTGGAAATTGACCCAAGCAGCTTCTGTATAGGATGCTAAACTAGCAGTTTGAGGCAAGTACAGCCTCGCTCCAACCGTTGCGCCAATTTTTTCATCCTGAAGAGGTTCAACCAAGCTTGTCAACCATGTTTCATGAACAAACGCATCTGCATCTACAAAAGCAATAATCTCCGTTTCTGCCGGTAATTGATTGATTACTGTAATCAAATTTTGTATTTTTTGGGAGCATGAGAGCTGGTCATCTACGATATTGGGAGCAATTACGACATCAGCATTTTCAACACTTTCTGTCAATCGTTTTAAGTGGCAGTAAGAAACATCAGCATGTTTCGCTCCCATTGCATGAGTTACAAAGTGAAGTTGATAATGGCCTTGGTAATCCTGACTAAGCAATTGGAGCACATTCTTTTCTGTTTCCTGATCCCACCCGTAGTGGGGTGCTATAACGGCCACTCTTGGGTAGTAACTTCCTCGTTTTTGCTGTCGCTCTCTTGTAACATACAAAAACGAACGAAAAACCACGTAACATTCGCATAATAGTACCAAATAACAAGTGCCAATTAAGTATAAACTCATTGATAATTGCTCGTGATTTCACTCCACTTCATGGAAACAAAGAATCTATCATAGACTTCGATTCCAGTCAACCTCTTTGTCAGATTTGATGCTTCATTTTTAGATATTCGGAGTCTGCTAAAATGAGACTCATATGTCGCCTTCCAATCCTTGACACCCCTTTATTAGCTGTGATAGAATGCCGAAGTATCGTCTTTTTTATACATATCTTTAACACTTGATTGAGATTTTATGACTATTGTACACATTCAAGTGTCAGGATGTACGGCCTCACCGACTTTTTTCATATTCCTTTGCAATTTACAAGGCACAAGGTGGACCTGAGTTTTATGATAAGAATTAGCAGTGATTGGTATTCACCGGTTTTACGTAGATCAGTAGTGTTTTTTTACCTGCTTTTGATTGCGAGTTCAGTCCTATGGGCGCAGCAAGATTTATCTTTGAGCCTCTCGGAGGTTGCTGTCCAGATTCGAGAGCAGGTGGATATTGGAAATATCCGAAAAGATGTTGCTAGGCTTTCGAGTCTTTCGACACGGGTAACGGGCTACCCACAAGCGGCCAGTGCCAGTAAGTATGTATTTGACCGGTTTGTCGAAATCGGTTTGGAAGATGTTGAAGGGCGAGATTTCCCTATCACAGTCCCAATTGACAAAGGTAATAGTCAACTAGAGATAATCGGCAGTAATACGATTTTTAAGCTTTCACCTCTTTGGCCCAACCTTGTTCGAACTTCTCTGATTAGTGATGGTATTAAGCATCGTGTCACCATGGGTGAAACATTGGATCAGATTGCTGAATCTTATCAGATTGATCGACAAGAAATCATCAGCCGTAATACATTTTTGCAAGGAGATGGAAAGGGGCAAACGCTTGTTGAGGGGAATGAAATTTTTATTCCAACAGGTGGATTAACGGCACCCATTATTGATGGTGGAACTTGTGATCTGAAACAATTTAACGGTACAGATGTTGGTGGTTTTTGGTATAAAGTCAAACCGACTGATACCATTGAGCTCGTGGCGCGACAGAATGGGGTTGGCGTCGCTAGCATAACAGACGACATCCTAAATCGTCATCTGCAAAAAAACGAAGATTCAATAGACAATAATGTGAATGGGGAAGTCGATGAATACGGAGAAATCCCCCTCTTATCCGAAATAAGTGAGTGGGCGACTGATGGTATTGATAATAACGGCAATGGTTTGATCGACGAAAAAGTGGGAGCCGACAGGAATGGAGTAGATGACGATGGCGACGGTTTAGTGGACGAAGATGATGAGTTTGTGGCCGCTGATGAATCCCATATTTTTATACCTCGTGGTAGTATCGTTTTAGCAGATTTTAATTCTGGAACGAAATGGATTAATGGTTCCATGTTAGGCGCAAAGGCGGTCGTTTTTATTGAACCTGACGTAACTATGAGAGGGGAAGCCGAAAATAAGTTCCTCACAGTTCCAGCGAATATCCCCCGCTTTTGGATTGGTAAATCTGATGGGGAACAGCTGAAAAGATTAATTAGTTCTTCTAATCAAAGTGGAGATGATCTAGAGGTACGACTGAGCGGAAAAATCAAGTGGGAAAAGAAAGTTGGACAAAACATTCGTGGTTTCTTGTCAGGTTCCGATCCACAACTAAAAGATGAAATGATCGTTATTTCAGCTTATTACGACTCTATGTCAGTAGTTCCCTCGATGGCCCCCGGGGCTGAGCCAACAAGTGGGATTGCAACGTTAATGGAGTTAGCTAGAATTTTTCGATCTCAAGCATTTCGGCCTGGGCGTTCAGTTCTGTTCGTTGCCACAGATGCTCATTTTCAAGGCCTGTCGGGAATGCGAGCTTTCATGGATGGTCTCGGTCAAGATGTGATCGGTGAAATAGAAGATTCTGCTGGGACACCTACCATGCACGGTCTCCGTCGAGGTATAGATACGGATCTGCATGAGCTAGAAGAATTAGGGCGTAAAATAGTATTGTCAATTGATCGTAATGTTTTAGTAGATCTTCCCTCTGACTTTTACGGTCATATACATCAAATCAATAGTGATCTGAATTCTCTAGTGATTACCCTAGATGGACTCGTTGAAACCCAAAACAAAATTAGTCTGCTAACCAAAGCGCAACGAGATTACAAAGAAAAACGGAAAAAAAAGACCCAATCTACCAAAAAGCGAGAAAAACAAGACTTTACAAGAGAGGAAGAGTCTTTACTTAAGGCCAATTCTGCTAAATTTAAGAAAGAAGCAGAGCAGACGGTTCAATTTCTTCGCGATATTATTTTTCGCTTAGACCGACTACAAGAGGTCGCCATCGATAAATGTCGTATCGCTCAACAAGAATTACTTTCCAATGTAGCTTTGCCCATGGCTCACCTTGATTTGTGGGCATTAGATCAATTGACAGAAGATCTACAGACTAAGCGGATTGGAGGGAAATATGGCCAAACACCTGAAAGTTCCTACGTTAAACCTACAGAGATTAGCAAGGGTAAATTCGTCCTGAACGAACCCGCCAACTTCACTGGAAACTCTGATCATATTGAGACACTCAGTACCTATCTACATGACTGGGAATTTGAAGATCCAAGAAAATTCACCCTACAATACAGTCAAGAGAAATTACTTGATCGACATCTGGCTTTCAGAGATTTGCAGAAGATGAAATCCGCCCGATCTACTATTCACAGCGGTACAAAGTCTCGTAAAAACTATATTGATCAAGAAAAAGAAGTACTGAAACAGGTTGCAAATGAGATCGACAACTCCAATCAAGCATCTACAGCAGTGGGAAATTTTAAAAGTGTAATCAATCGATTACGGAGTGACCCTTTAGCCGAACCAAAAGTTGACGTCATTGAAAGTTACCTAACTGTTGAAAGTAGAAAACGTTTGAAGGATCTCAAAACTGACATTCAGCGGAAACTAGATGAAAAATCTAGCGAAGCAGAAAAAGGGAATTCAACAGCATCTATAGAAGTCGCAATCACTGATTTAACAAAGGATAAGCAGGCGATCTTGGAAGTCGGAATGAGAAACGCTCGTGTGGAAAAACAGCGGGTAACTGATTTGATAGATGGCCATCATCAGCTAGAGCGACTTTACCTGAAGGAAGAAGAATTAGTACTTCGTAATTACTTGGAAGATTCAGAAGTAGAGTCTGCTTTGGAAGCTCGCCTGCAGATAGGTGCTTACTTGACAGAAAGTCGTTTGCTCTCCTACATCAAAGAGCGAGCAGCGAATGATATTATTGAGTTGAAAGCTTTGCAAAATCAGATCAATAATCTTAATTCTGGTTTGCCAGAAGAAACTAAAGATTTGCTTCGAAATAACATGATGACTCTCAGGAATGCGCGCTTTCGTAATATTCAAACAAAAGCTGAGCGATTGTTCCGAATTAGTAAAGTGGAGTATAGCCGAAAAATAAAGGCTATCGAACAAGCAATAGCATTACAAGACACATTTAATCGTTTTTATACTTCATTATTCATCTCTGTTGACCTATCTAGCCAAAGCAATAAATTCGGCGTTTTTAACAAAGGTTGGTTTTATGATCAACAGCCAGAACATGTTCTTCGCCGTGAGTTTGCATCCATAGGTAACCGATTAACGGAGTATGCTAATCAGGCCGATTTTGGAGAGCGAATTGACAAACTGTGGCAGTTTACTGATGACCAGATTCAAAGAGGGATAGCCACTAGTCAGTGGTCGGTAGCNTCAGGAATCAAACCGAAAGAGAAGCTTGAGGGTAAAACACTAGAGTCTTTGATTTCCAATCACTACGANACTTTGACTGGACTGGGTGGAGTCTCNCGCCTAATGCGAATGCAGTTTGAGCAAATGAAGGCTAGAGGTGAACCATCAGAGGATATGCTCAAAGACATGGACTATATCCGTAAAGAGGTTGAGCGATTTGTACGAAATGATATTCGGTCAGCCCGAAAAACACGTAAAAATCTAATACGTCGTACGAACAAGCTGAAAAGTCAACTCGCACTCAGAGGTGAAGATCCTGCTCAACTAACAACAGACGAGATTGATGACATTAAGACCTTGATAGGGATGGTTGGTTTGGGAGGGGATAGCAATTTTGTTAATGCTATTTCAGCCAGTGGTGGAAAAACTTGGCGGACCCACATTCCGGGTAAAATTGCGTTTGATAGTGAGGTTGCTACATTAACTGGTAAGACNGGAATNGCTTTTGCAACAGTGGATGATCGGCGGGTTTTGACCGANACNCCTTTAGATACTATTGATCGCATGGATCTGAAAAANGATGGAAANCTACACGTTCAAATCAAATCTCTGGCATCTATTTTAGTCCAAGCTTTGCGGGACCCTTCGATGCCAACAGCTGCTCGTGTTGACAATTTTTATTGTAGTTTAATCGGTAACGTTGTTGAATTCGATGCTAGAGAAAGCTCTGTCCCTGATAAGCCCGTTCCAGAACCNATTCTGACGATTCGTCGTAAACATAAGTCAATGATGGGAGTTCGTGGAGACTTATTCATTATGGGCGATAACCGAGGCGCTTATGAAGTTACGGGGTTAGCTATGGAGGGNCGGGCGACTAATAGGATTGGTGGTGCTCAAGAAATCGAGGCTTATGTACTCGATAACGANTCAGGAGANATTACTTATGCGCCTGATTTAGGGAATTACGGAGCCAAGCTTTTGCCGAATAAAATACCAATTGATCGGCGGAGGCGTGGAGCTCCAATAGTAGTCTTCAAATGTGTGTCGACAACAATCTATGATTTAGTNGACCAGCGTTATCTCAGAACTTTAAGAAACTTGGATGTGTATGATGCTGCCACTGATAGCGCGCCGGAAAAATTTGGTGTTTCAAAACCTTGGCAACAAGAAGGTGTTTCTGCAACTGAGCCGATTGCTCTGGTCTATTCTGAGCCTAATAGTCGTTTNAAGTTAGGAATGTCNTANGGCCAGATTGGNAANCGCTTACTGTTAATTAANGCTGGACAAAGTGGAACTAAAAATCCAACNCTTTATACAGGAGAAGGTTTTGTAGTTCGAGAGAATGGTTCAATTCGAACTACGCCTTATGTCGTCGTTCGNGACATGTGGTGGCTAGANGAAAATCGATCTCGTTTGTATAAGCGTTTCGGTATCAGTAGTGAGCGTTTGGACCAACTTCATCACTACGCTAATGAAAATCTTTCTCAAGCCGAAATAGCTCTTAAGAAAGGTGCTTATGACTCCGCTATGCAATTGGCACGTTCGGCTTGGGGGTATGAGTCGCTCGCTTATCCAGATGTCAAGAAGACAGGGAACGATGTAGTCAATGGAGTTATGTTTTACTTGGCACTTCTACTTCCTTTTTCTTATTTCATGGAACGGTTAATATTTGGTTTCCCCAGTGTAAACAAGCANCTGATTGGTACATTCGCTATTTTTGTTGTGTCTTTCGTTTTTCTTGCAATGGTGCATCCAGCCTTCCAAATTACAACTACCCCAGTTATTATCTTAATTGCTTTTATTGTTCTGGCTNTATCAGTTATCGTAATTGCTATTATCATCCGCAAATTTGAAGAACAGTTGGAAAAAATCAAGCAAGAATCCTCCAAAGTTTANAAAGCTGATGTCGGGCGACTGTCAGCGTCAGCAGCAGCTTTTAGTTTAGGTATTTCTAACATGAGAAAGCGAAGTGGACGGACAATTTTGACCTCCGCCACTTTGGTCATTTTAACTTTCACTGTGATTTCTTTTACTTCNGTAAAAACGTTTGTCAGACCTAATAGAACAACTTTAGGGACNGTAACTCCCAAATACAATGGGATGCTGATACGAGATCAATATTGGAGAGCATTAGAAGAACCCGTATATACTTCGATAGCAAATGATTTAACTTACAAGAACATTGAAGTATCTGATCTGATATCTAGGAAAGAACAGGAAATTCGACGTCTTAAGGGATTATCTGATCAGGGTAAAAATAAGTCTATACAAATCGACCTACAAACTCGAATTAGTAAACTAACTCAGCAGGTAGGAAAATTGGAAAGCCTATCTGACGTCAATAGTGAGCCAAGTTCTGNCAATGATGAANAACAAGAAATCCAAAAATCTCAGACGCAGATAATGGTTCGAAACGTTGTAGCACCGAGGGCTTGGTACCAAACATCAGGAACAGGAGACCAATCTTTTGTTCAATTGACTCGAATCGAAAATCCAATTGATCCTTTGCCACCTTTGAATTCCGGTAATAAACCCAAGCAGTATCAAGCTAACATGTTGGTTGGTATGAGTCATGAAGAGCCAGATATTACTAGTATAGATAGTCATTTGATTTACGGAAAGTGGTTCCTTCCCGAGAACGATAGCGAATGGCCAACTGATTGGCCTAACGCTTGTGTTTTGCCTAAAGGGATGGCGGATATTCTGGGTATTACCGAATCCGATATGGGAAAAGCTACTGTCCAAGTTGGTGGTGCTAAGTATACGGTCACAGGGGTTCTTGGGCTAACTTTTAAAGACTTAAAAGATAATGACGGGGAAGAGCTAACCCCCGTCGACTACCAGCTGATGAATCAGCAGCAATCTCGTGGTGGACAAGGCGATGAGACATTAGAAGGTGAATTACAGAAGTATATTCATCTTACACCAGACAGTATAGCAATTCTGCCTTACGAAGTAATCATGAATATGGGCGGTAAACTTCAGTCAGTTGCCGTTAATATGGCCCGTAATGAGTACGATTTGGCCGAGCTAGACCCCATCGAAAAATTAGATCTAATTATGGTACCTTTGATGAATCGAGTGGCTTTAGACTTGTTCGTTGGCCGAGGGGATGAAGCTTACCTGTATAGTTCAATTGGGATGACTTCATTTTCAGGGATGACCAACTTGTTTGTTCCTATCTTGATCGCTTCATTAATTGTGTTGAACACTATGTTAGGAGCTGTTTACGAGCGGGTGCGCGAAATAGGTATTTATAGTTCAGTTGGTTTAGCTCCAGTTCACATTGCGTTCTTGTTCCTAGCTGAAGCATGCGTATACGCTGTTTTAGGAGCAGTAATTGGTTATCTATTTGGTCAAGCTGTGGCAACCGTTTTGGTAAAATTCGGTTTGATGGGTGGATTGACTCTTAATTATTCATCAATGTCGACGGTTATTGCAACTATTGTGGTTATGATAGTGGTGATGGCTAGTACACTTTACCCCGCTATTAAAGCTGGTAGGATGGCTGTTCCAGATATTGAGCGAAAGTGGAAATTACCTGAACCGGATGGGGATTTGTGGCATTTCAATCTGCCATTTACTGTTCTGGCTGAGGAAGCATTAGGCTTGAATATCTTCATGAAAGACTATTTTGATGCTCATGCTGATGAGTCGGCTAGTGATTTTTATACTGACCAGGTATCTTTCAATCAGGTTGCCAGAGATGATGAAATAGAGTACAGCTGTAGTATGATGGTTTGGTTGGCACCCTATGATCTAGGAGTTAGCCAATCAATTAGACTAGTGACTTCGCCCGTTGGAGGCGAAGAGGAGGATTTGTACAATATCACCTTAGAGGTTGATAGAGAAAGTGGTGAAATTGCTTCGTGGAAACGGGTAAATCGCCGGTTCTTGAATTTGATTCGTAAACAACTTTTGATTTGGCGAACTTTTGGCGCTGATGTGCGTGGTGAATTTCACGAGCGTGGAAGACAAGAAGGGATTGAAAATCAATCAATTACTTCAAATTCGGAAGATAGTAGCAGAACAACACTGACGCCNGCGACAGCTACNTAGGTTNGTTTGTGCTAANNATCAAATTTTAGAACTAAAAATTGGGTATAGGAAATGGAAAAAGCTGCAAGTCTTGTTATTATTATTGGTGTTTTGTTCTGGGTCGCTTCTATCCTAGTATTTAAAGGGCTATGGAGATTCCAGATGTTGTCGGCTGGAGTGATTATTTTCGGTATAATCCTAGCCCATACTTGGGAAGAGTTGTTCCGTAATGAAGATGACTGACCCAGTTACTATTATCTAATGGAGGAAGAATTTGGCAAGGAAACGGGTAACTCAGGCTGAAGAATGGCAGGCGTGGGCTAAACGATACGATATTGACGGTGGCATCCGAAACTTTGAGTCAGGATTAACGCTCAAGGTTTTCTTAGGAGCTTTGTTTGTCGGTCTTCTGATGATGCCGGGTTCGCTTTACTTAACCTTTGTTTCTGGTGAGGCGGGAGCTGCTGCGGCATCTTGGGTAGCAGTCATCTTGTTNACNGAGCTNTCAAGGCGCTCATTTACNACTGCNACTCGTCANGAACTATATATGCTTCTNGGNCTGACTGGTGCTGCAGTTGGTTCAGGAACACAGTACCGNAANTTTATTTGGTANGCCTATTTTATTAATACTCCNCAGGCTGCNTCTTACGAAATTGCNGANAAAATTCCNTGGTGGGTTTGNCCACCTCCNGATTCTATAGCAATTGCTGAGCGTACACTTTTACACATGGATTGGTTTTGGCCAATTCTGATCTATNTTGTTTTCAAGTTATTAGGTACAGTTCGACATATTAGTGCTGGTTACCTCTTATTTCGTTTAACTGCGGATCTGGAACGCTTGCCTTACCCAATGGCACCAATTGCGGCGCAAGGTGCAACAGCTTTGGCTGAAACAACAGGTCGGGGTGAAACTTGGAAATGGCGAATTTTCTCAATTGGCTCCATGGCTGGTTTGATCTGGGGGTTCATTTACATTGGNGTTCCATCCTTAACCGGATTGATGATGTCAGAACCGATTCAAATTCTTAAGATTCCTTTCATTGACTTTACTCAAGCTATTGAAGGATTTGCTCCTTCGGGGCTCTTCGCACTCCGGACTGATTTCAGTCAAATTATCACCGGATTTGTTATGCCTTTTCCTGTTGTCATGTCGGAATTTATAACTGCGACATTTAGTCAGCTATTTTTGAATCCGTTTCTGTACAAACAAGGAGTGTTAGTNCAGTGGAAGTCTGGGATGGATGTACGGCAGGCTGGTTTAGTTAACGGACTAGATTTCTGGATTAGCTATGGGATGGGAAAAAGCTTCAGTATTGCCATAATAGGNTTAGCAACCTCGATACCCATGGTTATTAAGCTAAGAGAAAAAAAGCAAGAACAATCAGGACAAAGAGGGACATTAGACCCCCCTCCGGGCCGAGGGGATTTCCCCCTCTGGCTGATGGCAATTCTTTGGGTTTTTGGTATGGGTATCTACGTTTATATNGTTCACAAATTCATGGTACCGAACTTTCCGTTACAGTTTTTGCTAGGATTTGCTTTTCTATACACACCGCTGAATTCTTATGTAACAGCTCGTACGTTTGGTGTATTGGGCAAAGATTTGTTTGATATTCCTTACATTCATGAGATGACTTTTATCTTGAGCCGTTATGAAGAAGTGGATATTTGGTTCGTTCATTTGCCAGATGAGGACTATGGCCGAGGNACTCAACACTGGCGTGTTCTTGAGTTAACAGGTACTACTTTTACTAGTAATATTGCTGGACAGCTTTTGATTATGCCAATCTTAATTGTGGCAGGTATTTTGGTGATGCACTTTATATGGCAAATTGCCCCTATCCCATCAGCTCAATACCCTTTTGCTAATATGATGTGGCCAATCAATGCTACAATGGAATGTATCAATAAAACCGCACTTAGGGATGGAAATAGTCAAATGCTTCAAGCTATCCGTGGAGATTATGTCTCTACTGGATTTACTTCTTCTCTGGCAATCTATGGCGTGTTATGGATTGCAAAAATGCCGAGTATGTGGTTTTACGGTATTATAGCGGGAATTGGAAATGATCCCGGTATTATCTTACCTCGCCTAATTGGTGCAGTTATAGGTCGTTTCTATATGATTAAACGGTTTGGTCTGAAACGATGGTTCATGTTCAACCCAGTCTTAGCTGCTGGATTCACTTGTGGAGTGGGTTTAACAGGTATGGCTGTTGTTGCTATATCNCTAGTGTCTAAAGCAGTTATTGTCAAGCCTTTTTAGAGAGAATTTTTCGTATTAAACAANAATTTAAATAACAAGATTGAAACAGGATTTAATGAGATACTTATCTTTATTTTTGGTGATTTTAGTCAACTGCACAGGTTGCCTAACTCAATTGACACAAAACTTGGCACCCAGTGGTGAGTTTGTTAATTACGCTTTAGCCGAAAATGGTGCAACTGCAGTTGCATCAGGAAGTAGTGGTGACCGAAACGCTAGTACAGTTATCAATGGAATAACCGATTCCAAGGGTTGGGATAANGGAGAAGGGTGGNCGATGACTTTCAACCGCGAACATATGCGTTCTGGTATGATGCGCTATGAAAGTCGTATGACTCGAAAAGAACAACGTGGTGGAGCTTGGGTTGAAGTTAGACTACCGGAGCCCAAGCGAGTCAACCGCATGGTAGTTTATACTGTTGACAGTAATAAATATCCTGCATCCAAATTTGGTATTTACGAAGGTAATTTTCAGGTCTGGGACAAGGATAATTGGAAAACAATTGCCAAAGTAAAGAATGGAAAAATCGAATACTTGACAACTACAGCAGGTAGAACGGAAGCCAAGGGACGGATTTTATTACGATTCCAACCTATTCTCACTAACATGGCGCGTGTAATGGTTTTTCGTAGTAACGATCGTAAAGTCATTGATAAGACCTACAGTTCAACTATAGAAGAAAATACTGCTCGGATTGTTGAAATTGAAATAACAGGCTATGAGACCTTTGATCCAAACACCCAAGCGAGTAAAAATCAGGAAGAAGATGAACTAGATAGTCTATTGAAACAATAGACAAAACATGATTTTGACAACATTTGGTTGGGCTGGAATTACCATTTCGGTTCCTGATGATTGGGAAATCGCAGGCATTAGTGGGGATCAAAAATCTGGTTACTTGCGACTAGATGATGCAGAAATGCCAAGATTGGAACTCAAGTGGTCAGAGAGCAAGAAGCGTCGGGGAGTCAATCAGGAGGATCTTCATTCCGTCTTGGACGAATATTTCAAGTTAGTACGAAAAAGCTATCGACGGAAGAGAGATAAAAAGACACAATCGAATGATCTGAATATAACAAGAGATATAGACCTTCTCAAAAATGATCAGGGAATCGACCTCCATGCCCCTATCTTTTTTCAGTGGAGAGGTGATGTGTTCGCTCATGGAGTTATATATCATTGTCCTGATAGTAAGCGGATTACTATCGCTCAGGTAATGGGCCAGACTCGACAAAGTCTTCGTTCTGTCTCGATCCCGATTTTTCTCTCTTTAAAGAACTTGCCAAGCGGAGAAATTGGTAGTGAGTTCTTATGGAGTGCCTACCAGATGAGTTTCCGTACACCAGAGCGATATCGGTTAGAAAAGCACCAACTATTATCCGGTTATTTACTATTCTCCTTTGTTGACCCCGGACCATTTCTTGATCGAAAGCGTCGTTTGAGTGTTGAGCGGTATGGTTTAGCTGATGTATTACTGAAAAATTGTGAATTAGAAGATTGGTTCCGAAATCAATACCGAAAATCTCTGCAAGGGTTCGGCTACCAAATAGAAATAGTAGATGATGGTGTAGACCAGAAATTTACCCTGGTGGGACAAGAAAATCGATTATCTGATAATATTCCTATACAGCCTTTGCAAAATCTGGATCGACTACAGCGTAGAAAAAGTATAGCGACACATGTACGCCACTGTCGTCAATCTAATCGAATTTTCGTAGTGCAGTCGGTCTCTAAGCATGAATCCCTTCAAGTAGTTAATGGAGTCGCAAGTAGTATTGTTTGTCACTCTGATATGGACGACCTTTCTGTAAACACCACACAAAAAGATCATGCTGGATCAAATACTATACAAGCTCAGATTAAAAAAGCCTGATTTGCCAGACCGCAGTGAGCTGATGAAAGCACTTCCGTTGCGGAATCAACTAGTAGAATGGAAATCAGATGATAAGGGTGAAGTCGCTTTAACTATCCCACAAAACCATAAAGCATGGCTACGCATTCTGGCTCGTGTATTTAGCCTCCCAGATAAACGAGTAATTGTACTGGATGATGTTGGGTCTTATGTTTGGCAGCTATGTGATGGGAAGAAATCGTTAAGTCAAATATCCAAGCAAGTTAGCGATAAATATAATTTGACTGTCAAAGAGGCTGAAATGTCTCTCATCGAATACCTAAGAACGCTAGGAAAACGAGGAATCATCGGTTTCGCTATCCCCAAGAGTATGGAAAAGTCAATTAAGAAAAGGAAAAAATAGATGGAAGAAACCAGAAATGTTGTTCCAGTAACACAAGACTCTCCAGCTAAATTTCAGCGGGTTCTACCTAAAGAAAATACTGTTCGAGTTCGAAATTTAATTAAGAAATACGAAATGGGAGATACCGTAGTCGAAGCACTACGAGGGGTTAATTTCGAAATCAAGCGCGGTGAATATATCTCTATCATGGGAGCTTCAGGATCGGGAAAGTCAACGTTGTTTAATATGGTCGGTGGGCTCGATAAGCCAACAGAAGGTCGAGTGTATATTGATGAGGTCGATATCGCCCAGTTGGATGCAGCCGAACTGGCCTGGTTACGTTGTCGAAAAATTGGCTATATTTTTCAATCATTTAACTTGATTCCGGTCATGACTGCCTTGGAAAATGTTTCTTTACCAATGATTTTTGCCGGTGAAACTGCGGATGATAGCCGCGATAAAGCTGTAGATCTACTTGATCAAGTTGGCCTCACAGGACGAGTGCACCATAAGCCTTTAGAATTGTCGGGTGGACAACAACAGCGAGTTGCTATAGCTAGAGCTTTGGCCAACGATCCCACTATCCTCCTAGCAGATGAACCAACTGGTAATCTAGATACTAAAACAGGTTTAGAAATTATAGATTTAGTCAAACGACTGAATGCTGAGAGGGGTACGACTATCATTACGGCTACTCATGACACAAAGATGTTAGATGTTTCAGACCGGATTTTTGAGATGGAAGATGGTCGGGTCATGAAAATTGAAACTCGAGATGAAATTGATCTACAGGTCGGAAAACTAGATGGGGAAGAAGTCGGGTAGAAACTGGTTCAGATTTTCATATATAATTCGTCGATCTGTTTTACTTCAGATCTTCTGACCTTCGATCAAGGTATATACCTGATTTGCTGACAAATTTTTGTGATGGTCAGTCTGCCCACTTGGCCATTGGATTTCCACGTGCTTAATTACTGTATCTGTCCCTAGTCCAAAATGTACTCGTAGGTCGCTGGCGGATAGATAGCTACCATCGGATCGTACTTCCCGATACTGTGTTAAGTTCTCAGTAGTAACCATAATTTTGGAACCAATTCCTGACTTGTTACTTTTGACACCTATTGTCTTGAACATCACCCAATGGTTTCGGTTACCAACTTCGTTCCTTAGTAGATCCGGAGACTGGTTCCAATTCGTTACGATAATATCAATATCACCGTCGTTATCGTAATCACCAAAAGCTGCTGATCTACTAACCTTCTTTATATTCAGACCACCTGTTCCATTCACTAGTTCAAAAGTACCGTTGTGCTGATTTCGAAATAAGAGGTTTTTTTGAGGGAAAGTAACGTTAGGTTCTAATTGATTAATGTTATCCATCACATGACCGTTCACTACAAACACATCCTGCCACCCATCATTATCATAATCAAAAAATTTGATTCCCCAACCTAAATAATTATAAGTTTGCTCAGCCATTCCTGTAGTAATAGTTAAATCCATAAAGAAATCGTTACCTTCATTATGGTAAATAGTATTGGTCTCAGTCTGAAAGTTACTGACTGTTAAGTCGAGGTAACCGTCATTGTCATAATCTCCAAAAGCAGTTCCCATTCCAGCTTCTTCCTTCCCCATACCATTATAAGCCACTCCTGCAAGCAATGCGATTTCGTCAAAGTTTCCATCACCTCGATTCTGAAATAAAAAATTTGGGTCTTGATCATTTGCCAGATAGAAATCAGAGTCGCCATCATTATCGTAGTATCCTACTACCACTCCTAACCCATGACAAGGTAGTGGCTGATTAATTCCTCTTTGTTCAGCCTGGTCAATAAAGGTACCATCGCCGTTATTGACGAATAACCTATCAGGAGTTGGTGAATAGGCATGTGGTCCACAATAAACATGGATCTGGCGAATAATACATTGATAGTCAAGAGNTACATCATAGTTAGCGTAGTTGGTAACATAGAGATCAAGATGACCATCATTGTTAATGTCGGTCAATGCACAACTAGTTCCCCAACTTAGGTTATCGATTTCAGCCGATTGTGTTGCATTTTTAAAACTTCCATCCCCTTGGTTTCGATACAAGACATCAGCACCAAAGTTCGTCAAATACAAATCGATAAAACCATCGTTGTCATAGTCACCNGTTGTACAACCTACACCGTATCCAGNATGACCTAAATTAGTGTCTGATGTGACATTAACAAATGACCCATCTCCCTGGTTTTGGTACATTTGGTTCGGCGCAGTCATATCAGATGAGGGTAATTGCTTAGCTCCATTCAACAGATAAATATCTAANTCACCATCATTATCATAGTCAAAAAGAGCAACTCCGGATCCNAGAAATTCATTAAACAATCGTTTTCGGCTGTGACCATCCGAGTGTACNAAATTGATTCGAGCAGTTTCGGTTACTGAACGAAAAATTACCTCGGCAGGGATTGTAATAATAATGCCAGTAAAAAACGAAACCAAACACAAATAGGTATAAGACCTGATTTGCCTATTTAGTCTTGTTCTTTTGAGCTTGTAAAATTTCATCAAGTCGTTTTTGATAATGTATATTATCAGGAGATTTTGATAATGCTTGTCGAATGGTGGCTTCAGCCAGGTGCAACTTGTCTTGACGCAAGTAAACCAGAGCTAGAGTTGCTAATTCTGGTGATGATGGGTTGAGTTTGACTGCTTTTTGTGCAAATTTTTCAGCATTAACCAAATAAGTTCCAGTTTCAGCGTAGATTTGGGCAATATATAGATAAGGGCGAGAATCGTTTCTCCCACCTTTTATGGCTGTTTGAAAAGCCACTAAAGCTTCATTGGTTTGTCCATTTTCGATACGCAATTGACCAAGCGTTATCATGACATCAGGCCCACAATCACCAAGCTTTACAATCTGTTCATAAACGGAGAGTGCTAAATCAGAATTGCCTTCAGCCAAATGAACTTCGGCCAATCCATGATAAGCTAAAGTTAAACTAGGAGACAATCGAATAGCTTTTTGTAGTAACTGCTTAGCTTCTTCAAAACGTTGTTGTTTTGTGTAAATCCAACCCAATCTCAGATGTGTTTCCAAAGATTCTGGGCGTAATTGGATGAGACGATCAAAAGCTGAAATAGCAGTCTCAAAATCTCCCATCTGCATATAAATACGACCTAATTGATCCCAAGCCTCACCTATTTCGGGTTGTTCTAATGTAATCATTCTATAGTCGTTCAGGCTAGCTGTCAAATTTTGGTTNCGATAATGTAGTTCGGCTATTTCTAGGCGAATTTGGACGTTAGTCGGCTCATCAACTAACATCATTTGTAAATCATGGATTTGGTCAAAGTATTTTTTCAGCGTTTTAAATNGTTTCTGATGATGATTGGCTAACTCACGATTATCTATTTGCTGATAGACTTTTATTAAACCAAAGTGTGGTCGATGATCAAAGGGGTCTAGATCGATCATTTTTTTGAAGTGCTCAATAGCTTTCTGCGTCCGATTTTGTATAAGGGCAATATGACCCAGTTCTTGATAAGCATCGGAGAAAGTAGAATTTTGTTGGATAGATTGAATGAAAGCGGAGCGAGCATCATCCAATTGTCTCCAAAAGAGATAGACTTTCCCTATATAGTAATGCGATTCAGCTAAATTAGGCAGAGTTTTTGTGGCTGATTTAGCCTGTTGAAACGCTAAGTCGAGCTGACCTAACTGAAGATAAATTTCAGCTAACATTACGTGTGTCTGATTAGAAATTAACTCAGTTGGACTAAGATCGAATATTGGGCTTAAAATCTCTGACGCCTTGTGGTAACGGCGCTGCCGACGATAACAATCACCCAAATAATAGCGGATCAGAAAGGAAGACGGATTTTTTCTAAGAAGAGGGGACAAGACTCCGATTGCTAAAGGATATGACTCTTGCTCTATATAGCCAATTGCCAGCTCTAGCTGATGCTTATCGGATGTTGCTGCTGAAAAAAGGAGATTGGAGATTAAGCAGAGTCCAAAAGTCAGACTAAATAACTTAGCCGGTGTAGAACCTATACGTTCCATTTTTGACGAGCTTGGTGCATAGGGACAGTTTCGCCTTTTTGCCAAGCATAATGACCAATTGGTTCCGATCCAACCCAGCGTTCGTCAACCGGTTCATTAGCTGGTTGATAACGTGTATCAGCCGTTAGACGGAAGCGATTAGTTGTATTATCTAATGAGGCATGCATAGTAAACATACCAAATATTAGAACATCACCAACTTGAAAATTAGTTGTCTGCCACTGTCCACCATATTTATCAATCAATTCGAAAGGGTCGTTTGAAAATGAACCAGTAACATGATCTCGGTCCACGTCCATTTGTCCGTATGTTTCTTTGATTATATCAAAACGATGTGAACCCACCAAGATTGCCAGTGGACCTAGCTCTATTGGAATATCACCTATGGGCGTCCAACAAGTCAAAACATTATCTGTTCCACGACCCATATAGACAATATCATAATGTGCTCCAGTGAACCCTTTTGGTGGAACAACCCTTAACCATTTATAATCATAAGTCAAAGCAGTTGTTCCGAAAAATTGGTCAAAAAAATTCATAATCTGTGGGGATTCGACTAAATCTAAAAAATTATCATCTCTTGTCATCTCTTTATGACCACCGAAGAAACCACCCCGATGACTGGTTTTTGCCACACCATTCAATAAGGGGAAATCAGTATCAATTTGTCCTTGAATTGAAAGTTGATTTATCAGGTGCTGTCGAGCGGTCTCCACCAAATTGGCTGGTTGCAGTTTGCGAATCAGTAAATATCCATCTTCTTTGAATCTCTGATGCAAAGCACTCACTGAATCTAAGATGTCGTTTGATTCTCTTAACCAGCCTAGATATTTCCCACCTAACGTCATTTGGAATTGGTTCATGGTAACCATTTATGACTTCTCCTAGATAACAACGTTCTATACAAAAAATTGATGTCGGTTGAAAACAATCATACACTGAATATACTACGGTCTTCAACTCACAATGTTAGTTGTCTCTATTGAGGGCCAAGACCAAATCCTTAGCGCAGTACGCCCTAAAACCCAGGTGAGTTCATCAGCAGTGAAAAATGGCATTTCATTTCTTACCACTGACAACGTCTCCGTATAGCTTGCTTTATCAAGACAAACTGGCCAATCCGTTCCCCACATGATTCGATTCGCCCCAAACGANTGATGAACAGATTCTACAAGGTCGTAAGTATCAACCCACGGGTATTGCTTATGTGAAATAGACCAAGTATGGCTAATTTTGATAAAAACGCGTGGGTAACGGGCTAAATCAATTAGAAGTTGGCGCTGATTTCTATCATTAATTGGACAGTCTGCCATGTGATCGACAACCACATCCACATCATTATATTGATCTAAAATGTTAGTCAAATCAGGAAGTCGTTTCGGTTTAGTCAAGACCAGAATAGGAATATTGTGTTTCTCAGCTCTATTAAAAATCGGNCCCATCAAATCTGGTCGAGAAAACCAATCACCCGAGGAGTCTATTGATGGGCTTAACCGCATTCCTTGCAAACCATGTTCTTCGACCCAGTAACTTAGATGGTCAGCAGCAGATGGGTCTTCAGGGTTAATTCTTCCTACTCCCACAAATTTGTGAGGGTATTTCCTAACGGTATGAGATACGAAACTGTTATCCCAACGGTAGTGAATAACTTGGACCAAAACTGTTTTTTCCACGCCGTTTTTATTCATTAGGTCGAGCAACATTTCTGGTGNTGCGTCATCTTTGGGTGGGTTAATCGTCTCTTTAGCCCATGGAAATTTAGGATCATTTTTCCAAACGTGAACATGAGGGTCAATTATTCTCACAGGAAGTTTCCTCTTTTTAAATTTTGGACGATTTCTATAAATAGATTTTCAGCAAGAGAAAACAAATATCCAGCAACCACAGGGTACCTCTTCGCAACTATCTTAGTAATCGTCCGATCAGTTGGTTTACTTCATAAGTACTTTAATCTATCTTGTATCGAGAATAAAACCGTAAACGCATGACTGAGTGTTTACTCTTACCTAAGGCTTTCTGGTTTCACGAAGAAGGATAAAAAGACAATCTATCATTCGTTTTCATTTGGACTAACGTCGACTGAATCGATTTGATTATCGAGGAATTGCGATTTTGTAATTCTTCACTTTTACGACCGAACGAAAATAACTTAACTGATTATAAATCAATATATTCAGGTGGTGTCTATCCTAGAAGCGATTGTTCTAAGACCTGATCAATATGCTTAACAAAAACAAACTTAAGACCACGCTGTGCTTCTTTTGGAATCTCTGATAAATCTTTTCGATTCTTTTCTGGGGCAATAACTGTTTTGATACCAGCTTGTTTGGCCGCTAACACTTTCTCCTTGAGGCCACCAATCGGTAAGACTCGGCCTCGTAACGAAATCTCTCCAGTCATCGCAACCTCATTGGAAACAACCTGATTGGTAGCTAGGGAAGCCAAAGCTGTTGCAATGGTTATACCCGCAGAAGGACCATCTTTAGGTGTAGCTCCAGCTGGTACATGCAAATGAAAATCGTTTTTTTTGAAAAAATCAGTGTCAATCAACAAGTCTTCAGCCTGTGATTTGACATAACTCAGTGCNGCTTGCGCTGACTCTTGCATTACACTTCCAAGCTGACCCGTAACAGTCATTTTACCTTCTCCTTTCATTCGTGTACACTCTACAAAGAGAACTTCACCTCCATATGGAGTTACAGATAGACCTGTAACTACACCAATATCACCTTCGCGTTCAGCTACTTCCGATTGAAATTTAATTGGACCTAAATACGTCTCGATTTTAGAAGCGGAAACATCAATCCGTCGTTTTCGTCCTTGAGCAAACTGGCGGGCTACTTTGCGACAGACAGTCCCCAATTCTCGCTCCAGGTTTCGTAACCCAGCTTCTCGAGTATAACTACTGATCACTTCTTCTATGGCAGGGTCTTCAAACTGAAGATTTTTGGCCGAAATCCCATTGGCGTCCAGTTGGCGCGGTACTAGATACTGTTTGGCTATCATCAGTTTTTCTTTTTGAGTATATCCAAGTAATTGCAGAATCTCCATCCGATCCTTTAAAGGCGGTGGAATAGTATCGAGCTGGTTAGCTGTAGCAATGAACATTACTTTAGAAAGATCAAATGGAACATCAAGGTAATTATCAGCAAAATTATGATTCTGTTCAGGATCCAATACTTCCAANAGTGCAGATGCTGGATCTCCCCGAAAATCAGAACTCATTTTATCAAGTTCGTCCAGCATGAAAATCGGATTCTTTGATTCTGCTTGCCTTAGGCTTTTGATAATTCGACCCGGCATTGAACCAATATAAGTTCTTCGATGTCCACGGATTTCAGCTTCATCATGAACACCACCCAGAGATATACGAACGAACTCTCGTCCCATTGANCGAGCAATCGANCGACCTAANGANGTCTTACCAACTCCTGGTGGNCCAACAAAACATAGAATTGGNCCTTTCATATCTGACTTCAAAGANCGAACAGCTAGATATTCCAGAATTCGGTCTTTGACCTTAGTCAAATTGTAATGATCTTCGTCTAAAATCTGTTGAGCTCGGTCGAGGTCCAAGTTATCTTTTGTTTCGTGTTCCCAAGGTAAATTAACCATCCAGTCTAGATAGTTTCGACAAACAGTGGCTTCTGGAGAGAATGACTGCATCTGAGATAAACGTTTTAGCTCTCGCTCAGCTGATTTTAGCGCTTTTTCCGGCATTTCNATTTGCTGTAGTTTATCTCGATATTCTTCAATTTCAGCAGATAAATCTTCGGTATCACCTAATTCTTTTTGAATAGCTCGTATTTGCTCTCGCAAGAAATATTCCTTCTGAGACTGATTGATTTCAGCTTCAGCGTCGGACTGGATTTTACTCTCTAATTCAACTAAATTCAGTTCCTTGGTTAACATTTTAACCAAGTTTTCCAGTCTTTCCTCGACAGTAACATTTTCGAGCAGNNGCTGCTTATCTTCTGTTTTTAAGCTTATGATAGAAGCAATGTAGTCAGCAAGCCGCCCAGGATGATCAATATTATCGGCAATAATGGCAAATTCTTCTTGATAACGAGAAGAAATAGTTACTATTTGGCTAAATAGATCATTTGCGCTTCTTACCAAGGCTTCAGACTCCATATCACCAAATTTTTCCGAAATCTCATCTTCTAACAGGNAGACTTCGGCCTTCATGAAGGGGGCTGTATGTAATACTTCATTAATTTCGACCCGAGCTTTGCCTTGAGCCAAAAAGAGAACACTATCNCCATCCTTTTTATAACGTACAATATGAACNAGTGTTCCGACAGGGCTTAGATCATCAGCNGTTANTTGTTTTGGNTCTTTTTCAATGCTTTGNCGAAACAAACAAAGAAACCTTTGTTCATTTACCATCGCATANTCAACNGCAGACGACACATTTTCACCTGACANNGCTACATGGTGAGGTGAAAANGGTGGGACTGGGGGCATGAANGGNTAAACNACTAAATCTCCNAATACTGGAATAATAGGNAGCTCGTTNCTGATATCAAANCGAGCTATACCTTCTGATTCTTCGTTTTCCAATGGATTTTGGTCACTCATCTTCATCCTCCTGANGNTTCACTTGAATACNNATCGGTTGTCGTCCAGTTATCATATTTGCTTCAGCCTCGCTNTCTAGATTTTGATTNGTCTTAACTTCAACTACAATCTCCTTAGATTTTCGTTNTTTTTTGGGTATTTTAATNTCCAGAAANCCATTNTCATAACTAGCNGTNGGTGTAACTTCTTCTACNTGAACATTAGGTAAAACTACTCTNCGTTCAAAATGNCCATAGCTNAATCCAGCTTGGTGATAGTGTTGTTTCTTNAGCTCNGTNTTATCTTGACGAAAACCACGTATGACNAAGTTATNTTCCTCTAGGCGAATTTTGACNTCATTCTCNGGATNAATTCCAGCGACNTCNAGCTTAACGATAAAACTATCTACNGTCTCGTAAATATCCATTGGTGGTCGCCACAAGTCGGTCTCGACATTGGAAGAGGAGAAAGCATCAAATAGTCGCTCAGCCTCACCTTGCATTTCAATTTTCATTTCAAAAAATTGGTCAATCAGTTCTTTGGAAAACTTCATGCTAATTTTACTCCTGTCGCTGTTGATTTCTCGATTAATGTCTATTTTCATGTAGTTAAGTTGCTTTTATTGGTTCATATTGTATCGACATCATTAAGGCCAAAATTGATAGAGTGGGGTATTAGTAATGATACTAGCAATGCTCCAAATGCTCCCGAGGATATAATCGCCTAGTGCTAAGCCTAGAAAAAACGGAATGGCACGGCGGTAAGACTGTAGACCGCCTTGTTTTAATATCACAGCTTTTAAAAACCAAGCAACAAATAAACAACACCATAAATTTGCCATCCCCCAGCTATTTGCCATAGCGTAACCAAGAGGGTGGAGAGGCCACCACAAAAACTTAGTTCGAATCAACATCATCAAGGTCGTTATTATTACGCCTACTCCCATAAATGCTAAGCCAGGAATATCAACCTCGCGAGGAAATGTTAACCAGCCTTCTAGTTGTCGATAAACACCTCTTCCGAACCCGAGTGCCCAAGTTTCATAATAACCTGATTCTGCCCCATGACGATAGTAGCTGTCAAGTAATAGCCAGAATACTACTATTGCACCAACTAAAGTAGCCATCAAAATGGAAATCACTATTTGCTTTGAAGGAATCGACCGAGTTTGTGAAATCTTAAATGCTTCCAACATTTGCGGCATTGGATGGGCTCGGTAGGCTCGATTAAAAAACATATATAAGGAAAATCCAATGAGACTACCTGTTCCTATCCGCTGAGTACCGAAAGCCGTCACTAAAATACTATGTGGATCTATCCTGTGCAAGTCATGTACCAAGAAACCGAGTTCAGCTCTCACACGTGCTATCATAATAGCCAACAAAAAGTAAATCGTAAAAAATAGTAAAATTACCCAAGGAGACATACCAATCTGGTAGGAAAAAACACTTAAAAAAGAACAGCCAAAGACAATACCCAGAAAGGCAAATCGGTAGTAAGTGAATTCTCTAACATCTTCGATTATAGGTTTTAAACCATACTTTATTCCTAAAAGAGACAATAGGTAACGCATGAGAGATTTAAAATGTCCTCTACCGGCCCATAAAGCAAAGCATAATAAGCCTATGTAAGCACCAAAAGCCTGCTCATTATCGTAAGGGAAACGAGGTATACCACGAAACCCAACTATTTTGCCTACCATCAATTCGATCTTGAAAAGAGCATAAAAAAACCAACAAGAAAAAAGTAAATCAAGCGGTATTAAGAAGGCGATACCAATAGCAAATGGGTAAAAGGCAATCTTTACTCCACCCATCGCATTCCAAGGTCGGGCAGTGAAATAGTGTTGAATAGACTGACGTTTGACCGGTAAATATGGGACTTCAGGGTAAATCGAATTCATCAAATTCAGAATGCTAATTCCTGCTGCTAAACCGAAACCGAACCAAACTATCCTTCGATGAAAAAATCTGGAATCTGGATTTACCATTTCGAGCGGTAACTGAATGATCGGATAAGTTAACCGCTCTCGTTCAGTCCATTGTAATCTCAACAAAATGTTTAGGCAGAGCATGACAATCATTAACACAAGGATAAAAGCAATCCACCAAACCGCGGGTTTCAGCCATGCATAAATATGATCTTGGGTATAGAGAGTAGAACCTCCTTCGTAATAATGGCGAAGTGCTTTTTCGTCACTGACAGTAAGCCATTCTGGCAGTTGACGAAGGAATATCTCCCGCCACTCATTTTCTGGTGTGGCGAAACGAAATGGGTGTCCCAAAATCGTGATTAAAATCTCCATCATATCGTGGGAACAGAGAGATGAAACCACACATAGCATCACGTAAATAGTTAAAACTTCGGCTTGTGTTAGAACTAGTAAGGAGGAAAGTTGATTCAAAAACAGACCAATCAAAAGCAACCAGAAAATTATAAAAATAACATTTGATAATGGGTGAATAAGAGTTGGGTGAGTGTATCGAACGACCTCCAACTGTATCAGCCAAAATACATTAATTGGAATTAAACAGAGAACAATTAGAAAGGATTTGACTGTTAGACCATTCTCGGAAGGTGGATTCACTGATGAATCCATCCCCGTCCAGATTCGATCTGGACGTCTGTGTTTAAACCTTCACACAATTTCTGATATTTTTGGAGTGTAGATGTAGCCTGTTGTCCTTCTGAAATCTGAGGTTGGTATTTCACCTTTGGGTTTCCGACCCAGACAGGAACTAACTCTATATGCTTAAATTGTCGTTTTTGAAAAACAACTTTTGGTATAACAATTTGGCTGTGTTGCTTGTCGTATGTTTCGTATATGAGGTCAGCCAAGCTATAAATTATCGGCTTGCCTTCAAATATTTGGATCCCTTGTAGAGTATGTAGGCGTTGAGATAGAACCAAATCAGCACCTGCAGAGATTAGTGATTGCGCAAAAAACTGCTGCCTTTGGCTGACGATCTCACTTTTTGACTCTTTTCCCCAATGCATCATCACCACCAACAAGTCAGCTTGATTCGCCATTTCTTCAGTTCGTTTTATCATGTGAGTATAGAGTGCGCGTGCCACCTTAATCTGTCCATCTTGGCTGAAAGCACCCGCGTGATAGTAAGTAACAAAGGCAACTTGGACTACTTGACCATTTTTTTGTAGGTTGAACCGGGCAGGTTGTTGTGCTGCATAATCGGAAAGCCCAACACCAATTGTCTTAACTCCCATGCGAGTTAAGTGCTGGATAGTATCTTCAACGGCTACTGGACCAAAATCATGTAGGTTGGGGGTTGACAGCGATATCAGGTCCCATCCAGCTTGGGCGATAGACGTTGATAGACCAGGTATCGCACGAAAAGACTGTTTTCCTTTCACTTTAGAAAGAGATTGATACTGTGGCTCACCATTTTCAGAGATACTGGTATTAAGTGTAGCTAACGCAATATCAGCTCCTTGAACCTCGCCCTTAATTAGTTTAAATAGAACATCTAAACCTTGTCGGCGTAGGATAGGAGTTAATCGACTACCAACTGTAATATCACCACCAACGAGTATTGAAACTTGATCGTTATTCGGATCAGCTTCAGCTAATCCAGTCAGATTGAACTCAACAATAAGAAAAGTTATAGGAAGAATAAATCGACGGAGGCTGACCAATAACGAGAGGATTCGACGACATAGAGACATCGTCGCTTCCAGATTCTGGTGAAAAATTCTTTTCATCCAGTCTAGGGATAGTTATATAGATTACCGGTTTCTGATGAAGATTCCGTAGAGCTAGGATCGGTCGTACTGGTCTGATCTAACTCTGGTAACTGGTTAGCCGCAAATTCATCCAAAATGCAAGAGACAGTTTCTTCTGAGTACGCTTGTGAGTCGATGCTAGTTTGGTTTGCTTCCCAGGCCATCCGAGCAGCAGCTTCGAAATACTCAGCATGACGATAGCTATCGAGGATATCAACACCACGGGAGAAAGTACCGTGACCAGTCCAATACACGACATGACGAAATTGATCAGAATTCTTATCTGGAAGATCCTTCCCTTGGAATAGTCGTAGACTCTGAAACGACAATTCAGGTATACCTGGAGCTTTCTCCATCACCAATCCAATTCCACCAACGCTATCGTATATTATCGGTGTCTCTGGTTCATAACCCTTCAAGAAATCATAAAACTTCTCAGGAACACCATGTTCTGATCGAGAAATCAAATTTAGAAACTTAGGTTGCAGGTGTACCAAAGCATTAAATTCGTAATCCCCGAGCTGATCAAAAACTAACATATAGTGAAAAAACTCACTGGTGGGTTTAGGTAGTTTGTTCCCTGTTCTTTCGAGTTCTGAAATGGTTGGAGTACCATACCTCATCCGGTAGTGAACACCATCTGATTCCATTTCTAATATTGTTACGTTCAGGGAAGGATGTTCTAATCCAACCAAGTCTAATCTGCATCCAGACTTAGTCAACAAGACATGACGACCAACTAGGTTATTGACAGTAATCGCAGCAGGTAATCTACCACGTGGAGATTCTTCGATAGGTAGCAGGTAATCCGACCCGACTATTTCTGTCATTAGAGCCCCCATGTTACCAGCTGACCCCCATAAATATCCATTACGATGGGCATGGCTGCCAGCCCAGCCCATCTGCCCGATCAATGTTCCGATCTCGCTATCAACTCCAATGGGAGCCAAAGTCGGTTGGTATCCTCGCTCTAGCCACTTTCGATAGCGATAGCTTTGGGCAACAGGAGGGAACTTCTCTTGTGTCAAATAAGGATTGGTTAAACCCGCTGTACTCATCCTACTTTTTTCTCTACTTCTTATAAATGATTTGGCCCTCTATTTCGACCATATCCACGATTGCCATAACTACCGAATCTATCGGTTTCCCACTCGTTGAATCGGTATATCGAGCGGAACTACCCGCTGCAGTCAAAACCATTTCGCCAATACCAGCTCCCACAGCATCCATTGCAACTGTGTATTGACGTACTAAATGACCGTCTATATCAACTGACTGAACAATCATCAATTTGCTACCGACTAGTTTCTCATCTTTCCGAGTGGCAACTAGCGTGCCAACCACCTTTCCCAACGTCATCTAAATGCTCTTTTTTCATTGAATAGGCTGTTATGGTAAACTGAAATACAGATCAAAGTCAAGCTTACAATTTGGGTATTCTTCCTCTACATCTTGTTAATCAACATAATTTGATCAGTGGATCAGAAGAAATCAGAGAAGTAAGAAATTTCTCATCTTATGAAGTAAACATTCCACTGTACATCTCGGGTCAAAAACAATCGAGAATCGCTTCACACAACGTTACTTACAAAGTAAATGACGTAAAAATTTTATACTGAAGATATTCAGTTTTTCTTCGCTGACACACAGATTACCTGTATGATTGATACAATCTCGTTATGAATTTTTTATCTAACAAAACCAGTATAGCTCTAGCGTCTCTCGTATAATTTAATATCATTGCGTGAGTTTTCAAAAGAGATTAAAAATCTCGGAGCCAATAGCTCAAATACATTTTGTCAGCTTTTATATTCTGAGAAGAATACGTTCAGGTGTGTAATCAGATAGACAAATTAGGTATTGACAACTATGAATTACACGGTTCATCGTACTATGCGCAGTTGATCAAATTTTTAGACCTATTTTTCTTAAAGTAGACTGACTTATTGGAATGATTTGAAAACGAACACACCAAAAGAGAATAATAATACACAACTAGATAATACTATTTTTTTGTCCGTTGAACCTTGCTAATCCTGTTCGATTTCATATGATTCGATTATATAGAGTTGAACTGATTCGGTTCTAGAAATTAAGCATTATCTGTCGATAAATGTCGACGGCTTGAATTACCTGTTGACATTCCACCCATTCTACTGCCGAATGGGCTTGGTCTATACTGCCAGGGCCAAGCACAATCGATGGAATACCACGAATGGTAAATTTGCTTGCATCAGTACCATAAGGCACACCAGTAATAGTTGACTGTCCCAAGATATTTTGACAGGCCCGATGACTAATCTGAACAATTTCCTCATGTTCTTTAGTTTCCATCGCATTATCTAACATGATAGCCTCGACTGTGGCTTCAAATTCTCTATCTTCATTGGTCATCTGTTCAATTAACTGTTGGAATGGTAATATTGCATCAGATGGTTTCTCTCCGGGTATGGTACGACGGTCGATCTCAATTACACACTGGTCGGGAACAAAGTTGATTTGCGTTCCTCCTGAAATGAGTCCAATGTTCAATGTTGGGCTCCCAACTAGTGGGTGGTCCTGGTCATGATATGTAGGAAGAATTTGTTCTTCAATTGCCTTAATTATCTTTGTCATTTGAAGAATAGCATTGACTCCTAAATAAGGCTTAGAACTATGGGCAGCGACACCTTGTGCTCGGATACGGAATCTGGCTAATCCCTTGTGGCTACGAACCACGGATAAATCAGTTGGTTCAGCTACCACCACTGCCGTAACTGATGATTCGTTGGCCAATGCTAAGGCCCCACCAAACCCATTCTCTTCATCGACAACTCCGGCATATTGGATGGTAGAATTTGGCTTAATTCCCGCAATTTTCAGATCCTTCATGGCCATCATCATGGCTGCGCCACCCGCCTTAGTATCACAAGATCCTCTACCATACAAGTTTCCTTTTCGGATATGTGGATCAAAAGGTGGTATATTCATCATTTCAGCAGATGCTGTATCCATATGACATTCAAAGAGCAAAGTCCGGTCTGAGCGTTTTCCTGGTAAAGTAGCAATCACATTATCTCGGCCAGGGTAAACAGGTTGTCTTTGGCATGTAATATCTAAATCTGTGAAGAATTTTTCAATGTAGTTAGCTACTTCTACCTCTCCTCTTTGACCACCAGGTAAACCAGGATTGACACTCTCAATAGATACTAAATCCTGTAATCTAGCCAAAACTTCGTTACTATGTCTGGACCAAGAGTTATTCATAAAATTGACCGATTTTTGTTCTTCATCCTTGTTAGTATTTCAATGAAGGTTAATTCTAGATCTAGATATGTCTGATTTTGGTCTTATTGGTATTGTCTGTAGTCTAAAGATATTGATAACCAATTCTACGAAAGAAAAACTGAAAGAGCCACTACCAAGAATCTTATCAAACTATTCATACGAATTTCATTACTGTAAAAAGGTCTACTACAGTCCCCACACTCTGATTAGGCAAAACCTGTTTCGAAAACCTTATCTCTCTGGCTAGACTTAGATTTGGTTCACCATGTTTCCAAATGTATCTTTTGTTTTTCAATTTCTTCCGGTTGATCATTTTATTGTAAACGGAATCGTCAAACAGCCTGAGTTTTTTTACAATAATTTCACTTGTTAATCATATTTATGATCAAGGTAGTCACGGATATAAAGCTCAAAACTTGAGACCAATTGACTTGGAACTTTTCTGGTATTTCGACTGTATCTCCAGGAGCAAGCCAAATTTGTCCTGACGACTGATTCCTTAGATCGTACACTTCTGATTTACCTTCTTTTCTATAAACTAGGACTTTTCGTCGATTCGCGTATTGATCGATCCCACCAGCTAGAGAAATAGCCTGACGAACCGAAACCTGCGTTCGATTGCCTTCAGATGTTACCCGTACTAATTGTGGGCCAGGTTGATTAACACGACCTAAAACGTAGATTGGCTCAATTTTGAAGGCATTAGGAATATACAGAACATCGTTGGGTAATAAATATACGGAGCCCGATCCATCGTCTGAAAGTGGTAAATCTTGCCAAAATTTTTCGGTAGCAGAGATCGTTTCAATTTTTCCATTTTGGCGCATAATAATACAATTATGTAGGTCAGCCTTATCATGAATAGGGCCACCGGATTTAGCTAACGCTTGATCAATCCGAATCTGTTGTCTGAAAAAAACCGGCCCAGGTTTTTGTACTTCCCCTTGAACCTCGGCTCTTTGTAATAAAGGCACATAAACTAGATCACCTGAATGAACTAGGATTTGTTCTCTATCGTTTTCTGTGAAGTCATGAGAGCTGAGTTTTCCTTTATAGATCAAAATTACCGATTCCAAATCAGAGTTAATTAAAGTACCTCCACCCAAAGCTATTGCTCTATACAAGTCAGTTTTTTCTTCTAGTCCGATACTATAACGACCTGGATTTTTTACATTTCCTCCTACGTATATTTCATTCTCTTTTAGAATCGGAGCAACCATGACTACCGGGTTTGTGAGTAGCCCTAGCTGTATCAGGTGATCTCGAATCAGCAAATCTGCCTTTCCTTGGCCTACGATCATTATATCGCCACCGAAATAGCTGACTTTTCCATCTGGCTGTACAGTAACAGTTTGATTGAAATCTGGTGAGTCAACAACCACAATTTGCAATTGGTCATTTGGCTTAATTTGGTAAGTCAGAGAGTCCGAAAAGCAGTAAATCGGTAGAAGAAAAATGAGAAAGTGAAAAACTGGTAAATTCAACGGTAGAATAGTCGGATTTGAATAGGTAAGTATTAGTCGATCAAAAAATCTCTGGTACATATGTCGCTAAAACACAGAAAGTCCACAAACGATCTCAGCCAAAATTTTATATTTTTTCCAGCCTAATCGAGAGACGATCAATGGTTAATTATCCTCTCATAATCTTTACTATTTTTTTTCAGAAAATTATCTGATTTGAAGTGATTTTTCTAGCGGTTACCAACTCATTTAATCCAATCTGATCTTAAGCCTTAGCCCTTTAACTAGCCCTCAATTATAACTGAGATTGACTGTTTGGGCAATTCACTTGGGCCAATTATGACTAACCCAACCAATCAATCCGACCAATGTAGCATAAGTTAGAATAATAAGGTGTAAGCTCAAACCGATCGTTAAGGCCGTTTCAAAAGGAATGTGACAAGTAATTAACGCCCATGTGAAGGGAACTTCTATTGTTCCTAAATTCCCTACCGATTGGATTGGTAATAAGTTACAAAGATTTGTAAATGAAAGTGCAAAAATAATTTCTGAAATAGAAAGATCACTTGCCATAAGATGAATCAAGTAGACTTGGAAACTGAACCTTACGAATAAGCTAAGTATTGATAATACCCAAATACCTAATTGTCGCTTCCTGATTTGTGGATTAGTTAATGACGCCCACAGATTATCTAAAACGGGTAAGAACCATCGTGAAACGAGAAAATCCAGTTTGGTATTGATCAGGAAATTCTCAAGAAAAGATCGTAGAGGAAACATAGGTTTCGAGGCCAAGTTACCTACTATAATTATTATTAAGATGAATACAAAACTGCAAAAAATCGGCAAATAAAATAAAAAGATATAAGATAAATTCGCAATACCTGCGAAGAAACTGGCGATTGCTAAAATTACTAAAATTAATGATAGATCAATTACACTAGCTAAAATCAGAGAAATTACACCACTTGAGCTACCAACTGATTCTTCTTTTTTCATCATGTAAAGATAAGAGAGGTCAGCACTTCTGAAGGGTAATATATTAGAAAGAAAGGTATGAATGGAAAATATAGGAAAGAGAGCCAAAATTGATCTATCTAACCCCAAAATGGCACTAAATCGACCAGCCTTAGTTGCAACAAAAAATAGGTAGCAGACAAATCCAATAAATAATGAATAAATAGGCAAATTGTTAAGCTGTTTAATTACCTGATCTAGTTCAATTTTAGTTACCAACCAGGCAACAGCTATCAGCGCAATTCCAATTGCTAAAATGACTTTTAGGTAATGTTGTAGCAATTTCATTTTTATTTCTTAGGAAACCAATTTTCTAATTTTAGATCTTTCTTCCTGAAAATTATAGTTAGGAAACAGCTAAATCGATAATCAATGATACCAAATTAGATTTTTCATCGTTGTATCTGTCGGAGTTGATATCAAAATTAGATAAACAACCTAGATGGAGATGATCAAATGCTTTATCTTAACTCACTAGAGAATTCAGCCCTGAGTAATCCAGAGAATCGTTTTGCTATTTGCCGTAAAACGACGGAGGACATGCCAACGATTCCAGAACTGGCACCAACAGAACCACTATATACTTTGTGGCAAGATAAATCGATTGCGTGGACAGAGTTCAAGAATCGATACTTGCATGAAATGCGGCAGGAGTTTACAAATAAACTAAGTCAGTTGAAAAGGATTGCTGAATACAGTTTAAAAAACGATCTTACTCTCCACTCTCCGGAACCTAATGGCCAAAACACCTATCGATCCTTGTTAGGTGGGATTATCGATGGTATTTGGCAAAAAAACCAACAAACTGGACAAATTATTGATTTGGCGTTAGCTCCAGCTGTCAAATCTCAACACAGCCCAGAAAACCAGAAAATGATGCGGACCATAGCGGAAAAATGCGACTATTTTTCCGCTATTAAACATTGGTCTGGTGGTCCTGTTAGCTGCGAAGGATGTTATTATTTGGATCGACAAGTATTGGTTTGCCCGCCAACTAATCAAGTTGTGGTCAACTATCATTGGGTTTAGTCGGTCTTTTTGATTTTATCCGATTATTCAAAAAAAATTCAATAATTGATGGAACGAGATGGTCAACGGAATGACCAGATTCTAATCTTTGTCGAATTTCTGTCGATGAGATCTCAGTATAACAATCCTCGAGTTCCACTAAGTCTACAAAAGGCACAAAATCTGGCCAATTCAACAAAAAACTACTAATGTCTTCTTTGTTGAAAGTTGATCGATTTGCGACGACTAAACGGCATTGGCCGAACAATTGTTTCAGTGCCTTATTCGGGTCCTTATAATATTTGGAATCAAAAATTCGTACCAAGGTATCGTAACCAATAATAAAATTATATTCGGTAAACTGAGGTAATTCTTGTTTCAGAGCCTTGATCTTATCAATAAAACGACCATGACTAGACAGCGCTACAGAATAATTGCTCAAAGGGTCGACATACGCAGCCATCATCCTTAATCGTTCAGACAAAGAGAAACCAAAAACACTTTTGTCAACATTATTCCTAGCTAATAGGAGAATGATTTCGTCTAGCTGGAATTTTTTATGTGCTAACTTCATCATTTGTTCGTGCGCAATTGTTAGAGGGTTGAAAGATGCGGAAAAGATTCCTACCTTTTTTAGCTTTATGGTATGATCTCCACTAGCTCTTTTAACCCAACGAATAGTCGGCTCGTCATTTTTGTTGAGAGAATTAACCAAATCCTGTAAATGTTCCTCTGTGGGTATGGATAAAGACTCGAAAAATGTATTCATGTTTTCACTATCATTAAAATTTAGAATTGTATTGTTTTTCATTATTATGGTACCAGCATTACTAATTCTAATGCTGTCCTCAGTAGGATGCCAAGCGAAACCAACTCCTAACTCACCAATTACTGTCTCAGGAACTGATCAACTAAATCAGAGAATAACTGCTATTGAAACCTGGGTGAATGCACGAAACGAGTACAATAAAAAAGAGTCGAAGGACCTTGAAATACAACCTGATCAAGTAACAACAGGCCTAGAAATTCAACTTCAATTAATACAAAAGCAGCTAACGGACCTCAAAAATCAATCGCGATTACTAACGACCTTAGATCAAAATATCACCCAAATAGAAAAAAGAACGCAAGCCTTAGAGGAACGGGTGAACTTTATTTTATCAAAAACTGACGCAGGCCAGAAAGTTAGACCACCAGATTGGTTGTACAAAACGGTTTGGGAAAAAGAGAATATCGTCTATGCAGTCGGAACCGCTAATAATAAAAAATTAGCAATATTGAATGCCAAGAATAAATTGCGTAATTATTTTAACCACCAGATTATTGACCAAGTACAGGTGCTAGAAGTTTTTAATCAAGGACAAGAATTGTATATTTTAGTTGCTAAAAACAAAACAGCTGTCAAAGAACCGTGAAACTTCTAATCTAGACTAATTTTAGTAAACCCTAGAGTCTAAACGTTAAATCGAATTGTTAGAACATCACCATCTTGTACCACGTATTCCTTACCTTCCAAACGAAGTTTCCCAGTTGATTTGGCTTCGCTGAAACCACCCAACTGAACTAGGTCTTTCCAAAATATAGTTTCAGCCCGAATGAATCCACGTGCTAGGTCGCTATGAATAGCACCAGCAGCTTCTATTGCTGTTGATCCTTTTGGCAAAGTCCATGCTCTAACTTCATTTGGTCCACCAGCGGTCAAAAATGTAATTAGGCCTAACAATCGGTAAGAAACTTGAATGAATCGACTAAGAGCTGGTTCAGGTAGCCCCATTTCTTCCTGAAATATAATAGCCTCATCTGATTCCAGTTGAGCAATTTCCATCTCAAGTCGAGCTGACAATGCAAAAATTTCGGTTTCCGACCTTTCAGCATAAGATGAAAAAACACCTTCAATTTTTTCTACTCGTTCGATTTCATCCTCTGCGATATTTAGAATGATCAGTAATGGCTTTTGAGACAAAAACTGATAACCACGGATCATTTTTTCCTCAACCTCAGAGAAATTTAACTCCCGAATAGCTGTACCACCTTGTAAGGATTCTTCGCACCTACGTAGCACCTCAAGTTGATTTTGCAGATCGGCGTTGTTTTGAACCCTTAAGTCTCTTTCTATCCGTTCAATTCGTTTTTCAATAATCTGTAAATCTGCAACAGCAAATTCTAACTCGATTGTTTCGATATCTCTAATTGGATCGATTGAACCGTCGATGTGTGGCACAGACTCGTCCGCAAATACACGCACAACTTGAGCTAGAGCATCAACTTCTCTTAGGTCCGCGAGAAAACTGGCTTCGAACCCGATTCTTTCAGAGTCGCCCTTAGAAAGACCCGCCACGTCAATATAGTCAATGGTAGTTGGTGTTACTTTTTTAGGCTTAAAAAGTTCTGCTAACTTTGTCAAACGAGGATCTGGTACTTGTACGGAATTTACGTTCGAGGATTGGCTAGCAGCGTAATTACCGGTTTCTGCATCCGATCGGGTCAAAGCATTAAAAATGGTAGTCTTCCCTACGAAAGGTAAACCGACGATACCTACTTTCATATTTATCTTTTCCTGTGTCCTGAATTAACATAATCCGAGTTCGCCTCTGACAACATCTACACCAGCTACCATATTAGTTAACTTTTTCCTCGCAGCCCAACGTGCTGTTTGGCTTAATCCACAATCAGGAGCAAAAGACAATTTTTCCGCTGGTGCATAAGCCAAGCATCTACGTACTCGGTCAGCAATGTCTGATACGGTTTCTATATAGTAGCTTTTTACATCGATAATACCGACAGCTACATCTTTTACCTTGGCTATTGAACTAATAATATCCAGCTCAGAAAATTCACGGCTAGCCATTTCCAAGTGTATTTCATTTACATCCATTTCTAGAAAATGAGGGAACATTGGCTTATATTGGCGCAACCCAACAGCCCTTCCCTTATAGTTTCCAAAACAAAGATGAATCGAGAGTCTAACCTTCCCAGAAACAGGTGCTACTGTTCGGTTGAAAATATCAACCAACCGAATTGGATCCTCTCGGTGTGCGTAACAACTCATAGATGGCTCGTCAACGGTAAGTTCTTGACAGCCGGCATTCACTAAATTTACTATCTCTTGTTGGACAATAGGTATGAGTGCTTCAGTGATGGCGTACCGATCGATATAGTCTGAGTTTGGTAATAATCGACCACTCAGCGTATATGGACCTGGTACGGAGGCCTTAAGAATGGGTGTAGTATCTAGATGTGCAACTGACTGTTTCAGTTTTTTGAAATCAGATAAGGTTCCAAGACCTTTGGGTGCTGATAGCTGACCGACAATTTGATGTTTACCTCTTTGGTCGTGAGCAGGAGGTCCAAAAAGGCGGGATGTAGTCGACTCCATTTTAATGCCTTGTAGAAAACCATAAAATGAGAGATTAAAATCTAGTCGACTCTGCTCACCATCTGTGATCATATCTAAACCGGCTCTCAATTGATCTTGAACTACGGTTGTAACCGCATCACTTTGCAATTCAGCTAAATCTTCTGAGCCAAACTGATCTAGGTTTTGTGCTGAAAACTCTAACCATCCTGGCAATGGGTAGCTACCAATAACGGTAGTTTGCAAGGGTTTTCGTGGAAATTGATTAATGTCATATTTTTTCATTTTGCTCAATCAAGACTAATTTTTAGGTGTTTTCCCAAGGTGATGGCAAGGCCGCGGTTAACGTAAAAGTTGATTTTGCTAGTTCATCTAATCTTTCGTTGATCTTCTCTGACTGTACAAACATTTGTGGCGTCCGGTCATTACCAAAATCATCCCCAGTAGCGTAAACAAATCGAGGATTAATTAAGCAACGAAAATCAAGCATCAGACTATTAGCAATACTCATTACCGACATATAACTAGAATGACCACCTGCAGCACAGGCGAACCCAACAACTTTTTGACTCCACCTGCGGCCAGTTAATTCGATCATATTCTTGGCAGCAGAGTTAATGTCGTAGTTATAAATTGGTACAGTTAAGATAATTGACCGAGCTTGTTCGATACTTTCTTGCAGAAACTGCACATGTGGATTTTCAGATGCACCGCTTGTGCCGCATAGTGGGGCTGGGTGTTTCCGTAGATCAACCAAAGGTGCTTCTGCTCCCAAATGGGATAGTTTTTCACTTAATTCTTTAGCTAGCACATAAGACCGACTTTGCGGATGAAGCGAACAACTAATAATAGTAATATTCATCACTCTATGATACTCTTAATTTTTTTCTAATTGAATATTTGGTTAAGTTCTGGATGATTCTCCACTATTTGATCAACTCTTTGGTTAACTGATTTTGATTCTATAAGTGGAGGTGCATTGTGGGGCTTGAAACGAGCATCAATCACTAATGGCCCTTTCGTTCCCCAGTGCTTATCTATTATGAATGAACTGGCGCCATAAATATCGGTAGCAGGATTAGAACGTGTGAATGTCAGCCACAGAAAATTTGACCAATCATCTACACAAAATTCTATATCATCTACAAGTACGACTAATGGAAGACTAGACCATCGACGTGGTTCAATAGCAGAACATAGACTCTCAACTTGACCTTTTGCTATTTCATAATTTTCAGTAAATCTTGGTGCTCCCACAGCACATATGCCAGGTATAACGATCTTTGAATGATTAAAAGGTGAAGCTAACTGTTGTGGGATTTCAGTTGCTAAGTCCCTAATTTTTGAGCCGGCCGCAGCAATCACGACCTTAGAGCCGAGATTTAGCTCAGGGGTAGAGTAATCTAAGGTATCTATAGTCGTTTGGGTTTGAAAGTGAAGATCTCGACTCAAATCAACTCGCTCTAATAAATGAACAAAAAAAGATTGGGTACATTGCGTTGACAGGTCAGAATTATCTTCTTGGGCTACGATAAACAAATACTTAGCTAGGCTACATTGATTGAATCCTAAAATTGCGTTAGCTTGGGTCAATAGTTCCATTGGTAATCGTTGTTGATAAGGCACATACCGCTCACTACCAATGGCGAGTAGCAATGGATGTACCCCTGCTTCATCAACAGCGTTTAGTTCTTTTACACCGGGTATTTCAACTGGTACCATAGGTTTGGTAATTTCGTGTATTAAATGACCAAAAGTGCTGTCTTCTTGTGGTGGACGACCAACGACGGTAAACGGCCAAATAGCATTTGGCCGATGGAAAACCTTTTCGACCTTCATATAAGGAAATTCGTGAGTTAGGCTATAATAACCCAGATGATCTCCAAAGGGGCCTTCTGGTTTGGTTTTTTGGGGATCAATCGTTCCAACCAGACAGAAGTCAGCGTCAGCTAAAATCGGGTACTCGTTCCAACGAGTATAACGTACATTACGATCAGCCATCATACCAGCAAAGACAATTTCAGATAAGCCTTCTGGTAAGGGCATTACGGCAGCCAAAGTGTGGGCAGGGGGGCCACCAACAAAAATACATACTTTCAGAGGTTGCTTTTTCTTGATGGCTTTGGCGTGATGTATACCAATACCTCTATGAATCTGGTAGTGAAGCCCAACTTCTTCATTGTATCGGTAGTCATTACCCGACAGCTGTACCCGATACATACCTAGATTTGTATTAAATAAACCTCCCTTTTCTGGATCTTCGGTCAAAACCTGAGGCAAGGTGATGAAAGCACCGCCATCCATTGGCCAACTAATAATTTGTGGGAGTTGGGATACCGTTGTCTGGCTGGCCAATACTGGGGCTAAACGAGTCGGTATCGGTAAGGATCGTAAACCTGCGGTAGATAACGGAAACAGATTCTTCAGATCGGAAAAAACACTCGCCGGTCTGGCTTTGAATCGGACCGCAGTTTTTACTGGAGAAAGGCTCTTTCTAAAAATGTATCGGCTGCGTTCGATCGTACCAAACAAGTTGGATGTAGCACGGAACGGTGTACCAATCACTTTCTCAAAAAAGAGCGCAGGTCCACCAACTTTGTAAACTCGACGGGTGAGTTCAGCCATCTCTAGATTGGGGGAGATTGGTTCTGTTACCCGAATCAATTGGTTTGTTTTATCTAAATCTCGGATGCAGTCTTCGGTACATCGATAGGCTTTGGTCACTCTTCTGGGTCGTTGAACTTGTTGCTAACAACCCCCTCCCATAGCCGGCAAAAAATGTACTTCTGAGTTAGGTCCGATAGTTGATCGCATACCTCTGTCGATCAACACACCATCAACATAGACACCAATATAAGGGCTAATACGTTCAATACCATCATCGTGGTGGCATAGCCGATCTTTCACACCAGGGAACTCCGCTTCCATATTGTCCAATAATTCTCGTATCGTTGTTCCCGTAATTTCAACTTGACTTTTTTCGTTAGTCAAATCACGCATCAAGGAAGGAATAGAAACA
This sequence comes from Candidatus Poribacteria bacterium, assembly GCA_002729015.1. The sequence continues at coordinate 80,273 of PBVO01000035.1, forward strand.
ATGGCCAAAACTTAACCCATAGTTGAAGTGTTCGGATAATTTTCCCAATCTATAAACCAAAGGTAATCAATAATCGCAATAGAGAGGGGTCTCTAAATTTTATCTAGAGCTTTAAGAACTACACCCGGGTTCATCGGCAAATCAGTCATTCGAACACCAATGGCGCGCGAAACTGCATTGGCAATAGCTGCTAAGGGGGGTACCAATGGTACTTCACCAACGCCACGCACTCCAAATGGATGACCAGGATTCGGTACTTCGACCAAAACAGTATCAATCATCGGAGTATCGTAGCAAGTCGGCATCCGATAGTCAAGAAAGCTAGAGTTTTTCATTTCTCCATTTTCACCAAAAACGTACTCTTCACTCAAAGCCCAACCAATTCCTTGTACCACTCCACCCTGCATCTGTCCTTCGACGTAACTAGGGTGGATAGCAGTCCCAACGTCTTGCACGGCCGTATAGCGTAAAATTTCAACTTTTCCTGTTTCTTCATCAACTTCTACGTCCACAATATGTGTACCGAAACCACCACCAGCTCCACCAGTAGATTCAGTAACAGAACCAACAACCGGAGCACATATTTTTGCCGCTTCCTTGAAATCACAGCTCTTATTACTGCTCGAGAAGACCCCATCTGCGAATTCTACTTGATCCGCTTCCCAATGATCTGCCATTTGATCTATCATCTGGGCAATAACATCTTCTGCTGCTCGGATTGCGACTAAACCTGTAGCATGAGTAGTTCGACTGCCTCCAGTCACACCAGTCTCTCCGATAGTATTAGTATCAACTACTGCTGGTCGCACATCTTCCGACGCAATTCCTAAAACCTCCGCGGCTTGCATCGCAATTGAGGCACGAGAACCACCGATATCCGTCGACCCCTCGAGTAGCATAATGGTCCCATCTCCATTAACGGTTAGATTAACGCTTGACCGACCTGCCCCATTTCCCCAATACCCAGACGCAATACCGCGACCTTGTCGCTTAAGAATATCAATCTCACTTTGGTAGTGTTTGTGTTTTTGTGCTGCTGAAACAGTTTCTAGGTAACCTATTTTTCCGTGAATGGGTCCAGTCGGTCGACGGTCACCTTCTTTAGCTCCATTGAATAGACGAAATTCTAGAGGGTCAATCTCTAATTTTTGACAAATTTCGTCTATTACACACTCTGCAGCAAATGATCCATTTGGGGCACCAGGAGCTCGATAAGCCGATGAACGTGGTTTGTTAACGACAACATCAAATCCATCTATCCTTAAGTTGGGTATCTTATAAGCTGTAAACATACAGTTAGCACCAGCTCCAACAGCAGATCCTGGGTAGGCACCAGCTTCGTAGAATAGGTCAGCCTCAGCTGCGGTAATACGTCCATCTTTTGTTGCTCCGATCTTGACTCGAATCAAAGTCGCAGGAGCTGGCCCAGTCCCTTCAAATACTTCTTCCCGACTCATGGTGATTTTGACCGGAAATCCAGTTCTAATAGAGATCAGCGCTGCTAGTGGGCTAACATAAACACGTATTTTACCACCGAATCCTCCACCAATCTCTAGTGGAACTACCTTGATTTTACTAGCAGGATGTCGCAGAATTTCAGCCACTTGATCACGGACAGCAAATGCCCCCTGCGTACTAGTCCAAACTGTCAATTCTCCATCAGGATTATATTTTGCCGTTGCCGTATGGGGTTCAATATATCCTTGATGTACGGTTTGAGTTGTAAATGTTCTTTCAACAATTACCCCATTAGTCTCGGCCTGTGAGAAACCTAGACTCAAGTCGCCATTTTCGTGTCGAAAATGAGAGGCAATGTTGGTAGGTGTTTCTGTTTTCTCACCAAGTGTGTTTGTTGTCAAAGACTGGTGAAGTACTACTGCATCTGGGGCAATTGCTTCTTCTACGGAAGTTACCGATGCAAGTATTTCATATTCAACATCAATTAGATCAACCGCTTCTTGGGCTGTGTGAATATCAGTAGCTGCAACGACTGCAATCGGCTGTCCCTTATAAAAAACTTTTTCACTAGCCAACACATTGTCGCTCAGGAAACGCATATTTTCTGGTATCTCACCAAATTCTGCGATTCTTTCTTCCACAATAGGTAAGTCACTACCAGTGATAATATCCTTAACTCCTGGATATTCCAGAGCCTGACTAACATCTAGAGAAATTATCTTGGCATGTGCGTGAGGGCTACGTAGGACTTTTCCATATAACATATCCGGAAAATTCAGATCGGCTCCATACTTTGCCCTACCAGTTACTTTGTCTACCCCATCATGACGAATAGGTCGACTACCAATAACTTTGTAACCATTTCCATTTTTCATTATAGGTCGTCCTCTCCGTTATCTGCAGCATCCAAGACAGCACGCACAATCTTGTCATATCCGGTGCAACGACAGAGGTTTCCAGCCAACCAGAACCGAACTTCCTTCTCAGTTGGATTGGGGTTACTCTCAAGTAAAGCTTTTGCATTCATAATGAACCCTGGTGTACAAATACCGCATTGCAAGGCGGCATGCTCCAAGAATTTTTGCTGCAGTGGGTGTAACCCTTCAGGTGAAGCAACACCTTCGATAGTTTCGATTTTATTTCCCTCGGCCTCTACACCTAACATACAACATGAGTTAACAGGTCGACCTTCGACCATTATGGTGCACGCACCACAGTTCCCATTGTTACATCCTTCTTTAGCACCTGTTAAATCAAGATCGTCTCGAAGAACTTCGAGCATACTCTGTCGGGGCTCGCATAAAAACTCAACACTGTCACCGTTAATTTGCGTCTGTACATGAACTTTTCTTGACATTAAGCAGTCTCCTTAATTCGGCTGATGGCACCATTCAACGCCCGCTTAGTCAATACACCAACCAAATGTTTCCTCTGTTCTGCACTACCTCTCATATCGCTAATTGGACGAGCGACGTCTTGTGCTGCAGAACATGCTGTTTGAATCGATTCCTCGCTAACCGGTTGTCCAGCTAATATGCTACCAGCTTCCTCCGCAAAGAGTGGCGTCGCAGCAACTGCTCCGAGAGCAATACGTGCTGAAACGAAGGTTCTGTGATCGGAGGTCAACTCTACCGAGGCTCCTACACCAACTACAGCAATATCCATTTCATTACGAGGAATAAAGCGAAGGTAGAAACTACTAGAGTTGTCAGCTGGTTTAGGTAAAACTAACTTGACCAATAGTTCATTACTAGATAGTGCCGTCTGTCCAGGCCCAGTACAGAATTCTTCCACTGCGACTTTTCGATCTCCGTTTGGTCCTTGAATAACACAGCTCGCTCCAAGTGCAATCAGTGCTGGGATAGAATCTGCAGCCGGCGACGCATTACACAAGTTGCCTCCAATGCTGGCCCGACTTTGAATTTGCACTCCACCGATGATACTCGTGGAATCAACTAGAGCTGGAAATAATCTTTGCACATCCTCATTGCCATAAACTTGATAGCAAGGAACGGAAGCCCCGATCTGCAAATTCCCATTGTAAGAAATCTCGTTGAATTCGGGAATTTTTTTGATATCGACTAATAAGTCAACTTGGCGACGGTTTTCTCGAACCTGAACAATCAGGTCTGTTCCACCACTCAAAATTCGAGCTTGATCTCCGTGCTTATCTAAGAGGCCTATGGCTTCCCCCAAACTTTCGGCTGCCACATATTCGAATGCTTGCAAATCGAACTCCTTTAATCTGTTTCAGTTATGTACCCAAATCTATAACACACTAAACTAATTAAGGTCGTTTAAGACCCAGAGAGACTATCATCATTCTCTCACATCAAGGTTTATCAAATCGAAAAGAGCGTGCAAGACACACACCTCTGATTTTCGATTGTATCTGATACCCAAATAAATGTCAACGGCTAAAGCCACCAAGCAATAGGTCAATATAGGACTCGCCGACGGGGATTATAGAACAAATTTTTAATCGTTGTTTTATGTGATTATGCTCATTTGTAGCTGTTTGGATTGAATGATGTTGTATCACTGTTTCAAGCTCGATGAACTGCCCCAAATCTTTAACAAAGTCAAGATGAATGCGAGTATTGTCAAGAAGCCAGAGATATCGTTTCTTTACTACTACTCCTCTTACGCCTAGGGTTTTCTTCAAGATTTGTTTAAGAATTGAGGGGTTCGAGACAGGCATTACTTGATAATTACTAAGCCGGGAAGATTGGTCGTTAGCTCTATGGTAACCTATCAATTCCGAGCAATCATCCATTTGCCGTAACTTCAAACGGCCAGAAGAAACTCGGAAATATGTGTCAATTTGGTGTAACTCGGATTCGAATCGAGCTGACATCTTCTCTAATTCGTTAATGCAACCTTCATAGTCGTTAAGGGGGACTTTCAGCTCCAGGTTTTTCACAGCTCGTTCCCTCTTACTTCACTCTCAATTTCCCTTCAAGGTCATCGATAAACTGGCGAGCAATTCGCCCAGAACGATCACTAGAACTCGCTTCCCACTGTAACGCTAATCGCTGCACATCTGATTCCTCTATATCCAGATTCCGTTTTTTAGCGTAGTAATTGACAATTTTAAGGTACATTGGACGGGAAATACGCGTGAAGGCTAAACGCAAACCGAAACGATCACTCAACGACACTTTCTCTTCAGTTGATTCTCGTGGGTAAAGCTCATCTTCTTGACTAATTGGATACTTGTTATCATTGACTTGGCGAGGCATCAAATGTCTCCGATTCGATGTTGCATATACCAACACATTTTCAGGTAGAGCTGAAACACCACCTTCCAACATAGCTTTTAATTCACGGTAGGTAGAATCCTCATTACTGAAGGACAAGTCATCACAAAACAGGATATACTTTTCTGGTCGACTCCAAACTGCTTCAACAATCTCTGGCAGGAATAGTAACCCTTGTTTACTTACCTCAATCATACGCAGTGCGTCTTTCGAGTAACGCGTCAATAACCCTTTCACTAAGGATGATTTTCCTGTCCCACGATCACCCCATAGCAAAACATGATTAGCTGGTAGATTCTGTAAAAACTGTCGTGTATTTCGATCTAATTGCTGAATTTGTCGATCAATTCCAATTAAATCTGAAATATCAGTTAAGTCTGGGTGTAAAACTGCTGTCAGTTGTTTGTGCTGATGATGCCATCGAAAGGCTAAATGTTGATCAAAGTCAGGTAATTGATCAATAGAAGTAGATTGTTGAATGAATTCATCTAGGTGATGTATCAGTCGCTCAAGTTGATTGATAAGAATGTTTAGGCTCATTGATAACTGAAGTATTAGATTGATTAATTATATTTTATTGGATTAGTGCTACATACCCAAAGTGGGCTCAACAAAGTGAAGACACGGTCTCCTACAATCATGAAAGCGTGTGGTTAATTTTCTTCGTACTACATTCTTTTTATTGAATTAGTTTGGAAACTGGTTATCACTCACCCACTGTTTCAGCGTGCGTGATGATAGCTTCAGCAACGTTAATTTTTGTAACAGCTTCTATTTCTTCTAATCCTGGAGAAGGATTGACTTCCAACACAACATATTCTGCGTCAGCTATCATGTTATGTGCTTCGAGTAGATCTACACCAGCTACATCCAGCCCCAGAGCCTTCGTAGAACGAACAGCGAGATCAGATAATTGGTTTGAAATGTTAATCGGTCGACCTTGACCACCTCTGTGGACATTGGCCCTATACTCCCCGCTAGCAGCAGTTCGTTTCATCGCGGCTACAACACGACCACCGGCCACGATAATCCGAATATCTTGACCGGAAGCTTTACCAATGAACGGTTGCATCATGTAGTCTTGGTGAAACTCGCACATGGCTTCCACAGATGAATGTAGAGATAAAGGGGTATCCATCAGCATGAAACCTCGACCATGTGTACCTTGGAATGGCTTCATTAAAATTGGATAATCTCCTATCTCGTTTACTGATGCGTCTAAAAAATCCGGAGAACCTATTGTAAAGCTTGGAACCACTGGTATGTCGTTTGCGGCTAATCGGCGTAAACTACGAAACTTATGTCGTGCCACTAAAATTTCTTGTGACCGATTTAACAGAGGTACACCTATGCTTTCAAAATGCGAGAGCACTTCAGTAGCAAACGTTACGGTCGTGCTACTGAGACGAGGTATAATCAAGTCGAGATCAAAAATAGGTTTTCCATCGTACAGTATATGTAAGCAGTCAATGTTACCGTGTTCACTTGTTCTACCCACTCCAGCACTTTTTGGTTGTTTAGTCTGATCTGGTCTAAAACGAAGCTGTCTTTGGTAACAAGTGGGCAAATCGATATGAAGTGAAAATCGAAAAGGATCCAAGACAATAACCTGATGCTGTGCTGACTTAGCCGCTTCGACTAACCTTCGGGTCGAATAACTATGACTAGCCCGAGACAAAATGCCAATTCTCATTCGAATCAGTGATAGGGCAGCTAGATGGTAACTATCTTTCCTGTTATGACTGATTCGGCCTCCTTATAGCATAAAGCCAGAGCATCCCTAGCTTTTGTACCTGACAAGAAACCAGAATCGGCCGATTGTCCACTATTGAGGTGTGAAATCGCATAATCGATTTCGTTAGTGAAAGCATCTACCGGATCAACCTCTCCCAAATCTGGATAGTATACATCACCCGTATTTTGTATCAGCGTCAATGGTTGCGAAACACCTTGGCCACCTAAAGTAGACGATGAAAAAGTCAACGTTGCTTTCTCGAAGAAAATTTCAAAACCGTGACTGAATGAACGCCCTTTTGCTGAAATCCCGCCCGACCAAGTAGAAACTGCTAACTGTGGTCTTTCGGGATAAATATATTGGGTTGAAAGGTAGTCCACAAACTGAGTATTCTTTCCATCTTCAGTTGTGGCAATTTTACCCTGAGAAAAAACTGCTGAAGGCATTCCACACAACAGCTGAATAAAGTGAGTATCGTGGATATGTAAATCTATACCGGGTGCCCCACTTTTGGTGATCTCTTGCAGCGTTCGCTCCGACGGTTGGCTGATTAATCGACGTAAATGAAGTCCCAACAAATCTCCGTGTTCGCCACTTTGAACTGCTTTTAGAGCATAGTTGAATTCGGGGAAAAACGGCAAAACATGGGCAACCATAAAGTGTTTTTCACTCTGTTCGCTAACTGCTACCATTTCGTTTGCAGACTGGATATCAACTTCAATGGGTTTCTCACATAGAACATGCTTGCCAGCTTTTAGGGCTGCGATAGTTACTTCTTTGTGATATTGAGTGGGCAAACAGATGTCCACCAAATCTACGTTGGGATCGGCCAGTAAGTCATCAATCTGGTCGTATGTTGATACCCCTGACAAGTCTTCTATTCCACCACGAGGTCCAAAGTTACCTTGAATACTACTCCAGTCCCCAGATAATTTTTTGGGATCCCGTGTACAGATAGCGGTTACTTGACATCCCTCAACTTTTTTGGCCCCATAATAGTGAATCATACCCATAAAACCAAGTCCAATAATGCCAATTCGAGTCATATTTTTATCTCCAAATCTGATATTTTTTTTCAGGCAATTAAAAAGGGAATGTACCAGCATAGCCTAGCTGATCCAGAGTAAATTGTGGATTACTAACGAATCTTATGCCTGGAAACATCGGATTTTGCTGATAGTGTAGAACAATATTGGCACGAGGTTGATTCGGCTCGTCGCTCCCAATTTTAGCTCCTTGATGTGGAATGTGGCTATAGAAAATGACAGCATCTCCAGCCATAGGGTGCAGATCAACATATGATTGGTTGTCACACCAGGCCTGAAAAGGATTTTTTCGATCGTCTGTATAGTGGGCATGTGGACGTACGTCAGGTGGAATCGATTTAGAAAAAAAATCGCTCAAAAAACGCAATCGGCCCTTTTGTGGAGGGTTGTCTGTTAGATAAAAAGTCGTATTCATACACAACCCGATAACTGGTTGCTCAGATTCTGCTCGTTCTTCTTGGTACCAATAATCATAAAAATCCATATGCCACTCCTGTAGATAAGACCGTGGGTTCACATGAGCCCGTAGACTGCGGAGTTGACACTGTTTACCCAGAATAGATTTCAGGTACGGCGAGACACTCTCGTGAGCAATCAGTTCTTTTGACTTTTCAGGTTCTATCTCCAGTAATTTTTCAAAAGCTACATTACCAACACTATTGTCGATTTCATACCTTTCTTCTTGATATAAAGAATAGAGAATTTTTTGCCATTTGGTGACCAGACCAGTACTTAGAGCATTTCTAATCAACAGAAAACCGTGCCGGTTTAAATAATCTAATTTTTCTTCAAATATACTGTTCCCGTCCACGCTAATCTCCCTTTTAATGTTTTCACTAATCAAGTTAGAGGCCAGTTTAAGTGGCCGAACCCTTGGTGTTAATTAGCTTAGTTCAGAATTAGTAAGTTATTCTGGTGTTACATACGCTGATGAGATTCCACCATCAACTACAAAATCTGCTCCATTGACATAACTTGAGTCATCACTAGCAAGAAACAGAGCGGCTTTTGCCATTTCTTCGGCTAAACCAAATCGCCCCATGGGAACATGAACCAGGCGCCGCTGTTTTTTTTCGTCGGTGTTTAAAAAGTCCATCAATAGTTTGGTATGAAGTGGTCCTGGACAGAGAGCATTACATCGGATATTTTCCTTAGCATGAACAATCGCTAATTCTCGAGTCATCGCTAGAACCCCGCCTTTACTGGCAGTGTAAGCTAGCTGAGGTGTAGCAGCCCCCATCAGTGCCACAAAAGATGCGGTGTTGATTACACATCCTCCACCACTTCGTTGAATAGCAGGTATTCCAAATTTACAGCCTAGGAAGACTCCCTTTAGGTTGACATCCATCGTCAGATCCCAAATTTCTTCTGGAGTCTGCATTGCATTGCCGTCGTCTGGGTGCATTATGCCAGCATTGTTGAATAAAATGTGAAGGCCACCAAATCTTTCTTCAGCAATACTAATCATGTCCTTACAGTCATCAGACTTCGACACATCCGCATGGCAATAAATCACCTCAGAACTGATCTGTTTTACTAAATCAATTGTCTCGTGTCCCTCTTCAGTATTTACATCTACTGCGACAATGCTTGCCCCTTCTTGCGCGAATAGCAATGCAGTCGCTCGACCAATACCTCCGGAGGCTCCTGTTATTAGTGCAACTCGACCGTCTAATTTTCCCATTTTTATGATTTTTCTTTATTGTTTTGGGGGCGGCAGTGCTGGACAAAATCTTCGAACAGCCGCCTCTGAATCAAATCATTAGGTTTACTCATTTCTGGGTGCCATTGTACAGCGATTCGCCAAATTTTACCATCCATCTCCACAGCTTCGATCGTTCCATCTGGGGCCCAAGCAACAACGGATAATGAATCAGCTACAAAATCTAGCGCCTGATGGTGTAAAGACGGAGCTGAAAAATTCGTACTCTGAACTATATCCGCTAACCGAGAATTAGTATCAACGGCAATCGAATGATTAGTTGGTTTACGTGGTGGCAGTCGGTGCTTAACCGATTCACCAACAATATCAGGCAAATTCTGAATCAATGTTCCTCCTAGAGCTACATTTAATATTTGGATGCCGCGACATATTCCGAACAATGGTTTTTCGGATTCAATCACTTTGTGTGTTAAAGAAAGTTCATGGCGGTCTCGCTCTAAATCCACACCGTAAACCAACTTGTGTGGTGGTTGATTGTAATGGCTTGGGCATATATCTCCGCCACCGATTAACAACACGCCATCTACCGATTTTACTTGCTCTACTTCATCCCCTATTGGTGGTAACATGAGTGGTAGGCCACCAGCATCTGCAATAGATTTAATATAATCATGTGGTATTGAATACCGCTGATCCTGATTGAGTCCGTACATNGTCAGCCCAATCACNGGNCTNTCAATTTTNNTTTCAGATNCTTTCAAAATANCGTTTNCGTTCCCAATCAGTGACGGCATTCTCGTATTCACNCTGTTCNTTTNGATAAAAATGGANGTAATGATCATGNACNGGNNCNCCNAAAGTACGNCGTACAAAGTCNCTNNTNGNAAAAACTTCTATAGCNTCTCTAAACGTCGTNGGTACANCTTTCGTTGTTTCCAGATCGTAGGCATTTCCGACGAANTCATCTGGCGGANTTAGTTGCCTTTGTATNCCGTCTAGGCCAGAAGCNAGCGAGGCTGCNAAGGCNAGATACGGNTTGCAGTCTGCCCCCGGTATACGACATTCAATCCGNAAGGANTCNCCANTACCAACCACTCGGAANCCCGCAGTTCTGTTATCATGACTCCAAGCGAGNGTAGTTGGTGCCCAACTACCATGTTGGTATCTTTTGTAAGAGTTTACAGTCGGAGCATAAAAAGGCATAAATTCTGGTGCATGCTCGATCCATCCTGCAAGGAATTTCAGGAAAAGATCAGAACATTTGATCCGTCCAAATACTTGATTGCCAGCAAAGACATTTCGTCCATTTGACCACAAACTCAGATGAATATGGCAACTCGATCCTGCCTGATCCTGTTCTTGTTTTGCCATAAAAGTTACGCTAATGTCGTTCTGATCGGCTAGTTCTTTGGCACATTGCTTGATTAATAGGTGGCGGTCCGCCATTTCGCCAATTTCAGCATATGCCACATTAATTTCATGTTGTCCTAGCCCCCACTCACCTTTAGTAGATTCAACGGGAATGCCGGATCGTTTCAATTGTCGACGTAATTCCCCGTGATAACTCTCTCGGCGTGCACCTTGTAAGATGTGATAGTCCTCTAAGTACCATCCGCTTGGTGTTAAATTTACAAAATTTTGTTGATGTGCTTGTTCGAAGCTTTGCCGAAATAAATAGTATTCTAATTCTGTTGCGGCTTTAGCCTGGTAACCTTGTTCAGAGGTCAATTGAATCTGATTCTTCAGGATGCTACGTGGTAGCTGAGGGACCAACTGATGTGATGACTCATCAACAATGTCGCAAATAACAACCGCTGTTCGATCTGCCCAAGACAGAACCCGTAAGGTAGAAATATCTGGTTGCATATGAAAATCACCGTAACCCTCGTCCCAGTTAGCGAAAGTATATCCTTCTACCGGTTCCATTTCCATGTCAACAGTTGCCAGATAATTACAACCATGTGTTCCTTTCTGAGCTACAGAATTCAGAAAAAAATCGGCATCAAATCGTTTTCCCAAGAGTCTGCCATAAAGGCCCGGAAACGCGACAACAACTGTATCTACCGATCCAGTATCTACTTTCTCCCTAAGTTGCTCAATGGATATAATCATTCTGGCCTCCCATTAGAAATGATTTCTCTAAAATTGCAGATTCATTTTCAAATTGTTTGTTCCTTANCCTAACTNTTTTCTTACTAAGTTAAGCTCTGAGAAAATAAACATATNATAATTGAAAAGTCCATTTTTAGCCTTCTAAAGAGAAACAAATCAGTTTATCAAGAGAACGAACATAAATCTTGTCTCGACTGACTGCCAGATGAGCCCAAGTTTCTGACTTGCTAATTTTCTGCTTATCAATAACTTCAAATTTTTCAGGTGAAGCGTTTACCAGATACAAAACACCTCTCTGGTCAAGACCTAAGATTCGATCTCCATCTGTAACCATGCTCCAGTATTTACCAAATGGTTTACTAGTCCAAGCGATTTCTCCGGTCTGAAGATCCATACAGATCACACGTTGGTTACGCAAATGCATGTAAACGTGATCTTTGANAATTAAAGGACTNGACATATAACCCTGGATGGTATTAGACCATTTTGATTCTTTGGCTAGAACACCGGAATCTAATTCGTACAAAAAGGACCCACCACCGTATGAACTGGTAAAAAAACTATTTTCGTAGCGTGAAGGGGTTTGAATGTTCATACCACGAAATGCAGGAATTGTNACACCCCACAATTTTTCACCATTATGCCAATTGATGCTGGCTAACTCTGTACGAGTTTGAACTATCAATTGAAGATCATTATCAATTACTTCAATAATTGGAGATGAAAATGCGCCCCCATACATTCCCCCACTATCTTTTAGCGCTTGCCAAATAACCTCACCTGTATCAACATTCAATTGAAAAACACCACCGGAGGCTTGAACTACGACCTTATCTTGATATACTAGAGGTGAACAAACAAAACCAAAAGAAGACATNGTTGTTTCGAATTGCTCGACGAAGTCTACTTGCCAAATCTTCTCACCATCCTCCACACTAAGACAAGTTAAAACGTCTCTCATGCCAGCTACAAAAATCTTGTCCCCATCCACTGTAGGTGTAGACTTGATCCAACTTCCGTTCGAGGCTGCAAAAAAAGGTACTTTCATGGCACCAAGCCACTTGGAAGTCCATATTAATTTACCAGTTGCTGCATTATAGCAATAAACAACTTCGTATTTCTCATCAACNGTCGCCGTGGTAAAAACTTTNCCTTCGTAAGTTACAGGTCCTGAATAACTAGGGCTAAGATCTATTTCCCACTTTTTCTGCAAACCAGATAGGTGTTCTGGCAATTCAGAAATAAGCATTCCATCTCGGCTTGGTCCTCTCCACTGACTCCAATCTAGTTTTTCAGCAGCAGNCAAGCTATTATAACTCAAAAACAGCAGAAGCATAAAAGCATTCAAAAAAAATATCATTATATTTCCCTTTTTAATAAATAATAAGGTCTTAAAAAAATAGCTATCAGCTCTCGTTTGTAACTCAGATTGTTTAAACTAAAAATAATTTGCAACACATTCATTTATTGTTCATCAAATCATTTTGTACTGGAGGGAATATTATTAGTCACATATTAGTCACAGCTGAATGATTTTTCCCTTCTCTGAACCAAACTCAAATTGTAAGACGAGATTAATCGATAGTCCAAAAAATTAGCACCATTAACCTAGGTTATTTATCGGCAAGAAATCATCCAAGGATTTTTAGCCCCATGTAATGGAAAAAATATAATGGGAACTGTCCTANGTAGATTCTTTATAAAAAGTTATCTATACAGGACTACTAATCTACAGAAAAGACGAAAAGTAGCTAGTATGGGAAAGGAATATATTGATAGGCAAATCTGGCTAAAANGCGAAATCTTATGGAATCGACCCGATATTCACCTCTGCAATAACAGGAAGATGATCAGATGGAAATCTTCCGGNCCAAGAATCGCTTAAAGTTGCGTAACTCAAGACGGTAACGTTGTGTTTGACGAAAATATAGTCAATTCGACTTCCTGGTATACCGGGAAACTGAAACTTGCTTACCGTGCCTTCTGGCCCATGTGNGGGTTGAAGCGACAGTGATCTCGCATCACTCACAACTCCTGACTCATCACCTTCTGTGAGAATTCGATANGGGCTAGACGTCGGCGATGTATTAAAATCACCAGTCAATAAAACAGGAAGATATTCTGAGTTCATCTGTTCGATCTTGGATCGAATGAGTTCAGCACTTTTTACTCTTGCTATTTCTCCCCGATGATCAAGATGTGTGTTAAAGTGAAAAAAGACCTGGTTTGTATGTGAATCATGAAATTTCACCCAAGTGACGATGCGGGGCAAACTAGCATCCCATCCAGTTGTTGGCATTTTAGGTGATTCAGATAACCAAAAGGTATCACTTTGCAAAACCTGAAAACGATTTCTCCGAAACCAGATGGCACTATATTCGCCGTCGGTTAGACCATCGTTTCGACCAACTCCTACAAAATCATAGTCTGGTAATAACTTAACTAAGTCTTCCATTTGCTCATGTAATGCTTCTTGTACACCAATCAAATCAGCTCGGTGAAATAGGATGGTACTTTGTACCATCTGTTTTCGATGAGGCCAAGAATTGTACCCATCGCTGGAAGTGTTAAGTCGGATATTAAAGCTCATGACTCGTACAGGATGATGCTGGTCGTGTGAAACCGATGGCGATGAATTAGATGAAATCATAAATAATTAAGATATGCATTAGAAAAGAGTTAATAAAACAGTTACCCCTTTCAGGATAACAAAATTTCGATTTTTTTTAAATAGTGAATAGGTACNCATAAAAGTAATAGAAGCTTTTTCTATCTTCCACTTCTATACTCAAATATTACCCACATATTTCACGAAAATATCATAACGAATTTCGATTGGCATCGAAATCATCAGAAGACAATCCGGCTACAGTACACAAAAAAGATACCTGAAACATTNAGGTGCTCACTGGCTCAAGTAATTGTATCGAAAGTAGTACATAGTTCTTGTGCTTGACCTGTTTTTGCTGACCTATAACCCGCGTCGAAGATTTCAATCACGTGTCGAGCATGCTCAGCCGTTGCAAGCGTTGGTTTATCAGTTCGGATCCAATCCACTAACTGCATGATGTCTTCGTAAACATGGGCTTCTTCTATTTGGAGGTGTTCACCAACAACATGTGGCAGACTAGCCCTAGGTGTATTTATGTCGATCGGTTGACCGTTCAATTCGCCTCCAGATATAGTACCTTTTGTACCAAAAATAGCAAATCGACCTATATTTGGTAAACCGCCTGCTGCAGTACCATATACAAACCCAAACAAAGATTGCCCAAAGTCAATTGTTAACAAGGTATTATCATCCATATCACAGGGAAGCATTTCACCTCGAAACTCTCTCTCATTGATTCGTATGCCGGAAAATGCAGTCACACGTTTAGCTGGACCTAAAATACCAGTCAACGCATGCAGCCCATAAACAGTCATGTCGTACAGTGGTCCACCACCAGGCTTCCGATAATACCAAGCCGGATTTATATTAGAAAGGATATCTTCACCATGTCTCACGGATTCCTTTTCATGATACTGACCAAAAGCTGATCCAGCTACGGCCCAAGTTAGTTGTCCTAGTGCACCTTCCAGAATCAATTGCCGTATTCTCTGGTTAATAGGTCGTAACATTTCGCCGGGAGAAGAAACTAATTTCACGCCTTTTTTTTGTGCTAGTTCAATTAAGTTATTAGCTTCATCGACTGTTGTAGTCATCGACTTATTAAAATGCACGTGCACACCGGATTCAATTGCCATTTTTCCTTGCTGGTAGTGAAAGCTAATAGGGGACGCAATNGTGACAGCATCTACTTTTTTAGAATCTAGTAAATCTCGGTAATCTTCAAAGGCATAGGGAATATTAAATCGATTACTAGCAGCTACAGCTCGACCTGGAACAGGGTCGCAGACAGCAGTCATTATTACACGATCATGCACATCATCTAAAGATAAATGAGGCATAATACCACGCACAGAGATACTACCAGCCCCAACTATACCAAGCCTGACAACTTCACTCATGATAGGTGGCCTCTCCAGCTGGTTTGGTGTTTCCAACCAACTGCTTGTTCTAGTTTTTGACAATTCAAAAAGGATTGGTATCCTATCAAATCCTGAGTGATTTCCAACAAATCAGGTCTGAAACGCTCGACTAACTCAGCGGACGATTCTAAAGCTGTTGTATCCTCTGAGTTCAGGAAATATACATCATGATCAGGGATAGAGTTGCCGCGTTGGCCCGTTGAGGATTCCATAATTAGGCGATGAGCGGAAGCCACATCCTCACTACCTACCCAACACCAAAGCCACGGGTTCCAGCTTCTGGCTGGTTGAACGTCTTCCGCCATAGTTACACGTCGTTCGGGTGGCGTAATACCTGCCGGTCGGGTCATATAAGTTCGAATACCATAAGCTCTAGTGTAGGTGGCTAATAGTTCTTCACCGGCACGTTTTGAATAGCTATAGGAGTCTTCAGGAAAGCAGGGATGAGTTTCGTCAATTGGTAATTGTTGGATTGGGAATGGTGTATTACTNATTCTAAAACCNTGTCCNAAGGCACAGTTNCTACCTGACATGATAACACTTTTNACACCAGCNTCNACTGCTGCTTGTAGTAGATAATATGTACCNAGCATATTAGTCTTAAANGTCGNATCGAATGGTACNCCTTTTTCTTCCGNTGCAGNCCTNAGGTNNGGATGATCNACNGGATTAGGNTGGGCTCCNAAATGNTGGATGGCATCTANTCCTTGGACAGCTTTTTGACANTCAGAAAAATTATTAAGATCNCCTTGAATCCATTGCAAATCANNAAATTCCGCGCTAGGTGGACGACGAGAAGTCAATACTAGTTCGTAACGACTTTTTAACTCACTAATGACATAGCCCGATAGTCGACCACTAGCTCCTGTAACCAAAACTTTCATAAACACCTTTTAGATCTGAATTTTGTCGAATCAATAATGAGAGAAAAAACTGTTAACATTGAATAGAGACTAACACCTAATTTTATATACGGTTGACACGGATCGATAAGTGTCTGTATTATAATCATCAGATTTACCAACGACAAGTCTCTCCTCAAAAAGTAGGCTTTCCTTTCGACCAAATCTATCAAGGAAAATCCCATACGATCATTGAGTCAGCAACCAGAACTTGGTTCAAGTACCCGTTTCATTTCACGCGTTTTAATTTTTGGATCTCTCCTTATTGCATTAAATTGCTATTGGATTATTTCAGCGGAGAACCGAGTCGTATGGGAACTAACCGATTTTTCGGTGTTTCCTACTGTTCTTTTTACTTTATTTGCTGTTTCTGGCGTAAATTTATTACTTAAGCGAACGTTCACCAGTCTGTCTTTACAAAACTCAGAGATCGCTACTATTTACATTATGGTCTCGGTATCGACCGCCTTGGCTGGACACGATATCATTCGACAGTTAGTGCCACTGATGGCAAATCCATTTTGGTTTGCCACTCCGGAAAACGAATGGGAGGAGCTATTTTTTCGTTATCTGCCTGATTGGTTAACAGTTCCAAATAGAAGTTTATTACGTGGTTACTTTGAAGGAGACGAAAATTTTTGGCAACCTCAATATTTTAATGCTTGGATTTTTCCTATATTGGCTTGGAGCGTTTTTGTAATTCTGTTGCTATTCGTCACTCTATGTATTAATATCATTATCCGTCAACAATGGATTGAGCATGAGAAACTCAGTTATCCACTGACAGTCATGCCAATTGAGGTCATTTCAGATACCTCCAAACTCTTTTCAAATAAACTCGTGTGGATCGGGTTTTTGATAGCATTTGGTTTAGAGATAATAGCTGGCTTAAACTACCTCTACCCTTCAGTTCCCCCGCTAAAGATAAAATATATAGTTCCCACAAACATTCGCCCTTGGAATGCTATGAGTTGGGGATTTGCTATTTACATTTATCCGTTTGCCATAGGGTTAGCTTACCTAATGCCGTTGGATCTTTCTCTGTCCCTTTGGTTTTTCCTACTAACCTGGAAGTTACAACCGGTGATTTTAACTGTGCTTGGATTTAATACGGCCGTTGGGCTGATGAATGAACAACGATCAGGAGCTTGGATCGGTATTGGCGTAATTGCACTGTTAACCAGTCGTAATCACATTATCAAAATAGTGAAAGGTGTNTTGACTCGAAGAGAAAATAGCAGNTTATANTATCTAGCCGTTTTTGGCATGATTTTTGGCACTGNACTGATGGTTCTNTTTTGGTATCAAGCCGGTCTATCTCCTTGGGTTGCCATAACNTACTTCTTGATTTACTTTGTAATTTGTATTGGAATGACCCGAATGCGAGCTGAATTGGGACCACCAACTCACGAACTACACGGNGCACATCCAGACCGATTAATGGCCGGTTTTCTTGGCACACGCGCAATTGGTCCCGCTAACTTAACTAATACTACCCTACTTTCTTGGTTAGCTTATGGATACCGATGCCACCCGATGCCGCACCAATTAGAAGGATTCAAAATTGGTTCCTATTTTGATGTCCGCTATCGCCGTTTGATAATTTCCATGATTGTTGCCTCGATCGTNGGNGCTTTCCTATCAATTTTGCTTCATGTNTCTCTTTATCACCGTTTTCAGTTTGCTCGNTGGGGANTTGGTGAATTCAACCATTTGAGAAATCAGATTTTATTTCCTAAAGAAGCAAATCTTGAAGCCATGCAGCATGTAGGCATTGGGTTTGTAATCACAGCAGTTTTGACGGTACTTAAACGTCGTTTTATTTGGTGGCCTTTCTATCCAGCTGGTTATGCTGTTAGTAAAGGATGGGCTATGACTTGGATGTGGTTCTCTATTTTACTAGGATGGCTAGCCAAAAGACTAATGTTTGCCACCGGTGGTGTGAAATATTACCGAATAATGCTACCTCTATTTCTGGGTTTTATATTTGGACAATTCTCAGCAGGTAGTTTATGGAGTTTGATAGCCATAATCACTGGTAAAAACATGTATACGATGTTCCCCTGAAGAGATTGTTTATGTGGGATTCAGGATTTTGAATAAAATCTATGTCCAGAATTTATTAGGTCAAAAATTGCACAATATCTACTCGTAGTAGTTAAGCTTAGTATAGATAAAAAGTGTAATATTGGAATGACACGGATGCTGGTGAAAATGGTATAATCTTCGCTTCTTTCAAAAAGAACACAAAATCTTGTTTTCTAGTATGTACTTATATCCAACTACAATGGAACGGGAACGATGTATAACAAGTAGATGTCTTGCTCGAGAAGATATTTGTGTGTGATGAACAAGCCTAACTATTTTGTTTATCCTAAACCAATCGAAATCAACCAATTGGCTAGCGTAGTTAAAANTAAATGATAATAAATAAATAGCCAAAAAGGGGAAAATTATGTTTTTCAATCATAAAGCTAATAAACTATTCATACTACTGTTAATAGGTATTGTTTCTTCATTGCAAACTCTCAGTTGGTCAGTAGAACCTGATAAAGATTTACTTCTATATTTTCCAATGGAAAAAGATCTCTTAGATGCCAGTGGAAACAAAAATGATGGAGAACTTGCAAATGGAAAAGTATCTTTGCAAAAAGGAAAATTTGGAAAAGCTATTGAATTAGCAACGGATCAGCCAATTGTAATCGAACCTTCGGATAGCTTACATGGGGATATATTTCTCGAACCGTTTACTTATACCTTATGGATAAACCCAGATTTCAAAGGAACGGAGTGGGGCCATTTATGGCGTAGTTTGCCTGGAGCTTCTGGGCATAATACTTTATTTCTCAACTCGGCTCAAGGATTATTCTCTTTTAGAGGTGTCGTCGGTGGGTGGACCATTCTCTGTCAAACNGACGGTGGATTAGTCAAAAAGAACACTTGGTACCAAGTTACTCTAACTTCTGATACTAAGAAATTTAGAATCTATCTCAATGGAAAGCTAGAAAAAGAAGCTGACTACCAAAAGACAGCAGGAAAAATTGCGGAGTTTCGCATCGGTGGTTCTGGNGGTGAAACTTATTCAGGTTTGATAGATGACGTTGCTTTTTACAGACGAGCCTTGGGCAAAAACGAAATCGAATCCATTACCGAAAGTGGAATGGAAGCGTTTCTCTCAGTCGATCCTAAAAGAAAACTAACGGTCAGTTGGTCCAGAATAAAGACAGAATAGATGATGTCCAAGGTATCAGCTATCAACTCGATTCCTCGTACAATTTAAATCATCAATATTTGAATCACAATATTTATTGATGGTCTTTCGTTGCAGTTACTTATCGGTCAATGCCGAATGGAAAGTAACTGCAACGAAAGGACTGATCCGTCAAGTTTTTCTCGATTGTTTAGAATGTAACTAGTAATCGATGTTCAATTTTGGTATCTGGAACAATTTAATAAAACTTGCGTTTGTCGACTTGTGTAAACTCAGTACGAAACAACAAACACGAAAATTTTATTAGGATGAATAATTCTTTGAATTAACAAAAATCGTTCCCGCCTCTGATAATTGTGTAAACGTTTGTAGCACTTGCCACATAGTTGGGCACTTTAAAGTAATCCTTATTCACACATTCGTTTATNCCGTTTTCCCTGAAGTCTTGTATTACTTCGTTCAAGATTTCTTTCGCAATCCTGAGGCTTTTTCGGGAAATGACCGGTATGACCCATGCTAACGGTGTNGCCCAAAAAGCTCCATTCTGGTACGTGCCAGTTTCACACGAGATAAATGTTTTATCCCAACCTTTATCTCTTGGCGACAAGTGCTTCAGCTGACCTTTAAAAAATAGTTTTTCCTTATTATCAATTAAATATTGGATAATTCTGTTCGTTTGCTCTGGGGTTGTTATTCCTACAGCAACAGCAAATGCACTCCCCCAAATATCAATTTGTCGACAATCGATAGTAGCAGCCAAAAACATTCCTGATTCGCTATCATAAAGCTTGCTGATATTTTTCTTAATGTTTTCTCTCCAAATCCTGTAGCATTCCCCGCTATCTATGGAATATTTCATGCATAATTTTTCCATTTCCATACTAGATTGAAAAAACAAAAGAGATGAGAATAAAAGATTACCAGTCTTTTTCACAATATCCGTGAATCCATAGTTACACTGAGGATTCAAGGGGTCATTGAATACTAAACCATCTTTATCTCTATTAACAAATCGTAACCCATCTTTAATAACCGTTTGCATTTTCGTAAAGAATTCATCATCTTCAAAACGGTTAGTGTACGAACATAAAAGCAATGCCGTGAATGGACCATTATCAAGTGCATGATCGGCTAGCGGACTTAAATCTCCTCCAGGACTATATATTGGTTGACCATCGGAATTTACTCGGTCAGGCATGCAACCATCTTTTCTCTGTCCATTTATCAAATACTTGATGCAAATCTTGATTTCTTCTGGATCCATCAGGTCTCCAGCATATTCGACCATATAGTAGAAATCTCTCGTCCATAAGGCTTTGTAATTACCTATACCGTCTGGTGTATAAAGCCATAAACCTGATGATGACCTTATTCTAGACCCATTTAGTTGATCCTTGGTCGCCTGCGTTAACCAATATGTATCAGCTCGAGAAGGGCCATATGTATTTTCAGAAAAATTATTAAAGTCTTTTGGGTAATGATCCGACACCCATCGCTCCTTAAATACCTGTATTATAGGTTAAAAAAGTTTCGGATTTTCGAACTGTCTGGCTATTTCAGCGAATTTTTGTCATGATGTTTATTACTTAACTTTTAATTTGGTCACTTTGAACGAAATAAGATGAACGCTGAATTAGTCGTAGGGATAATGAAATTCAAAAATGAATATTATTGTTCAAAAAGAAGATATCATTCATAAGATATTACTTTCATAGTTCTAACGCAAATGGTTTTATTGTAAAATAACCTCGTTTGAGAATTCTATAGATTTAAGTTTTAAATATCCATATAAAATGGGAGCTTTCATAATATTATGCAAACTTTTTCTTCTTCCCTCCTATCAAACGATAAAGATACAGATCAACAACTTGTATTGAAAGGTACAAATGTCACACCACATCTTATCGCGGAATCGATGAGATACAGTGAAACCCCTGAACCAGCCTCAGGTGCCAAAGTTCAGCTTTTTTTGTACAATAATAGCTCTAAATCTTTGTCGATCACCAATCAAACTCCTGTTCAGTTTGCTGGAAAATCTGCCCAAGAGTTATTGGAAGAAAATATTTGGTCTTGGCATGACACTCCGTCAGTACGAAACGATTTGGACCTTCTCGATTCAGATCAGATGACCGTTTGGACTTTCAATAGCAAACACCCAACTTTTGGTCCTAATGCAGAACTGAACATGAAAATTGGTCCTACTAACGAACCATGGCTTTCGGGAAATCTAAGCCTAAAACCTTCTAAGTGCTGGATGTCATCTGTGACTTTTTTAGCGCCAGAAGGCGAAATCCATCCAGAAAATTTAGTCATTCATATGGCAAACACATCTGAAAAAGATATTTCTATTAGTTCTTGTCGGCTTTGGCTAGCCAATGAGNCCTCAACTCCCCGTATACTTTCACTACAAAAAATATTGGAGCCAATCAAATTATTCAATGATCAAGAGGTAATTCCTGCGAGCGAACTTGGTGGGTTCATGATCAAAACTGATCCACTACCGCTGACATATGCAGCTATTGAGATTATTATTACACCAACTGATGGTCCCTCCTATTCTATCTGGTCTTATCTTCGTATCAAAGTGGAACAATTTGATATTTCAGGAGGATGGGTCAACGATTCAGGAAATCATCTTCAAAATGAGAATTTTCTTAAAACACTTAAACGACTATATGTCAACACTTCACATAATTCCATTATGGACGGCTATAGCGATACTGATTTGTATGAAAAGTATCCTTTGAAGTATTTTGGTGGCTTACAGCCTTTTGAAGTTTATGATACCGATGAGATGTTGCCCAAAATCCATGCTGTCGAGTTTTTGGGAGAGCCACAATATGGCGGAGGAACTCCTGTACCTCCACAAGACGTTTGGGAAGCTCTGTCACCTTACGCTGTTACCCGATTAGCCACTACCTTGACACACAGCGAAGAACGAATATGGCGTGATTACGCAGGTTTAAGTGATTACCCACATTATGACGCTTATCGTGTGTCGGCACCTTCTCCTGATTCTTGGAGAAAATATGATCGTTGGAATGGAAACATAATTGGTTGGGGTTCGCCTCTTGAAACTATTGGAGACATGTGCCGATCACTCAAGGAACTCAATCGACCAATGCCTTGCGCGATTTGGTCTCAGGGACCTCATCACAATTGGTCGGTATATGATCATCGAACAAGGACCTCTCCGACCCCAACGGAAATTAGAATGCAAGCCTACCACGCTATTTCAACACGTATTACTTCGCTTTACTGGTTTAATCTTAGTTTGAAGTCTCTATGCTCATGGAGAGATACTATGGAGGAACTGGTACATATTGGGCGCGAACTCAGACTGATTGATGAATTTTTATTGGAAGGCGATGCTTATGAGCATAAACGTCTGACNGATNCAAATGGACATTTAGATTGGGATATTTCTTCTNTTTTTGGCCCCAGAGCAGGGATCTTGTTCGCAATGGATNTTAACTACGAGCCTGANTTAGAAGAAAGGGTTTTCAAATACGGACCTCCCAGAAATGCACAATGGTCATTCTCACTTCCTACTTATNTACAAAANGTCAGTGATGTATTTAGGATAGANGCTGATGGGGTCTATGATNTCGACTGGAACCTANTTGACAACTCGATCGAAATTTCTAACCAAGCCAGTCAAGTTATGGTTTATNTCGCAACTGAGGATCCGAAACTACGATTTAAGCTAGAAGTCAAACGTCAGCAATTATTGGAAGAAGANAGCAGAATTGGATTTGATCCTGTGAAAAACGATGCAGACTTTCATACTTTGCAGGAAGTTCTTGGATCTGCAGATTAATGCAGATTAATATCGTTTATTAAATCACTGATATCTTCCTTGAAAATAACTTTGTTCAGTTATTAGTCATGTTGATTCATTCAGTCATCAATTGAACAAAGTTATTTTTTATCATACTGATTGTTCAAAGCTAAAAATCACCTAGATTGTCGTGCCTTCATCGGCGCGATATTACTAATCATATTAATTCATTTTCTCAGCTCAGAACAGATTGAAAGATAATAAATTGATAAGCTTATACATTGAGTATCAAAAAGTCCTATTCACTTGATAACTAGTTTAAATGAAAAACCAAACAATATTTACTATAGGCCACTCAAGGCACAAAATTGATTGCTTTATAAAGCTATTGCGTTGCTATCAGTGTAATATCATCATCGATGTCAGAAGCCTTCCATATAGTCGAATTGCCCCACAGTTTAACAGAAATAGATTGAGTTTATCCTTAAGAGAAAACAAGATACACTATATGGATTTTCAAAACGAATTCGGTGCAAGACAAACGAGTGCTTACTTGCTGGACCCTAATGGGAAAGTCGATTTTGATAAAGTAAGATTGAGTTCTTCATTCAGGGATGGGATAGCTAGACTCACAAGAGGGTTAGATTTAGGATATAGAATTGCATTAATGTGTTCAGAAGCTGACCCTTTTGAATGCCACCGTTTCTCTTTAATTTCATATCAGATTATTCAAGAAGGTGGTCGAGTCAGTCATATATTGAAAGATGGCGATCTGAAGGAAAATGGAAAAATGGAAGACGAACTAATTTCTAAATATAAAAACAAACTACCACAGAGCGACTTATTTAAACAAATTACAAGGAAAGATCAAATTGAAAAAGCTTATCGACTTAAAGGTAAGGACATAGCTTTTTCTTTGGCAGAACAAAAAGAAAAAATGAAAGCTAAAGAAATAGAATATTCAGTACAGTTACCCAGTAATATTTTACAAAATCAACACTATAAAACACCTAATTTGTTTTAGAATGATGTTTGTGGGCAAGATTAAATTCGATATAAATTCCACTAGTGTAGTAAAAGACCTAGTCACAGAAGCTAGTGTCGCCGAGATTAAGCGTAAATCCCAAAATCAATCTTATTTTTTATTTATGCAATAATAAAATTTGTTCATCAAGTTTCTGCTGATTTTTGTTCTAGAGAATCCATTTTGGGATGAATCATCCGTCTCCACAATGGAGGTATCATACAAGGCCAAAAGCAAGCAAAATACCCTGATGGAAGTTTAAGTGACTTAGTTGTTGATTTAAGTTGCCAGAATGGGATATTTGCTTTTAAATGATGCGATGAATGCCGACTCAGTTCCAACAACATCCACCGACTCCAACGAGCTTCAGAATCCCAGCTATGGAGTTCTGAAACAGATTCTCCATCCTCTCGGCGAAGTCCATAGTGCCGAATATAGTTTACATATTCGAGAAGAAATACCGCTGATGCTGAATAAATCAACCATGCCGAACTCATGAAGGGATCATATAAAAAGAGCGCCACGACAATAACAAGTGATAATGCAGTTCTCAGCAAAATAGGGTTGCGAATACCAGAAGTTTTTTTTTCCATTTCTCTATATATACTGACCCATTGAAGAGGAATAGTTAATGCAAGATGTTTCCAGAACCCTCGGTTCCTAGGTGCGCTTGCACCGTCTTTACTCGTTGCCACGTATCGATGGTGATTTCGGTTATGTTCTTGTGTGAAGTGTGGGTAGGCTACCACTTGCATCATCAAATTTGCTAACCATCGACGTGGTCCTCGATTGTAATGCCCGAGTTCATGAGCCGGAACAATACCCGAGACCCCAGCACAGAATCCACTAGAAATAGCCGCAATTTTTGTATGCCAAAAAGAATCATTATTATCAATTAATACAAATAATGAGGCCAAAATAGCCAGCTGAAAAACAACATGTAGAGCAGGTATCCATTCGAGATAGAATGGGGGGTGGAAGACTGGAAAATTTTCTTTTTCAACACTGAAAAACACATCCAGCAATGGGTATATAACAAGAGGAATTATAATTCCTAGGCAGGTTGTCCAACCGCCCACAAACATTGTGGTAAAGACAATTGTCGGTTGGATAAAACTGAGCAGGTAAATGTGGCTGAATTTCACTCGCTTTGATTCAAGCATAATTAGGGGTCTTCAGTATTTGACAGTTTTAATTTTCTTTTCCTTTATAGGAAATTAGCTTTCACACTTGTACAGATATTTTTATTTTTTACAATCAGATACCTGTGAGCGACAGACAAGATTAGATTAAAAAACCCTACTAGTTGATTATGAACGAGATAAGACGAATTAATTCTAGATCTATCCCCGGGTTAAAAAGACAGATTAGACAAAACTTCACTTATCCAATCTTCTGATATTTCTTCATCATCAATTACAGTAAACCATAGTTTAGGTCTACTCTTAACAAAAGATTTCAAATTTATTAACGATTTAAACAAGTCGTCATATTTCAGGTCCATGGATTTCGGCTGGTAATCTAATCTTACATCATCCATAATTTTAGTAATTTCTTCAGCTTTATTTTCTTGTAATCGACTCATCAAGTAGATTCCCAATCCTATGATGTGTCCGTGGATAAAAGGTCGTCTAAGCCGTTCTTCTAATTCGTAAAAAAGAAAATGTTCTGAACCTTCTTCTACACGATAGTGATTAATAGGAAGACATATTGTGTTCAGTTTCATGTAACCTTGAACAATAGCAAGTATTCCGTTATCGGTAACGTCTCTTATATCGGGAATAATTTCGTATAAATCATCTATGATCCCTCGGGCTTCCTGGATTGCAGACGTAGAAAATGGGTACTTGGATTGATTTTTACTTTCTGCATATTCCCAATCAAAACTAGCAGTATGTATAGACAATAAGTCTCCAATACCTGCAATATTCAAGGTCGCAGGTGCTGTACGAATAATATCATAATCTATGATCAAAGGATCTGGGCTAGTTTGTCCAACATATTCGATTTCGTGATTAACTCGTACACCGGCAGCAGGGGTGACAAATGCGTCGACACTAATCACAGTTGGAATTGTCACTAATCTGATGCTACGTTTCCAAGAAAAGTATTTGGCTGCATCGACGGCTTGCCCACCACCAATCCCAACTACAGTATCACAGGGTGGTAATTTTAGAAGTTTACTATCTAGTACGCTCTGATCCACAGAATCAATAAATACAACTTCTTCTGGAGTACCGCCAAGCAAATTTTGTGTAACTTTCCATGGAATATCCATTGTCGCAACAACGAATCTTCCGATCTCATTACCGATACCTTTTATACTACCAGAACCGAATCGATATGATGATACGTTCGTCTGGCCTGATATTTGCCTCATCTTGCAATCTCCCTTGTCTAGAAATTAATTATAATTTTTATTGTTAAAGTAACCTGAATTTCCACTCGATTCGCCAGCAGAATTTCTCTTTAAGTCCCCACATCATACTAAAAATGATAATTCTGGCCAAATTTCTTTGGATGATTTTCTGAATAACTAGAAACTGGAAACTAGAACCGCTAGCTTATAAGAATTAACCAATATCAAGTATCTAGTTTGAGATAGATGTAACCATGAGTTAATCATGATTCCTTAAATATCCTTATGGTAGGAAACATGACCGTAGGAACTACTAAGAAATCTCGGACATAAGATTTATCGACAATACATTACCCGTAGGGGTTTATAATTTTTTAGTTTATCTCATTATTCTTCTGTCGGGTGATCAAATAAATTTATCACTGAGCAATCCTCACGGTAACATCTTCTTAGATACTATCTTCGCATTCTATTTTATATTTGAATGAGTTTAGCCTTGTGATTCAATCGTTTAAATGAGGAGCAAATTATGAATGTATTTTACTTGGATCATGACACAAAAATCTGCGCTGAGTACCACAACGATAAGCATTGTGTTAGGATGGTACTTGAATATGCCCAATTATTATCAACCGCACACAGAATTATTGATCGAGATATGGCAAATAGGTTCGTCTATAAAGCAACCCACAAAAATCATCCATCTACGATTTGGGTTAGACAAAATCAGTCAAATTACGATTGGCTTTACAGCCTATTTGTTGACTTAGCTGAAGAATATACGTATCGGTATGGGAGAAAACATTTGAGTTATAAAAAGCTCAAACATATTTTAGCTTATCCACCCAACAATATAGAGGAAGGTGCTTTCACACAACCGACCCCGACTATGCCAGATCATTGCAAAATTCCAGGAGACTCACTCTCTTCTTATCGCCGTTATTACAAGCAAAATAAAAAACACATTTCTAAATGGACAAAAAGGCCAATTCCTAGTTGGTTCACCGATAACGTCGTATAGTCTTTTTGCCGACGATATTTCGTATAACCTCCAAAAAATTACCTAATGGTCGTTGAGATCATGTAATGATTCAGTTGACAAAAGAGTTAGTATGCACATAATCAAAGAAGATTAGAGATAACCCCAATTAATTGATTATTGTAACTCATCAAGTAATAGATCTAGATTGTTTTACTACGAGTAGTAATATGAAAGATTGAAGTAGACAAGGTACCACTTGTAAACGCTTATGCTTAATTTTAGATTTGATACTCAGAATAGAGATAATTCGGTTTTTCAATTATCTTTCGTGAAAAACTTGCTCATCAATGGTAATTCAATCAGACGGTTCTTTGAGAATATCGCTAGTTTTTAATTTCAATTCCGATGCACCTGCTCAGTTCGGAAATACGCGGTACATTGGAATGTCGAGCAGGGTACCAATGAGGCTAAAAATACTACCGCTTAAGTAGTCCCCCAGCAGCAGACCAATAAAAAATGGCATTGCTTTTCGGTATAGACGAATCCCACCGTACTGAAGAATAACCTTTTTTAGGCACCAAGACACAAACATTGGTGTCCAAATTAGGTCCATGTTAAAACTATGACCAACTGCATAACCAATTGGATGGATCGGCCACCACAAAAAGTGAGTACGTAAAAACATCAGAAGGAAGGTTGCTAAAATCCCACCACTGATAAAGGGTAAGCTACTGAAACCAATGTCAGTTGGAAAATCCAGCCAGTTTTGCAACTGGCGATATGGAATCAGCCCCATGTTCGTACGCCATGAGTTGACGTACGGTGTACCTGCCCCCTTAATATAATACATTCTGAGGATATTCCAGTAAGCAGCAATAATACCGACGATCATTGCCAATACAATAATGCCTAACATAGATCGAGTTTCTATTTTACTGACTTTGCCAATTCGAAGACCTTCCAACTGGTGTGGCATCACTGCACAACGATAATCTAGATTAAACCATTGAAAGTAAGCCAAAATAGTTAAGTCCCTTGGATTTAGTAATCTGGAACCAGCCACATGTACGATCAATTGTGGTGGATTTATATAGGGACCAAAATTCCATATTACGCCACCTTCCGAGCGTATTCTTGTCAATCCAATCATATAAAACAGAAACAAAGATATAAAGATAATACCCACGATTAAGCGCAAGCCGGCCAAATAGGAAAAGGTTACTAGTACCAAAATGCCAATCAATAAACTTAACCAAGTATATCGCTCGTGAATAGGCTCATCCGAAGATTGACCCGACCAGGCAATATAGAAGGTTTGAAGTAAATGTTTTCGACTGATCCACAAAGCCAAAAAAGCCAGTCCGAGCCATGCTCCAACGCCCTGCTCAAGAATGGCTGGATAACGACCAGTTGGCCCCCAAACGGATCCCCCTCCACTAATTAATGCGGCTCCCAACACTTGTTGTCCTTTGCGAAATAGAAAGAAAAACCAGCAACTAAAAGAAATTTCAAGTGGAATGAAGTAAGTCAAACCAATGACACAAGGGTGAAAAGCCACCGGCAACCAACCTACCGCATTCCACGGCTTTTGACTAAATAAGTGTCCAATATCAAAAGGCTTGACTTTTATATAAGGAAGATACGGATAGTAATACTGCAGCGAATTATTAATTTGTATAGTAGCAGCAATTAGGAAGCCAATCCACAGGTATCGATTTCTCAAGTAATCGCCGAAACGTTTCTCCCTGAGACTCAGTTCCACAGGCAACGTAGTGATGGGGAATGACAGCTGTTCTTGTTCTAACCATCTCTTCCGTAGAAGTACGTTAATACATAGCATGACCCACAGAAAAGAAAAGGTGAATCCACTCCAAGTCAGGATCGGAATCAGCCATGCTTTGAGATGGTCAACACGGTAAATAGTTGAATCGCCAAGATACAGTCGTTGAATTGCATCTTTACTTTGTGGCACGAACCAACTTGGTATATTAGGTAAAAAATCCCGCCAACTATTCTCCGGAGTTTCGTACCAGAATGGATTACACAATGCTGTAACCAGAAACCCGAACATACCAATACCATTGATGCTCATGCCGATATTAAGCATGACAAAGATAGTTAGTATTTCGGCGGCCGAAAGAGCGGAATTAGGTACAATCTTTTCTAATACTGTATTAGTCAGTATTAAGAGAAACAAGATGAAAACGGAACCGATCAGAAGTGAAGTTGAGGTGATTTCAGTCACACCCGTAACCATCTCTGAGTTCGAAACCCAAAATGAGCTAGTAATAATTAGCAAAAGACCAATCAAAATTGACCTTTTAGTTGCCTTTTGCTCAAGGGTTTTCATGTTTTATGTACGACCAAATAGATGCGACAACCAAGCAACCTTAGCTTAATAGGATTGTACACTTATTCCTTTTTTAATCTGCTTAAACCTATCCCGACAGTATAAATCACTTATAGCATTAATGGGAATTATTTGATCGTAGGTCTGTGAATCCACAAATCTAAGACTTTGATTCTAAGTTCGTGAAATTTGGCCGGTTCAAAAACAATACAAGATTATCCGATGAATAGAATACTTGGTGGATCTACATACCAACAGTACAACAATAGTCTAGTACTCTTCCGATATCGAAAGTAATACGAGATATTGAAAATCAAAGATATCTCATAACGTACTCCCATACAGAAGTTTATAACCTTTTAGGCTACCTATATTATTTAGCATTAAACCCAACTCAAGCCAATTTCTTAGGTCTTTACAGCAGCATCAGTTCTTGATAGAATCAAAATATGCGTCCTGCCAATTTGTAAACAAATTCACTACTTAGCTATCCTGTATTAACCTGCGCAACTAATAAGGATCAACTATGAAAAATGAATTTTACCGTGTAGCAATTTTGGGGTGTCGTAGCCGAGGCCGAGCAGCAGCTCTAGCCTACCATGACCATCCTCGTACTAAGATTGTTGGTCTCTGTGATTTAATTCAAGACCGCCTTACTGAATTGGGAAACGAGCTTAGCATAACAGCCCAATACACAAATTTGGGTCGAATGATTGAAGAAACTAAGCCTGATATTGTGGTCATTGCAACCGGTACAGAGTTTCACTATGATCTTTGTATGCAAGTTCTAGAATATGGGGTTCATATTGAGGTTGAAAAGCCGATGTGTGTTGACTTAGTTCAGGCTGATGAGGTAATAAGCAAAGCAGAATTAAAGAAATGCAAGATAGCGGTTCACCATCAAGGCCGCGTAGGTCCTGCAATGTTAGCTCTACAGAAGGCTATTGACCAAGAGAAAATTGGCGAAATTCGTTATCTATACGGAAGTGGTAAAGGATACTACGGTGGTTATGGACTAATGAACATTGGTACTCATATGATAAATAACATGCTCCGGTTCACTCATCAATGCCAAAGTGTTGTCGCTCATACGACGACTAATGGTCGGTCGATTGAAACGAAAGATGTTTTAGCATCTCCAAGTGGCATGGGTACGATTACCGGAGAATATATTTCAGCCAGTTTTCAGTTTTCTAGTAATGTTACGGGAACACTTTTACAGCACCGATTTGACAAAATGGATACCAGCGCTTACGTAATGGAAATTTACGGTTCTGAAGGGCGTTTATTCTGGAGATCCAATCAAGCTTGGTGGCTACCTCAACCTCATTATGTTCCTGGCATGAAATGGGAACCCTTAGACCCAATTTTTCCTAAATGTTACCAGCCAGGAAATCTATCGGATGCCGACGATTTTAGTTTTGTCGATGAGTATGTACGAGCACTTGATAATGATGACCAGCATGAGTGTAGCGGTTATCAAGGCCGACATGTTTTAGAAATTATGATGGGAATCTTTGAATCGTCTACCGATGGAACTAGAGTAAATCTGCCTCAAGTAGATCGACAACATCCACTCTTGCGCTGGAGCGCTGACAGCAGTTCAAACGAGAAGAGTGGAAATTTGGAATCGCTACCACGAGACTATCCATCATGGCTCTCAAAACTAGGAATTAATAGCTTCTAATTATTGAATTTAAGCACCCTTCGTAGAGAATATTAGATAAATACAGAAATAGAGTTGGGAAAACAATTCTATCAAGACTGTCACGTTCTGAAAAACAATATTAGGATCATGTATGATATAAATTTGTTTGAAGTAGGACTGGTTACGATTGCAAACAAATTGGATCGATTATAATCCTAATTTCTATCGAAGAATTCAATTACACAATATTGCAAGTTAATTTTGGGTCTATGCTTGATCTTGCAGGAAAGACGAATAGATGGTACGATTTTGCGCTGACATCTTGTCAGTATTTCGGTCTAGGTGTGCTGGCTAAATCTTAGTATGATTTACTCATTCTCTATTTAGACCTAACTAAATTTAAAACTTTAAAAACGAAATTTTTCTGTAGGAGACTAATGCACATGAAAAATAATATTATGTTGATCTTGGCAGGATTTCTATTATTGGTCAGCACAATGACCAATATAGAAGCCGGGGTAAAAGTCCCAGGAACAATAATAGGAACAGGTACCAAAGCTTTATTAGGAGGAGACCTGACTGATCCAGAAGATGATGGCGCACCTGAAGAAGATACAAATTACAATGCCAAATTCACCTCCAGTGATGAGCCAGGATTTGGAGGAGGAGAATTTGCCTTTAATGTATTTGATAATATACTTGGGCCAGGAAATGACAAGTGGTGTTGTGGTAAAGGTGGCATAGGAGATGGCGAAGGTATGCATATAACGGCCGAACTTGATGCTCCACATTTATTGACACATTTTACTTTATCTTCAGCCAACGACGTTCCTGATAGAGACCCTACAACTTGGGAAGTTCAAGGATCGAATGATGGCAAAAAATTTACAACCATCTTTTCTTATGATGGCGATAACCTTTTTACTGATCGGCTTCAGGTCATTCGTTTCGATGCAGGAGAAGATTTCGATGCACAAACCACTGGGTATCGATTTTTCAGACATATCACTTTCAAAACAGCTAATTGGCCAAACGGAGCTTTCTTTCAAATTGGTGAAATTGAGTATTTTGGCACCCCAGCTGACGATACTGCTGTGAATCCTAAGTCCAAGCTTGCAACACAGTGGGGAATATTGAAAAATAATCGGTAAACCTTGTAAAACAATAGTGTTTACTATCTATACAAGATTGAGGTGAAAATAACTAATCACCTCAATCTTGTCTTAGTTGGCACTTATTTTCAAACTTATTTTATGGGAGTCAATTACGAGTGAAAGTTAATATTTCGATGTTGTTAGCGGTTTTACTATTGGTCTCTGTTGTTGATATTTCTATTGCTGAAAAGGACTTAGGTACAGGTACAGACTCACTTCTAGGAGGAGACCTAACTGACCCAGAAGACGATGGAAAGCCAGAACAAGATAAAAATTACAATGCTAAATTTACTTCTAATGATGAACCTGGTTTCGGAGGAGGAGAATTTGCATTTAACGTATTTGATAATGTTCTTGGGCCAAGCAATGATAAATGGTGTTGTGGTAAAGGCGGTGGTGCCAAAGAAGGAATGTGGGTAACTGCAGAATTTGATAAGAAATATGCATTGACTCATTTTACCGTATCATCAGCTAATGATGTTCCTGCTAGAGATCCACTGGTATGGGAAGTTCAAGGATCAAACGATGGCAAGAAATTCACTACTATTTACTCACATGACGAGAAGAAACCCATTTGGACTCAGAGGCTTCAAGTCATCCGTTTCGACGCGGGAAAAGACTTCAAAAAGCAAACCGTCGGATACAAATTCTTCCGTCATATTACCACTGAAACTCAATCTTGGCCGAATGGAGCCTACTTCCAGATTGGTGAAATTGAATACTTTGGTGATACGAATTTTCCAGTAGACCCTAAATCCAAACTAACAAGTTCATGGGGAAGGATCAAAAGTAATCGATAGGCACTGCTAACTAGAGCTTGTCTAAAAACTCTGGCTGTGTCCTTCTATTGTAGGCATGGTGTCATTGTTTGTTTAATGATTAACAACTTCAGCACGGAAGGGACCTGTTCTATTAACGGGTCCCTTTTTTGATTCTACGAAAAGATTCTCTTAAAAGCTAAACTCACCAGATCAGATCTTTGAGGAATTCGAGCAAGGTCATTTTGAGTGAAGTTAATCTGCTTGTCCCCTATCTCATTTTTAAACCACCGCATTTGTTTTCTTCGTCTTGGTAACATTTATGTTATCTAAAACAAGAGAATGGATATTCCGATAGTTAAAGGAATAGTATGTTGGCCCAAAAAGACACGTTAATTGGTCAGATTCGGCCTCTTCCATAGCTACTAATTAAGTCATACCAAGAGATTCTTGGTAAGGTTCCTAGAATAAATCGAAACAATCAAATGCGATATACCTTCGAGAGTAACTCCAAATTTGGTATCCGTCC
The DNA here is from genome assembly GCA_002729015.1 of Candidatus Poribacteria bacterium. The sequence goes on from PBVO01000035.1 coordinate 114,277, forward strand.
TAGTAATTCTTTCTAAAACTTCACGTGCTATGTAATCTCCTTCGGTTTAATTAGCAGGATTGTGGATCGACAAACAAAATTGACTTGAATAATTCTGGTACTTTTTATCTAATTAGAGAAAACTCAATATATTTAGGCCATGGACCTGTTGGTGACATACGAAGATGTTTTAAATGATCCGGTGATCCATTTGGCTTATGTATGCAGTAGAACTAAGGCAACTGATTTTCATTCAGTAGACAAGCCCAATCTTTCGGATTGATTATAAGAATAATTGTGTCGCTGGTAATTGAAAGTTGATCAATGCCCGTCTAATCAGTTCCCATTATATTTTTTCCATTTGAAACACTAATTTCTTCCAGTAAATTCTCCCCCGAATCATACTTTTATCCTCATCCTCAAAAACTCTACCAGTAGCTGTCCGATTTTCAACATGATCTAGCAACGTAAAACACAAGAAAATTACAAGTTATTATAATAAATTATTTCATTCGAATATCCTCTTTGGGATTGCTGGATGAAAATAAATTTATTTCTAACATGTATCGTATTTCGGCGTTCGAAAAACTCATTTAAGTTTATGTTAATTTACTTTCTAGAAAAATTCCATCTTTTGAAGATTAATCGAAAATCTTGAAGGATACGTTTTTTACTCAGACCAAATTGAACAAGAGAATACTGGTGCCTACTTATATAGCGTGAGCTGTTCTCCATTATCTGTTTTACTTCTTGATCATAAACTGATGAATACTCGAGATCTAATTGATGGTAGATACGTTTGATTTCGTTCCGAGGGTCATTACGAAATTCATCATAATTTAAAATTTTATACCGATTTTCTTTGTAGGCTGTGAGTTTAGTCAACGGATAGTGGTACCAATGACGAATCATTTCCATCGTGCTTTCAAAAATAGGAGTCCTATTTTTAAAGACTCCTTCATTAACGTTAGCCAAGTGAGTACATAAGTACTGGAATACACTCAGATTAGAGGGAATTGTACTAATTGGATTACGGATAATTAAAATAAAACGAGATTCTGGCAAGAACGTCATTATAGATTCAATACGAGGACAAAAATGAGGATTTTTAGATAAAAAACTTTTGTTGGGTCCAAAAACATATAGGTGCCGACGGACGCAATTCTTGTAAAATTCCATTTGCTTTTTTCTAATACTATAAGGCACTTCCTGATCATAGTAGATATAAGGTTTAAAATCTTCCTGATAAGGAAATAAATAGATTAAGAAAAAGCTAGAAAACTGGTGAAGAAATATCGCTTCGTCTTCTTCCATGTCGAACCAAGATAACTGATGAAGTTGATGTAGGTTTTTAAACCACCAAGACTCAAAATCCGCCATCAATTGAAAAATAGAAGAACCGAACAGACGGTCCAACCGACCTAAAAATAAGAAAATGTACTTCTGGCAAATGGCTGGAGCAACGCATACTTCCCAAAGGCTCATACCTGTAAATTGGGCATGGTCTTTCGAAATAATTCTTTGCAGAAAAGTTGTACCGCTTCTTGGCACACCGATGATAAAGAGCGGTTTAACTTCGATCTTTTTATAACTATTAAAGAAAATATCGTCGAGATAAAAGCATATCCAGTTAAATATCTGTTGAGGTATAAACCAAATTGAGAAAAGGAAAAGTACGAATAATTGCTTAAAACGTGGCTTATTTGGTTGCCGAATTGTGTCTGAGAAAAGTTTAGACATCAAGGTTATAAAAAACCGGTAATTAAATACATTCATCTAGTCTGGTAGGTATGTTCGCACTTTCTCTTGATTTCATTTAGTTAATTTGTAGATTCATCACAGTAGGAAACAACTAATACCCTTGATGACAGCACCAGTTCAAGAGGATAAAAGAAAGAATAATGTTTTATTGTGAAAAGAATAAATTTAGGTTACAAAAAAATACGATCTAGTTTTGTCTGCACTCTGAATTAATTATTTTTCTGGTTATGAATAGAACGGACATAAGATGATAAGCGGCTTTTGTCTATCGTCTTTGGGCTAAATTAAATATAAAAATATCAAAAGAACAAAGGATATCACACTCGAAAATATAGAGCATTAGTTGTACCAAAATAATTTACTCGATATCGAATGATCGTAGTTTCTGTTTTGCTAAATTGATTTAATTATGAACACTAGGTCGTTTAGATGATTAGCACAATTAGTTTGGTAGCTGTTTATCAACTATTGGCGGTCAAGCCTTAGGGGTCAAATAACCAAAACAGAAGAGTGCAAAATCAATGCTAATTTTTTACTGGTAAATCAAGTGGTCTATCTTGACAAGAAAATTTATGACGATAGTCTCTTAGTTCAAATACTATCGATCCTGGCGCCTATGGCAAACCAAAAGTATAAGCTAACACCTAATGTAGACCTGTGCTTTTCCAACATAATACTGACTTAATAACTAACAGAAACTGATTATCTTTTCTAAATATATGGATAATGTTCATAGAATGATACTATCTCAGAATTGGTTGAGTTTTCTACAAAAAACTATAGGTCAATCAGGGTAAAATGAAATCTATTTTAAGATAAGCTGAAAACAAAATCATATCCAGGCAGAGGTGGAATCATAATCTATTTGGTCCCACCTATCTATTCGATATTTTTTTCCTAGTCAGATGTAGGTTGCCTTTAGGGATGGAAAAAATGAATGCAGTAACAGCAGTGGCTGCAATTCTAGAGTCGCTTCCATAACCAGCATTATCACGATTAGGCTGATAGTAGAAGCTACCATCAGGACACTGGGCGAGTGTGAACCACCAACGGTTGGCCTCCATCAACTGGCGAAAGCAGTCGGAATCGACGTTAGCTCCGATAGCTGTATAACCCATACCCATAATTGGTGAGCCATGGGTGTCAGGAAAGCTCTGTGGATGTTGGCCTATTACCTTAGCCTGTAAAAAAGCAAACTTACTATGTTCATTCCCCTGATAAGGGCTCAATTGGTGAGCGATGGCAGAAGCTCCTGTACGTCCCATATCAGCCCAATCATTTGGCCCAGCAGGTTGGTCTTTATACCAGACGTAACCATTGGCTCCAGCAGAACGTCGCAAAAAGTTATAGGCCGCTACATGCCGGTCTGGGTCAACATCGATTCCACAACGGTGCATCAAGGAGAAAGCTAAAGCCCCTTGAGCGGTTAGCATACTGATCGGTCCATAACCTTCAAATCCGGGATTGTGTCCCCATCCACCGTGAGAATCCATCTTATCTTTTGGATAAGCGTGAGGATGTGTCTCTTTTACTTTTTCATTAATCTGATTCATATCGATGTATTGGGTGGATACCAGAAATTCATATACTTCCTGAATTTCTTTCAGTACCCATTTTTCTCTTGTGAATAAGTAGTATTCACTCATAACGATAGCTGCAGACATATAACGCCAGTTTATCAGCCAAGAGCTGTCTTCTGAACTTGTGGTCCGTGCGTGCATCTTTACGTTTTTCTTAACAGCATCTAGATATCGTTTTTCACCGCTAGCCAAAAGAGCTAATGGTGCAAAAGTGTTCTGTGGTGGTATCCCCCAAGAACCATCTTCGCCTTGATGGTCGACCAGATACTGATACAGTTGATCCCGAATAAGATTTGTTTTTTTGCAGTCGAATGGGAAATTTTGACCATAGGTTCCAGATTGATGCCCGATATTGAGTAGGACATTCTCTGTAGCCCCTCGACGATCTAGAGTTACAGATAAAGCTCCCATCGCTGAGGTGTTTTGGCAATTTTCCAGTGCGATAGCAAAGTCAAGGACTGGTCCATCAGCGCCAAACTTATCCATACCGTATCCATTTTTGTGTTCGGTATTGAACAGTTCGTTGTTAACACCAATTATTAAATCACCAGGAGAGATTTTTCCGTCAGCCGGCGAGCGGGGAAATACATATTTGACTAAAAGATACTTAGGTTTATCAGCTACTAGTTCAACACGGATGCCAGTAACACCCAAATTGTAGTACCAGCCCCCAACCACAGCGTCAGGACCAGTTTCAGATTTTTGATTCCAAGGGCTACCATTACCCAAGTAGTGGACCTGGGCTGAAGAAAAAGGGGCACTACCAAGAATTAGCATAATACCTAGAATTGACAAGATAGGACATTGAAACAATAAAAATAACGTGTTTTTCATAATTCAACCAAATTTCTCAATCCTTTGATGTCAATTCGTGAAAAAGAATTAACATGATATTTTTATAATTGTCTACCAATATCTAGGCATTAATCTGATAAATTACAACAAACGCTCTTAAATTTTATTTGTAGACGTATTACAAGAGTTTATTTGCTCAGATTAATGCAGATTAACTCTTCATCATTGCGGACAAATATATGCTTATTAGCAAAAGCGGGGTGCGACCAGCAGACACCGCCACGGCGGTTCAACTGATCTTTTGTTGGCTTAATGATTTGGGAACGACTGATCAAATTAACTTTTTCCGGAGAAAGTTTAGTTAGTAATAATTCTCCTTTCTCATTAAATATCCATACATAATCCCTGTTTTTAACGAAGTGAGCTGTACTCCATCTTTCAATAGGAGCAATAGTAACGTCTTCAAAAACACGGTCCCCAGTAGCAATATCTAGACAGCGAAAATGGCCATAGCTATCAATACCGTAAATAAAATCTCCAATTAATATGGGAGTAGAAATCAGAGAGTGAAGACTATCTGTTTGATGCTCGTCTTCTCCTCTTCGGTGCCACACCTTTTCTGCTCGTAATTCAGATGAGTCAAGACGAACTAGCATTGAACCATCAAAAAAATTGCTGATAAACACATGGCCTTGATGATGAACTGGGGTCGCAATACCAATGGCCATTCGAGAAGGATGGCAATCAATTTCCCAATAAGTTTTTCCACTTTCAGGAGATAAACCAACTAGATGGTTACCCGTATAACATACCAAGACTTTTTCGTTGGCCTGCTTGATCAAAATTGGTGTGGAATACGATGCAGGATCTGATCTAGCAGTCCACAATTCCTCACCAGTCTGACGGTCTAATGCCACCAAGCAAGCACTCTTTCCACCGATTTGTAAAAACAATTTATTTTCTTCTACTACTGGTGAGGCTGCAATCCCCCAAGTTGGCATCTGGATTTGGTAAATCTGATTGAGGTCTTTTTTCCACTTCACTTGTCCCGTTTCTGCTACGAAACAATGGAGGTGGCCCATTGTTCCCAAGGCATAAGCCAATCCATCGACAATAACCACAGAGGTTCGTGGACCAGCGGTATAACCCACATTTTGATACTGACATTCATAACTATAACTCCAAACACGATGACCTGTTTCGGCTGAGAAACAGTGAACATTTTCTACCTGTTTGGGTTTTGTTTCTCGGTCCATGACATAAACTCGACCTTCGGATACCGTTGGTCCACTGTACCCACTACCAATAGGTACTCGCCAAGTAGGCTTTTGTAAATCTTCGGTATCAAAATGATTAATAATTCCAATTTCATTCCAAGTACCATCCCTGTTAGGTCCTCGCCATTGATACCAATCTTCAGCTGGGAGCCAAACAGATAACAAGCCAAGTAGGAATAAACATAGCAGGAAACGTCCATTCATGTCACTAGTCCTTGATAAATGAATAATAAAGATATAATTTTAGAAAAAAATCGGGAATGTAAAAGAAAGACCTAGTTTGATTTATCGATTTTTGTTTCATCTCGCCTTCTGATTCTAACTAAATTTGTTGACCTGTCAAGGTCCTGCGATCAGAATAATCATTCTCAAAAGTAAAAAGAAGCCAAGATAGTTTACAAAAAACTTTGATTTGTCGGCTATTGTCTATCAGTGGTAAAAGTAGAGGAATCATTGGAATACTTGATTTTGATTTGAGCTGACTAAATCTATAAGTTGAGATAATTCGTATTTATTTTATCTGCTAATTGGCTTACTCGCGACCAGACTATTTATATACTCTTCTAAGTTGGTGTAACCATCACCGTCTTGATCGCTAATGCCATCACTAGGATCTTCCGCGTCTAGTCCGTTTGATTTTTCCCAGTAATTAGGTATACCATCTCGGTCAATATCCCAATCTTTCGGTCTCTGTTCTGTTGGGTAATGATCCCAACCACCAACTTGTCTTTGTGAGTCAATCAGTACGCCTTTCTGCATAACGATATTTTCGATAACTCTTTCGTCTACTGTATCTCGCACTAATGAACAACCTGAATACTTTAGACAGTTTGAATAGGCATCTTTAGCGGTTTGTGTTGGCACAGAAAACTCACCGCAATCGATTTCTGATTTCAATTCCCATCGATTGCGTGATGTCGACATATAACTCCCAGTATTCGTATATTCTATTGCTGTAAAGTTATCTGAGTTGAAAACTTCTGACATCCCATCAAAGTAGTTACCTTGAATAAAACCTTTAGCTCTAGTTGTATCATGATCCTTAATTCGTAATGGTGGCGTAGAATAATTTTTTGTACATGGACCAGGTCTATAATAGTTATTGATGCAGTTAATTTGTACTCCACCCAAATTCGTTGGACCACTCCAGTTATAATTAACGCAGTTTCGAAAGTCAACAATCCAGTTCGATCCACCTTTTTTAGCACCAGACCCTATAGTTGGATGACGATTTCTAGAAGTGGAGTAGATATTGCCGTAAATGGTCGTGTTACCAAAACAGTCTCGTAGCGAAGTGGCCATGGCATGTGCTCCCTTTCGATGGAGCGATCGATTAAGTGCTTCGCTATAAATTAACCACTGTAACGTCATGTTCTTATTACCGCGATAATCAGAATTACCATCAATCCCCCAACTTAGCGAAAGATGATCTAGGATAATTTGGTCATTATAGTTTACTGTCATAACGTCTGGTGCCACCCCCTGTTCTTTGTTTTCATCTCCTAGCCTTACGCGAATGTAGCGGACAATGATTTGTTTACTTTCTTTGATAGAAAAATTTTGATCACGTAATGTAATTCCTTTACCCGGAGCTGTTTGACCAGCTAAAGTCAAATAACTCTTACCTTTAATTTCCATTGGACTCTTTAAGATAATAGTACCTGCGACTTCGAAAACAATTGTTCGAGGCCCATCAGCTGTCTTAATCCCATAACGAAGTGATCCAGGACCGTTATCCTTTAGATTCGTGACTTGGTAAACGTCTCCACCCCGACCACCTAGGGTATACTTTCCAAAGCCTTCTGCGCCGGGGAAAGCGGCTATTCGGACATCGCCTGATATTGAATCAAATGCTAAAAAAAGAATAAGTATATTTACTATCCATATAATCTTAAAAATTCTAATTAGACTACAACAACTGTTTATTCGATTCTCTTGTTCTGTCTTAATAAGGGAATGGTAAGAAATTTTCATTTTGCACACCCTAGTTACTTAGCCCAAATTGTAAAATAGGAGCTCACACAATTTTGACTGTCTATTTCGATTTGGTGTTATAGTTACTTGTTTTTGATTGTACAACGGAGAAAATTAATCAGCTCATTATCGGCAAAGAGCTTAATGACGGACTGATTGGAGTTAAGCCCAGAGAGTATTTAGTCTTCTGGCAGTCCGTCCAGATAATGCCTGAAGTGATTTGGCAGCAGATGTGTCTCCAGCCAAATGGGCTAGCATCAGTCGTCCTTCTTCAACACACAGTGTATCTTGCTGTGGTAGTACTTCTCTTAGAAGAAAAAGCACATATTTGACTAGTCGGAATGGTCCATAGACTCGGATAGATTCGCCGGGAATAGATTCCACTGCGACTGAAAAAAGATCTTTGATACTAATTATCAAATCAGAATGTGTCAACGTAGGTGAAAGGACAACCGTATAGTACCATCCGAATAGTGATCCAGTTTCACAACCGTGTGAATCACTAACACCCACTATGGGTAACTCGTTACCCATAGCACGTTCTTCGTAGTAGCGTGCTACCTGTAAAGTGTTAGAATCGACAGATTGTCGATCATAACCACCTAGTAATTCATATGCATCGAATGGTTGAGTTTGCAACAAATAAGAAGTTAGGGCACCAGATGGTGAATAACGGTGACCAGTAAACCAATAAGGGTGACAAAAAACACCTAAGCCACCACCTTTTCGTATTTTTTCGAAAGACCAGCAGCAGGAAGCATAAACATAACGATCTACACCTGCAGGAAGTGGACCGAGTTGTTGCTCAATTTGGTTCACTTCCGCCTGATACTTCTCTTTATCCTCGAATAGTTCGTTTACACTGAAGCTACCACCGAAATTGACTATGTGAACTGGATTATTTGGAGGGTGTACTTCTTCACCAGGATAAATTCGTAGATCAATTGGAACCCCATCATAGGCTTGTTTTGCTGCCAACGATGGTTCATATTTGCGATGGTCGGTCAAGGCCATAAAATCAAGCCCAATCTTTCTACAGCATCCTGCTACATATCCAGGAGATTCTCGCCCATCAGATAGATGGCTGTGCATGTGTATGTCGCCCTTGTAAGGCTTTCGATCGAATAAGTCAGGTTGAACTGAATAGAGCCGGAATTCACCAACCAACCTCCGGTTGCTTCCCAAAACCTCTTCTACGAGCAACACATGCTCTTGTTCCCCCTCAAAGTATTGTGACAGGCGCAAACAGTCATCTATTACTGTCAGGTTCTGTCTATTCTGCTTAGGCCAACCACTCTGAAGAGCAATTTCTTCTACAGGATAATAAGTAATCTGGTACTGTCGGTCAGAATTGAAATAGACATGATCAAATAGTGGTCGAATTTTAACAACGGTCTCCTTGTCAGCAGGTACGACTTTCGGTAACAATTCGAAAAAACGGTTTTCGGCTTTCATAATTTTCGGCAATAATTTTGTTTTGAATAATCTAATCAAGATTATAAACAGATTTACAATATCGAATGGTTATCATTTCCGTTTATAATCTTTAAACTGCGTAAGTTTTCCACTGTCCTAAACACCCTGGTCCCCGCCTGACGTGTAGTAACCTCTTTTCCGCTTCAGCTATGTAACCTGAAACGGAATACATTCCATCCGCTCCATGACGACATATACCAGCCGGATGACCATCGTGGTCTGATAAAATCTCTTTTATCACTGGTACCGATAAACATCCTAAGTTCTCTTCGAATAGTTGTCTCGCTCGATCCAGTCTACTGCGGGAATCTGGTAAGAGGTATCTTTCCTGTGGTGCATAGTCATCTGTCAACGCATGATTGGTATGTACTAACCCATTAGTCCACTTATCTTGCCAAATTGAATGTCCTGATGGATAGATTTCAATATCACAAATCTGACCTTCACCGTCACAAATGACTTTGTTTGTCGCTGAACACACCTTGACGCTTTGTAGTAATTCTAGGCATTTGGCCAGATTGTCTTGTTCCAACAGAATTCTTTTAATTGGGTAATGAGGTATACCGTACTGCCACTGGTAACCATACAGTGCGTTGGTAAAGTGAGCTACTCCATGTTGATTCAGGCCAGCATATCCTAATTGTCCAGCAAATGTAAATATTAAAGCCCTAGGTTTGCCTGTCGGTTTGAGGTGTAGTAGAATTGCAACATCCTCATACTGAGGCTCTAGGTCTTGATTTTGTCCAATCAGCGTTAATCCATCGGTTGTATTCTGACCTGTAAAAGCAAAAGTAGTACAGCCTCCATCTTCCGTTTGGCTGGCTTCGGTTCTTACTTGACACAAGACTGCTTCTTCCAAGCTAATATCCGCACCATCGGCCAATCCTTGAATTTCAGAGGCAAGATCATTACTAAGTTGTCTAATCAAAGGCAAGAAGGTTATGGCACGCCGAACCAGAACATCTCTGCTTTGGCCGGTTAGTTTTTCAATCCAAGTCAAGTACTTTTGAACTAAATCCTTGGCTTGGCTACCATGTTGATAGCCTAACTGATAAGGAGTACCTGATACCTCGATTAAAGGAAATTCATCGATCATCGTTAACTATTTCGGACTGATTTTATTATGGTCGAAATTTGACAGTAGCCCAACATGTTGTCAATTTGTCAGTCAAATCTACTGATGCGGTTCCATTATATTCCAACATGAATAGTCCACCAGCATACCCTTTATAAGCATGGGCATTTTTAATTCCACCTTTTTTGGAACCAATACTGTGGCTGGTGCGGATTAGGAATTCTCCATCGTTACCTGAACGAATATTTTCCCATCTGGCAATTAGTCCTTTATTATTTTGGCCTGTGCTAAACTCAACACTATCTTCGTCTACCTTTTGAGCTGTTGCAGAAGATGTATAAGTGAAGTTCTCAGCTCCCATAATTTTCCAGTTAGTTACTCGATCTTTGTAATCTGGGCCACCATTTCTGTTAACTGTACCGACAAAAGTATAGACACCACCCGGTTTTAGTCCGGAAAATATCAAATCAAGATACCACCCTGGCCCATCGTTGTAACTCATATTGCCACTAGCATCAACAACATCCTTGAAGATTTTATCGGCGTCACTACCATTATCGAACATGGATTCATCCTTAGCCCAGTTAATTGAGTTACCTTGCGATTTATGTTCAACAAAACTAGCTGTCACTCCCGTTTCTTTACCTGTCTTAAACTGAAGGAGTTGGCCTTCTTCTGGAAATGGGTTGCCTCGACCAAGTCCGTAATTAGTAACATTTTTCTTTTGAAATTGAATGCCTTTTTCGTAGGCACAATCATTGAAGGCTCTCCATTCTGCTGACACTATACTGAATCCAGTTGAGATAAGGATTAAACAAAATATCCATTTTTTATCAGTCCACATGTGATCTCCAACGATTAATTTTATTATTTGAGTCAATTGAGGTGTTTTCATGTTTTCATTCCGTATTTTTTGTATAGTCTGTGATGGAAGCAAGGTCTATTCTGTCTCACCCTAGATGTAGCTACATTAGTTTCTAATTTTTTTGAACTGAGTCCAGGCAATCAAGCTGGCCAATTTTAGCATAAAGATTGCTTGAATTGACAAACTTAACTAATGACTGAACATCGTGATAGAAACTATCTAAAATAATGAATCCCACAGGTACTGTAATAGAAAACAGCTATTCCAATTTAGCCCAAGGAATCGGATCAGTGTAACCTTCTGATTGATAGGGGTCTTCACCTTTAATTGGAGTTACACCTCGGTAGTTATTTACACCCCATGGTAACATCGTATTAGAACTACAGTAGTGAATCGTTAGAGCTGGGCGATTTTGTTTACTATAATTTTTTCTAGAATTATGTAACAGGTAACCAGAAAAAAAGAGCACACTGCCTGCAGTCATCTCAATTGGTATGGCATTACTATCATCAAATCCGCGTGCAATAGGCATACTATCGACATCGGGCAGATTGTGTGCCTCACGCTTGTAAATGATCCCGGACTTGTGACTATCCGGAATAATCCACAAACAACCATTGGTAGTGGAAGCATCAGATAAAGCTATCCACACTCCAGTTAACGAACGGTCGCGAGTAGGAATAGCTGATTCGTCCTGATGCCAAGGACTTCCATTACCACCGGGCTTTTTAGTAACAAACATAGTTTGTACACACTTATAGGCTCCATTCCAAAAAGGAACATTGGCTCCTACTATCAAGTCCAAAATACGACATAGTTTTGGGTGATCAATATACTGACGTATAATTTGGCTGTAAGCATGGGGTTGACCAATATACATGTAGCGGCCGATTAACCGTTGATCATTAATCGGCCAATCGATTGGCTCAATCGTTGAATTATCATAATGTCCTTGATTAATTTTTGCGAGATCAGTTCGGATTTCATCTTGACTTGTTTTAGAAATTAATTTATTAACTAAAACAAAACCATTTTTAATGTAATATTCTGTCAACTCTGAACTAACCATGGAAGAAAGATGAAAGCCAGTTATATCAATCATTTAGCATGCGCTCCGCTTTAAAATACATTGAACTGATTTGATGTCTAGTACGAATTCAAATCAGTTGACAACTTAAAAATTTTAATGATTTGGAAGGATTAATATGTAGTAAGCAAAACTGGTAAACTCGTGCGAGACATTTCTACAAAAGAAGATTGTTTAGAAGCTAATATTATTAATGTGTTTTGACACAACTTTTTGCGCAAAATTTAAAGGGGTACTTCAACATGTACTCCGTACTCTATAATCCTAGACCAATCATTGTTTTAGAATAACAATTTTGGTAGGCTACCTTCGAAACATAAAAGTCACCCCGACATCAAATATCTCGACAATCAACAATGAAAAATTTCACACGTACTGTATACTCTATTCTTGGGATGGTCAACTTGTAAGTCCTTCATAAAACCGTTTCCCAGATTTTGAAAAGATATCTTTTCCTTGTAGGCATTATACTTAAAATCTCCTATTTTATTTTTCTAATCGGAGTTTAGGTTTTTAAATTACTAAGGGTTACTTTTAACGAATTAATCTTAGTGCATATTATATTGCGCAATATACAAATTATCAGAGGTGGTAAATGTCTTCCACACAACCAAATATAGTACTTTTTTTCACGGATCAATTACGTGCCGATGCACTTGGATGTTACGGAAACCAAATTTGTATGACACCCAATATAGATCGGCTGGCTGGAGATGGTGTCATATTTAATAATGCCTACACAACTAGCCCTGTGTGTTCGGCTTCAAGATCATCTCTCATGACGGGTCTTTATCCTCATAACCATGGAGTCATGCTCAATACACATATAGCTCCTGCTTGGTCAAGAGGACTAGATAGACAAGTACCTGTTTTCAGCGACATATTAAAAAATAGTGGATATTTTTTAGATTATGTCGGTAAGTGGCACGTTCATCAGGATATCAGACCAGAAGAATATGGTTTCGACATTTATCAATCCCAATCAGAAATACAGTTAAAGAACCAACATATTGGCCGAAAAAGTGGGAAACTGGTCGAAGGATCTGGCAGTTTTATAGAATTCCCATACGGAAGTAAGGTTTGTGTAGCAGGAACTATGTCAGGCCCAAAAGAAAATTATCCTGCATGGCAAGTGGTTGAAGCAGGTATAGAAATGATTCAGGAAAACGCTAAACGAAAAAAGCCTTTCTTCACAAGAATTGATATTACCTCCCCCCACTTTGCTAATATTATTCCAGAACCTTATTCATCTATGTACAGACCGGATGAAATTCCACCATGGCCAAATTTTAATGAAACATTCGTCGGAAAGCCATCTAGTCACCTGAAGAAGCATCAAGATTGGAATTTAGAACAAAAAGGTTGGGAGTGGTGGCAAAATGTAGTGGCAAAGTACTATGGTGATGTAAGTATCATCGATGATCTAGTAGGTTTGACTTTGGAAGCTATCGAAAATGCCGGTATTTCTGAAAATACTATATTCATCTTTTCCACGGACCATGGAGATTCGACTGGTAGCCATAGACACTTTGAGAAAGCTGGAACTATGTATGAAGAAATCTTCAAAATTCCCTTAGTGATGAGTTTGCCGAAAGGGATGGCTAAATCTAAAGAAATAAATCAATACGTTCGCTTAATGGACTTAATGCCTACGTTTGTAGATTGGGCTGATGGCGAAATGCTCGAAAGTATTGATGGAAAAAGCATTGTCCCCCTACTCCAAAGACAAGACCTCTCACATTGGCCAGATAGCGTTTATGCAGAACATCACGGCGAAGTATGGGGTTATGCTTCACAACGTATGGTTAAAACAGATCAATGGAAATATGTAATGAATTCTCATGACTTAGATGAATTATATGATTTGCAAAAAGATCCTTGGGAAATGAACAACGTCATAAATGAGGAGAAATTTGGTGAGGTTCTTTTAGAAATGAAAGCTCGGTTACTCGGTTGGAATGATGAAACTGGAGATATATTCAGATGGCCTTGGGTTCGTTATAATTTTCCTGATCCCGTATTACCTGATAATGTAAATAGAAAGACTTTACCTTTGACATGCAAATAGTATGGAACGTTCAACATCAAGTAAATTAATTAGTGATTTGAGATTAACTGAAATTTTTCACTACTCACTTCAAGCTAACAATAGATCGTTCCTAGTCATTAGGGGCAGGAAACCTCAGAGAATATTTTGATCTTGTATACAGGGTGTAATAGGCTCGGTGAAATTTTTGGAAGGATGACTTTTCCAACTTAGTAAATCAAGGTTGAGTAAATTATTATTTATTCTGGTATTGATATCAAGTAGCCCATTATTAATCCAAATGATTAGAAAGGAAGGATTCTTCTGATTGCTCAAAAAGACGTAATTGTATTCACCGCTTTGAAATAATGACCAGCGTCTACGTGTTTGAGGACCAATTTTTTGTTTTTCTTGGAATTATTGAAAGGACTTTCTCTATCGGTTCAATTGTCCACCGGCAAAGATGCTAGTATTATTAACTACTTTCCAATCATAAATTTACAATTCGCTCAATTGACCATTAACGACTTGCCTCAATTTCATCAGTGCATTACCTTCTACTTGAGCTATACGCTGCCGACTCAATCCCAGTTGTTTACCAACTTCAGTTCGTGAACTTTCGGGTTGTCCTGAAAGGCCAAATCGGCGCTGTATAACCTCTGTTTCTCGATGAGTTAACTTTTGATTCAAAGCTTTGCCCAAGAAGATCTTTACCTGCTCTTCACGTTCGTTTTGAACTGCCTGTTCTTCAGGACCAACCGAGTTGCAAACGTAGTTTGTAAGTGCTGTTTCAGCTGTATCATTTTTAGAATTATCCAATGAATAAAATAAGCGTGGTACATGAACAAAAATTCGGTCTTTGTACTCAGGCTGAAGCGTTTCAGCGTTGTCATTTTGGCTCTCATTCATTTGTTCTTTCTTTAACCATTCGGCAGGCACTCTGATACCTCTAGCTTTATTTTCTAAAGCACGACTGATGGATTGCCGGATCCAAATCCAAGCATAAGTGCTAAACCTACCACGAGTAGAATCAAACCGCTCAATAGCTTTCATGAGTCCAATAGCTCCCTCTTGCATCAGGTCATCTTCAGTCATTCCACTGTCATGATTTTGGTAATAATCTTGTCTAATTATTTTTCTAACTAAGCCGAGGTTCTTTTCAACTAAGATGTTTCTAATTCGATGACAGTCATCATTATTTTCGGCTAGCTTGGATTTATTTAATTGACTAAACAACTCATTTTCTTGTTCGTCCCTGAACTTGGATTGATGAGAGCACATATAGTTCATAATTCCTTGATTTTGCATTAGTTTTGGGATTATACACCCCGAATGCGACAGCCAATGTCGCACAAAAAAAATACCCGCTAATGTCGACACAGTTTGTCGCATTCGCCACGTATTTTTCAGATACCCACAGAACAAATAGAATGAATATTGCTCTTCAAAGAAACTAATACAAATAAAAAGGAGATAAATCTAATGTTGAATTATAACCGTACGATTATGATGGGACGATTAACACGTGATCCAGAGCTAAACATCTTAACCACGGGGACTGAATCCATGACAACTGCACTAGCTGTTAATCGTACTTGGACAGACAAACATAGTGGTGAGAAACGAGAAGAAGTCTGCTTTATTGATTTGCAAGCCTTCGGTCGCATAGCGGAGGTAATCGCTGAACATTTTTGTCAAGGTGATCCTATTCATATCGAAGGCCGGCTACGCTTCCGCCAATGGGAGACACCCGAAGGCGAAAGGCGAGCTAAACATGATCTATTAATCGACAGTTTCGAGTTCGTGGGTGTCCGCAGTGATAACCAGATGTTGTCTAATACCAAAAAGGACCAGAGACAAACTATTCCAATTGCGGAAGTTGGGGACAACATTCCCTTCTAAATATCAAACTTAGGGTTACAAAATAATACGGAGATTAATAAATCTTTTTTCTACTATTCATAATAGACTATTTGACATTCGATAACAGTATCAATAACTTAATCGACGAAAAACATGGCGACCTTAATTAACCAATTAGAGTATATCGTCAACACCCTAGTGGAGATAAGAAGATGTGAAAGTATCTGTAAGCTTACGAAGACAGACAATATTGCACACAAATTTACTGTTGGCACAAATTTCCTAATTTTTAATTCTAGATCGAAGCTTAGACCATTGCAAATGTACAACTACGAAACGAATTTGGATCGGACTCATAGTTAGTGAATCATTTAACATATCGATATCCAATTCCGTGCACAGTCTGGATATGTTTTCCTTCTGAGCCAAGCTTATTACGTAGTCGATTCATATGAGTATCAACTCTTCGATCACTGAGTTTAGCTCTTTTACTGGGTATTTGCTGTAGTAACTCTTCCCTGGCAAAAACTCGATTGGGTAACTTAGCTAAACAAAGTAATAGATTAAATTCCGTCTTGGTTAAATCTACATTATTTCCAGCACAAAAGACTCGTCGCTCCGATGAATCAATTTCTAACTGATTCACGACAATCTTCTCTTCGGATACTTTGCTCAGGTACGCCTTGTTCCGTCGGTGAACCGCCCGACATCTCAGGACAACTTCCCTAATATTGAATGGTTTCTCAATATAGTCATCAACACCTAATTCCAAAGCAACAATCCTATCTTCCACGTTTGCTTCCTCTGAAATCACAATTACAGGGATATGTTTCGTATTTTGATGACGCGATATAATACGAAGCAGATCTAGACCATCGATATCTGATAATTGCAAATCGAGAAGAATAACGTCAGGAATCATCTGGAAGATGCGCTTTACGGCATCAGACCCATCTTCAATATGGTTGACTGTGAAATTTTCTAATTCAAAAGCTGTTTTTAACTGGGGATAAATATCAATATTATTATCTATTATTAAAATTCTAGGTTTCATTTATGTTATCTGATTTTATGTTAATTTTGGGTTATTAATAAGGCAAAACTAAGACGATAAACGAATCTTGTCTGTCATCTTTTGAACTTGGTTAAATAGAAAATATAAAAGGTATAAAGAATTCCATACTCGCAAATACGAGGGCATTAGTTACATTGAAAACAATTTACTCGATATCAGGGAATCATAATTTTTGTTTTAACCAACTTGATATAATTAATAATTATAAGTATCAGTTCACTTAGATCATTGGCATAATTGATTTGTATTAGTTCTAAGCCTTGCGATTCAGCTAATAAAAACAGACGAGTGGAAATCAAGACTAATTTTTACCGGCAAATTAATTATAATTTGTTCTAGTATAAAGATCTGAACGATCCTAATAACCACGGTTTCTGTTATTTGATAATGTTAGGA
This sequence comes from Candidatus Poribacteria bacterium, assembly GCA_002729015.1. Next base: position 131,506 of record PBVO01000035.1, read on the forward strand.
GGAAGAAGTTCACAATTTTCTGCTGAAGGATTAGCCAGAGTCGTCTTATTCAGTTTGAATCTCATATACTAGTTCTATACCGGTCCTTTAATTCAATTCTACCAAACTGAACAATAAACCAAATTTGTACGATTTAACATGAAGAAGAAATCTCACGCTGTCAGGTTCCACCTGCCAGAAAAACAGAATTATACAACCGACAAAACACCGGACGGTATTGTATAGATATTCGAGTTACACTTTCAAGTAAAAGATAACGGATTTCAAGGTCGCCAGACATTAATAAAATTTTAGTACATTTTTAATTTTTACTGGTCTCTTTTGGTTTCTAACGGTCAAAAAATTACATGAAGATAAGAATTAGACGAACACTTTGGGTGTAAATTTTTGTCTTCAATCGATTCATGATCTACAGAGAGAAACGTGCTGAAATCGGCTGGATTTTTTAGCGTCCAGAGGCCTTCTTATTCCACTTAATCTAGAGAAGCATCAACTTTCTTTACTAATGTGCAGTTTACATAGGTCTGATTTATATTATTCTCTTTTTTCATTCTTCTTCAGTTGATGTTGTGTTTGTCTAATTCGGTTAGAATTCGTACTAATAATTTAGATCCTTTTAATAAGAAATGGTATTTTATTAGAAATTTGTTTGAGGTAATGACTTGAAAAAAATCGTTTTTTTACTCTTTTGGCTTAACTTATTAGTCAGGGCTAAAGATATTGAAATCAAACTCACAGAGTTCACCGATAGTTTGGATCAACCTTGGAGTTTAACTTTCATTAAAAAAAACAAAGTATTAATAACTGAAAAATACGGCCGTATCATTCAAATCGATTTGTCTACAAAAAAGAAAAAAGAGATAGAACATAACCTGAAAGTTCATACACATAATCAAGGTGGACTACTAGATATTCTTTATCATAAAGATACAGTTTATATTTCTTATTCTGAAAAAAGAGATGATGTAGAGAACCAAGATAGAGTAGGGTTATCGAGTACGTCCATTGCCAAAGCCACATTTAACGGCGACTACCTGTTATTCTCAAATATATTTCGTGCTGAGCCACCAATAGAATCAGGATATCATTTTGGATCTAGGTTAGTTATAAAAGATAATTATTTATACGCAACCATCGGTGAACGAGGCTTAGGAATGATTGCACAAGACGGAAAAAGCCATCCTGGTAGTATAATCAGAATTTTGTTAGATGGAACTATACCTCAAAATAATCCCAAATTCCTTGATTTAGGGAAAAAGGATTGGCTACCTGAAATTTACATGATTGGAGTAAGAAACCCTCAAGGCCTTTCCTTATCCCCTTTCGAAAATAAGGTCTATATGAGTAACCATGGAGCTAAGGGGGGAGATTGGTTTGGTTCTGCTGATGAGCCTGGTGGTAACTACGGGTGGAAAATACTTGGGTGGGGAGGAACCAACTATGATTCAACAAATATTGGGCCAAAGTGGCTTCCCGGTTTTGTAAAACCATTGATCTACTGGGTTCCTTCAATTGCTGTTTCCGCAATTGCCATATATGAGGGGAATGAATTTTCCGACTGGAATGGATCTGCGTTAATCACATCTTTAAAAGATCAGTCGTTGAGAAAACTGTCTTTCAATAATAGTGAGGTACTAAACGAAGAATTAATATTTAAAGGAAAAATTGGAAGGATCAGAGACATTAAGATTCAAAATGATACTGGTAAAATATATCTACTAAGCGACCAAGGCAGCTTATGGTTACTCGAAAACAAATCTATTCGAATCAAGGGTGACGTTAATGGAGATCAGGTGATTAATATCTTTGATTTAGTGATAGTCGCAGATCAGTTTGGTCAAAAGGGATATGATTTGCGAGGAGACATTAATGCTGACGGATCAGTTAATATCTTTGATTTAGTTTTAGTTGCAAATTACTTCGGTCGAAATACAACCAATGCGGCACCTGCTGTAAATTCTGATTTTGTACTGTCAAATGAGCAAAAAAAGCATATTACTACCGGTATTAGTTATCTAGAAGATAAATTACGTCGCTCAGATGAAGAAGAATTTGCATTAAGTCTTTTGAAATCTATATTACCCAAAAGATTTACCTCACAAACTCAGTTGTTGGCTAATTATCCAAACCCATTTAACCCGGAGACTTGGATACCTTTTCGATTAGCTCAGTCTTCTACAGTAACTGCCAGAATTTATGATTCATTGGGTAACAAAATCAGAGTAATTGAGCTAGGATACTTACGAGCAGGAAATTACACAGAATCGAACAAGTCAATTTATTGGGATGGAAAAAACAAAAATGGAGAACAAGTTTCTTCAGGAGTCTATTTCTACGAAATTAGTACTGAAAATTATACAGAAGTAAGAAAAATGGTGGTATTACAATAGTATCTATCACTAATATTCAATAGAGTCTCGTTTGTCATCAAGGTGACATAAATTAGAAAACAGATGGACTACGTAATAATTCTGTGACTTTTTACGTTTTCGAATTCAAAACTGTAATTAATTGAGTTAAAATATTCTACATCAGAAGAATTAGCACTAGCTAGAAGGAGAGATATGTTTTTCTTCGACCCGTTGTATCTTTTATTCGCATCACCCGGTTTATTACTTGCTTTTTGGGCTCAATCGCGTGTCAAAGTTGTATTTGCAGAATATTCTGAGGTTGGCTTGACTAGAAGACAGACAGGCGCTCAAATTGCACGAAACATTTTGCAACGTAGCGGGCTCAATCACGTTAACGTCGAACGAACTGATAGTTTCTTAGGAGACCATTATGATCCACAATCTAAAGTTCTGAGATTAAGTCCAAAAATTTATGATGGATACAGCATAACTGCGGCAGGTGTTGCCGCACACGAAGCTGGCCATGCCCTACAAGACCAACACAATTATGCACCATTGCAGCTACGCACTAACATTGTACCTGCAGTTCAAGTTGGTGGTTGGGTAGGACCACTTATGTTAATGGCTGGACTTTTTATCTCACCTATGTTGGCTTGGGTCGGTGTGCTGTTATTCGGCCTAACTGTGATTTTCTCTCTGGTCACGTTACCCGTAGAGTTCGACGCGAGTAAACGTGCTAGGCAACTCCTCTCGACAGAAGGAATTATTGTTGGTAATGAAATGGATGGAGTTAATAAAGTACTTAACGCGGCTGCCCTAACATATGTTGCAGCTGCTATTCAAGCCATTGGCCAGTTAGCATACTATGTGTTTATGCTGATGGGAAATTCTGATGATTAGAAATCGCCGACCTTCTGTCTGTTTTATTTAAACTCTTTAGCCCAATATTGATTACTGAGAAAGGAGTTGCTAGATAGTATGAAAGTAGGAATTATGACAAATCATTTCGTCCGTCAATCGTTGGATGAAACACTCGACGCCATTATCAGTCATGATATTTTTCATGTTCAATTTAATCTTGCGTCTGCTCATATGAAAGGGTCGTTAGATCATGAAATCGACCTTGTGGGCAACCAAGTCTCCCAACAGATTACAAAACGAAATATGAGTATCTCCGCGCTGAGTGGTGAAATTAATATGGTACATCCTGATCTTGCACTCCGTCAGGCTGAAATAACTCATTTACAGAAACTTATCTCATCTTGCAAAAATTTTGGAACTTCTATCATCGCGACTTGTACTGGGTCTCGGAGTACCGAAAGCATGTGGAAGTATCACCCTGAAAACGAAACGGAAGAGGCATGGCAGGTTTTAATTACCACACTGGAAAAATTACTACCAGTTGCTGAAAAACATGGTGTTATCTTGGCCTTCGAACCAGAAGTAAACAACGTTGCTAATACAATCAGTAAGAGCTTGCGTTTAATTGAAGAGATGAAATCTCCCAACCTGAAAATCGTCATGGATGCAGCCAACATATTCGGTAAGGGCGAACTTCCACAAATGAGCGAAATACTTGACCAAGCCTTCGAGCTACTCGGAGACCATATCGCCCTTGCACACGCCAAAGACCTTGATCGTGATGGGGACGCTGGTCATCTAGCCGCAGGCACAGGATTACTGGATTATGATCGTTATGTTTCTCTTCTGTGCTCTCTACCTTTCGATGTACCTGTTATACTGCACGGTCTAAATGAAGATCAAGTAGATGGTTGTGTATCTATGCTCAACAGGCTGGCTAGATCTAATTAGTCAGCTAAATGTCGGAGAACTAATACCTTTCAATGTTTATTTTTCATTTAATCTGGGGTAGATTTTTTAACTCCTGTAATAGGTTAGAATCACATGTAGGTTTTTAACAGTACACCTAAAGCACAATAATCTACCGAAAGAGAATAGAGCATTCGGATAGATACCAGATCCGTATTTGATTTTTTCTTTTCTCTTACTAGCAGTTAAAGCTGGGTCAGCTGTTTTACTCTCTTTTCTTTTTGATACCCCAAATTTGAAAAATACATTCTAGGTTGAATTAGATACGAGCATATTTGAGACTCTTGCTTATCATTTTGTTTTCTGATTATACGAACTTCTTTCTCTACTCTACTCTTCTAATTTAAGTGTGATTTTATACGAATATCATCTACCAAATAAAGTGGATCTGATATTGATGCACTGGGGCTAGATAGGACTAACTCAGATAGAGCAAATTACGGCTAATAACGATAATAAGTATTTGGTTGTACGTAATTTTTATAGCTAAAGAATTTTTATAAAACAATGCTTCGTGTCTTGATTTTAGTTTCGTTATTAGCCGTAATTTGCTCTTGTGAATCTATGTTTAACGAAATCAATAATTCTGAGCAATTGTGGTCCTCAGAACTTGGATTGGAACGTGGTAGCTGTATTTCGTGTTTACCATCTGTATCTGAGAAAACATTGGAGAAAAACCAGCTTACCTTTAATATCGACCATATTCTTTGTATCCACTTATCAATGGAGCCATCCGATTTTGAGCAAATGAGAGAAGAATCTCGGTTTGGTCCAACGACGGAGAAGTGGGCAACACTCTGGGGTGGTGTTGTTTTGCAGTCCCTAAAATGTGATGCACCATACCCATCCCAATTCAATTGGTATTCAGGAAACATTTCAATAGATGGATTAAATATCAGTAATGTCGGGATAAGAAAAAAGGGATTTTTAGGTTCCATATTTTCTGAAGTTCCATCAATAAAGATTGTAACTAATAAATATGTTAAGGGGCAGTATCTAGGAACAACCAAAAATATTACTCTCAACAACAATGCCCAAGATACAACAAGGGTAACAACTTGCCTCAATGCTCGGGTCTTTGAACTAGCCGGTTATCCAGCACCTAGATGTAATTTAGCCAGTGTCACGATAAATGGTCAATCAATGGGTGCCTATTCGCACTTAGAAACTATTGATCGTGATTTTTTGATTCGACAATTTGGTAACGATAATGGCCACTTATATGAAGGTCAGCTCGTCGATTTTTGGAAAAATTGCTTGCCTAGGTGGGAACCTAAGACTAAGCAGACCAATTCATTTGGCAAACCATTGCTTGCAATGATCAAAATTTTAGACCAAGTAACAGACGAGCTGTTGGTTGAAAAACTTAGTCAACACTTGAATATTAAACGTTTTATTACTTTTTGGGCGCTAGAGATAATCTTAGGGCATAATGACGGTTATACTAGCAACCAAAATAATTTTTTCATCTATTTGGATCCGAATGATAATGGGCGTATCACCTTCATACCTTGGGGGTTTGAAAATGGTAGTAATTATGAATCTGAGTGGTCAGTGAAGACTTATTTCCAGTCCCGGCTTCCGAATAGACTCTCGCAAATCCCAGAAGTTATTATCCAACTAGAAAATGAGATGAATCTGTTATTGAAACAAGCTTGGAATGAGGCATACTTAGTCTCCCTTATAGACGATTTATCCATACAAGTTAAGAGTACAGAATCCAGTGCCCATCATTTGTATTACTTCAATAAGCTCAAGGCCTGGATTCCAAAGCGTCGGGCTGAAGTTGAAATATTGATACAAAAGGGATTACCTAGACAGATCAAAAAATAAATAATAACCAAATGAGGTGTGTTCTTTTACTTACTTTAGTGTTAGTTTGTTCACCAAATTGGGCACAAATTAAAACCTCAGACATAGATCGAAGTTTTGGACTTTGGTTGTCAACTCAGGCCAACTACAAATTTAATAAAAAATGGACTTTCAGTATTGAGGAACAATACCGATTAAAAGACAGTCTGACATCCTTTGATCGTCTACTAATAGAAATAGACGTTAATTATAATTTACTAAAGCAATTTGAACTAGGATTTGGATCACGGTACCTTTGGCTAAATGACGATATTGGAGCCCAAAAAGGATTTGAGCACCACGTTCGCTTTCATTTATACATCAGTCACAAAACTAGAATAGGAAGGTTATCTCTCAGAAATCGGTTTAAGTATCAGCAGCAAAACGAGATAGGGAAATCGCGTTTGCATGGAGATTATACCAGTCGAAATTACCGTTGGAAAAGCTTAATTAAATATGAGATTAGGAACTGGAGGCTAGATCCGGAAATAGCTACCGAATTCTTTTATCATTCCCAATTGGGTCAATTAAGTGGTTTGTTAGGGTTGAAATATCGATTGATGTTGGGAACTCGATATCAAATTAGCAAAAATCGGCAGGTGAAATTCAGACTCATAACGGAAAAAGAATTACAAATATTTAATCCTCAACGCAATAATTTTATAGAAGTTAAATACAGTTTTTCTTTTAAAAAATAGATACTTATAAAGTGAGTCGTAGAGACTCAGGTTTCTAAGGTTAAAATGACAATTCAATTTTTTTCACTTGTGTTTTTATTGCTTTTACCATCACTTGGTTTTTCGAATCAAGGGACGGAACCTTCTCTCATGAAAGGAACTTTCTCTCGACAAATCGGTTATGGCATGTTGAATGGGAGTATTTTAGGCAATACTACTCTACTTTTTGGAAGTGCATTAAGTTTTGAAGCGGCTGAAAAATTACCGTTTTGGGTGGGGGCTACACTTGGGGCTTCAACAGCCCTTAGCTGGTACATAATCAGCACTGAAGGTTGTTGTAAGGGTATTTTCAAAGCATATCGTGATGCAGGAAACGATCCGAATTACCAAGGGTCTAGGTGGTTGACTCGCTTGGTTGTGGTCTTGAGTAAACCTTTAATGTGTGCCGGAATTGTTGTAGGTCTGAGTGGAGAAATAATAGGACGGGAAGGATTAAGCCCAAAGATTGGAATTCCAGTCGCCTTAGTTTCTTTGAGTATTCCTTCAGTCGTTGGTAGTTTGACGTACAATTTGACACGCAAATACCGGTAGTTTACAAATAATACGAATCACAAAAAAAGAATTTAACAAATGTATAAACCAACTGAATTTCTGCTCTGTTTCAATCAGTATTACCTCGATTTGGTTTTTTGACAAAAAACAAATTCTTTTTGTTGACATCGACTGTATAAACCACCCCCGTCGCAGATAGACTAAAATCGATATCTATCTCCTATAACCGTATTCGTTTTCTGAGTTAAACCACCTGTTGTTATTGCTTCATCTTTCTTATTACTTAGTCTAACTGAAATTGGAGTATCTTAAGTCAAATTCGCGTTTGTATTAAGTCTATCGAATTATTTCTAATCAATTATCTATTTAGTATAAGTAATCAAAATAGTCATTAAGATTGCAACAAGTCCAACGGTCTGTATTCATTTTTAATGTTTTTACTTTTAAAAGTGAGGAAAACTATTTGGTTCTCATTAGCAATGAGAATAACAGAACACAGTAAAAATTGATTCCGACTACGATACTATCCATTCAGAATGAAAATCCTATTTTGAAGAGTTAGTAACTGAAAATCGACATTAAAAGGGAGACTATAATGAAAATTGAGATTGGTGTTAAAAGCGACCCAATACAGTATCGATACACATACGAATGGCTTTTTGATCTGATGAGGGAACAAAAAGTTCGCTATTTACAACTGGGTAGTTTTTTTGAACTTTATATGTTGGACGACTCCTTTTTTAAAGACTTGCGTAACTTAGCTGAAAAAAAAGATATTGAAATTAGAAGTTGTTTTACTGCGCATCGAGAATTAGGAGGTTTTTTCTCTCAAGATCGGCGCTTAGAAAGAGTCGCGAGGAAGTGCTACGAAAGGTTTATCGAAGTCGCAGCCCTAGTTGGCGCAGACTTTGTGGGTTCCAATCCTGGTTCAATATGTAGAGACTTGATGAAAACGAAAGAGATGGGAATCGCTAATTATCTTGATAACATGAAAGGATTAATGGAATATGCTTTTTTAAAAGGAATTAAAGGGTTGACAATTGAGCCAATGTCCTGTTTGGCTGAGCCTCCAACCTTACCGGAAGAAATAGATCATATGATGAACAACTTGAACGATTATTATCAAGAAGAACAGTATAAAAGAGTTCCAGTTTATCTTTGTGGTGATATTTCACATGGTTATGCAGATCAGGATGGAAACGTAATTCATAGACATGATGAATTATTCGAACATCAAATACCTTATATGTGTGAGTTTCATATCAAAAATACGGACTCAATATATCAAAATACTTTTGGTTTTTCCGTGGAGGAACAGAAAGCTGGAATTATCCATTTGACAGATCTTAAAAAGCAAATTCTGAGTAATTCCAAACTTTGGCCGGTTAGTAATCCTATAGGCTATCTCGAGATAAGTGGACCTAAAAAAGGAAGGGATTATAGCGACAAAAAATTAAGTAATAACTTAAGCCGATCATTAGAAGCGATTACTGAAGTTTTTGCTTCTGATTAAAAAATGGATTTTAAAGAAATATATAACGATTGAGACCTGATTGCATACTGAATTACTAAGAGATGAATCAGTCAGTAAATTTGAAAAATGTAGGAAAGAGACTTAGGTCATTATTACGAAATTTTCTTGTTGAGTCCAATAAAATTGCTTGTTAGTGGATAAGATCATTCTAACTCAACTGTTAATTTACGATGGTTCTGATCTGTACCTATGTAGTTGATAGTAAAAAACGACCTAGTTCGCTGTGGCAATTAAGAAAATTCCAGCTACCATAGTTGAAGCAGAAATTAGTCGTAATTTTAATTGTGATTCGCCTAAGCTGAGGCCTCCAAGTAGGACAACAAAGATGACTGAGAATTGACGAATAGCACTTATGTAGCTTACTGGTTCAGTCATTAAGACATACAAAATCAAACTATAGGAAGAAATTTTGAGGAAAGTCGACACAAAAATCCGTTTTGTCGACTTTCGGCCGGTGGTCATTATCTCTTTCCAAGGGAAACGGTATACAATATAACTAACGTAGAGAACTGATGATAGAAAAGATTCAGCTAAAAGGTACACAATCGCATTCATAATTTTGAAATCTCCCACCTGACCATAAAACTCAGCCATCCCTTTTTTGTCTATGATTGAATATGCTACAACTGTCGCTAAAGTTGAAAAAGACCAAAAAGATTCTGGTTTTTTCAGATAATCCATGAAATTATGGATACTGTGTAATCCTTCTGGTCGGATTAGCAGATAGACGGAAACCAGAGTACAGAAAATACCAATTACTCCTTGAAACGAAATCTTCTCACCCAGAAATAAAATAGCAAATATAGGTATTAATCCTGGCGCAGAACGAGTAATAGGATAGACATATGAAATTTCACCGGCAGCATAAGCTTGACTTAGAGAAACAAGATAAACAAAATGGACGATTGCAGAAGCAATAATATATAACCAAATAGGTGACGGAATCATAGGCCGAAGAGTCAGAAAAACAGTAGCTGAAATAGAAATGCTAGCCATGGATATCCATGCTAAAAAGAGTTGAGGAGAGTTGCTAGCCTTGCTCAAGTAATTCCAACACGCGTGACATAAAGCAGAAAGTAAAACCAAAGCAACGACGTAGATCTCCATTTAACTTAACCCAAGTCTATTAATGAAAAATTCATTAATAGTTTATATCATTATATTCAAGAGTCAGATCAATTAAATTGACTCTTGTTTTCATTTGGTATAGCCGTCTTGATTAGTCTTTCGCCAATCAGGTAAATACCCTTCAGTTACCCCAAATCCATAAGATGGACCGATTTGGTTCTGAGTTGACCATGGCCATCCCTGACCACCAATAATTCTGTACTCGTCCCCTTTTCCACATAACCAATAAAACATATGTGCTGCATATCGAGCAGAGTTGTGTCCACCATAATCTGCAGTATGAAAGTCGAAATTCTTCTCTACAATCCAATCTCTTTGTGGTGGTACAGTGCGCCAATAATTGTATTTAAGCATATGCCTCAGTCCATTTTGGGTAGATTTCCCACGACGGTGCAGGATACTCTGGTGATGGATACCTAGAGTTCCAGCTGGCCCTTCACTGAGCACTCCTTTGTCTTCTGGCTTACAGTGAGTATGTGTAATATGCGATCCTGGTAACAATTCAGTTGGTCCTAACTCGGCTGGTGTATCTTGAGGAAAGTAGAAAACTTCGAGAAAATTAAGCTCAGGACCAAAAACACAATCAGCATCATGATGCCACTGCTGGGCTTCCGCTGGGCACTTTACCTTGTGATGACTAGCTAGAATAGGTAACCCAACATTCTTACCTAGCAAAGAACGCATAATACCAATCAGTGATTCATTGAGTAGGACGTATTCAATGAACCAATCTTCCAGAAATATAGTGCTGGGCTCATGTGAGCTACGTATACGATCTAGTTCTATCTGATTCATTCCAACCGGGATAAAGCTCGGGTTAGCTGGTATTTTTCCTTCTAGATAGTCACATGTACGCTGATTGATATCATCAGGTACGACTGCTGGAAGTATCAGGTATCCTCGCTTACAAAAGTCTAGGATCTGGTTATCAGCCAACGTTGGTGAGCAATCGAAAGTTCGAGCAGTGTTGTCGTAAATCATCAATATTTCCTTATGGATCGACTACTAATTGGATCTTTTAAAGCGATACCATTCTCCTGAGTTATTATTTCTCTCGTTATGCAATTATTTACTGTACAAGATCGGCTAAGAAAAGTATATTGAATATCTATACCTTTCTGTTTTATTGGGTGTTAAACAAAAAATGTGATTATCCGCTTTACGTATTGGCCTCCGGTATCTTCATCATTACAAGAAATTTATAAATGGTTATGCATACTTTTGGATTGAAGTGTGCTCGCTCACCTATAAACTGATCATAATTTGATCAGTTTTAATCTGATATGTAAACTATATCATTCTAGTTATACTAGCAATAGTTATTTATGTTGTTGAAATTGATAAAAATTAAATGAAGTATGGAAGATCAGAATATGTTTCTTGAAGTTGTATATTACTCGTTATTGTCAATTCTATATCAAATTGACAACATATTACCTCTCATCTACAATGCAAAAATATGAAATTAGTAAACTCTAATTGATTATTTGAACATATAATCATACTGAGTAAGAAAAAAATGAAGATTGCAGCTTACCAACTATTGACAGGACCAGATGTCCAATTGAACCTGGAGCAGGTTATCCTCGGTATAGAGGAAGCAGCTGACTTAGGAGTACAAATTTTAGCATTCCCTGAAGGATGTCTATTTGGATATTGTTGTTCTCAGGATTATTGGAACCAGATGCACCCCTCAATTTTTAAGGAAGCAGAGGAACGAATTAGCAAGCTATGCCTGAAATATCGAATAGCTATTGTTATTGGCTCTGCTAGTTTTGAAAATGGAGGTTGGTATAATGATTTAGCGATATTTGACTCAGATGGTGTCCTGAAGCATCGATATGCAAAGACCTTTTTAGCAGGAGAAAAATGGTGTGAAAATTCACAAAAGAAAATACCAGTTGTTGACCTAGCGGGTGTCCCATGCTCTTTTATTATTTGCCACGATATCCGTTATCCGGAGCTAGTAAGGCTACCTGCCGCAATAGGAGCACAAATCTGTATCTTTTGTTCTTGTGAGTCTAATTTATTGAATGAACATAAACTGTCAGCTTACCGAGCTATGCCGATCTCTCGCGCTACTGAAAGTGGTATCTATTTACTCATGGCTAATACACCAGGGAATCCATCGAACTTAGCTGATCCAGGTTCTTCCCATGGTAATTCGAAAATTGTTGATCCTGATGGTAACGTGATATTAGAGGCTGGATACTTTGAGAACCGATTAGTAATAGCAGATATAGACCTGAATCGGTCCACAGGTTGGGTCGCAAAACGAGTGCTGAAAGAAAAAACTCAACTCCAAGATTGGTTTTATAAAGGTGTTTCCGAACTAGTAGAAAGAATTTAACCTCGAATTGATTTTGCTAAATTCGTTTATATGATAGTGTCTATAAATTTAACTCACGATGTTCCCTATTAATTGTTTCATAACTTATTACATAAAATTTAATCCTAAAAATTTTCTAATGGTCCATGGTAGTGGATCTTTTTTTGAAGTTAGAGGAGATAAATGAATCTTCGAGTTGCAGGAGCACAAATTTCGGTTTCGACAAATATTGATGACAATGTAGCAATAATCGAGCGTGCAATCGATTACGCTAAAGATGAGCAAGCAGAGATTTTAGTAACACCTGAGGGATCGCTCAGTGGATACACTCACCAGTTCGATTCGCAAAAGGTTAATGAAGCACTAATTCGAGTGAGGAAAAAGGCCAAAACTGCAGGAATTGGTTTGGCATTGGGAACTTGTTTTGTAGAACCTGAAGATCAAAAATGTTACAACCAGATCCGATTCTATAATCAAAATGGAATCTACCTAGGATTCCATAGCAAGATTTTGACATGTGGGAGTATGACCAACCCACCTGAAGGTGAAATCAATTACTATACAACTAGCCCGCTACGAACCTTTGATTTCAACCAAATCAAGGTCGGGGGTCTGATCTGTAACGACTTATGGGCTAACCCTGGTTGTACACCAAAACCAGACCCCCACTTGACTCAAAAATTGTCAGATATGGATACCCAAATTATATTTCACGCAGTCAATGGTGGAAGGAGTTCGGATGAGTGGTCTGATGTAGCATGGGAATACCATCAATCTAATCTCCGAATGCGAGCTAGATCTGGTCATGTATGGGTTGTAACAGTTGATAATTGTAAGCCAATAGAAATTCGTTGTTCTTCTCCCTCCGGTGTGATTAATCCGCAAGGAGAATGGGTTTGCCAGGTACCATCCAAAGGCGAACAGTTTTTTTGCTACTCTATTATCGATCCATCTTGAATCCAGATCAGATAGATTTTCATTCTCAATGTAGAATATCAAGAGTCTGATTTTAACAATATTCAGAAACCCATTTAACAGAAAGCGTCCGACTAATCGGAGAAATGGCGTTTCGACTGATATTATTCAATAAATACTGGGAACAAAAAAGTAGAAAACACAACGACTAGTTCAAGGTAGACTATGCTTAGTTTTATTTTCGGGAATCAAATTAAGTGGGTATTAGAATGCAATAGTTTAATATAATTGTGTCAGCACAGCCACTTTCACAATTTATATTCATATTTTTCTACTTCCTTTGTGCCTGATTTTACTTGTTCTCGGTCGATACATTTGATTTTATATTAGGTAGTTAAGATAAAAATAATTTATCCTAGTACAGGAAAACTTATGTAATTGACTCTTATAAAAGATCAGTCAGAAAATATAATTAATTATTGTTTAGAAAAATGAGATCTTATTCTAATTAATACTGTCTTTAGTTATGTGCTCTGGCTTTAGCTAGTCCTAAACGCATTGTGATAAATGCTAGACTACTAAGCAAAAACCACCCAACAACTAGCGGGAATAATGTTTTTTGGTAGTTTTGACCGACAATTGTTCCACAGGCCCAAGAGATTGATGTAGAGATTGAACCAATAACAGCAGCTGCTATTCCAGCTCTTTCTCCCATGGGTTCCATTGCCATAGCATTTAAATTACCCATTAGAAAACCTACCTGAAAAAATAGACAACATAGAAATAACATAGTTATCCACAAAGAAGTCTGTCCATTGCCGAAAAATATAAACACTAAGAACATTAACGAAAAACTTATCATTAACAAAAGGGCAGTAGAAGCAAGTCTTATCATACCTAATTGCTTGACTAGGCTTGAGTTTAAAATCGACGATATGCCTACAGATGTTGCCAATCCAGCAAAAAAAAGAGGAAAGCGATCTTGCTCCTGATACAAATCAGCAAAAATCTGTGGCGCAGACATCAAGAATCCCACCATATTTCCGAAAACGAAACCTTGTGAGACAGAAAATAAAAAAGTTGTCTTTTCTTCCAAAACCAGACGAATTTCCTTCAACAGTAAGCTCGCATTAAATGTCTTTCGATTCTCCATAAGAAGTGTTTCTGGTTGCCGGATCCCTAGCCAAAAAACGACAACCGTAGCGTGAGTGAGCAGAAGTACAAAAATTGATCGATAACTATAGTATTTTAATATCAATTGTCCGAGGCTAGGAGCTAGTGCCGGGACAATAATGAAAATACTTATTACGATTGACATGATTTTTGCCATGTCAGCTCCCACATATTGATCTCGGATTATAGCTTGTGAGATGACTCGAGCAGAAGATACACCCAACCCCTGTAGCAGTCGTCCAAATAGCATGACTTTAAAGTTAGTAGCATGATAGGAAACAATGCAGCCAATAGTAAAAATAAAAATGCCAACGAAGAACGATCGCTTACGACCAATTATGTCAGACAAAGGTCCGTAAAGAAGCTGGCCAAATGAAAATGCTGCGAACATTACACTTATCACTAATTGGGCGCTATTTTCTTTGACAACTCCAAGATCTTCTCCAATTATTGTGACTGCTGGTAGTATCGTATCAATGGAGAGTGCCGATAGGGCCATCATCATAGCCAGTAATGGTATTAGTTCAATCAAAGATAAACGATTTTTGTAGGTAGAAATTATGTTATCTGACACTCAGAAATTCCTTCTCTTTTGCATTATTCATTTAAATTTAGGCACAATATTCCCATCTGTACATATAGAAAATAGATTTTGAGGTGTCTAAACTTAATCAATTTTCAGATGATTGATAAAACATCATATATTCAGACGTAAATCGTAGTACTCAGAAATTTGCTGAAGCCACTTTTTTGAGAAATTTCTTCACACACTATCGAATTCAGAAATAATTTATTGATTAACTACATTCAGAGCATCAGCACCTAGGCGATCTTCTAATTGTTTAAAATATAAACTCCGTGGTGTTACCTTTTTTCCGTGAGATTCCCAATAACCATTCTCGCGTTTGTATCTTCCATCTTTCTTTTTACCAATACACCCAATAGCATAATTTTGTGCAGTCGGTGGACGCTGAATAATAAAACTCTCAGCTTCACAGTTCCATAGGACTTTTTGTGCTCCAGCCCATCCATGTCCTGTACCTGAATCTTGCCGATCCTGTACATTTATTGCATTTCCATTCACAACCACGTTATCAAACAATGTAGCGACCGACCATCTATGATGTGGTCCTGTATCTGAATGCGCCATGTCAGCAATGCAATATACAAAAGCATTAGGCCCCGCTACTCGAGAGTGTAGGACATAGTCGTGCCGTCCACGACGAGTGTAACACCTCAAGACCAAAGATAATTGCCCTTGAATAGGAAATGAGTATCGTCTAGATCCAATAATTTGTGAAACAGGATCTAAACATTGACTATCCTGAACTGTAATCCACTTACAATCAGGCCCAACAGTCACACACGAATAGCCAAAGTGAACCGATGTTACTTGTTTAGCCCAAGCGTTTTTAATTTGAGAAAAAACAACAAAGTTCCAGCCGTGATTTTCATCTATAAATTCTCCTTGTCTACGATGGTCTTTCTTCTTTTCATCAAACTCCGATACTCCACGTAAATTCTCAATTCCGACCTGCTCAATTCGTTGTAAGTACCTGTACTTATAGATCCATCCACCGCCGTATTTACGATCAAATGAGCTACCCATCGGCGCGTCGATGGTAATTTCGTTACCATTTATTGCAACGATTACTCGATCAAATTTCAAATCATATTTTCCGGGCTTCCACTGAATGACGCCGGGTTTTATCGATCGAATACGATTCATGCCAATGGATTCAATCCATTCCAAGGTACTTGGCCGGTGAACAATTATTTGATCACCGATCATAAAATCTGAAGCGTCGGTTACTGAAAAATTTCTTTTGCCAACTGGAATATATTCGTCAGTAATTATTTGGTGTGTGTGGTGAACCTCACGAGCTCCACCACTATGGCTAGCGAAATTGATTAGTGTGATTTTTTCCTTTCCAGTGGCAACTAGTACTGTTCCATCCTCATTGTTTCCTTCACCGCGTAAGACTACTCCACTGGCTCTTACTTTGAGAGTTCGGCTAATTCGATATGTGCCTTTCTTGAACAATAAAGCTCCACGAAACCCACTGGCATTCATTTCCTTCTGAGACAGGTCATCAATCTTTGACTGTATCCTTTTTGTATCATCGCCTTCTGCTTGGGGGGCCACTATCATAACCACTGGTACATTCGGTAACGCAACACCGCCGCCCATATATCCACAATGAGAAAAATCAGGAATTACATTCCCTTTCTCATCAGGTGTGTACACTAATTTTCCATCCTTGTCGGGATAGACCAACCGACTAAAATTGTTCTCTGGCCACGAAGGTCTAACATGAATATGAAACATTATGAGAACAAAAGAAGAGGTTACTAAAAAAGTGAAAAATTGATTCTTTTCAAATTTCATTGACCCAATTTAGATTTTTTGCTTTCCACTAAGTTCGATTAAGTTTGATACCATTTATAGTTTGCAGAATCCAATATCTAAAAAAGGAAATAATTAGAACTGGATGTAAGTTATGTCATTGTTTTAGGTTCTGTGTAAGAATATACTATTTATGTAATGTTATGCTTTATAGAAATCTATAATCTCTTGTAGTTTCTGAAGCAGTATTGGTAACCCTGACAAAAGACTTTAAGTCAAGACCAAAAAGCCAATTCCATTAGAGGAAATCTTTCTTTCTAAATTCAGTCAGACACACGCGAACTAGTCATGGATTTAGCATTAATGATCGAAACCAAGATTAAGAATATCAATCCGATTATTAGGATAATACTGCTGCCGAAATAATCTGCTCAATAAAATAAGTTGCCAAGGAAATAGAATATGTGTGATGAGAATAAAAATCCCAATATCTTAATTATCATGTCCGATGATCAAGGGCCTTGGGCCATGAATTGTGCTGGTACTACAGAACTCCATACCCCTAGATTAAATCAGCTGGCCAATCAAGGAATTCGATTCGAAAACTTCTTTTGCGCATCACCCGTATGCTCTCCAGCACGAGCCTCTTTCTTGACCGGTCGTATTCCATCTCAACATGGTATCCATGATTGGATTAAATCTGGAAATATCGATGTAGAAGATAATATCACTTGGAGTGGAGCTGACCAGCCAATAAATTATTTGTCTGGAATGACTGCATTTACTGATGTTCTTGCTCAAAACGGATACATTTGTGGTCTTTCTGGCAAATGGCATCTTGGAGATAGCGCCACAGCCCAGAAAAGCCATACTTTTTGGTCTGCTCATTCACTTGGAGGTGATAGCTATACTAATTATTTTGTATTTAATAATAGCCGAGAAATGACACTTCAGAAGCAGTATGTAACCGACTTTTTTACTGATCGTGCTATTGATTTTTTGGACGAGTTTGGGCAAAGTGAAAATCCTTTTTGTCTAAGTGTCCATTATACAGCGCCGCATTCTCCTTGGCGACAAGAAGAGCAGCCATCTGACATATGGAATCTGTATAACGATGTGGCTTTCGATTCTCTACCTTCATTACCACCACATGATTGGAATGGGTGGAACCCTAGCCTAGAAAATCGACGTCAGACCATTCAAGGTTACTTCACCACAATCACAGCCATGGATATGGCAATTGGGCGTATTCTAGACAAATTAGAGGGCCTGGGTATCAGTGAGGATACGCTGATTATTTTTACTAGTGACAATGGATATAACATGGGCCATCACGGAATACTTGGAAAAGGAAATGGTACCTATCCACTGAATATGTACGAGGAATCCGTTAAAGTTCCCTTTATCGCTTGCCATCCTGGTCGAATACCACCATCAATAGTCAATAAAGACTTGCTTAGCCACTACGACTTCATGCCTACTGTACTAGACTATTTGGGCTTGGAGTTACCGCCTGATTTAAATCTACCAGGAAGTAGCTTCGTTCCAGCTTTAGAGGGTAAAAACCATACTGGGAATCAATCAGTAGCTATTTGTGATGAATATGGGCCGACCCGAATGCTACGTGAGAAAGAATGGAAGTATATTCATCGATACCCAGAGGGTCCACATGAACTTTATAACCTAATCGAAGATCCAGAGGAGAACCACAATTTGGTAGGTGTGTCTGGATATCGTGAACCCCTTATAAGATTACGTGCCGATCTGGAAAAATGGTTTAGTCAGTACGTTGAAGTTGGATTAGATGGAGTAAACCAACCAGTAACTGGAAGAGGACAAATTGATACCATTGGTATCGATCAAGATGAACAAGTCGCATTTGTTTAATCGATTTAATTTCTCTGGTCGGAAAGCAATATTAGCTATTAGATTGAGGGGCTAGTTAATCTGTTCTAAATCTGTTTGATCAGTTTTAGGATCTACTTTTTTACTTGACGACTCCCAGACTCTTTCGGATTCGATTTCTTTCTGTTTCCGTTTCGTTATGGAAAGGTGAATACAAAATAGTTTCTGATTTTTGTATTTTCAGTTTAGCCTTAACTTTTACATATGTCTATATCGATAAAGATCGAGATTACTACTGTACTAACAACGTGGAATTTCTGTTTTTTTAGTAAGGTTTCGATATAAGAAAGATAACAAAGTAAATAATGGAGAACGGAAAAACACTAAATGAAAGTTTACCAACTCTATCTTGTCGTAGGATTCTTGATCTTCTTATCTCAATTGTTGACGTCATATGCTGAAAGATACTTGATTTCGTCCCAATCGGATTTCGATCGATTGAAAACTAATACGTTTCAACCTAAAGACGTAATCCTATTCAAAAAAGGAGTCCGTTTTACGGGTATGTTTTCACCGGAAGGAAAAGGAATTTCTGGATCTCCCATTCGAATAGATGTCTATGGACAGGGGCATCGGCCTCGGATAGATGCCAAAGGAAAGGAAAGAGCTGGTTTGCTTTTACGGAATCCTTCATTTTGGGAAGTCAATGGGCTGGAAATCACGAATTCCAACGGAACCGATGATGATCAAGGAGAGTTATTTGGCATCTACGTTTTGGCTGACAAGAAGGAAGGAATATACGAACATGTATATATCAATAATTGCTACATCCATAATGTCAATGGGAAAGTAGGTGGAAAGAAGCGTGGGGGTATCCATGTTCATATCAAGAAATTGAAACGATCGATATTCCACGATCTACGTATCACTAATAACCAGATTTTCCATGTTGGAGGAGTTGGTATAGGCAATTCCTCTTCTTGTGGGAAAATAGAGTTTAGAAAGTCCGACGAAATCGGTCATTATCTATGGACAAATGTATATGTAGCAGACAATCATGTCGATTTTACAGGACGGAATAATATCATCGCACGTGTCAGTAAAGACGCAATCTATGAACGTAATATTCTGGCTAATAGTAGCCGATATAGTACTGGTCATAGTATTTTTTGTTTTAACACGAATGGAATCAAGATTCAATTCAATGAAGCCTATGGTAATGTTGGCGAAGGTGGAATCGATCGTGGTGGGTTTGATGCTGATTACAATTGTGTTAATACATTTATCCAATACAATTATAGCCACGATAATCTATGGTTTTGTGGAATTATGAAAAAGAGAAATCGAAATGTAGTTATTCGCTATAATTTAAGCCAAAACGATAAGGAAGGAATCTATTTTTATGGATTTGAAAATGAAAAACAAGCTAAGAACATTCACATCTACAACAACACACACTATGTGAAAAAAGGACTAAAGGTCTCCGTTTTTGCTGGAGATCGAACTCCACTTAACTCACGGTTTGAGAATAATATCTTTTTCTTTGAGGAACAAGGGAAATGGGGCAATAGACTTGAAGAAATCAATACTGTTTTCAGAAACAACCTCTATTTCAACCTCGAACCTCACGGGTCTGATCCAAACCCTATTAATATAGATCCTAAATTTATCAATGCTGGGCACGCAGGATTCAATATTGATCTAGATACGATGGAAGAACTTAATGGGTACAGTCGGAAATTAAGTACTAAGCCTTCTATTAATAATGATGGGGTTGAAATCATAAATAACGGTGGTCAGAACCTGCTTAAAGAAGAAGTCAAATTAGGCCATCAAGGAATTGGAGCTTTCTGAGTCTAGACAGGAATATAGGTTGAAATCCTAAGCTAAGTCAAGCCAAGTATACGATTGAATCAGTTCATGCTTGTTGTTCTAGCAAGGAATTCAGTAAATCTCCCCTCGTTCATAAATATCTCACCAGTTAAAATTAGCCTCTGTAATACTGTGTCATATGAATATTGACGGTCATAATCTAAACAGATTTTTGGCCCCAAGATTGTGAGTAAAGCCCATACAGGCATAAGGCACAGCCCCAAATTTCATTGTGAATCTGAGAAACAATATTGTTCACAATGACAATTAGGAAATTGTGGGTGGAAATTTACCAAAAAAGATTATGATAAGATCTTCCATTCGTGTATGTTTACCAAATTACGATATCGCTTAATTTTTATCAAAATTGAGAACTAAAGAACAAATAAAGGGAAAAAACAGAACGGAGGTCTCAGATCCTGTTGGCTTCTTCAGGTCCATAAGTACCCGCGTGGTAGTAAAATACATCAGCTTTTCCAGAATCAATTTTTTCAAGAATGGGGGTAAAAATCTCCCAAGAATGGATGAGTTCTTCGTAACCAATAAATAGAGTCTTGTCTCCTTGAATTGCATCCAATAGTAGCCTTTCGTAAGCACCCGGCATTGTTTTGTTAAATCCGTCAACGTAACTAAAGTCAAGTGCTACGTCCTTCAGTACCATTCCTTTTCCAGGGACTTTGTTAGTTATAAAAAACTTCAAACCTGCATCAGGCTGAACTTCAATAACCATCTTATTTGGATGGTGTGGGGACAGAAATATGTCGCCAGGCACCTCCTTAAACTGAATAATGATTTCAGTGGTACTTTTTGTCAGTGCTTTACCGGCTTGAAGGTAAAATGGTACACCACTCCACCTGTAGTTGTTAATAGCACATTTAATTTTGGCAAATGTTTCTCTTTTGGAGCCACTTGGTACGCTTTCTTCGTCAGTGTAGCCAACAACTGGTTTCCCGCCACATACACCATGTGTATACTGTCCTAAAATGCAATTCTCTAAAGTAATTTTCTCTATAGATTTAACTGCTTTATTTTTTTCAGCCATTATGCTCTCACTGTCGTAACTACTTGGTTTCTCCATAGCTACGAGTGCTAAAATCTGTAGGAGGTGATTCTGTATCACGTCTCGGATAATTCCTGCCCCGTCGAAGTATCCACCACGTGAGCCAATATTTTTATCTTCCTCCCAAGCAACAGTGACTGAATCTATGTAATTCCGGTTCCATACAGGTTCGAATATTAGGTTAGCAAATCGCATAACCATAAGATTCATTATTGCTTCTTTCCCCAGATAGTGATCGATACGATAAACTTGACTTTCGTCAAAAGTTTGATCAAGAGTTTTTCCCAAAGTTCGTGCCGACTCGGTATCATAACCAAAAGGTTTTTCGACAATTACAGATGTTGACAAATCTCCCTTATTGACTGCGCCACATTCTCTCAGAGAATTAATAACAGGTTCAAAAACTGATGGTGGTATTGACAGATAGTACAAAACATTAGGTTGGCTTGGGAAATCTTTAGAAATACTGTCTAAGACTCTATGGAATTCAATAAAATTATCAACTGAATTGTACTCACCACTATAGTAATGAATGGTGTTTAAAAATTCTTGCAAAAAACCTTCCACCCAAAGCGTTTCATCAATACTGTTTTTGAGGTTGTCTTTGACAAGTTCCCTATATTCGTTGTTAGACATTGAAGTTCTTGAATATCCAGAAATTACGAAGTTATGCGGTAAAGCTCCAGATGTAAATAAGATATATAAAGAAGGCAAAAGCTTAGTTAATGCCAAATTACCCGAAGCTCCGAGAATAACTATTGAACTAGATTCATTATTAATCATATATTTTTCTATTCAATTATTTAATCTGAGGGTTTGATGTGCATTCATGTGTTAAAAGACACGCTGATACAATAGAATCAGTAAATTATAACCCACTACAGAACAAGCTTATTATTTTGGTCAATTATGTACGAGTGGAAAAGAACGAATCAACCTAATGATGAGAACAGCCAATGAGATGAGACTTGGAATCCAAAAAGGTTAAGCCTATTAGTTTTGATCAGTTCTTCTCTCATCTATACATCAAGAATATAGTGAAGTGGAAAAGAATTTTGAAACAATCTTCTTGTTAGTAATTACCCAGTGCGGCGATTGCATCAGCAAAGGCTTTTCCGATTTGGCTAACAATTTTAGCAGACCCTAGGTAGTGATAAGCTGCATTTGAGACACCAGTTTCCAATATATGGATTTCTTCCGGAGTAAATTCATTGGCCTTGTAATTCTCTAAAATTTCCTCTTGCTCCTCGGGGGTCAGTTTTTTTTCTTTGCGTAAACTTCTCAAATTTTCTTTTACTTTGTTCATTCTTAGAGAAAGTTCGGCAAGTTGGGAATCCCAATATTTTTCAGTGAGAACAGCCTGAACGTTTCCTCTAAATTCTGGTACTAGAGCTGGGGCTGACATGGATTGGCGAAACTCTCTGTGTATATCCGCATATCTCTTCTGATTGGGACCATATTCAGCTATTGGACCTCCAACCCCCATAACACCAATGATAAAGGGTAGATTTGGTGTCTGAAGGTCTCTCCGTATATCCCGAATGAAATGGGTTAAAGCGTTGGTATACTCATCGTATCCACCAGGCTTCCCACGATCCGGATAAGTGCTTTGGTCGACCATGTCATTCCAGCCTTGGAACCAAATAAAACCCGATAACTCATAGCCTGACACAATGTCATATGCTGGATAGATTCGCTTAATGTTCTTCAATACTTTTTCAATTTGTTTCATCATCAAATGATAATATTTACCGGTTTTTTGCCTTTGATCAGTCTGGATTTGGCGAATGTCCTTACCTTGACTTCTTAATTTTTTCAGCTGTTTTTCATTGAACTTATAAGGACCAGCACTGGGCGGACGAAAATCTGTGTGCAAGGATTTTCCACCCCAAGAAGTCTTAATAAGTAAAACGGGTTTATTAACGTATTTTTGCACATAGATACCAAAGGCGAACTCGGGCCCAATCTTGGTACTCGGGCCCGAAGCTCCATATCCTACAGTCAATTTTCCATATTTTTCGTCTTCTAATTTTTCTGTATCAATCGCGGAAATCCAAACATTTTCGCATACAGTTGGCGTACCATCGGAATTTCTAAATGAATCGAGAATTGAAGCCGAGTCCGGGTCCATTCCCATGTGATCAAGTGTTCTGATATGGGCATGACCTTGCATATTCGATTGGCCAGCGAGAATATAAATTTTAAGTTGGCCTGAAACAACTTGTGTAATCGCAGTCAAAAGGATAATTCCAATAATTAGTATATGGTAAATGATATTTTTCCGTTGATTATAATATTTTATTATCAATTAGCAACCTAAAGCAGAATTTATACTTTTGTCATTCTCCTTAATGAAACGGAACCAAACATAGAATCTGCATCGTCCTTGGAGATAGTTTCTGTGAATCTCTGATTTGTGACAGAGAGTATGCGAACACGGTAAGCCCCTTTTTGGTAATCAAAACTTTTTCCATCATCTTCATAAAGCTGAAATGTTCCATCAGCAATACCGTAATGACGTACTTCTAGATCACGACCTATTGCTTCCTCAGTGTTCATCACATCTTGTTTTAGCATAGGTATTAGTGCTCCATCTTTGACGAACAAAGGAATTTTATCGTTTAGCAGTTCAGATTTTACTAATAGAGTTGTATTGGAACCAACATATTGGCCACTATAGAAATCATACCATTTGCCTGGTGGTAAATAAACAGATCGCTCTGTAGATTGGTTTTCGTAAAAAGGTGCAACCATGATGGATGGACCAAACATAAACTGGTCCGTTTTTTCGATAATTTTACCCATAGCATAAGGGTCAGTTTCACTGTCAAGTTGGCCATTAATTTTCGTCTCGATTTCAGTATTTCCAACATCTTCAAGTATCATAGCCCGAATCGGTGGGACACCGTTAAAATAGTAGTTGGCAAAAGAACTGTATATGTAAGGTAACAAGCGCATCCGAAGTTGAATAACTCGACGAACCGCGTCTTCCACCTCCGGAAAACTCCAGGGTTGCAAGCCAGTAGCCCATGCATTTAACTTAGCCATGGAAGAGAAACAAACTGTCTGCATCCGATTTAGCCATTCCCTTGCTGAGGAGGCATTTCTTATCTCAGGGGTCCATAAAATCCCACATAAACTGGCAGATGAAATGCCGGTAATATACTCCTTGTGGTTATACGAGTCACTGTAAATAACAAACGGATACCCGGAGGCTGCTCCATTACTTGAACGCACATTACCATAAGTTCGCTGATTGTTCTGTTTGAACAAATCCTTGTATAGTAATTCCTGCATTAATAATCCATATGTCTGGCGCATGGTCTCTCCTGAAGTTCCTGAAGGAAATGTTGCATGGTCTGGCCATAACCAGAAGTCGTATCCATCGACTTCATCCACCTTGTATCCACTGATACCTATTTTCAAATGCTCTGTGGTATGTTGTTGTACCAACATTTGACGGGCTTGTCTCATGTAATAATCAGGGACCAGTCCCAACCAGACTAAGTGTGAGCCAGAATATGGGTATATTTTTTCGTAAATTCCACTTTCTGGAGAGATATAAGGGTTGACCCATAAGTTTACGCGCACTCCCCGCTTTCGAAGACGTTCTACAAATGAGAATGGATCTGAAAAGCGAGCCGTCTGCCATTCAAAGGTACAGGGGTAGGAAGAACTCATCCAACCCGGTTCTAGTCCAATAACATCTAAGGGAAACTGTTTTCTGTTGAAATCACTAATTTCGGCCTCAGTTTGATCAGCATCAAATGTAGCATGTACACGATGCCAAAACCCCAAACCCCAAAGTGGGGGTAAAGTACCGCCACCACAATAAAGGTTATAACGCTGAACCACGTCTAGCATACTAGTGCCACCGAAAATTATAAGCTCCATACCTTTTCCGATAATGTGAGCTTCCACAGCATCGCCCTGAGGAACAGCTTGCCAAGGGTCTATTGATTCAGTTCCAGGCACAGGATTTCGGTCAACTGGCAATGGGTTATTCTGTGAATCTTTCCGATTACCTATTTGACAATAGGCTTTCATAAAACGTGCTGTATTAAAGAACACTCCGTATCCACGACTTGAAATATAAAAAGGAACTGGTGCATGAGTACGCCCATTTCCTTTGCCCCAATGATCTGTATTCAAAGTGAGGACCGTTTTATTTTTATTCAAACCATCAAATTGGAGCCCAAAACCATAGATATGTTCGTCTGTCTGAGTAGGAATACGGATAGTAATTTTCCCATCGTTATCCTGATACGATGGCCTACAATTTTCAAACGGGAAATCAGCAGGCGAAAGTTCATTTATTCTATCTAATTGAGGAGGTTCTGCGGCTAAACTGATATAACGTTTTTCACTGTCTATATCTCCGATTTCCGATTTCCATACACCATTAGCAACAGACTGCCAATTCTCAATTAGATTCAGATTTCCAACCTGTTTAGTTATTTCATTCATAATTTTTCCATATTCCATTGTTCTCAACAAATATACTCTAGCCTTATGACAAGCGAATTTATGTATGAATGGTTGTACCCAGTAGTTTGTGATTGAAACGACGTTTTTTCTTACTTGATAGGAAGTCTTGATGCTCGAAATTTACTTCTTATACCCATTGTCCTAGAACTAGAATTTATTTATTGGTGGTTTCATTCTATAAATATTATCTATTAATTGAGACATTATAGCTCTTTTACAAAATCACGTTTGCTTACGCCTAGCATTAATATAGATTCTGAGAAGAACCACACCACTATACTACACCCAATCCAATTCTTATATTTACAAAAATTGAATTATATCTGCTTATCCATTTGGCTCTTTCATTCTAATGTCGGATTTCCATATTTTTTATGTATTCGAAAATATAGAGTACTAATCCGATCCATTACTACGACAGTATTAGAAAGATTAGTACCTTTGTTCCGAATAGTAAGTATCTGTTAAAATAAGTGAGATAGGATTTGATGTCGGTGGGCATATCACAATGAGCGAACCGAAACTGCAAACAATAAAGTTGAGAGTTTGGAGATCATCATTTTTTATTTTTTGCATTTTTTGCATAAAAACACATTCATCAGATACTAGAAAAAATAAATTTTTATTTGGCACTAAGTATACAATTTTTAATATTTACAGCATCTGAGGCTTTTGATTCATACAATAAATTTAAGACTTTATAAGGTTAGAAAATGTCAGTACTTCCAGAGATAACAATGCATCTAGGACAAGATTTTGGTGGCTTTTCGGTCACAGGGGTAACACCTCTTGAAACTTTACGTTCAGTAGCTTACCAACTTGAACATAAAAAAAGTGGAGCACGAATAATTCATCTGCATAGCGAAGATACAGAGAATTTGTTTTCGGTTAGTTTCCCAACTCCCCCTCCGGACAACACCGGAGTCTCTCATATCCTCGAACATGCAGTTCTCGCAGGTTCATCTAAATACCCTGTCAAGGAACCTTTTTTTGAAATGATAAAAATGAGTATGGCAACATTTATCAACGCCATGACAGGTTCAGACTGTACATATTATCCGGTAGCAAGCAACGTTGAACAAGATCTATTCAACTTGGCTGAAGTCTATTTTGATGCAGTTTTTCACCCTTTACTGACTGACCAGACGTTTAGAAGAGAAGGACACCACTTTGCTCCTCTAGACCCAGAAAAACCGACCGGCGATTTGACCATCACGGGTATTGTCTACAATGAAATGAAGGGTGCATTTTCTGACCCAGAATCCCGACTTTACCGATCCGTCTCACGTGCTCTTCTTCCTGACACAATCTATGGTAGAGAATCTGGAGGTGATCCAGATGCCATTCCCGATTTGACCTACGAAGGATTAAAAGATTTTCATCGAACTTATTATCACCCAAGTAATAGTTATTTCTTCCTCTATGGAAATATACCAACCCAGAAGTATCTTGAATTTTTGTCAGACAAACTCAGTAATTTCAATCGTATTGGCATTAATACTAAAATTGAACCTCAGGTTCGGTGGAGTCAACCAAGATCCATAGTCGACAAATATCCGATTGGTGTGGATGAATCATCTGAAGAAAAAACCTACTTGGCAATTGAGTGGTTAATTGGTGATGCCACTGATGCTGAGGATGTTGCCCTACTTTACATTCTCAGCCTCATTTTGCTAGGCAATGAAGCTGCCCCTTTAAAAAAAGCAATTATCGGATCAAACTTAGGCGCCGATATTATTGCTTCAGGAATAGGTGGAATAGGTAAAGAAAGTACCTTTAGTCTTGGCCTGAAGGGTAGCGAACCTGATTGTCTTGACGATTTTGTCCAATTAGTGACCGAAACCCTCTCCGAAATTGCTGACAGTCCAATCGATCCCGAAAGAGTAGAGGCTGCTTTTCAGCAATCGTCGTATCACTACCTCGAAATCCAATCAATGTTCCCATTACATATGATGAGACGAGTAATTAACTCATGGATTTATGATAAGGATCCTTTGGTGTTCTTGCGGATGAATGAGCATCTGTCCAATTGTAAACGTCGCTATGAATCCGATCCACAACTGTTTAACCAATTAATACGTTCGCGTCTGTTGAAAAATTCTCATCGTCTTACAGCCGTATTAAAACCTGATAGCCAAATGCAGGCAAAAAATGACATGGATTTTGCCGAGCGGATGAAACAGGTACGCAGCCAATTTAGTGACGATCAAGTTGCACAAATTTCTGCTGACGCACGAGAACTAGACGAGTTAAATAGTCAACCCAATCCTCCTGAGTTGCTAGCAAAATTACCACAGTTAAAAATTCATGATTTGCCAAATCGACTCACACACATCCAGACAGAAGTGGAAGTAATTGATGGTGTCGAACTTTTACAAAATAACGTCTTCGCCAACGGTGTCAACTACTTAGCTTTAAACTTTAGTTTGAAAGGAATGCCACCCGAACTCTGGTCTTATTTGCCTCGTTATACCGAATCAATTCGGAAAATGGGGGCTGCGGGTATGAGTTATGAACAAATTGCTCAACGGTCATCAGCATTCACTGGTGGAATTTCCTGCCAAGCCGACTTCGGTACTTGTATCGATGATCCACATCATTCCTCCTGGAACGTCCAGTTTAATTTGAAAGCACTAGACAACCAAATTTCTTCCGCCTTAAAGGTGTTACACGATTTGCTGTTTTCAGTTGANCCAAGCGACAAGAGACGCTTACAGGATGTACTTCAGCAGGCACAAGCTAGATATCGAACTAACATGGTTTATGACGGTTCAGGGACAGCAACTAGCCATGCGGCACGGGGTTTAACGATTGAAGGGTATTTGTCTGAAATCGTGTATGGATTACCACAATTGTCACTTGTGGAAGGATTTAATAATAATTTTGATGCCCATAGTGACGATATTATAAGTCAAATCGAATCTATACGTGATTTTTTGTTAGTTGGTGGTCGAATGACTGCAAGTTTCACTGGCTCAAGAGATTCAGCTCAAGAAGTACAACAGACCTTAAAAGATTGGATCTCGAAAATGAGTCGTGAANCCATCGTTAATTCTCCAACCGACTTTAAACGATACGAGGTTTCACCTTGCGAAGGATTAGCTGCCCCAATTCAAGTAGCTCACTGTGCGCAAGTGATTCCAGCCCCTCATTACTCCCATCCAGATAGAACACCTCTGATGGTGGGAGCNCACCTAGTTCGACTTGAGTATATTATGAACGAAATTCGATTTAGGGGTAATGCTTATGGGGCTATGTTTAATTATAGTCCACTCGGTAGTACACTAACCCTCGGTTCCTACCGAGACCCGCACATTAGTAGAACCTTAGAGGTTTTTTCTGGTGTTTCTGACTATATTCGCAAGGTTGAGTGGACCCAAACTGACATTGACCGCGCTATCATAGCCACCGCAAAACAGTTTGAAAGACCCATTCGACCGGAAGTTGCAACTAGTCAGGCTTTATATCGACACTTAATTGGACAAACCCCTGAAATTCGAGAGCAGTATTATGATGAACTTCTGAGTGTCACTCCTCAAGAAGTAAAAAGAGCTCTATTGGATCTGTTAGAAAATAATTTTGCAAAAGGTGCAATTTGCGTCGTATCTAGCCGGGAAAGGCTAGAAGCCGCGAACAAAGAGATGTCCAACCAACAATTGATCATTGAGGATATTCTTGGTTAAAGTGATTTTGGGTTAGAAGGTTTTGAATCGACGAAGATAATAAGAGAGTNAGCTAAATAAAAAATGAAATTAGCTGAACCTGTATTATTGATCCATGTAAAATTGAAAGCATCTATTAATTTTAACTAATTGCATCTGGCTTTCCTCTCCATTATTCTTTTTGGCTATTTTTGCAGCCGACCACAAAAATGTATTTCGTGTCGGCTGCAAAAATAGTCAAAAAACTAATTCTGAAATTCAATATATGATTACTAGTTAAGATAATTGTCTATACGATAATCGATCTAAAAATTATCAATGCAAATCGTCAAAAGGTNAGAATATTTAATGCAATCGAGATTTAACTGAGAGGATCAAAATGGAAACTAAACTTGCAATTTATGGTGGTAAAAAAGTCAGGGAGACACCATTTCCCAGTCGGAAGCCGTTTAGTTCAAGAGAGGAAGAACTACTTATACAGGCAGTACGTAGTCAAAATCTGTTTGGAAAAAGTGGTACTATGGTCAGGGATTTTGAAACACGAATAGCAAATTTTTACGGAGTATCCTTCGCGCAATCTTCAACCAGTGGTACGGCTGCTATTCATTCTGCTATTGGGGTAGTTAACCCTGAACCAGGAGATGAAATCATTACAGCACCGATCACTGATCCTGGCAGTGTAATGCCAATTCTAATGCAGAATGCGGTTCCTATTTTTGCCGATGTCGATCCATTAACGCTAAATATGCGACCAGATTCGATTGAAGCTAATATTACCGATCGNACGCGCGCAATAATCCTTGTCCACTTATTTGGTCGTCCATGCGATATCGCTCCAGTTGTTCGCATTGCGCAAAAGTATGATCTGATACTGATTGAAGACTGTTCTCAGACGCATGCTACTAAGTATGAGGAACATTANGCTGGAACTTTTGGTCATATGGGTTGCTTTAGCATGCAACAATCCAAACACATGACCACAGGGGATGGTGGCTTTATTATTACTAACGATGAAGAAACCTATATTCGGCTCAAGCTATTCTCTGATAAAGGTTGGGACTATCAGTACATGGGTGATCGAGATCATGCCTTTTTAGCTCCTAATTACCGGATGACCGAACTACAAGGTGCTGTTGGTCTGGCACAATTAGAAAAAGTTCGGTCGGTCGTAGAGCGTAGAATCGAATTGGGAAACCNACTAAATGACAAAATCAGCTCAGCATCCGGGATTATGACTATTCCCCCAGAAGATAATAGAGAAGTATCTTGGTGGAACTATATTTTTCATATTACATCACACAACCCCGATGTATTCTGCAGTGCTCTGAGAGCCGAAGGGATTTCTGTTTCTCCGCACTATATTAAAGATCCTATTTTTTTAAGGGGAGGATTTTTAACCAAAGGTCAAACCTATGGTAGTAGTGGTTTCCCTTTTAATAGTCCTTACGTATCCAAGAATTACCATTACAGTCCGGATCTTGTACCAAACGCGATCAAAGGTTTAAGTACAGTTGCAGTTATCGGAATTCACGAACANATGAGCCAAGAGGATATTGATGATATAGCTGCAGCTATCAATAAAGTTGCAAACCTTTTATCCAGATAGATTTATTGCNTCTTCTTTTCATATGTGGGGCTAGATAACATGAGTGAAGGACAGAATTTTTTCACAATTAAAAGACAAATTTTTCAATTAATGATATAGTCCAGAAGTTATGGGTCGCTAGTCGAGAGACATCAGATTGGAGATTGCATCTTTGACGACACTTTCNACTTCTGGTTTGAAGGGACAACTTTGCTTCCACCGTTTGTATGCGCGAACTTCGTACCCTCCTTCAGCTAAGGCTTTTGTTGTTGGAACATAGGTTTGACATCCTTGCGTGTATCCAAATGCCAAGGTTCTTTCTGGGCTTCTTTGCAACTGAGCATAAATACCGTATTCCAAGAAAAATTCACCGGAAAAACCGACCAAATTCAACTCTCCCAATCTTAGCCTAGAAAATGTGTAAGCCTGGTGGGTTGGTATGCGATCTTCTATTTTTTCTAACCGAACCTTTTGAACCCACTGCCTTTTAGCAATATTAACCCCATTCTGCCATGGCCTAGTTGAAACATTTGCGCTTTGGGATGCAATAGATTGAGATGCTATTTTACTTAATTCCTCTATTGATAATGGTTGATCCAGCGGCAATTGAGGTCTGCTNCGCCAGGCTTGNATAACTTCAGTAGGTACATGATGAGAATCCTTTAACCCTTCCTCCACAGCATTAGCTAGTTCATAACCAGACGAAATTACATCCGATTCAGTACCTGGACGAAAACGATCTCCTGAACCAAAGTACGGCCTAACATTGCCAAATACTCCAGGTAAAAATAAAGCTATAGCAGGGTCATGCTTCTCCTCTAAAGTATTCTGTGCCCATCCTGGATAATCACCAGAGATCTTAGGTCCTAGCAAAATAGTCGGATGGCAACAGTAACTGAACAGAATACCGACTATCTTGTTATTAACATCACGGCAACTGATTACTGGAACACTCTTATCCACAACTCCATCCATATTGGGAGCCATGTGGCAATTGCCACTAGCATCTATCAATCGTCGATTGACATTGAAGTCACAACTGGACTGGCCAAAATGGATTGTAACTGATTGCAATTCCAACATTAAGTTTGTAATTAAACAAACAATACGATCTTTTATCCCCGTAAAGTATGGACTAAATCCATCATAAAGATCAATTGGACACAAAATCGGCGCCGAGTGACTATGGCTACTCAATATCCATATTTTTTCAGCATCAATAATAACTTCACTAGAAATAGCAGTCTCTAAGTCTGCTATTTCTGCCACCCCAATACCGAGAACGTCAAGTGCCACCATAATAATTGGGGACGAATTCGCTTCTAGAATAGCTACTCTAGCGTATATTTCATCTAATGTACCTTCTGGATCAAAAAACAAATCAGGAAAAGTATCATTGATCGGTGGAGTTATTGAAACTTTTCCAAAGGCAGCCTTCATCTTCTTCCCTCAACATGATTATGGGTGCAAACGGTTTATATCAAAAATTAGTCTCTATTATTACAAATGGTCTTATAGAACCAATGGTGGTTTCCAATTGGGATTCTATAAGAATGTCGGTATTTAATTATTATCTTTTTAAGGNAAGTTACTGTTTATGATATATTGTTAACATAATTTTCAATTTCTACAGTTATTCAGATTAACAGATCTTATGTGCCCTAGAATATCAAGATCAGCCTTAATATAAAAGTGAATTAATATGAAGATGTCAACAAAGGAATTTAAATTTCATGCTGCCACAGATAAGGAAGAAGTCACCGCCATATATGATAAGCCTGAATTAGCTACATCAGTATTGGTTCTCGGTCATGGGGCTGGGTCCAATATCAAACATCAATTGATGTCAGAACTGAGCAACGCACTAAACCACAAGTCAATAGCAACCATGCGTTTTAATTACCCGTATTCTGAAAAGGGTAAAGGCGGGATGGATGGAGAAAAAGTAAGATTGTCTACAGTCAGGTCTGCTCTTAATGTCGCATCTAAAGAAAATGAAAATTTACCACTCTTCGCAGGTGGTCATTCCATGAGCGGGAGAATGTTTTCCATAGCACAATCTCGCACCCCTGAAAAAAAATTGTCAGGAATAATTTTTTACGCTTTTCCTCTTCACAATAACAAACTAAATGTAGAACGTGCAGACCACCTGAGGCAGATCAATATTCCCATGTTATTTTTGTCTGGTCAGAGAGACAGAATGGCTAGTCTTGACTTATTAGTGCCTGTAGTCGATAAACTAGAAACAAGCACACTCCACGTTGTCGACACTGCTGACCATGGATTTAAAGTTTTGAAAAGGAGAAAAATAAAAGAAGACGNAATGTCAGAATTAGCCCGAGTTACTGCTGAATGGATTGCAAAAATCATAGGATAAAGGAAACAATTATCACACCATTTATCAAGTAGGATATCGGTTTATCAAACCACAAATTGTAANAATAGTTGATAAAAATTACGATTACAGTTTGTATTCATAAAAAGTTGAATTATTGTGCGTACTGGAGAATTGAAAATTTCNTTTGAAAGAAAAAAGAATTACATTTAATGAAAGTTGAGGTTAGATTAGGCAAATCAGTGGATAACAAAACTGTAATTGATTAATAATCATCATTTATGAAGAAAATTTACAAATCATTCGTTTCGTCCGACGGCCTGGAAATTTTAGTGGGAAATCGAGCAGAAAGTAACGATTATCTCACCTTTAATCTATCCTTACCACAAGATTTTTGGTTACATGTAGCCGATAATTCTGGATCTCATGTGATTGTACGAAATCAAGAAAAGTTGGATAGGTTACCCAAAAAGACACTACAAGAAGCAGCTTCTATCGCAGCTTATTACAGTAAAAGTCGGAATGGAGGACAAGTCGCTGTCCACTACACTCAAAGAAAGAATCTGCGCAAAAAAAAAGGATCTAAATCTGGTAGTGTAATTTTAAAGGCACATAAGACAATCAAAGTAAAACCGAGATCTGATTTGGCTTTCGATGGTTAGTTTCTTTCTTCTTGCACTCAAAAATGGAAAAATTACTAAGCAAGTTCTATTTTTTTTACCCTTAATTCGGTCAGTACTCATTCTATCTAGTAGGATTACCACTGATTTGACAAAAGGAAAATNGAGTCGTAGAATCTACCTTCCGTGCATTTATACCTCAGGTAGGAAGTGGCAAGGCTAATGAAAAAACAAATCTTCTTTTTTCTTNTTTTCACAATATCTTCTAGTTATCTAGCACATACACAGGTTAAATCAGAATCTGTNGTTGCGGCTTGGTTGTTTGATAAAGGTCAAGGAAATAAAGCCATAGATGCAACAAAGAATGGGCATAACGGTAAAATTGAAGGTGGAGCCAAGTGGGTAAATGGAAAATTTGGTAAAGGATTAGAATTTGATGGGACCGATGACTGGGTGTCAGTTGACCATTCAGCCAAACTAGGATTCGCACCAGGTAAGTCATTCACTATTACTCTACATTACAAGGGAAGTAAGGTAGGGGGATCCTTAGTGGGTAAGAATTACGAAGACAAAAGCCAAGCTTTACCATGGTATCTTTTATGGGATGACGGTAGTCGTAATAAGATAACACTGTTTCTAAGAGATAAGTCTAGTACAAGTTTTCGTGCTGATGGTGCCACAGTAGTCGCGGACGATAAGTGGCACTTTATTGCTGGGGTGGCAGATTCTGCTAAGGGACTTGCTTCTATATGGGTAGATGGTAAAAAAGAGGGAGAGATCAAATTCAACACGAAAAGTGGATATGGTACTAGTGAAGGTCTAGTAGCTATCGGGCGACACTACGACCGCTATACTAAGGGTATCATTGACGATGTTGCTTTATTCAATGTTGCACTAACCGAGAAAGATTTGAAGGAAATAATGAATAAGGGGTTACAAACAGCGCTGTCAGTTTCCAATAACCAAAAACTCGCACTTACCTGGAGTACAATCAAACAACATTAGATCTGGTGACAGTTAAGAATAAGATAAAATTTTATTTTTATTTGTGTTTCTGAAAAACGTAACCGGTGAATTCCATACAAGTGGTATTGGATAATTAAATGAATTCTCTCTTGCTCTGAGGATAAGATAAATAAAAAAATTGATACATGAGTAAATTGCTCATGTGTCTTATTACGATGTTCATGGTAACAAATACACCAAAAGAATACATGGTTCACCCTTTGTCTAGAGATATCGATATCGATGCTAAATGGGATAAATCAATCTGGTCACAGGCCCCATCATGTAATTTAGAATATTTCATGGGGCATCGGCCGAACCATATTCCAAATGTGGAATTTAAGTTACTTTATGACCTAGAGTCAATATACATCATTTTCAAGGTTGTCGATCGGTATGTCAAAGCCTTGTCCGAAGGATATCAATCATCAGTTTGTCAGGATAGTTGTGTGGAATTTTTTTTTACTCCGCAACAGGATGTAGGTAGCGGTTATTTTAATCTTGAAACTAATTGTGGTGGAACAATACTTATGTATCATCAGGTTGCCAGAAATTACTGTTCCATAGAGTTAAGCGACGATGATTTAGATCAGATTCAGATTGCCAGTTCCTTACCAAAGCTGATTACCGAAGAAATTACACAACCGATCACTTGGACTTTGGAATATAAGCTTCCATTCTCAATCTTAGCTAAATATACTGAAGTTATAAAACCAGCCCGTGGTGTAGAATGGAAGGCTAATTTTTATAAATGTGCTGATCAGAGCTCGCACCCACACTGGCTAACTTGGTCAATTGTTGACTTGCCTAGGCCAGATTTTCATCGGCCAGAATTTTTCGGGACTCTGACCTTTTGCTAATTCTTGAATTTCATATAAAGAGCGAGCCACCAACCTCGTAGCGTTCCTGTTNTGGAAAGCTTGATAATCACCAAACAATACTAACATCGTGACCCCACAGGATTTTTTCGAAAATAACGGTTATTGGATTGAATCTGAGCCGCTATTTTCTAGTCAAGATTTGGCCGAATACCGACAGTCGATGACTGATATTATGAATCACAAGTATGAGTCAGGTCGGGAGCCAATGGCAGGACGTAACTGGCCTGAGCGCCAAGATCTACAGGGAATGGTTCAGATCAATAATGCTTGGTGGGCTGGAGGGGCGATCAGGCGTTTGTCTTTAAATAGACGAATCGGTAAGATAGCAACTCAGTTACTACAAGTCAATGGTGTGTGTATGTGGCATGACCAGTTACTTTATAAACCACCGGCAAAATCAAAGACTTTGTCGGGAAATATTGGTTGGCATCAGGATTGGAATTACTGGCAGGTTTGCGATCATGCCGATCTCATCACGGCTTGGGTGGCTTTAAATGATGTTAATATCCAAAACGGAGCTATGATGATTATTCCAGGAAGCCATCGATGGGGTCAAGCTATGGAAGCATCTGAACGAACTTTAGAAATGGATAAAACAGCAAGTAAGGTCAAAATCCCAAGGGGAGAAAAATGGGAAATTGTACATTGCGAACTTCGGGCAGGTGCTGTTAGCTTTCATCATGCAAAAACCATTCACGGCTCTGGTCCTAATCATTCAGATCAACCTCGATTGGGATTAGCGATTCATATGATAGCCGATCACGTCAGATATACCAGTCAAGGAATATATTCACATAGCAATCTAAAGGTGTGTCCACGAAAAGAAGGGGATCTTTTTCGTGGACACCAACACCCAGTAATATGGGGAAATGAAACAGAGTAACAACTAATCATGTGGTAAGCACGAAAGATTATTTCAGGATTTTGCTTCAAATTTGAATATATTTTCACCACTTTGAATGCTACAAAATTAATCGAATATTTTCTTATCTTATTTGATAATAGATATACCATGAAAGGTAATTGATGCCCGTACCCCTTCCCAATTTTTTGTGTCGTAAAAANTGATTTTTCATGTTTCTATCATAGTGGTTTCGGGACAACTGCGTTATCAGTGTCACATACTGTGACAGGGATGGTACAGTGTTTACAAATAACAATTTCTATATTCGCTAACCTAGATCTTGTCAACTAACGATAGGTTAGTTGTTATCATTTCTGGCATGTCTGATGCTCACGTACTATACTGGTGCCTGGTTTAAATTAAAAATCCGCTTATTACGTAGTTTTTGCCTCAACTGGATATTGGAGCGTTGGTTATGAAAGAAGATAAAACTAAATTGAGTGAATATACACGTGTAGACCGNAAGTGTAGGCTATCAATGGTACAAAACCGCCTCCTTTGTTTTTGTTTTCATATATTTATTTTAATGTTGTTTGGCGTCAAGACTGAGGCTAATCTAAAAATTGCTTATAGTGATTGGCCTGGTTGGGTAGCTTGGGAAATCGGTATACAAAAAGACTGGTTTAAGGAAGCTGGAGTCGATGTTGAGTTCCAATGGTTAGAATATACTTCCTCAATGATTGCTTTCTCTGCAGGACAAGTCGACGCTTGTTGTATGACTAATGTTGATGCTCTAGTAACTGGAGCCACAGGAAAAAAAGGCATTGGTATTATAATAAATGATTATAGTAATGGTAATGATATGGTGGTTGCGAGACCCAAAATTACAATGATTCAACAACTAAAAGGACAAAAAATAGGTTTAGAAACTGGATTTGTTGGTCATCTTTTATTGTTGCAAGCATTAGAGGAAAATGGTCTTACAGAGTCAGATGTNGAACTGGTTAATTATCCAACTGATCAAACGCCGCAGGCTCTAGAATCAGGGAACGTATCAGCTATAGTTGCTTGGCAACCTAACTCCGGCCAAGCACTCAAAGCAGTACCTGGATCAAAACCAATCTTTACCAGTGCAGATGCAAAAGGATTGATTTATGATTTACTGTATGTAAGTAGTGAAAGTTTAGCTAAGAATCGAGACGATTGGTTAGCAGTGTCTAGAGTCTGGTATAGGATTGTGGATTATATAAAGGACTCGAAAAATGAAGCGGAGATTCTAGAAATTTTGAGTGCTCGGGTTCAAATTAGTCCAGAAGAGTATAAAAACATTTTAAAAGGGACCCATATCTTAACCCTTGATGAAGCAAAAAAAACATTTGAAAAAGCGAAAGGTTTCTCGTCAGTCTACGGTTCAAGTCAGATAGGAGATAAATTCAATGTTAAGTATGGAGTATATCCTAAGCCTGAATTCGGCGACAAATATCTGGACCCATCTTTGACGAATTCTTTACCTTGAATCAACCTTATACTTGTGGATGCGAATTCAGGACTACTTTTTGATCGGAGTTCCAATTTCAGAAAAAGCTAATTTTTGGCTGACTGTAATTGCGTTTATGTTACCTTTGACGCTCTGGTCGGCACTTAGTTATCTACCTTTTCTCTGGCATCCTCAAGTCTTAATTGAACAGCCTGGTGATACCTATTTCAGAGAAAACGACCGCGTTGACAAAGAAAACTTTCAAGAAGAAAACCTACGAGTTGCTCTGGACGGTGGACGGNAAGCCAGTGGTATTCGTGTGAATCCAATCTATCTTCCAGCCCCACATCAAGTGGTAAAAGCGATGTATATCTCTTTCAAAACACCTCCGAGAAGGAAAGGTGAGAAGTGGCTATATCAAAATGTATGGGACAGTATTGAAGTCATCTCTTTAGGGTTTTTATTATCTTCGCTTATTGGCATACCACTTGGCATTTTATGTGGATCTTTTCCTGTTCTTTCTCGTTTGAACGAGCCATTCGTTGACTTTGTTCGTTACATGCCAGCGCCAGCCTTTGGTCCCCTAGCTGTTGCTATACTCGGCATTAACGACGCTCCTAAAATCACAATTATTTTCATCGGTACATTTTTCCAACAGGTGCTAGTTATTGCAAACACAACACGTCAGTTTGATCATACGTTAATAGAAACAGCACAAACTCTAGGGGCGAATCGGTTTGCACTTCTAACCAACGTCATAGTACCTGGTACTTTACCAGACCTTTATCGGGACATGCGTATATTGCTCGGTTGGGCTTGGACCTACTTAATTGTAGCTGAAATCATTGGTGCAAAATCAGGCATTAGCCTTTTTATTACACAACAAGCTAAGTATAGAAACTACGACAATGTTTTTGCCGGAATTATTATCATTGGTCTAATAGGTTTTTTAGCAGACCAAATATTGAAATTGATTGGTAACCACATATTTATCTGGGAAGAAAAAGAATCATGACTTCAGATTACATCAAATCAGGCCAGTATAAGCTGCAATCTGAGACTGTTCGCAAAAGGATTGAAGATGTAAAAAAACGACCCGTTTTATTAAAAGTCGACTCACTGAAAAAAAAATTTCACGATCGGGACGGAGAAATAGTGGCTCTAGGTAGCATTTCATTTTCCGTTCATCATAGAGAGTTAATATGTGTAATTGGACCCTCTGGGTGTGGAAAGTCGACTCTCATTAGAACTATTGCTGGTTTGGAAAAACAAACTTCCGGAAGTATCCTTCTAGATTCTAAACCCATTGACTCGCCTAGTTCAGATCGAGGAATGGTATTTCAGAACTATACATTGTTTCCTTGGCTGACTATAAAAAAGAACATCATGTTCGGATTGATAATGTCAAAAACCGATCATGAGGAAGCCAACACTAAGGCAATGGACTGGCTGGAATTGGTCGGTCTCAGTGAATTTTCTGATCTTTACCCTCACCAGTTATCTGGAGGAATGAAACAACGTGTAGCTATTGCTAGAGCTCTAGCTGCACGACCTCGAATTTTGCTAATGGACGAACCATTCGGAGCACTAGATGTGCAAACTAGAGCCCAAATGCAGTCTTATTTGCTTCAAATCTGGAGAAGCATTGATATTACTATTATCTTTATCACGCACGATCTCGAAGAAGCAACATACTTAGCAGACCGAATTTTTGTGCTTGGCTCTAGCTCTAACCAACTGCGAGAGATAGTAGAAATTCCTGTGTCAAGACCAAGAACCCCCGACCAATTCTTATCAACCGAATTTTTGTCTACAAAAAAGTACTTAGAAGACCTNATAAACCCTGAAAAAAGATCAACAGCTGAAAAAATATCGATTGAAAANATGGAATCGTTGAAAAATCGAGTCCTCTAGAAGATTAAACATTGGCAATTTTTTTACAATTTAATTTTAATGTGCAACCTCCATGAACACTCCCAATATTAACAGAAACAACCTCACAGAAACTCCTTCTTCTTATCAAAATAGTTGAATTAGTCAACAATCCCTCTTCTCCTCTCAGACTGGTTTTAACAATCATGATCTCGATTACCAAAAACTCAAACTCATAACCCTTCAACTCTGGCAAAATCAACTCCAAAAACTTGGCAACTTTCGTCTCNCANCCCTACCAATTAAGCCNCCATGTTACCCCCATTCAAGCCCTTCAGCTACTTCAAGAATGCATCCAAAACTGGTGATAATGGCCGCTCTGTTGACCGTCCGGGTGGTTCCTTCTCTCTATCTCTGACATCTTCTTCAAGTGGGCTTTGGCCAATACCTTCGATTTTCTNCGCCTCTATTGGCATCAGCATCAAGCTGCCGNTTCTCATCCTTTCTCTCTCAAATCCATTAGTCGCAACCCTAATCGCGATCTGGCAAACTCCGCTCTTCTCACTTTTAGTCTTTCATCCGTTCTGGTCGTTAGGCTGTTAAATTAAAAACCAGCAGAAAACCCTATAAATGTCCTCCCATTATCATGAGCATTCTTTTGGTGAATGGAAACCAGCGGTCGTCATTATGTTACCAGTTAGATTTTTATCTTCCTTTTCTTTTTTCTTTTCCTTTTGATAAAATGATGCCAAGATTTAGTTTAATCTTGGAGGGTATGATGTTATGACGATGGACAGACGAGATCTCCTAAAATGTGCACCTGTAGGATTAGGGGCTGTATCTAACGTCAGGACTCTCTCTGCTCAGCAAGATACTGCACAATTCAACTGGGCAGGTAATGTTCGCTATGGGACGAACCGTTTGCTGAATATCGAAAGCGTCGATCAACTTCAGGAGTTCATACAGAAGCAGAATGGCCTGAAGGCATTGGGCTCACGTCATTGTTTCAGCCTCATTTCAGATAATGTCCACCAGTTAATTTCACTTCGCTCGATGAATCGTATGCTCGACATTGATGCGACGGAGAAAACCGTATCGGTCGAAGCAGGCATCACATATAGCAAACTCGGACCGGAACTCGATCGCCAGGGCTACGCGTTGCACAACCTGGCATCGCTACCGCATATCTCGGTTGCTGGATCTATCGCTACGGCCACGCATGGCTCCGGCAGCAAGAACGGGAATCTTGCCTCTGCAGTTGCGGAAATTGAATTGGTGACGGCAGATGGAGAGTTACGCACACTTTCCCGGAAAAAAGATGCGGACGGATTTTTAGGTGCTATCGTTCACCTTGGTGCGCTCGGAATCGTAACGCGAGTGAAGCTTGATATTCAGCCAACTTTTCGCATTAGCGAATACTGGTATCACGGCATGAAGAAGGAAAGCCTTTATGAGAACTTTTCCCAGATCATGAGTAGTGCTTACAGTGTTAGTGTATTCTCGGATTTCAAGCGAGGGTTCACCAGCGAACATTGGCCAAGTATCCGACTCAAAGTTCACGAGGAAGCCGGATTCGAAGCCAAGCCTGAACTGTTCGGTGCTCGTTTGGCTAGTACTACCAGTAAGAAAGCTGATCAATCCACACGCAACACTTCAGGACCGTGGTGGGAACGACTTCCGCACTTCACTATAGATGACGTAGCTGCAAAGGGTAACGAACTGCAAACGGAATACTTCGTTGCGATCGAACACGCGACGGACGCAATCAAAGCTGTGGCGACACTCGCTGACCGCATCCAACCGCTGCTATACGCCTCCGAACTACGAACAGTCGCCGCCGACAAGTTGTGGATGAGCACGTGCTACGAGCAACTGAGTTTGGCAATTCACTTTACTTGGAAATCAGACAAAGAGGCGGTGTGCAATCTGTTGCCTGAAATCGAAAAACGACTGGCGCCATTCGAGCCTCGTCCGCACTGGGGGAAGCTGTTTTTTATGGGTTCGAAAACGCTTGAAACTCGGTATGATCGGCTTGCTGACTTTAGGCAACTGGTAGGTCGATACGATCCAGAATCCAAGTTTCGCAATTCGTTCTTGCGAAACAAGATTGGTATCTGAGCAACAGACTCTATGACGGATCTTTACCGTCGTTAATTCCTCGAGTGGTACGATCAGCTAAGAAAGGCAAAGCTCAACGGCTGGATATCTACCGGAATTCATACAGACAACCTGAGAAACCATAAAAGTACAACATACGATGCACTTTACAGTTAATTATTAGTATCGCAATTATGAATGCCAAAAAATTCCATTTAATTTAAATCACAATTTAATAGCTACGGTTTTCTGGTTTTTGGCCATTTTTTGGCAAAACTTTGACACCTAGAATGGAAACTTGTTTCCGCCAAATACGCAATTAATTTCGCATTTCAACCTTAGCTAAAATTAGCAGAGGTTAGCCAATCCGAAGCAGAATACCTATTGCGTATCGGGTAAGGTATCAACCTCACCGGAAACATTTCCAGTGAAAGCCTAACTGTAATTATTTTATTTATAGTTTGATAGACTCAAACTCCTACTATATTATTAGGAGTTATATAAATCTCTATTATTATAATCAATGGTTTCAAAGAACTATGAATTCTAAAATACGATCATGCCTGTCAGGAATGATGCTCATCAATTAGGTTTAAAAAAATCAAAAAATTATCACTTCAGGTACTCTTTGAGAAATCAGGAACATCTACCGGGACACCCCCCCGCTCACGCGAGATTTCTGAAACCAAGCCGGGTGCAGTCATATTTAGAGCATCAACGATATCTATTGGTGGTCGACGATCTTCAATAATACAGCGCGAAAAATCTTCGATCATCAATGGTGTACCTCCATTGTAGCTATCATCTACTGATTCCTTTGGTACTTGCTTCCATGCATCAGGCAGATAATCCTTAAACTCCCAAAGATCTTGCCATGTTCCTTGGGGGGTTTGACCATCAATGTAAATTTTATGCTGATCTTGTACCCCTCTGGGTGCTTCGTAACAAGCACCGGTACCTTGAAGCCCATAGTAAACAAAGTTTGTCGGACGACTAGAAAAGAAATCGAGACGAATACGAATCAGTTTTCCCTGTTCTGTATGACATAGCACGATACAGGTATCATCTGCTTGTGCCCATGATAAATGATGCTGACCAGACCCTAAGCAAACTACTTGTGTAATACGCTCGCCGAAAGCTTGGTATAATGGTCCCAGGTCATGGGTAATGTAATGATGACCACGTCGAAGTGCGAGCTCTTCTGTTCGCCAATTGTATCCTTGTTTAGGATGAGGAAATCCTGCTTTGAAGTCTTGGATTTGGTCAGCTTCACCATAGTAAAGCTGACCAAACTTACCAGCCTTAACTAGTCCCATGACAATGCTCCATGACCACATGTAACAATAGTTAGAAGCCAGCATGTATTTGCGGTTGGATGATAAAACCGCTTCAAGCAGTTGCCAACATTGTTCAATACTCGTCGCGGCAGTGACTTCAGAAAGTACATGTTTTCCAGCTTTCAGTGCGTCTATACTATGTTGGACATGAAGTGGCATTGGCGATGCAACAATCACAGCGTCAATATCACTATCCAACATTGCGGCCCACGAGTTATAAGTTTTCAAAGTCGGGAACTTATCAGTTACATTAACTAACCGCTCCATGTCTTGGTCACAGATTTCGACGAGTTCGGATGGCGCATGATGTATGGCCTGAGCTAAATCTGCACCACGTCCAGCCCCGAGGATACCAAATCGAACTGAGTTCATCTTTATCCTTGAATCAATAGTTTTTTCTATATCGTGGTTACAGTTAACAACTTATTATTGTAGCTTACGCCTTTAACTTGGTCTACGGAATTAGTGTTATTCTCCATTGCCTTCCTCAAAACCAGCCAGGATATATTTATAAGCATAGTAAATTGATTGCACTCATTAAGTATAAAAGCAATAAAATACGATTTACCTGTCCCCATCCAGCAGTATTTACTATCTGTTACAAATCCCCATATTCATCAATCTAAAACCCGCTGAGTGTTATTATTTGCTGGCTTGCTTTTGCTACTTATTTTTCCACGCACTACTATGCGAAGCCTCATATGAAATTCCACATGAAGGTATCTTTCTATGGGTTCCAATCTCACTGGAAACGGTTCACCAGAAAGAAAAAGAGCAAAACAAACAGATATAAAGAAAAGGCCAACTAAAATGCTAAATAAACAAGAATATCTTGATCAATATTTTCTCTGATTCAGCAGATAAAGATGACCACTCTTTCTTTTTTGTTTCATTTTTTTCTGAAATTTTTGTTTACAGGTAACGATAAGGGCGAATTTACCTACAAGGCTTTAATCACGAC
This sequence comes from Candidatus Poribacteria bacterium, assembly GCA_002729015.1. The sequence continues at coordinate 176,134 of PBVO01000035.1, forward strand.
CTTCTGATCAAAACTGAAAGAAGATAACCTAATATTCCAGTGGACACAGCTTGTTAAGATTAATGAGATATGTTTTTATATCTATGAGTTACGTTAACTCAGAAATTGTTCAACAGTAGGAAGATCAGGTAACCCTGTTCTCCCCCCCAAATGCATACAGTTCAAAGCTGCAACAGCCGAGGCAAACTGAACAATTCGTTCTAAAGACCAGTCCTGCAAAAGTCCATAAATGAAGCCAGCATGGAAAGCATCCCCCGCGCCGGTGGTGTCAACAACTTCAACAGAAAAAGATGGCCAATGAAATTGTTGTCCATTTTGTTGGACAATGACCCCTTCTTCACCCATTGTGACAGCGCAGATTTTGGTGCCGTAGCTAGCTAGTTGATCAAGTGCAATTTCGGGGGATACGTCCGGCATCCATCGTTTTACAAAAACATTAGAAACTATTGCGACGTCAACCAATGGTAAAAAAACATCTAGTAATTCGCTGTACCATGTACCATCAAAAACAACCATGGTTCCAGAATTTTGTGCTATTTGAGCGGCCTGGATCGTGTGTGGTTCAG
>PBVO01000087.1 GCA_002729015.1 Candidatus Poribacteria bacterium
TGCCTTATCGTTTCGAAACCCCTCACTTTCGTTTACATTATGCTATGACAGGAAAACATGCACCTCTACCGATTGACGATTTTCACCCTCGTAATGGCGTGCCAGACTACGTGGATTTGATGGCTGACGCTGCCGAAAAGTCGTATAGAATCCAGATTTGGGAAATGGGTTTTAAGCCCATTATAGACGATTTTTGGGAATATCAAAATGGTGGCGATAAGAAACAAGACATCTACTTAATAAAGTTTGGCTCTCTTGGTTTGACCGTTGGTGAGTGGTATACCTCGGGTCGAATTACACCGAAAACTTCTCATCGTCCTCCCTACTACCTGATGAATTCTCAAATTGTTGCAACTTCGATGACAGGAGGCAGCAAATCAGAAACCAATGTCTACATTGAGACTACCATGGCCCACGAGTTATTCCATGGTGTGCAGATGACCTACAATACTGATGCAAGTACTGGTGCTGTACTGATGATGCTGGAGTCTTCAGCCACCTGGATGGAGCAAATTGTTTATGACGCCGGCCGTCGTGTTTTTCCAATCGGTTTCAACATAAATGGTTTGTCCGAACAACGCCTGAAGAGACAGTATGTTCGGGACTTAAACGGTAATAATCTATCTTGGTCTTTTGATAGCTGGTTTGCTGATAATCTAGTACAAGTACAACTCGATAATCAAAGAGTACCAGCGATTGTCATTTCAGCCTTTGCCGAGAGAGATATAGTTCTATCAGCCGACTTATCAGTCGGAAGAGACGAAATACAGTTCATAAAATATAATGGTGAAGAGGCAAAACCTAAAAAGGAAAAACGTTGGATACTTGAAGATAGCACCAATCAGCAAAAATACTACTTGTTGCCTAACGGGGGAAATAAAGTTCGAGTTTGGTCAGAACTAGCAGAGGAATTACGCCGAAACAAAATCATTTTGTCTGAAGACACGTGGGTGGAACATGAGAACACCGCAGAAACTAATACGTTTTGGAAAATCCGAGATCAAGTTCGAAAGCGTAATTATTGGATTAAAGAAAACCCAGAAGATGAACAGTTATACTTTTATGAAGATTTGGACGGTGTGACAGATATTGACCCGTTAGGGGAAGCTGACGGGTGGAACTATTTTTCCCGGCAACTTTACGAATGGTTCTCTGTACCTGATGTTCAGATCGACTCTAAATCCGGTATTCATACTTATGGTAATATGATTTGGATTTTTTTTATGACCCAATACTTCGAAACTGATATTATGCGAAAGTACTTAGAAACTTTCTCTTCAGGAACTCAAGGAGACTATGGTGAGTTTACCCAATTATTTAATCAGTACGGTACCAATCTAGCAGATACATTTAAAACTTTCACCGTCTGGAATTATTTTACCGGCGATCGGGATGATGGTCGGCACTATTTTAACGGTCATCGAATTCCAACGGTTTTCATTGAACCAACCGATATTCACCAAACTTACCCAACTAACGTTTTTATTGATCGTTATACTATTCCCAAACACTTCTCTTCTCGCTACATCCAGTTCAATCCACCCGTCGGTGAGGTAATTGACCAGTTTGCTATCAAAGTTGATGCTTTGGACTTAGCACCAGCGGATTTAAGCGTTATGACAGAGTCAACTTACAAAGAAGTATCTAGAGATTTGGGTCGTCACAGTAAAACAGGGCTGCGAGGTTGGGCTGCTAAAATCATTATTGAGAAAAGTGATGGGTCGTATGATGTGGATGAAATTTTTCTCTACCAAAAATCGCAAGCCGGCCAGCTGGTAGTTGATGGATTTGGTAGTGATATCCGTCAGCTCACGCTAGTAGTGATTAATATGCGACCTCAAACAGAACGAGTAATTCTTCCTTACTATAATACCGAAACCAAAAAAGGTATTCATCCGGGTGAATTTCGTTATGTAGCTGGCAAACCACCAAAGGGCCGTCTGTCCAAACCCACAGCTCGAAATATTATTCTTAAAAGGTCGCCAACTACCATTGGACAACTTAAATCTGAGTCTGACAATGAAAGAACTTCTACTCAAAAAACACTTGACCGAGAAGGTGTCTTGATTGAGTGGGAGCTAGAAGATTTGAGTGACGTTCATCGAGTCGCTATTATTCGCAAGCGCTACGACCATCAACTTCGCCAATCAGATACTCCCAATTTCAAAGATGATGCCGCTGTTTTACGGGCTAGCGACAAAAATGGAGATGGTTTAGCTGATGATGATGTCAACATGATAGGTATCGTTCGAGCCACCGATAATCGATTCATTGACGTTACAGCTTTCCAAGATGTCAATGTAAAAAGTACTAAATTCAACCCAAATAAGGTTTTTTATGTTTATGCTGTTGTGCCAATGGACTCAAACGGTATTATGGGCCAGCCGAGTATTCAGGTTGATAAAGTTTTTCCTAAATACCAACCGATGAAACATGCCGAAATGTATTTGGCAGGCACCCGTGTGTTACAAAGCTACCCTAATCCTTTCAATCCTGAAGTATGGATTCCATTTGAATTAGCAGAGCCCGCGGAAGTATTTGTTGATATTTTTGATGCCGGCGGTCAATTGATAAGGACTGTCGTACTTGGTTATAAAGAACGTGGGCGTTACTACCAACCCCAAAAAGCTGCTTACTGGAATGGTCACACTCAAGAAGGCGAACCCGCAGCTAGCGGTGTTTACTTCTATGTTTTACGAGCGAGTAGTAGCGAAAAAGAAGTAGTTGATACCGGCAAGATGGTTATTCTAAAGTAATCAGTGCTTTGCACAACGAAAGCCTACCCACGACAAGGTTTGGTCAGGAGATAAGGCCAAACGAAAAGGCTTTAGGCTTTCTAACTGGCGACTTTTCCAAGATCCACCTTTAATGATTCGTTTGCCTGCCTCCTCAGATAGAGTCCACTCTGCAACATTAGAAGCCAAGTCGAAAACTGAAGAAGGAGTAACATCTGAACCTTGAGTGCCAACCTCAATTGGTCCAGTCATTTCCCAGTCTGCATTTGTTAGAGGTCCTCTCCCCCAAGGAAATAATCGCCGCTGAGCGGCTATCTCCCATTGTTCCACAGTAGGTAAGATTTTGTTTTTCCATTCGGCAAAAGCACATGCCCCAAACCAGCTGACACCAACCACGGGCAAGTTCTCTGATCGTGTTCCCTCTTTCACTCGAAATTTATCATCCACTTTTTCGATGTTCACGTAAGTTGCCGAAAGATTAATCAAATCAGAAACTAACAAATCAGTCTGATTGAGGAATTCAACAAAATCCAAATTGGTAACTTCGTACTGATCAATGAAAAAATCTGTTTGATGACCGGAAACAATTTTCACCATTCCGGTTGGTACTGTCATTAATGGTGTTTCGGTGTTTTGGTTCTTTCTTATCGTTTGTCCAATACTATTATCATGAATATCTTTTGTTGGTGGTGAAATTAGATTTATTACATCTGTCTTGCTAAATGAATGTTTTACTTGAATCTCAATCGGCAAAACAACTACCGAAAATCCATCAGTCAAGTTTAGATCAAACTTCTGTGGTCCAGTAGAATTGGAATTGAAGATCAATTTCCAACTCCAATGATCTTCTTGTAGTTGAAAATCAATCGGTGATCCAATTTGTTCAATTGTTATTCCAACCACAGGCGGCAGAACTGATAGTGATAGGGAGTCCAACTCCGAATCTTCAGCAACGATAATTAGTGTTAAATTTTCGCTTGCTTCAGTTTCAAAAACTAAAGGAATTGTGTCAACTGATCGCTCGTCAATATAAAGGAAACGGGGTGGAGAGTTAGCATCAACCTTAACCACAAAATTGATTGATTTTGATTGGTTATCATTCGTGATAGCGTAAAACTGAAAATTAAACTTGCCTACCTGATTTAGTGTAGGTTTCCAACTAAGCCAACGCTCATCAGAAAAAGTAGCATTCTCTGGAATTTTTCTGGCCCATATAACTGCTTTTTGGGATGTACTAAATTCAACACGAAAAGACTGACCAACAGTAATTTTATCTGGAGGCTCAGGAGATAAATTAACCACTAATTTAGAAGTTTCTGCTAATTTAGAAGTTTCTGCCAGTCTAGGTATATCTCCTGTTGTTTTTTTGGATACTTTTGGTGGTTTCAATTGTGGTTTGATTGTTCTTTTTGCTACTGGCTTTAGCGGTTTCTTTTCTATGTTTTTTGATGACCTAGAATTAAGTGAATAGCTGAAGATCTCTCCTTGATTGGTTGACACCCAATATTTTTCTAAATTGGTCAAAAAGCATGTAATTGAAGTATAAGTTCGGGATTCTAGTCGCTGGAGATTCCTATTGGTTTGCTTCAAAATATCCCATTGCTTAACTTGACCACTCTTTTCTAGGGTTAGTATGGTGTTAGATGGGCCAAAGCAGAAAGCTAAAAAAGAATCATTACTAACTTCACAGGTGTAAATTGGCTGTTGATCTGCTGCATTCTTCTTCGAGGCTTTTGTATCATAAATCAGGATTTTGTTATTCGAATGTACTCCTGTTAACTGACCTTCTTGATCAAATTGAATCGACTGAACTGATTGCAAAAGTGGGTCGGTGTACCATAGTTGTTTCCGTTCAACAAAATTCCACAGTGAGAGTTCTCCGCCACGATAGATCAAATATTTCTGACTGAAGAAGTGAAAACAAATTTGGTCAACATGACTGTTGTTAGATCCAATAGTGTGAATTGGCTTCCGTTGTTTTGAATCATAAATCAGAACTGTTCCATCTACCAAGCCAACATTAAGATGATTTTGACTGAAAGACAAATTAGCAACTTCACGTTTAGGTCGAACTAAATTTTGGCTTGGGAATTGAGGATTAATATCTAAATCAAAAATATAAATTTTGTTTTCTTTGCTGCTGTAAGCAAGTTTAGAACCAGATATGGTTACATGTTGGGGGCTAGCAACTGGGATTTTCTTTATAATCTGAGGTTTATCAAATTGATCAACTCTTAATAAAATAATCTGGTTAGACGTTACAGCATAAGCCTCCAAATTTTCATTATCAGAAACAACTTCAATATCAAGAATCGGCTCAGACACAATCTGACGACCTAAACTATCAGAAGTGCAAAATGAAAGAAATATTACAAGTAACAATCGTCCTATATTAAATAAAGACATCACTGATTACAATGCGATTAAGTAGTACACTGATGTGGGAAACTCCTGCTGACCGAATCATCATCTGAACGCCAAAAACACATCAAGTAAAGTTAATTTGGCATTGGTAAATTACCCACTGTTGTTAGCTAGGAAGTTATCTTGACCTCGAACAAAGACTATGTTAACCTACCAGAAAGAACGTAACAAGAAGGACTTTTGTAATGAGATCTATTGCTCGTTCTGGCAGGGGGTTACTGAGCCGTTCGCAAATAATGAGAGGCAGAAACTTCCGTTCAAGAGCCCTTCCACGTAAACAACGAAACTCCGCATTTGTCAGCGGCATTCGGCGTCGGCGAGCACGAATTCGAGCATCGAGCATTTCTCGGCGGCTTTCCCGCTTTAACCGATTAGTCTAGTTGTCGTCTAGGCTGAAAATCAGCGCGACTTTCTCGCCCGAAACCCCTAGTTTTTGCGCGATTTCTGCTTCACCTAATCCTTCTTCCTGTCGTAGCCTTTGGGCCTTCTCCTTCAGTTTCTCGATTTCTAGATCGCTGATTTCTTCGATTTGGGTGCTGTCGATTTCTTCCACCGGTATTTTTGAATCATTTTCTTCTGATAATGAGTTACTAGTTTTAGTTTCTGGATTAACTGAATCAGAATTAGCAGTTTCGAGATTTGCCTGCAGAAGGTTCTCGAAATTTTTATCGTTACCCTCAATAAACTGTTGCTTAGTTGAAATGTTTGATGACTCACTTGGTATTTCTCTTAAAACAACTTCCCTTATGATTTGGTGATTCCTACGTAACCCTAGAGCGATTCTCAAAAGTCCCAGCAAAATAATTAGATCAATAGGTATTCGTAGATACTTACGCCAAACTTCGACAACTTGTAGCCAAAATGTTTGATCTGTCGTATTCTTTTGAACCTTAATTTCGGGAATCTGTGGTAAAACTTGGGCAAATGCATGTGCAGTAGCTAGTGATTTAACCTCATTATCGGAACCAAGGTCCCTATTTAATTTCTGCTGACTATTGTTGGATTGCCTTGTTTCTTGCTTAGGAAGTTGTATACTTCTATTGTCTGGCTCTGGAGGTTGGGCCGGTTTTTCATCGAACCTGATCCATAAAACAGATTTTCCCGGACGCATTTCACTACGTGTTGACTTACGAGGCTGATCACTGGACGAATACCTCAGTTCATAATTGAGCGAATGGTGCAGACTAATAACTACATCTGAGCCTTCCTGACTAATCGAAGCTCGATTTACTGGTGAATCAGGATCGCGATATATTACCCATTTAGACTCACTCCAGTGTCGGTTTTCTTTTCTTTCGAGGAACTTTGTGCAACGGGTATTACTGACTTGGATTTTCAAGTACCCACGGTTTGGTGTATGCTCTTCATTGAAACTGAAAGGATTACTAAAAATAGCAACAAACTTTCCTCCTGTTTCATTTAAATCGATATCCTCAAGCTGATTACCCGCTGATTGACATTCGAGTATGCGAACTGAACAGAACAGCAATGCAACGAACATGACCCAAAGAAAATATCTACTGCAAAGAAGGTTATATTTCCATCTCATTCCGATTGATTTAAGCCAAATTCACGATACAGACTGCGTCATTTTTATATTTAAAAGCTACTTTTTTAAGAATTTCGGTTGTCAAAAATTGGTTCCATCCAATACTGATTTGTACTTTTTCAAAGACAGTATCGCGGACCAATACATGTGGATTATCTGGCCACCGAGATTCAGCTAAAGTTAGCAGTTGATGTAGATTTTTTTTAGCTAACAGCCATTGTCGCTGATATTTTTTCTGTTTTGACTTGATCTGTGGTAGCTGAAGATAACTTTGATAAGACTGAGAAGTGGAATCATTGATGTCTGTTTCTTCCAGAAACCTAATGTTCTTAGCCAGAAGTTGTAATTCCTTGTCTATTTCTTCAATCCGAGATTGAATTTCACCGTATTTGATTCGAATTTTGGGATGTATACCAACAGATAGATATGTCGGAACCCCTGCTGACGAGCCAAGTTTCTGAATAACAATTTTTTCAGTTGCAGACGCGGAGCCACCAATCATAACACCATCTGATAAGAGAATATTTCGTCCAGCATGTAACGTAGCCCGCATAACACTATTTTGGATGATTATATCCCCACGGCTATGGACAACGCTATTTTCTATAAAACCAGACTTGACTGACCCGTTGACCTTAACCTCACTTCGATCGGTAACTCCTTGGCCTACGACAAGATGTCGATTAGTTTCTATTTTGGCTCTCTGAATGATACCCGATACTCTCAAATCGCCACCAACTTGAATTTCGGTTTTTTCGAGAACGTCCCCTTGAATGAATAAATTACCTTCAATTTTAAATGGACTATCCTGCTGATTAAAATCTCTTTCTATACGAGTCGTTTCTCGACGCACCTTTTCAAGACCAATAAGATAAGTAATGGGTTGTTTTAATCTGGTGGCTTTAGTGCATTCCGTAAACGTACAATAGCACTAGAATGAAGTTGAGAAACCCGACCAACAGTAATGCCTAGAACCAAGCTAATCTCCTGCATAGTTGCTTCTTCATTATAGTACAAACTCACAACTAATTTTTCTTTTTCCGGTAGTTGATCAATGGATTCTGCTAAAATCTCTTTGTTTTCCTGTAACTCAATTTGTTCTTGCACATCGACAGCGTAGGGATCTGCTAACCAGTCGTTTACTATTTCTTCATTTTCTTCGTCTGTCATTAAATCTTCAATTGTTAATATTGAAGTGCAGCCGACTTCGGCTAGTGTCTCTTGTAATTGCTGTTGTGAGATACCAAGTTCTTCTGCAACCTCAAATTCTTCGGCTGCACGTCCAGTCCTCTGCCTGACAGCTTGATATGCTTTTTCTAATTGACTTGCCTTGTCTCGAATTGATCGCGGCACCCAATCTAACGCCCGTATCTCATCCAGAATTGCTCCACGTATCCGGTGCCAAGCATAAGTTTTGAAAATGGCCCCTTTTCCAGGTTGAAACTTTTCAATAGCGTCCAATAAACCCATTAGGCCGACACTAACTAGATCTTCAAAGCCATAAGAAGACGATGCATAAATTTCTAAGCGTCGAGCAATTGTATTAACAATTGGTACGAAATCGGTAATCAGTTTTTCACGTGCTTCTTCATTTCCACCAAATTTATATTCATTCCAGAGCTGGTCTAACTGATCCATCTTGACCTATTCCTAGACAAAAGTTTCTTCATGGATCTGCGGGTTAATTTTCAATCCGATTTCGGTCAACATTGTTTTGCAAATTACCGCTTGGTGTATTATCGAGCCAATCATCTTTATAGATAAATGAGAGTTCAGGCCGCATCGACTGCTCGATTAGCCGTCCACCGATATAGCCTAATAGACCGAAGACTAAAAAGCCAATTATTGCCCTGACAAAAATAGTGTCGAAAGTATTTTGAGCCGAATGGCTAATGAGAATCGTAGTGCAACTAGCCCAGACACTAAGTGCATGACCTACTTTTTTAGCAATCCAGTTTTTTGGTAGCATTTAATTACCCCTGTTTTCGCTAACCGGAAAGTTAGTCGGAATTATTGGTCAGTACCTGAGAAAAAAAATCCTGGGTATCCCGCTCGATTTTCCCTCTCGAGATCCGACGGAGATGGTAGAGCAATTTCTTTGCCAAATTCTGAAAGCATTTTGCACCTCGAGTGTTGGGGTGTTCTAAGACAAAGGGTTTTTGACTGCCTAGAAAAAGTGCATTTCTTATTTTAGCTTCGTATGGGATATAACCCATATAGTTAATACCGCGAATACTGAGTTGGTAACGTTGACTAACTGTTTGCAACGTTTCATATACTTCTTGACCTTGCGCCATACTTCTAACTTTATTTACGACCAAGTAGATCGTCTGATTCAATTTCCGGCGGGAAATCGTTTTGATTAAAGCATATGCGTCCGTATAAGCCATTGGGTCTGGTTCTGTAACAGCTAAAATCAAGTCAGCTGACAGAACAAAACTCAACACGTTATCCCCTATACCTGCTGGTGTGTCAATAATCAGGTAATCGATTAACTCTTCTAGTCGACCTAGCTCTTGAATTAAAATTTGTCTCATACCAGCCGGTAAATCTGCTAATGCTTGAATTCCAGAGCTGCCAGGAATAATAGAAATGCCTAATGGACCTGGGAGTATGATGTCGTCAATCCGTTTCTCGCCGGTTAAGACATGCCTCAAATTGTATTTAGGAGTCAAGCGAAATAGTACGTCAATGTTGGCTAGGCCAAGATCGGCATCCAAGATACCAACACGGAAACCTAGCTGAGCCATAGATACAGCTAAATTAGCCGACATATTTGTCTTTCCTACACCACCTTTGCCTCCAGTAATAGCGATAGTTTTTAATCCGTTCAGTGAACTTTCAAGTGGTTGACTCTTATTCGTATCCAACTGCGCTTTTCGAGATGTTGACATCGAACGAGCCGACTGCTGTGATTGTACGACAGCAGATTTTTTTTTGGCTTGAATTAGTTGACGAAGTTGTGTGGCCTGATCATTTTTCAATTTCTGCCTCCTTCATCTTACCTAAGCTTTACTTTTACTCTTTTTTNCTNTTTTGCTTTTTTGCTTTTTTGCTTTTTTTACTCGTGCTTGAAATCCACGTAACAGAAAAGTNGCCATACGATTATGACTTGCAATCTCAATATCACCAGCGACATCCTGTCCAGTAGTGAAAAAGGATATTGGCTTCTTGAAGCGCAGGCTACTGTTAAGGATAGGTCCAAGGCAATTGGCTTCATCCAACTTAGTAAACACTAGNCGATCAACTCCCAAAGAACCAAACCGACTGATCATACTTTGGATATCTTGGTTACGAGTGGTCATGTTGATTAACAGGTGTGTTTCATCTGGACAGGCTGAATTGAGAAATGACTCAATCGANCGAATACGTGGTTGGTCCAGTTGGCTTCGACCTGGNGTNTCGAGNAGTANCAAATCCGCCGAATTGTGNTGGGTNATTTTATCTTCCAATTCTTCAGGTTCATGTGCCACTTCCATTGGTAGAGATAAGATTTCGGCATATGTAGTCAACTGCTCAATAGCACCAATACGAAAGTCATCNGTGGTAATTAAAACTACTTTTTTACCTTTGAATTTATATTGGACAGCTAACTTAGCAATGGTAGTTGTTTTTCCAACACCCGTAGGACCAACTAATGCNACCACTGTTGGGGACGTTTTAAACTGAATTCCACCAGAAGTCTTAACAATTTTTCTCAATAGAGCTGTCAGNTGTTGGTGAATTGAGCGGCCTTTCTCGTCATGAAAACAGTCCTCCATGGCTTCAGCTAAATCATAGGCAAGAGTTTGATCGACATCGTGTTTGAGAAATTTTTGATATAATCCGGTTACTTCATCGGGTAAATCAGGGATATCGCTAGTTTTTACATTGTTGAGTAAAATATGTAGAACATCGCGAATTTCTGTTAACTCTGATCCTAAATAAGTATAAAGATCGGATGAGTTATTAGGCCGACTAATTTCTCCTGCTTGTTTACGATTATTGTCTCCTTCTGCAAAATCAGGTGGATCTGCGTAAGGAACATGAGAGGATTCGCCTTGCATTTCAAAATCCTTGGTTGAAATCTCGACTGAGTGTCGATCTTGTTTTTCCTCCATTTGNTGTGTGTAAGCATTAGCTGATAATAATGTATTCACCCGACTGATTGCATCTTTCAGATTCGTAGGGTCGGGTGATTTTTTTTTGGTTCTAACGAGAGGTGCAGTGGTTTNAACTTCACTTTCGATTGCAATAATCAGCTCATAGTTTGAATTCTTATCTGGCTTCAGTAAGCTTTTTCCTGAAACTCGGTTCATTTTNACAACACTAAAGTCTTCTCCAAATTCTTTCCGTGCTTTTTGNCGAACTTCCTTAGGAGTTCGGCCATATATTTTATGAATTCTAGTTGCCATTTGCTTTCTNGTTTACGAAATCCCTAACTCAACTCGACCAATCTCGTTTAATGGAACAGTGGCCGGGATTTCTTCAATGGATAATACTGGAATTGGTGTTGGAAACTGGATACTAATGAATTGAGATAAGTAGGCACGTACTACTGAACTAGAACAGAGAATTAATGGGATCGCATGTAGACCAGAAACTTGTGTTACGGTATTAGCAATGGCATTAACTAGTTCCAATGCTAAGTTTGGATCTAGTGGCATAAACTCAAATTGGCCTGTCTCGGTTTGTGTTATAGCTGATCGAATAATTTGGTCAACCTGTTCATCCAAACCCACATATTCGAGCTCACCTTCTGATGATTGATATTGGCGACAAATTTGAGAGCCAATTCTTTGCCTAACAGCTTCAGTCAATAAAACGACATCTTGTGAAGTTGCTGCATGGTCCGCAATGGCTTCTANAATCAGTACTAAATCTCGAATAGAAACTCCCTCTTTTAGTAGAGTTTGTAAGACTTTTTGTATTAATCCTAATCCAATTGAGGAGGTTGTGACTTCTTCTACTAGAACCTCATTTGTCTCTTTGACACGATCCAATAAGTTTCGAACATCCTGTCGTGTCAGTAATTTATCTGCATGCTTTTTGATAGTTTCAAGTAGATGAGTAGCAAGAATAGTTGAGGGTTCAATAACTAGATATCCGGCAACGAGTGCTTGTTCTCTTTGCTCTTCAGTAATCCANAATGCAGGTTGATTATTTGCAGGTTCTTCAGTTGGTATACCATCAATTTCTTCGACCACTGAACCGACATCCATAGCCAAAAAATCGTTGACCCGCAACTCGCCTTCGGCCATTGGTTCTTCTCGAATCATAATGATATAACCACCAGCTGCTAGGTCTACCTGATCCCGAATGCGAATGTGTGGTAGTACAATTCCAAGTTCTTGAGCTAGGGTNGAACGAATTTGCTTAATTCGGTTTAGCATGTCNCCACCCTCAGAAGGNGTGATGAGCGGAATTATATTATAGCCAACATTAAGNTGGATTGGCTCNACCTCNAAATCGNCCGAAGCNTGTTCAATNGGCGTTAAGTCTTCCTCTGGNGTTTCNTCATCTTGGGCTGGTGGTAGTTCTTCNAGCTCNNCTGTTTCGACTCGGCTAGAAANNTATGCNGNCCCACCNATAANTNCAGACAANAAAAANAAAGCTGAGGAACCGAGNGTNATACCNAGTAAAGCCAAAGCTCCAGAAGAAATATAGAGTGGTCGTGTCTGAAGTAAAAATTGGGCAGCCAAAGACCGACCAAAGTTACTACTCTCGGAACTTCGGCTAATCAAAATCCCAGAGGCAATAGAAATGATCAACGAAGGTAGCTGGCTAACTAGCCCGTCTCCGATAGTTAATAAAGTATAGCGCTGAACTGCACCATTAGCACCAGTCAACTCCATTCCATGTCGAACTACGCCGACAATCAAGCCAGCAATTATGTTGACTGCGGTGATAATTAGGCCAGCAATTGCATCACCTTGAACAAATTTTGCAGCACCGTCCATTGCTCCATAAAAATTAGCTTCTGTTGTTACTGCTACACGTCGTTCACTAGCTTCGCTTTCAGTTAGTAAACCAGCATTTAAATCAGTGTCAATTGCCATCTGCTTCATTGGCATAGCATCTAAGGTAAAGCGAGCCGCTACTTCTGCAATTCGACCAGAACCTTTATTAATCACCACAAACTGTATAATAGTCAGAATAGCAAAAATTACAAATCCAACTACATAATCACCACGAATAACAATACCGGCAAAAGCAGCAATAATTTTTCCGACTGACTGGTCACCAATATGACCTTTTGTCAAAATCAATTTAGTTGAAGCTACATTGAGTGAAATACGGTAAAGTGTTAAAACCAACAATAGAGAAGGAAAAACCGAAAAATCGACAGGTTGTAGCGTGTATAAAACTAGTAGTAATACGATTAAAGACAAAGAGACATTGATTGCTAGTAACATATCCAACAAAAATGCAGGAAGTGGGATTAAGATTACTAACAAGATTGAGATGATACCAGCAACTAGGAAGAGATCGCCGTACCGAGACAGGGCTGGGACTTGTAATGTGCCAACGTTATTCATTGGTGTTATCTTTTCATTTGGAGAAGTCGGTTAAATTCGCATAATATATTCTTTATGCGGTCCTTCTATTTCGGGCTTGGTAAATACGTGCCAACACTTCTGCCACAGGTTGGAATAAATCATGGGGGATACTCTCGCCTAATTCAATTTCGTATAACGCCCAAGCCAAGGGTTTATCCTCTACAACAGGCACTTCATTCTCGAACGCTATTTCCTTAATCCGTCGAGCAATTTTACCCGCACCTTTGGCCACAACCAATGGACTTTGCGACCGATCTTGATCATAAACGACAGCTATAGCAATATGAGTTGGATTTGTAATAACCACGTCAGCTTCTGGAACATCTTGCATCATTCTCTGGCGTGATGCGTTCATTTGTCGTTGGCGAATCAGAGACCTTACTTCCTGTGAAACTTCGGATTCTTTTTGCTCCTCTTTGACTTCTTGGTGTGACATTTTCAATTTTTGAGCATAGCTCCATCGCTGATAAAAGAAATCTATTATGCTAAGAAACAATAACGAAAGTGCAACTCGAAAACCAACCTTATATGTTAGACTACCGAGGTAGATTAGTAACTCATCAGTCGATTTTGAACCAGCTGTCTGGAAACTTGGCGCCTCTTGCATAATTGTTATTACCACAACAACGCCAATGATAGTAAACTTTAGAATTGCTTTCAGTGTTTCGACAAGGCCGTTTCGAGAGAAAATCTGCTTTAGTCCAGACAGTGGATTAAGTTTGTTAAATTGAAAAGATAGTGCTTCGAGAGAAAAAAGAGCTCCTACCTGCAGGAAGTTCGTCAGGATTCCTGTTACCGCCATTGCCATTAAAATCGGTGCCACAATGAGCAACATCCGCAAAACCACCTGTACAAACCCTGCTTGTAAAGTCTGTGGATCAGGTGAAATGTAATTGAGCTGAGAGAACGCGTATACACTAATATCTTTCAAGCCACCCAGAGAAAATTGTGCAAAAAATCGTAACGTTAGTAATCCCAAGAGCAGAGCAATGGCTGAGTTCAATTCCCGACTCTTCGGAACATCACCTTTTTCCCTAGCTTGGTCAATTCGCCTTTGACTCGCATCTTCCGTTTTTTCGTCTTCTGGCACTAACTCCCCCTTGTTCAATCAACCAAATTTTAGAATTTAATTGCCACAAATTTAAGTTATAAGATTGAACTCCTAACAGAAAGTAACGTCATTTGGTGAATCCTGTTTCAGCAGAGACTATTTTGTGAGTATTTACACTATTTCTAGCGGATGATTTTCTACTGAACAAAGGAAAATAAGCTTTGGGTTTAGGCAGACGGCGTCGAATTAATCAATTTTTAAACACAAATGACCAAAATCACAAATCGAAAATCTCGACTAACATAGAATTTAAATCGACGGTAGCTAATGTTGATCGGCCTGTCACCCAACCACCAGTTTCACCCGGATTAAGCAAGACGGTTTCGCTTTGGTTGGTTTTTGCTCGAATAGTTCTAATGTCTATTTTGTGAGTATGGCCGTAAATAACGAGATCATATAGACCACTAAGTGCAATAGGTTCAGCCAACTCAGGGTAGTGGACCGCACATATTCTTCTTCCATCAATCTCAATATCAGCTAAATTATTGTGGACTTCACCAAGATCTTTAAGGCGATTGTATAGACCAATTCGCTCTCCATCATTATTCCCAAACACGCAAACCAATTGGCAATTCAGTTCTTCCATTGGAGCAATAGCGAAAGGAGCGACAAAATCACCAGCATGGACAACCAAATCGACTTTCCGGCCATTAAAGAACGATACAGCTTTTTTAATTTTTTCGATGTTGTCGTGGCTGTCTGAAAATACACCAATAATCATGATATATACACTACTCCATGCTTTTGGGCAAACCTTGGCCTAATCCCATGCGCTTTGCATCATCAACATCCATCGCACAACGAAACCCAATCGCAACAATTGGCCAACTGTAGGTTTGCATTTTACCTTGTTCATTTTTTTCCTTGACACTGAGATATCCTGATGGTGGACAAGCGTCACGTGCACTGGTACGTTGATCGTCCAGTGGTCGCATCCAAGATCCGCCCCTAACTGAGCGATAAGTACCTTGATAATTAGTGATCTGGCTATCCGACTTAATTCGAGTTAGCAATTTAGGATCGTACCAGTTAGCACACCATTCCATTGCATTACCTGCCATGTCATGAATTCCATAAGGACTGCGGCCTTCGGGGTAACTACCAACTGGTTGTAAGTGTTTGAGCCGTGTATCATCAGCATAAACAGTGATCGGTTGCGCTGATGGAGTAAAGTTAAGGATATTCCAAGGACCACTAACAGCTCCTTCCAGCTTTGTTCGTTGAATTTCTGCAAAACCCCGCCAAGCGGTATAGGAATTCAGAGGACGGCCAGCAACTCTTTCTGCATTGTTACATTTGCTACCATTCCAGTCGCTACCCCAAGGATAAATGCGGCCGTCTGTACCACGAGCGGCTTTCTCCCATTCGGTTTCCGTTGGTAGACGTTTACCTGCCCACCGCGCATAGGCATAAGCGTCCTGCCAACTGACTAGAACGACTGGGTGGTTAGCAGTTCCAACTGGGAAAGTCCCGCTTGACCAATTATAGGGTTTGGCTAAATCATGACTGTAGTAAGGTGGAGGGTAACCGGTTTGAGACACAAACTCATTGTATTGAGCGTTAGTGACTTCGAACTTATCAATGTAAAAATCATCTACATAAACTTTGGTTTGGGGCATTTCATCAGCATAATGTTCTATATTCGGCCTAAAACCTTCCGGCATGGAATTTATCTCGGTTTTTGTTGATCCCATATAAAATTCACCGGCCGGAACAAAAATCATACGACTACCATCAGAACATTGAATTTCGTGGGTAATGATAGATCTAGATTTTGCTGAACCTACTTGTGGGCTTTTGGAAACATAGTATAGTAATCCTACTACCGAAGCAATCAAAAGAAACAATGCGATGCGAAATAAACGGGTCATTATAGTTTACTACGACTATGTTTACTACGACTATTGTTATTGAATAACGACACTCGGTGGGTTGATAAAGTCATGATAATGCTGTCCGACTTTTCCTTCAGTAGCATCTCCGTAGTGTATATACACACGGAATCGAAAATTCATTTCTTGTCCTTGAGGCAATGTGTAGGAACCATCTTTTCTTTGATCTGACTCAAAAGTTCCACCACCGAAGATATTGCTTCCCATCAGCCCGTAGTTTCGAACATGCCAGTAGGTTGGATACCGGGGGTTTGACAAATGATCAAAAAGAGATACGCCAACCGGTATGCCATCCACAATACCGGAATAGTCGCACCAGTGTGCTTTTTTTCCCCAAGTCTCATCCTCATTAATGCCACCAAAAGAGTTTTCAATTTTTCCACTAGGATTGGATGCATTCATTTGTGGATTAACCCTGACGGTAATAATTCCACCTTCTTTAGTATCTCCAAAAAATACATCGCCTTGATCTGCTAGGAAAGTGAGATCTAAGTCAATTATGGAACGACCCGCTGGCAGAGCATAAAGTCGGTAATTTTGAATGTCCGACATTATTGGTATTCCATCTTTATCATTCCAACTATTTCGGGTATAAATTTTACCGCACACTACTCCTTCTGATTTTTGACTGAAAGACTGGTGTACAATACGCCCTGCATGATGACCTTCACTCCATAAATCTGTGTGATTAACTTCTCCGTAGGCAACATAAAGAGATCGATGATGTACGTGATCTTTCGATTCAGAGCTGATTTCGCCTCTTGTCACCTGGCATTCGTCTGGTCCAAGAACAGGGAAAAAATAAGGTCGGTATTGGTGAGTATCATAACGAAATGTAGTGAAGTGCCGGCTGTCAATGTTAACAACGATTGTCTGATCTTTCTCAGTGAAAGTGACACCGGTAGTGGTTATACCAGAATCCGGTTGGGTTAATTGGTAGGTGCGTGTTGTATGAGCTGGCAAATCATCTAAAACCCAGCACAACTCGCCTTTGCCGTGGAGCACCTCATACTGACCAAATATTTTCTGGCCGTTTGGCTCAGTTAAGATGACCGGACCATCATTTATACCATTGATCGGTTCGATACTAGTAATTACAGGACAACTGTTCCTATGGTGTTCATTGGCTGAAACTACTATTTTCTTGTTGAACATGTTGGCTCCATTTGACCAGAACTACTAATCGTTGGCTAAGTTGTAAAAAATTGGCAAACCCAATCTCAGCCTAAAAAAAACGCGAAATCTCACGTCTTTTTGCTTCATTAGCATACCATATGAAGGCAAAATTTCAAAAAAGATTCGGCAAACAAGAATAAAAAGACGAGTTAGCTTTGCTTGTTTTTTGTTTGATTAGTTGTTGAGTCAAATCTTCAATAAATGCTAGTTAAATTTATTATTCGAGTTAGATATATCAACAAGGGAAGCAAGACTAGTAAGATTTTGGCTTCTATTAAATATCGCTCATAACGACGTGTTGAGGGATCGTCAGAGCAAGCGCGGTCAATAAATTCCAGTCGATTCTCGATTGACGGATGTGTAGAGAAAAGACGCACAAACCATCTAGCAGATGGTGGAACAAAATTAATTCCTCCCAAATGCCATAGGGCTTGCTTAAACCATGTTGGCTGTTGAGTAGTTTTAATTGCATACAAGTCGGCTTGATGTTCAAAACGACGAGAAAGAAAGGGGAAAATAAGAACAAAAAACATTAATAAGAATGCGATGGTATAAAAAGCCAATGCAAATGGTGAGTGGTCAAACAATTTTAAAATTGGTTCACCAATCACCATGTAAAATAGAGGGTAAGAAAAAAAATAAGTTAGTGAAAAAGCAAAGTAGGTCCAAATATGCTTATAGTGAATGTGGCCGAATTCGTGTGCCACAACTGTTTCAACTTCCCTTGTAGAAAAATTCTCNAGTAGTGTGTCNGTCAGAAAAATTTTTCTTGACCTAGGCAGAAGTCCGGCCACAGCNGCATTAGCGATCTTTAAGGAACCTGTTCGCCAAACAACAATACCTCCGTATTTAATTCCATTTTGGNGTGCGAATTCCCTGAGTCGATTTGCTAATTTCTCGTTTTCAAGAGGATATGTAGGCCAAAGTAATCCAAGTAGNAAGGGAGCGTAGATAAAGACAGCCAATATGGTTGAAGCCATTAAGAAGAGAGATATCCAAGGATGTGCTTCCAAAAAAAGATGAACCGATTTTGGCATAAAAACGATACTGTCAAGGACAACATAATACAAACACATCGGTACTAACGGCAGTAGCAGCAACTTAGTCTGAAGATTAAACATCTCGTTCCGATTTTTTGACAGTTGAGTGCTATTTCTTATACCAATTTGCGCCTGTTGGTCGAATTCAAACGCTACTATGCGAATCAGAATTATACCCATCAACAATGGCAAAATTGAAATTACGATCTCGGTAATTAGGAAGGAAAGTAATAGACTGGTGCCAAACAAGTTGTAAGGATAACCCATAAAGTAGAGATTCAGTACATAACCTATTAATATGAGTATTTCAAAAACGACCAAGGATTTTTTTATGTCATAGGATCTTTGAATCCGCTTTTGGCGATCATTCGGCAAAAATGAAAGAAACGTTTTGCAATAAATGTGGGCCAATATTGGAGNGATAAGCATGGTCGAAAGAATACTAACTATAGAAAGGCTAATTGCTATTTCGTATTGTCTCGGTTCGATGACTCCAGCGAAAATAATACCAGCAACTAAAACAAAATTGACATGCCCCATCAGATAAATTCCACAAATACTGCGTCAGCCATCATTANCCCTTCAGNTGTCAGTTGGAGTCGATTATTTGACCAATGTAACAAACCCAGATTTTGAAAACGTTCAATAACAGAACCAAATTCAGTTTGNATCGATTCACCGAACTGATTTTGGTATTGATCTTGGTCGATTCCTGCCAGTTTTCGCAAACCTAACATGATCGTTTCTGCTTTGCGCTGTTGCTCCTTCAGCCGTTCCTGATTGGCTATAGGTTTACCTCTATCGACTGCTAGTATGTATTCCTTTATACCTTTGATGTTGGTATACCTATACTCATTTATGTATCCACACGCTCCAGCTCCTAAACCAAAATAGGCTTCATTGTACCAGTAGACCAGATTGTGTTTGGNTTTCCGTCCCGATTGNGCAAAGTTAGAAATTTCGTAATGTTGATAACCTTCACTAACCAAGTGATCAATGCATAATTGGTACATTTTCGCTTCCAGCTCGTTGTCAACTAATTTCAANTTNCCTTGTTTCCATTGATCGTAAAAAGGGGTGCCATGCTCCAAGGTTAGGTTATANGATGAAACATGTTCAGGCGAGAGTCTTATCACTTTTTGTACTGACTCTTGCCACTGCTGCATGGTTTGGTCAGGCAGGGCAAAAATTAGGTCTAAATTAATATTATCGAAACCAATTTTCCTCGCCAGATCATAACTTTCATAAACTGAGCCAACAGTATGGATACGACCAATTCGTTCCAAAACTACATCCTGCATAGCTTGGACACCGAAGCTCAACCTATTAACTCCAAATGATTTCATAACCNTCAATTTTTGNTTGTCTACNGTTCCTGGGTTGCATTCAACTGTTAGTTCTGTGTCGTCAGTCAGTTGAAAGTACTGGTGTAGTAGATTAAATAGTATCTCTAAATCGTATGAAGACAAGATCGAAGGAGTTCCCCCACCAATGAAGACTGTATCCAACTCAGGTCGCCTAGCCATATCTGTTGAATACAGTTTCATTTCTTTCTCTATAGCAATTAAATAATTTTCGGACAATTTTTTATCGAAAGTATAAGTGTTAAAGTCACAATAGTAACAGCGGGTAGCACAAAATGGTATATGGATGTAGAGCGACTTCGGTGTGATTGAACCGTTCGGATTGCAGGAAGGCATTAAGCAATAATAGCACTCTGGGATAGAAGGGTCAAGCTGCGATTGAATTGCTAATTTGGAGCGTGCTATAATCAGAATCACGATGGGGAAAATGCTAAGTGATAGAAGAACTTCAAAAACAAGGAAGAATTATCGTAATTTCTGGTCCTTCCGGTGTTGGAAAAACTACTTTAGTTGAGACGTTACTAGAGCATTCGTCAAGTATCGTTCGTTCGGTTTCGGCCACTACCCGGTTACCTCGTAGTGGTGAAACCGATGGTGTAGATTATCATTTTTTACCTAAATCTGAATTCGAGCGGCTAATTGAAACAAATGGTTTAGTAGAATGGACCAAATACGGAGAGAATTACTACGGCACCCTAAGGTCTATACTTGAATCAACCATACGAGTTGGCAAAGATATTGTTTTGACTATTGACGTTGATGGAGCTATTCAATTAAAAAAATTGGGTCTTTCGTGTTTGCTAATTTTCATTTTGCCACCATCAGTTCNAATTCTGCNACAACGACTTGAAGAAAGANAAACTGAAACAAAATTTGAACTAAACCAACGCCTAGAAAGAGCGAAAACTGAGTTTGATCTTGTTACATATTACGATTATTGTGTAGTCAACGATCAAATACCCATAGCGATTCAACAGTTAATAAAAATAATAGAAGCGGATAGATTCAGAATCGACGAAAATTTGGTTCAATCTATTAAACAACAAATCCCGTCCGTGGTTTCTTAGTATGANAGGAAAGAATATTATTCTGGGTGTAACAGGTGGTGTGGCAATTCATAAGTCNCTTGATTTGGTCAGCCAGTTAGTGAAAAGAGATGCCAACGTTCATGTGGTAATGACCAATAACGCAACCAAGATGGTCCAACCGCTACAGTTTCAAGTTATTTCACGACAACCAGTTTTGGTCGACCTTTTTCATCTCAGCGATAATTGGAAGCCGTATCATATCGACCTCTCCGACCAAGCTGATCTACTGGCGGTTGTACCGGCAACTGCAAACATTATAGGAAAAATGGCAAACGGAATAGCAGATGATGCTCTGTCAACTATTGCTATTTCTGTTAATTGTCCAACTTTGGTCGCACCTGCAATGAATGGACACATGTATCAACATCCTGCGATGCGAGCTAATATGGAAAGGTTAAAACGGCAACTAGAACCACAGGGCCTCAAAGTGGTGGAACCAGCTTCTGGTATGTTGGCCTGTGGTTATGAAGGCGTTGGCCGGTTGAATGAGTTAGAAGTCATTTTATCTGCTATTGAAGATGTACTTATGAAGAATCCACCCACTGGTAGGACTGATTTATCCGGGAAAAAAGTACTTGTAACAGCTGGTCCCACTCGTGAGTACCTAGACCCTGTTCGATTTATTACTAATCGATCAAGTGGAAAAATGGGTTATGCGATTGCTGAAGTAGCCCATCAACGAGGGGCAGAAGTAACACTAATTAGTGGNCCGGTTTCGATTGAAGCTCCTACTGGTATTAGCCCAATTTTTACCCAAACGACTAATGAGTTATATCAAGCAGTTATGTCCAAAATGGATTCAGTTGATGTGATCATCATGGCTGCGGCTGTTGCTGACTATCAAGCTAAAACCGTATCTAATCAGAAAATTAAGAAATCATCCTCAGTNAACGAACTNACTTTGTTGCTTCAACCGACTATTGATATTGCTGCAGATTTAGGAAAAAAAAAGAANAAGGAACAAATATTAATCACTTTTGCCGCCGAAACTGAAAACCTGACTGAGAATGCCAAACTGAAATTAAAATCCAAAAATTGTGATTTAGTTGTTGCTAACGACATAACGGATCCAGAAGCAGGNTTTGATATCGAAACCAACGTTGTTACACTAATCGATAAAGAAAATAGTTACCAATTACCNGTGATGTCCAAAAAGGAAGTAGCAGAAAATATTTTTGATTTTATCAAACCTAAACTCTAGTCAATTGAAATTGCTGAATAAGTTATGAGCAGCCTGACGGAAGAAATTCTAAATTTCATCNACCGCACTGGACGCTCACCAAAAAAGAAACTTGGGCAAAATTTCCTGATTGATGCAAATATACCACCTAAAATTTCTGATGTCGCCAACGTGTCTTCCAGCGATATTATTCTTGAAATTGGACCAGGTCTTGGTTTTTTAACGCAAGAACTATTAGGGAAAGCCAAGCAAGTAGTAGCTATTGAGATTGACTCTTACTTGTATAATGAGCTGAAGAGGCGATTTTCTACAAGTAAGAATCTAGTTTTGATTCATGGAGATGTTTTAAAGTTAGATTTACACGGGCTGATTCAATCTAGTGGGATTAACAAGGTTGTAGCTAACTTGCCTTATAATATTTCGGGCCCAATTTTATGGCGATTGTTAGGTTACTCACAACTACAAAGTCTGGTTCTGATGGTTCAGGAGGAAGTCGCTGCTCGTCTATCAGCTAGCCCAAGCAGTAAAGCATATGGTTCATTGACTGTTTGGTCAGGTCTACACACAGAGTGTCAAATTGAACTTACATTAAAACCACAACAGTTTTTCCCAGCCCCTAAAGTTAATTCAAGCTTAGTATCGCTAAGAACGCGATCTGAAATTCAACCTCAGTTTTGCGTTTCTGATATATCTTTGTTTCGAGAAGTAGTAAAAGGTTGCTTTCATACTAGAAGGAAGATGTTGCGAAACTCAGTTAAGGCTAGTAACGTTCAAATTGACATGAAAACCCTCGACTTAGCATTGAAAAAAGTGTCGATTGATTCCAATAGACGTGGTGAAACATTATCAATTTCTGAGTTTGTAGCTCTGACTAATGCAATTCATCAACTAGTTCACACTACCTAGCCTTTGGCTACAATATTTAATGAAAAAGATACCTAGTATTCCCTGCTTCTGGTTATTTTTGGTGATGATTTTTGGTTTTACGAGTTGTGTCTCACGGCTTGACCCCAAACATCAAATGAACAATTTATCCATCAAGTACCAACAGATGCTGTTCAACAATAACACTTCTGAGCGTGAGTGGTACATTTTAATCCAGCAATGGCAAAAAATTACTGAGGCTCAAAGTGATAAATTTTCACAAGAGTCCCTTTGGGCGACTGCGATGTGCTGGATAGCAATGGGCCAACAAAACAATAATAGGGTAGCAATTACTAAAGCAACGAAAGTTCTACAGGAATATAGGAATACTTACCCAGATTCCCCCCGTCGAATAGAGGTCGAATGTTTGTTGGGCTACTATGCGCATCAATATAACCAACCAACAGCAGCTATCCAACACTACCAAACTGTTTTGCAAAAATTCCCTGACCACAGACTAGTACCATTTGTAAAAAAAGACTTGATTGATATATATATACAGCAAGAAAATATGACGAATGCCTTTCAATTGTATGAATCTTTGAAAGAATCTGAGGTCTTTTTTTTGGCTGAAGAAAGTAGAAAGAAACTGACCGTACCTCGTGTCGATTTACCGTTGATTGAGATTGATTCGACCAAAACGAAATTGGCAAACCAACTAGATTTAACAACGAAAGAAGTAAATCACAGTCAAAAGCTAAAAACATTCGAGTCCAAAGAAAAAGTCGCACTGGCACCTCCAGATGTTGTGATTGAACCAGAATCGTCAGTTGTTAAAGTACCATTTTTGCCTGATTTACAAGAAAAACCATCTTTGGTTGAACAACTTGGTTTACGAGTCAAAACGGTTGTGATTGATGTTGGACATGGTGGTAGAGACCCTGGTGCTGTTGGTTTATTTAACTCTGAGAAATCCATAGTATTGACAGTTGCACTCATGTTGAAGTCTCACTTGGAAGTTTTGGGTTACCAAACCCACTTGACACGCGAATCAGATCAAACTGTGTCCTTGAGAGAAAGAACAGAATTGGCTAATCGGTTGTCAGCCGACTTATTTCTTAGTTTACATGCTAACGCTAGCAGTAAAGAGGAAGCAATGGGTATTGAAACCTACTATCTCGCTCTTGGCTCTGATGAGACTTCCAAAATGGTTGCCCTACGCGAAAATGAAGGAATGGAACAGAACATAAAGGAGTTGGAAAGCTTGATTTCCACTATCCTGAAGGGTAGTAAAACTCAAGAAAGCCGACAATTAGCAGAAATGGTACAGCAGCAACTGATCGAAAAAACAATGGCTAAGAATAGAGGGGTAAAACACGCTCCATTTGTTGTACTAACGGGTACAAAAGTACCGGCCATTTTGGTTGAGATTGGTTTTGTTTCTAATTCGGTGGAAGCGATAAAACTCAATGAAACTTCTTACCAAAAACAAATAGCAGAAGCTATTGCAATAGGCATTCACCAATATGCTAAACGTGTCTTGAGCTCAAAGAATTGAGGTTGCAATCTCTAGAATTCAATTTTCTCAACTTGGCCTGATTCTATCCAGGCTTTTTACGTTAGTGAAAAGCTTTCAGATCAAGCCGATCACTGATACGGTCAGATACAGTGTTTGTCCATTCTACATCCTCTATTGATTGTAAACTCATTAAAGCTACGTTAACTAAAGGATTAGAGAGAACATAGTTTAACAGAAATGTATTGAGTTCCAACGTTTTTGTTTGTTCAGGAAAACTCTGTCGCATCAACTTAGTAAAAGCGTGACTGGTGGTTGAACGCATCAGTACAATTCCCATTTCATGTTTGTGTG